>JBAXHD010000005.1:0-107003 GCA_037139095.1 Actinomycetota bacterium
CGTGGTCTGCGTGTCCGTGGGTGGCCACTGCCGCCCCGAGCTCGGACAAGTCCGACCCCCGGCCTGACAACACGTCCGCCACGAACGGGAGCTGCGATGGCATACCCAGGTCGACCACGAACGGTTGTCCGTTGCCGCCGTCGTGGATGACGTAGCAGTTGTAGAGCCACTTCGAGATCACGGTGACGCCGATCTCGGGTAACTCCGTGATCACCGGTGCCGGAGCGGATCGTTTGGCACGCATGGGCTGACCCTATACCTCCGAGGGGGCGGGGGCGGCGGTCTCAGGCTGTGGGTGCCCGAAAGGGGACCGTTGTGTTGAGTGTGCTCGTCCCCGGACGCCGATGCTGGCGGGACAAAGCGTAAAAGTCCTGTATACGCACCCTTCAAAGGTAGCGGCACGGGTTCGAATCCCGTTGGGGCTGCCATGGCGCTTACAGCGCTTTGTCGTGTTGCTCTGGGTCTCGGGGCAACCGACCGGTGAGCGTCACTTCTACGGCGATGTCGCGCAGCTTTCGGTTCAGATGCTGAGACGCATCGCGCAACATTGCAAACGCTTGATCGGCGTTGATCGCGCTCGTTGCCATCAGGATGCCTTTTGCCTGTCCGATCACATCGCGTGTCTCTAGGGCGACCGAGAGGTTCTTGCTGATCTCGACCGACCTCCAATACGTCTGGGCGTTGCCGATCGCAGTGGCCACATATTGCGAAAATCGCTGCACTCGATCGAGGTCGCTGCGATCGAAATGCTCCGAATCCATTCCGTAAATCGTGAGCGAGCCGAACAACGAGTTGTCGCAGATCAACGGCAATGAAAGGGAGTGGGTCACGTCATGCTCAACCGCTGCAGCGGCGAACTCGGGCCATCGTTGAGTCGTTGATGAGATCGGGTCGACGAACGTGACGCGGCGGTTGCGCAGGGCATCGAGCGCTGGGCCAGCTTGCGAGGCGAGTTGGGCTTGCTCAAGAGCGAACGACGCTGGGCCTTGCACCACAACCACCTCTGGCTTGCCCTTGAGAGCCAAGGTGACGGCTGCTTCGTCGTGGCCGACAGGAGCAGCGCAAGCGGCTTGGGCAATTCGCACGAGGGCTCTGTCAAGGTTGTCGTCTTGGTCCAGTGGGCTACTGAGCGCGATGAAGGATTGGGCGAGGGCGTGGCTCACTTGTGGCATGAAGCCTCGTCTTTCGAAACTGATCTAGTGGTCCGACGCCAATGACCGTAGTTCTGTTGCAGGCAGTCTGGTCAGGGCCTTTGGGCCAGAATCTTGTGCCGAAATACCTTGTCTCTATTTGCCGAATCCCTTATGGTGTCATCAAGTGGTTCAGACAGCAGCCACCCGAAACAGGTCTCTATCTGATTGAGGGTGTGATGATGATCGTTCAGGGCCAGGCCAGCAGCGGAGTGACCGCAGGCAATGAAGCGGTTGCCCAACAAAGCGTGAGTGGCCAAGAGCCGCGTGTTGTGTTTGTGAGCCGACCCGGATCGGGTAAAGGTACGCAAGGCAAACGATTGGCCGAGCGTCTTGAGGTGCAATACCTTTCGACGGGCGATCTCTTGCGGCGGCACATTGCATCATCTACTGCGCTCGGACGGGCGGTTGCTCGCGTGGTGAACTCGGGTGGGCTCATACCCACGTTGTTGATGGTGGCAATCGTTGAGGGGTGCGTCGATGCTGGGGGATATGTGCTCGATGGGTTTCCGCGAACGGTGGATCAGGCCTCGACGCTCTTGGGGCACAGCTGCTTAGCACCGAACCTCGCAGTCGAGTTGCTCGTACCTCCGGAGTTGGCGATGAGTCGTCTCGCGAGCCGAGGTCGCGTCGATGACACCGCCGCAGTAGTTCGCCAGCGCCTCGCGCTGTACGAGAACGAGACTGCGCCAGTGCTCGACTTGCTCGCCAGTCGGTCGTTGTTGCGCCGCGTGGATGGCAGTGGTCATCCCGACGAAATTGCGGCGCGGGTGTGGCACGAAGTGCAGCCACTGTGGCAGGCAAGCATCGCCTCGCCAGCGACAGACAAGTTCGTGTCGTCGCGTCGTTCGGGTCGGGCTGCTGGCTAGTTGCTGAGGCGTTGGCTGATGCCTGCGAGTTGCGGGCTCAACGCGTGGACATGACAGATTGGGGCATGGATTTCGCTCCCGACGAAGATCATCTGGCAATCATCGAGGCCGTCGATTCGACATGCGCTGCGTTCGACGACCAGTACTGGTCTGAATGCGATATCGAGCACCGTTTCCCTTGGGAGTTTTATCGTGTGATGGCTGAGGGGGGCTGGGTTGGCATTGCTATCCCCGAGGAATACGGCGGTGGAGGCCGCGGCATCACCGAAGCAGCGTTGGTGTTGAACCGCGTTGCCGCGTCGGGTGCTGCGATGAACGGTTCCAGTGCGCTGCACCTCACGATGTTCGGGCTGAATCCGGTGGTGAAGTTCGGCAACGAGCGGCTCAAGAACACCTTCTTGCCGCGAGCCGCGTCGGGTGATCTGCATGTGGCGTTTGGTGTTACCGAACCCGACGCTGGCACCGACACCGGGCGCATCACGACTCGCGCTGTTGAAGATGGCGCGGGCGGATGGATCATCAGCGGCCGCAAGATCTGGACATCGAAGGCGCTTGAGTCAGAGGTCGTGCTGCTCTTGGTTCGCACCGATCACGACGACACGAATCGGCTCAATGGATTGAGTTTGTTCTTGGCCGACCTTGATCCGAAGTATGTAGACATTCGTCCGATCCCGAAGGCCGGCCGCAACGCGGTGGCCTCATGCGAAGTTGCCTACGACGAGTTACCGGTAGAGGGTTGGCGACTCGTGGGCGAGCGCGGCAGCGGGTTCCAGCACATCTTGCATGGCATCAACCCTGAGCGCATCTTGCTGTCGGCGATGGCTTGCGGCATCGGCGAGGTAGCAGTGCGACGAGCCGTGCAGTACGCAAATGAGCGCATCGTGTTCGACCGACCCATTGGGGCAAATCAGGCCATCGCCCATCCCTTGGCGAAAGCGCATATGGAGCTTGGTGCGGCGTACCAAATGATGAGGCTCGCTGCGTGGCGCTACGACAACGGGCTCAGTTGTGCCGAAGAGGCCAATACGGCCAAGTATCTGGCGGCCGAAGCCAGTTACTTTGCAGCCGATCAGGCAGTGCAAACCTTGGGCGGCCTCGGCTATGCCACCGAGTACCACGTTGAGCGCTACTGGCGTGAGGCTCGGTTGCAGCGGCTTGCGCCGGTGAGCCAAGAGATGACATGCAACTTCATTGCCCAGCATGTGCTGGGGTTGCCCCGCAGTTATTGATTCGGTTTCGTCGAAGCGTTGGGCTCGTGCTCGTGCGCGAGCTGTTGCATCGCTTGCACTAACAGCACGTGTTCGGCTTCGTGAACGCGAGCCTCGAGCGTTTCGAGCGAATCGAGAGGGGTGATTGGCACCTCGACACTGGCGATGACATCGCCCTCATCGACACGTTCGTCAGGAACGTAATGCACCATCACGCCCGTGCGAGCCAAGCCTGATTGCTGGTGCTCGGCGTGGGCGCGCTGGATGGCATGAGTGCCGGGGAACTCGCCGGGCAACGCTGGATGCAGGTTGATCACTTGGTGCGGGAATGCCGACAAAAACGACATGGTGAGGATTCGCATCCATCCGGCAAGCACTACGAAGTGCGGGTGAAACGCAACCACGGCGTCGGCGAGGCGAGTGTCGTATTGCTCGCGGGTTTCGCCAGCAAGCTTGGTGATCGATAACGATGGCACGCCACTGCGAGCGGCACGGGTGTGGGCGAATGCATCGGCGTTGTTGGAGACAACGGCAACGATGTTTACGTTGAGCCGACCATCAGCCGATGCGTCGAGCAGAGCCTGGAGATTACTGCCGTTGCCCGACGCCAGCACCACGATGCGCGCGGTCACCCGAGCTGCACCCGCTTGGTACCCGCGACGATTGAGCCGATGATGTAGGTGGGCTCTGGAATGGCGGCCTGAAGTTCGGCGACGCGAGCAGCATCGACCACGATGACCATGCCGACACCCATGTTGAGTGTGCGGTACAGCTCGTCGGTGCCGAGTCCGGTTGCTACCTCGGAGACGAGCTGAAACAGAGGTGGCATCGGCCATGAGCCAAGCGTGATAGCGGCATCGCAGTGCGATGGCAAGATGCGCGGCACGTTGTCGATGAGGCCGCCACCGGTGATGTGCGCGAGGCCCTTGATGAGCCCGTGATCTTCGAGGGCTGCTCGCAGTGAGTTGAGGTAGCTGCGATGTGGAACCAGCAAGGCATCGCCGATGGGACGGTCGAGCGGTTCGGGCTGTGCGTCGAGGGGCAACCAGTCGAAGAGCTTGCGCAGCAGCGAGTATCCGTTGGTGTGCGGGCCGCTCGAGCCCATGCCTAACAGCACATCGCCGGGAGCGATGGTGGACAACGGCAGTAGGCGATCGCGCTCGACGACACCAACGAGTGTGCCGGCCACGTCGAAGGCACCGGGCATGTACACGCCAGGCATCTCGGCGGTTTCGCCGCCAAGCAGCACGCAGCCAGACGCTGCGCAAGCGACGGACATGCCGTTGACCACTGCAGCTACTTGTTCGGCTCGAATAACGGACGACGCAAAGTAGTCGAGGAAGAACAACGGACGTGCTCCCTGCACGAGCACGTCGTTGATGCAGTGGTTCACGATGTCTTGGCCGGGCACGTCGTAACGGCCAGCGCGTGCTGCCAGCTCGACCTTGGTGCCGACACCATCGGTGGACGCCACCAGCACCGGATGCTGCATACCCATGATCTCGCTGAGATCGAACGTGCCGCCGAAGGCTCCGATGCCGCCGAGCACCGAGTTGGTGTGTGTCTTTTCGACGCTGTCTTTGAGCTGATCGACGGCGCGGGTGCCTTCGTCGATGTCGACGCCGGCGGCGGCGTATGACGACAGCGTTGCGCCGTGAGCGCGCCAGCCGATGTCTCGGCGATAGCGACTGCCAGCGGGCGCAACGATGTCGGCAAGGTCGTAGGCGGCGGTACGGGCTTGGGCGAGCGTGGGGGCAATACCGACGGCGGTGTATTCGCGCCCGCCCGCGTTTCCGCGAAACAGCAGCTGCTGGTCGGTGTCGTAAACGTCGCCCCTCAGCGCGCCCAGCGCTGGGCCACTTGATGGGTAGTTAGGGGCAGCGATGACAACGCCGAGGGCCGCTGCATCGCGAATAGCGATTGGCGTTGCGGCGAGTTGGCCGCTGCAACACGCAAGCATGATCTCGACAAGATCGGTCTCGATGAGCGGGATGAGAACTTGGGCCTCAGGGTCGCCGAAGCGACAGTTGAACTCGAGCAGCTTTGGTCCGTCGGCAGTGAGCATCAAACCGGCGTAGAGCATGCCGACGAACGGCGTGCCGTTGGCGCGCATGTGGTCGACGACGGGCTGGATGAACTGTGCCGTGAGTGCGTTGAGGTCGTATGGCACGGGGGCTGGTGCGAATGCGCCCATGCCGCCGGTGTTGGGTCCGGTGTCGCCTTCGCCGAGGCGCTTGTGGTCTTGGGCGAAGGGCAGCGGGCGAGCGGTGAAGCCATCGCAGAAGGCGAGCAACGAACATTCGGGGCCGCGTAGCCGTTGCTCAAGCACCACCGGGCCGGTGGTGAAGAACGAACGAATGGTGGCCTCGCACGTTTCGTCGTCGAGTGGCACCACCACGCCTTTGCCGCCAGCGAGGCCGGCTTGCTTGACGACAATCTTGTCGCCGAGAGAGCGCCACCAGCTGATTGCCGCGGGGAGTTCGGCGTGCGACTCGAATGCTGCCCACGCCGGCGACGGCAACTGCAAGATAGAGGCGACTTGTCGGGTGAACGATTTCGACCACTCGAGCTGTGCAGCGGCACGCGATGGGCCGAACACATCGATGCCTGCGGCCGCCAGTTTGTCGGCGAGGCCAGCCGCCAAGGCAACTTCGGGGCCGATGATGACGAGTGCGATGTTGCGCTCGACAGCAAATGCCGTGAGCGCATCAACATCGTGCGCTGCAATATCCACGCGCTCGCCAGGAGTGGAGTCGTTGCCGGGGGCAACGAACAACTTGGCGCACAACGACGAGCGGTGAACCGCCCAAGCGAGCGTGTGCTCGCGGGTCCCGCCGCCAACAATGAGAATGTCGAGAGGTGCAACCGAAGATCGGCTCACGCAAGCACGCCTTCGAACTTGAGCTTGCCGCGGGTCTCGCCGATGTTGATTGGGTAGCTGCCGGTGAAGCAGGCGTTGCAATAACCCGAGTCACGGTCGATGGCTCGCATCATGCGGTCGAGCGACAAGAAGGCCAATGAGTCGGCGCCGATGTGAGCGCGTATCTCCTCGACCGTTCGTTTGGCAGCGATGAGTTCGTCTTCGTGGCCCATGTCGACACCGAAGTGGCAAGCGTGCGTGATGGGCGGACATGTGATGCGCATGTGTACCTCGCTGGCGCCAGCCTCGCGAAGCAGCGCAACGAGTGGCCCGGCGGTGGTGCCACGAACGAGCGAGTCGTCGATGAGCACAACGCGCTGCCCCGCCAAGTTGGCGCCAAGTGCATTGAATTTCATGGCGACACCGCGCTCGCGCATTGCCTGCGTTGGCTCGATGAACGTGCGTCCGATGTAGCGGTTCTTGATGAGGCCGTCGTTGTAGGGAATGCCGCTGCGCCGTGAGTAACCAATGGCGGCCGGGATCGACGAGTCGGGAACGGGCACCACCACATCGGCTTCGGCACCCCATTCGTCGGCGAGTTCTTCGCCCAGACGTTGGCGAACTTGGTGCACGTTGCGGTCGTCCCATTCGCTATCGGGACGGCTGAAGTAGACAAACTCAAACGAACACAGGGCGCTCTTCACGGCGGGGGCAACTGCTTGGCGGCGGTGCATCTCGGCGCCCATCAGGGTGACGATTTCGCCGGGCTGCACTTCGCTGATCTCGACGCAACCCAACGTGGTGAGCGCGCATGTCTCGGAGGCAACTGCGAAGCCGCCACGGGGTAGGCGACCAACCGACAGCGGCCGGAATCCCCACGGATCGCGAACCGCAAGCACGCGATCGTTGGCCAAGATGACCATCGAGTAAGCGCCCTTCCATGCGGGCATCGTGCGCTCGATACGTTCTTCCCACGTGCGACCGCCCGCTGCGGCGAGCATGAGCGTGAAGACTTCGGTGTCGCTGGTGGCGGTGAGTCCGAATCCTCGCCCCAAGAGTTCGTCGCGAAGGTCGCCGGCGTTGACGAGGTTGCCGTTATGCGCAACTGCGAGCGTGCCGTGCATTGTCTCGACCAAGAACGGCTGAATGTTGCGCAGGCTCGAGCTGCCAGTGGTGCTGTAGCGGGTGTGGCCAATGGCGTGGTAGCCGGCGAGTGGGGCAAGAGCCTCGGGGGTGAACACGGTGGAAACCAAGCCAGCATCTTTGTGAACGCGAGCGCGTTGTCCGTCGCTCACAGCAATGCCTGCTGCTTCTTGGCCGCGGTGCTGCAGAGCGAACAATCCAAAGAACGCGAGTTGCGCAACGCCCTCGCCGTGAGGCGTGGAGATGCCGAGGACACCACATTCGTCTTTGGGTGAGTCGTCGTCGAGGGAACCGGCGTTGGGCGAACCGGCGCCGATCTCGATGTCGAGGCTGTTGGTCACGTTGTTCATAGGACTCCTGCTCGGTGAAGCGCCTCATTGAGCCGTGGCTCGACGGGGTAGCTACCCGGTTGAAACGGACGGCATGTGAGCCGTTCGAAAGCGTTGATGTAGCGAGCGCTTGTTTCGGCGCTCACTTCGGGGCCGAGGTCGGGCGACGGGCCGTTGCCGTCGTAGCCGGCAGCAATGAGGGCTCGGCGAATTGGTTCTTTGTCGAGGCTCTCGGGGTCTTCGTTGCGTGCCAAACGCTCGTCGTAGGTTGCTGCAACCCACAGCCTTGACGAGTCGGGGGTATGCATCTCGTCGATGAGGATGAGCGTGCCGTCGGGGTTGATTCCGAACTCGTACTTGGTGTCGGCGAGGATGAGTCCGGCGTTTGCAGCAATCTGTTGGCCACGTTTAAACAGGCTGAGAGCAGCGGCCTCGACCTGGGCCCAGATTTCGGCTGATACGTGAGCGTCGCTCACGACCTCGGCACATGAGATGGGTTCGTCGTGAGCGCCAGCGTGTGCCTTTGTAGTGGGCGTGATGAGTGGCGTGGCGAGTTGCTGATGCTGGCGCAGACCATCGGGGAATCGGTAGCCGTAGATGGTGCGCTCGCCTTGGTTGTAGCGATGCCACAGCGCTGTAGACGTGACGCCGGTGATGTGGCCGCGAACAACTACTTCGATCGGTAGGGGCGATGCCTCGACGCCGATGGTGGCGTTGGGATCGGGAACGCCCAACACATGGTTGGGAATGATGTCGGCCGTGTTCGCGAACCACCATGCAGCGAGCTCGTTGAGTACCTGACCTTTATAGGGAACAGCGGCGACCACGCGGTCGAACGCCGAGAGGCGATCAGTGGTGATGAAGAGTCGCTCGTGGTCGGGCAATGCATACGAGATGCGCACCTTGCCTACGCGGCGGTCGGTGAGATCGAGATCGATGTCGGTGAACGGCGCGGGCAGTGGGGAGTTCATCAGAGTTGACTCGCGTGTCGTACGCCGGCCTGAAACAAATCGAGCGCTATGCCGCCGCGATGACCGCGGACGAACTGTGGGTGTTGCCGCTGAACGATGTGATCTTCGGGGTGAGGCATCAGCCCAAGCACGAGGCCGGTGGCGTCGCAGATGCCAGCGATGTCGGCAACTGAACCGTTGGGGTTGGGACTTGAGTAACGCAATGCGATCTGATCGTTTGAGCGCAGCGCGGCCAACGTGGTGTCGTCGCACACAAAGCGACCTTCGCCGTGAGCGATGGGGCAGTGGATGTCGGTATCAAGATCGGCTGTCCAGATGCAACGTTGCGACATGGGTTGCAGTTGCACCCACTCGCAGGTGAAGCGACCATGATCGTTGGGGCCGAGTGCGGCCTTGAGGTTCGCGCCTGGAAGAAGCCCGGTGCGGATGAGTGCCTGGAACCCGTTGCAGATACCGATAACCGGCTTGCCGGCAGCAACGAATGCGGTGAGCTCGGCGGTGAGGCGGGTGGACAGTTCGAGCGCAAAGAGTCGGCCAGCGCCGAGTGCGTCGGCAAATGAGAAGCCGCCGGGCAGCAACAGCATCTGTGCGTGATGAAGCAGTGAAGGTGATTCGAGGATTTCGCTGAGCAGCACAACCTGCGCATCGGCTCCGGCTTGCTCGAGAGCGAACACTGCGTCGCTATCGCGGTTGGTGCCGGGAGCGCGCACCACAAGCGAGCGTGGACGGTTGGTGGCCATGTTCATTCCGTGGTTCCGTTGAACGCGTGAACCAGTTGTTGCACGGTGAGGTTGAGTTGAGCTCCGAATTGCACGAGGTGGTCAGCCGAGACGCTGCCGATGACCTCGGCAAGAGTTGTGTCGCAGGCAACGTTGATTGCTTCGACAAACCGGGACACGTTGCCGGGTTCGATTTCGCACACGATGCGGCCGGTGCTTTCGCTGAACAGCGCGGAGACGATGTCGTGATGAATTGTCGAAGGGCTGATGCTGGCGCCGAGGCGGCCTGCGATGGCCATCTCGGCAACCGCAACGGCGACGCCACCCTCGCTGCAGTCGTGCGCTGACAAGACCAGGCCGTCGACGATGCAGCGATGCAGTGCTTTGTAGAGCGCGGGTGAAGCCGTTTGCCGTGCGGGCACTGCGCGTGACTGGTGATCGCCGATGACCATCGACAGGTGGCTGCCGCCGAATTCGGAGCGTGTGGTGCCGAGCAGCACCAGCGAGTTGCCGATGCCTTTTAGGTCGGGGGTGACCACAGCGTTTGCGTCGGCTACGGGGGCCACAGCGGTGATGACGAGTGTTGGAGGAATGGCATGGCGCTTGCCGTCGGCTGCAAGGTATTCGTTGTTGAGCGAGTCTTTGCCCGACACAAATGGAGCGCCGTATGCGCGTGCTGCGTCGCAGCATCCGCGAACGGTGACAACAAGATCGCCAAAGGTGGTGGCGCGGGTTGGGTTACCCCACGAGAAGTTGTCCATCAAGGCGATTGCGCCGGGGTCGCCACCGGCAACGACGACATTGCGAATGGCTTCGTCGACCACGGCCCAGGCCATGTGCTCGGGATCGCTGAGACCGAACCATGGGTTGACACCGATACCGATCGCGATGCCATCGGTATCGGATGGTCCAGCCAGCACCACGCCGTCGGCAGGGCCGTCGTTGCAGGCGCCGGTGAGCGGGCGAATGACCGTAGAGCCAAGTACCTCGTGGTCGAAGCGGCGGATGACAGCTGCTTTGCTGGAGATGTTTGGGTGGGCCAGCAGGGCGAGTAACGCGCCAGCGAGGTCATCGCATTGCGGCACCGATTCGATCCGCTGTGGTTGTGGCAGGGTTGCCTGCAGGCGCCGACGCGGCCGACCCTTGTGCAAGAACTTGGTGGGCAGATCGACGATGGCCTCGCCGTTGTGGCGCACCACGAGCTGCGAGTTGCCGGTGAACGAGCCGAGGTCGCTGAGCTCAACACCATGGTGGTGCGCCAACGCAGCGAGTTCAGCGAGTTGCTGTGGAGCGACAGCAACGACCATGCGTTCTTGCGCCTCGCTGAGCCAGATCTCCCACGGCGCGAGGCCGGCATATTTGAGCGGTACCAAGTTGAGCTCGACATCGGCGCCAACGCCATCGCCAAGCTCACCAATTGCAGACGACAATCCGCCAGCGCCGCAGTCGGTGATCGCGGTGTACAGATGCCATGCATCGGCAAGGAGATCGCTGACGAGTTTCTCGGTGATGGGATCGCCAATCTGCACGCTCGCGCCAGCGACATCGCCCGTCGTTGCGTCCATCTCCATCGAGGAAAACGTGGCGCCGCGAATTCCGTCGCGTCCGGTGCGTCCACCGAGCAGAATGACTCGATCGCCCGGATGCGGACCGGTGAGCGCGGGTCGTGGCGACGGCGCTACGCCGATGCATCCGGCAAACACCAACGGGTTCGATACGTACGCGGGATCGAACAACACGCCGCCGGCAACCGTTGGTAAGCCGATTTTGTTGCCGTAGTCGGCAATGCCAGCCACAACGCCTTCGATGATGCGCGTGGGGCTGAGCACGCCATCGGGCAGTTGGTCGAGGGGAGTATTGGCCGGACCGAAACAGAGAATGTCGGTGCACGCAATGGGTTGGTGCGCCGCGCCGAGGATGTCTCGAATGACCCCGCCTACGCCAGTGTTAGAGCCACCGAATGGCTCGATAGCCGATGGGTGATTATGGGTCTCGCACTTCAGCGCGTAGGTGCGGGCAGGCGTGAACTGCACGATGCCTGCGTTGCCATCGAACGCCGACACCACAAAGCTGGCATCGATCTCGTTGGTTGAGCGTCGAAGTTGATCGAGTAACGGCTCGAGAACCGTGCCATCGGGTAGCACGATGTCGGCGCGGAAACTCTTGTGAGCGCAGTGCTCGCTCCAGGTTTGGGCGAGCGTTTCGAGTTCGGCGTCGGTTGGCAAGCGGTTCGCCGCGTTGAAGTGGTCGCGGATCACATGCAGTTCGGCGAGATCGAGCGCGAGCCCGCGCTGTGAGCTGAGTCGGCCGAGGGCCTGGTCGTCGAGCGCAAGGTCGACCAGTTCGGTAGGCGGCACGGTTGTCTCGCGCACTGCGTAGCCGGGCTCGACGTTTATTCCAGTAGCCCACCGCTCGATGACCGCGTTGGTGTAATGGCTGCGGATCTCACGGTCGCTGAGCGCTTGGTTGAGATCAATGAGACGGCCAACGGCGGCATCGGTGACGTGAATACCCAGGAGCGACGCGGCGTGAATGACCTGTTCTGCCGCGGTATCGGTGACGCCGGGGATGAGGCCGATATCGAGTTGCAATGGGCCGATTGGGGCGTCCCATGAGCTCGATTCGAGCAGCGGATCGCACAGCACCGACTGCAAACGCTGGCGGTCACCATCGGTGAGCGTGCACTGGATGGTGATCGTGGTGGCCAGTGCCGGCGAGTGATGCGAACGGAGGGTAAGACGGTGGCGATCGCTTGTTGAAGCGTCACCGTGAGCCATGCGACGACCTTAGGAGACATGCTCCAAGCGGCCTATTTGGGTGAACGAAAAATTAACTGGGTCAGCTGTGCCGGGTGACTTCGCGACGCTCGAAGGTGATCTCGTCGACAAACTCGGTGTCGACCGTGACCCCATAGCCGTTTCCGGTGGGTACGGCGATTTGACCGTTGGTGAGATGAAAGGGCGCCGTGATGTCGCGGTGCCAATACCGCTTTGTGGCCGAGATGTCGCCGGGCAGCGTGAACCCGGGTAATGACGCAAGCGCAAGGTTTGCGGCTCGGCCGATGCCGGTTTCCAACATTCCACCGCACCACACCGGAATGCCTGCCTCGACGCAGAGATCGTGAATGGCGACGGCGGCGCAGTAGCCACCCACTCGGGCTGGTTTGATGTTCACAATGTCGACGGCGTTGAGTGCGATGGCCGAACGCACATGGTCGATTGATCCGATCGCTTCGTCGAGACAGATGGGGGTGCTCACGCGGCTTCGAAGGTGGGCATGGCCAACGAGATCGTCTTCCCCGAATGGTTGCTCGATGAGCAACAGGTTGAACGGATCAAGGCGAGCGAGATGGTCGATGTCGTCGCTGTTGTAGGCGGTGTTCGCATCGACCTGCAACATGAGGTCAGGGTTCGCTTCGCGTACGCGGCGAACCGGCTCGATATCGAAGCCGGGTTCTATCTTGAGTTTGACGCGTGAGTAGCCCTCGGCCACGTAATCGGAAACGACATGAACAAGTTCGTCGATGGTGTCGGTGATGCCCACCGAAACTCCGACGGTCACCGCCGTGCGCGTGGCCCCGAGATAGCGCTGAAACGACCGCCCTTCGGCGCGAAGTTGTGCGTCGAGCAGCGCCATCTCAAGCGCTGCTTTCGCCATGCGATGGCCCTTTACCGGAGCGAGGATCGCTGCCACATCCTGAACGTGAAAGGGAGCAGCGGCGAACAGACGCGGAATCAGATGCTCAACGAACACATAGTCCGCGGCGTTGTGAAATTCGCTGAGATACAGCGGCTCGGATTCGATGGATGATTCGCCCCAACCCTCACCCTGATCAGTGACAACGCGGATGACCATCACTTCGCGAACTGACTCGGTGCCAAAGCTGGTTCGGAAGGGACGCACCAGTGGCATACGGAGTCGTCGCAGCTCAAACATGAGCGGAGTGATCATGAGATCAGAATGCATACGGCAACTGTGGCATCTCTGCGAGACTGCCGCATGGAAATCAATCAACTGTTCGGCTTGCCCGCGCATCCGATACTCGTTCATGCCGCTGTTGTGCTCCTGCCATTGGCGGTTATCGGGCTGTTGCTCGTCGCTCTCTTGCCGTCGCTTCGTCCGAAGTATTCGATCCTTGTTGCGATCGTGGCGTTCGTCGCTACAGGCTCGGTCGGAGTTGCCCAAGGCAGCGGTGAATCGTTGTTGGAATCGGTGAAGCGAACCCAGCTGGTGGTCGATCACGCCCGAATGGGTGAGGACCTGTTGCCGTGGGCGTTTGGTGTGTTGCTCGCCGCTGCCTTCTTGGCGCTTGTCGAAGTGATGCGTCGCCGCGGCAAGCCATTGAACCTTCCTGTGAAGGCCACATCGATTGTGGTCGTCGTGTTCTCGCTACTGGTTTCGGCTGGGGCCATCTACACCGTGATCAAGATTGGTCACAGCGGCGCCAAGGCAACGTGGAACTCGGTAAAGCCCTGAGTCTGCTTGGCCGCTGAGCGGTGTCAGGTTTGCCGCGGTAACAACACGGCTGCGGCGGCCTCGAGTTCGTCGACCCACGCGTCTTCGCCGCCTGGCTCGGAGATTGGTAGCACCACAAACTTGGTGGTGCCCACATCGACGAAACGATCGATATGGGCAAGCAGTTGGTCCCACCCCTGAGGCACAAGCTCGGCCACGTTAGTGAGGTCGGGCCGGCGCGCCGCAAGCCCGGCAAGGAGCGCGTCGGGCAACGGCGAATGTGAATACGGGATGAGTGCACCGAAGTGGTCGTCTGGCACCTCACGATCGTGTTCACGCGCAACTTGCTCGATGATCGGCCGGGCGGCGGCGACATCGGCAGGAGTGACGAACGATGGCAACCAGCCGTCGGCGAGGCGACCGACTCGCTTCAGTTCGGATGGGGCAATGCCACCAAGCCATACCTCGAGTGGTTTCTGCTTGGGCTTTGGCAACACTCGCAGGCTGTCATAGTGGAATCGTTCGCCATGAAACGTGACCTCGGCCTCGCTCCAACACGCGCGCATCACGGCAAGTGACTCGTCGAAAATCTTGGCGCGCTCTTTGCGTTCGACACCGAAGGCCTGTTGTTCGTGCGGGTCGGCAGCGCCAAGTCCAAAGCCGGGAAGTAGTCGGCCACCCGAGAGGCGGTCGAGGGTGGCCAGTTGCTTCGCGAGAATGACTGGGTTATGCCCGGGCAGCACCATCACGCTGGTGCCGATCTTCAGTCGCTTGGTGCGTCCGGCAGCGAACGACATTGCGACCAGCGGATCGGGCACCTCGCCGCCGATGCGATCACTGAGCCACAAGCTGTCGAAGCGCAGTCGTTCGAGAGCATCGACAACCACGCCGAAGCTGTTGTCGTTGAGTGTGGTGCGGGCACCAAATCCGAAACCGATGCGAACTTTCAACTCGGCTCCTTGGTGGTCTTGTAGTTATGCACGCGCGATGCGTTCGAGAATATCGGCGGTAGCGGCAGGCATTGAGGCAAACGGCGAGTGGTCGGTGTCGAGCGTCTCGATGTGTGTGCACCGCACGGCCATGTGATCTTGGTGCGAGATGTGAATGGCTTCGTCGTCGGTGCAGCGAATGTAGGTGGACTCAATGGTGTTCCACGCTGCACCGGTAACCGCTTGACCAAAGGTGGCTACGGGTTGCGGACAGAGACGGGCAATGTTGGCTGCGATCGAGTTGGCGCTGCAGCGACCGTAGAACGCGGCGGCGGCGAGGTCTGGATTGATGGTGCACAAGCCATCGTCGCCGTAGATGATTGCTGGTCCGAGCGAGGTGCGAGCCTTGGGCATATTGGCCGACATCGGCAGGATCCCTTCGCCCACATCGGGCACGTACGCGGTCATGTACACCAAGTGCTTCACGTTGGCAGCGGCGCACGCCGCCTGCGAGATCACGGCGCCACCGTAGGAGTGGCCCACAAGCACAATCGGCTGTCGGAACTTGGCGAGCACTTGCGAGACGTGATCAGCATCGCCCAACAGGTCGCCGAATGGTTCGAGCGAAACGCCGTGGCCGGGCAGGTCGATGGCCAACGATGGCACGCCCCGAGCATCGAGTTCGGTCTGCAGGGTTGACCAGCACCATGCGCCGTGCCATGCACCGTGCACAAGAATCACCATGGGAAGTTCGGATTCGCTCATGGGGCATGTTGCCACTGCTCGTAATGTGAGCGCCATGTCTACGACACCAACTGCCGCCCTTGACCCCTTGTCGCTCTTCCGGCTCGATGACCAAATCGTGATTGTCACGGGTGCGTCGTCGGGTTTGGGTCATCGTTTCGCGCGGGTGTTGCACGCTGCAGGCGCCACCGTTGTGGTTGCCGCTCGACGTGCTGACCGTTTGCGCGACCTCGTGGACGAGATGCCCAATGCGCTCGCTGTCAGTGCCGACTTGTCGCAACCCGAAGACCGAGAGCGTCTTGTGGCCGAGACCATCGATCGTTTCGGCACCGTGCATGTGTTGGTGAACAACGCTGGCATCGGGCACAAGGTCGCCATCGAAGACGAAAGCCTCGATACGTTTCGCGCAGCGATGGAACTGAATGTCACCGCCGTGTGGCAGCTCAGCAAGTTGGTATCGGTGCCGATGGTGGCGCAGGGCTACGGCAGCATCGTGAACATTGCGTCGATGCTTGGCCACGTTGGCTCAGCGCCCATCAAGCAGGCTCACTACTGCGCGTCGAAGGGCGCCGTCGTGAACCTCACTCGCGAGTTGGCTTTGCAGTGGGCGCGCAAAGGTTTGCGTGTGAACGCGCTGTGCCCCGGATGGTTCGATAGCGAGATGACCGCCGGTATGGATACCGACCCTGGCAGTCAGCGCTTTGTCACCACCAACTCTCCAATCCCGCGCATGGGCGACGAGCATGAACTTGATGGTGCGTTGCTGCTGCTTGCCAGTAGGGCCAGCACGTTCATCACCGGACAGTCGCTGATTGTTGATGGCGGGTGGACGGCTCGTTAGGGCCGTGCGATCACACCGGCGGGCGACGGTGCGCCCACGGCTGCGCCTGTTCGAGTTGGCTGGCCACGCGAATCAATACGTCTTCGCGGCCATAAGCGGCAACGAGTTGCACACCAACGGGTAGACCCTCGGCGCTCCAGTGCATTGGCACGCTGATTGCGGGTTGTCCCGACGTGTTCCAGGCCGGAGTGAACGGTACGAACGCACCGGCTCGAGCGAGTGGGGCCATTGGGTGATTGGGGTCGTTCACGATGGTGCCGATGGGCAGCGGAACTTGCGCGTTTGTGGGCGTGACCAACAGGTCCCAACCTTGGGTCCACCATTCCTGCACCGCACGCCTGAACTGCGCCACTGCAGCCAACGCGCGCGCATAGTCGATGGAGCTAAAGAGCTTGGCGAAGTCGGCTTGCGCTCGGTTCATCAGTTCGAACTCGTCGGCCCCGAGTGGATGGCCAACTGCTTCTTCGAACCGGCTCAGCGACACGCCCATGTTGGTGCTCCACAACGCACCGAACTGCGATGCAAACGACCGGTCCTCGAGAGCAGCGGGCCATGCCGGCTCTACGTGGTGACCAAGCGATTCGAGCAAGGCAGCGGTGTTGCGCGCAGCGTCGACGCAGTCTTGATCGACTGCGCCGCCTTGGGGGTGATGATCGAGCAAGCCAATGCGCAGGCGACCTGGGTCGGCGCCAACTTCGTCGGTGTACGGCCGGGTTGGCGTAGGAGCGATCACGGTGTCGCCGATGCCGGGGCCTCGCGTTGCATCGAGCAACGCTGCTGTGTCTCGCACCGTGCGGCTGACGCAATGCTCAACGCCGAGTCCGCTTTCGTCGCGGCCGGGACCAAACGTGATGCGACCTTGGCTGGGCTTGAGGCCTACGAGCCCACAACACGAAGCGGGGATACGAATAGAGCCTCCGCCGTCGCTGGCGTGAGCGAATGGAACCATGCCTGCAGCCACCGCTGCAGCTGAGCCTCCGCTGGATCCACCGGGTGTGCGTGAGGTGTCCCACGGGTTACGCGTTGGACCCCACGCCAATGGCTCGGTGACGGGAACACTGCCGAGCTCGGGACTGTTGGTACGGCCAGCGATGACGAGTCCGGCGGCGCGATAGCGCGACACCAGCGTTGTGTCGACGGTCGAGATGGTGTTCGCGTTCTTGAGTGCAACGTTGCCGTTGCTGATGCGTTGGCCGGCGTAGGTGGCCCCAAGATCTTTCAGCAGAAACGGAACACCTCGAAAGGGGCCATTGGGAAGGTCGGCGCTTGTTGCAACCTCGCGAGCGTGCTCGAACCAACGAATCACTACAGCGTTCAGCGCGGGATCGATTCGTTCGATTCGTTCGATAGCGGCATCGAGCAACTCAAGCGGAGTTGCATCTCGCTGGGCTACTAGCGCCGCTTGGTCGGTGGCGTCCATCCATTGCGTTTCGTCGGCGAAAGAAGTCATTCGGCTTGTGTAACACAAACGGGTGACCGGATTGCACAGCGAGTTTCTGTAGGGTCGTCATTCTGTGAATGAGACCCTTGGTGTGACCTCTGTTCCTTCGGGTCGTGAGGTGCTTGCAGATCGCGATGTGCGCATTCTGCTTGGCTCATACACGTTGATCTCGCTTGGCGTGGCGCTGCAGGCGGCTGTATTGGGTAAACAGATCTTCGATATCACCGGTCGATCCATCGACTTGGCGTGGCTTGGCCTCGCCGAGTTTGCGCCGGCTCCTGTCTTGGTGTTGCTCACTGGCTCGCTCGCCGATCGTTTCAACCGGAAGAAGATCGCTGGCCTCGGACTTACAGGCGAGTTCTTATGTGCGGTTGGACTGATGCTGTATTCGCTGAGCAACCCCACAGCCGTGTGGCCCTTCTTCGCGATCGCGATCACGTTCGGAGTGTTCAGGGCCTTCACCAATCCATCGATTCGCGCGTTGCCGCAAATGGTGGCTCCCGATGGAGCATTGCCGCGTGTGATTGCGCTCTTCAGCGCTACGTGGACCGGGGCAATCATCGTGGGTCCGGCGCTGTCGGGATGGTTGTACTCAATCGACACATGGGTGCCCTACGCGGTGGTGAGCACAGCGATCTTCGTGGGCTTGGTCTGGCTGCTCAGCTTGCGGTTCAAGCGCGGGCCTATCGCCCCAACTGTCGACGACAAACCCACGCTACGTAGTGCTGTCGAAGGGCTCCGCTTCATTCGCCACACGCCCATTGTGTTGGGCGCCATCACACTCGATCTGTTCGCAGTGTTGTTTGGCGGAGCCGTTGCGCTGCTTCCGGTTATTGCGAAGGATCGTTTGCACGTTGGCGATGTTGCTTACGGGTGGCTTCGAGCCGCCGGCGGTATGGGGGCAGCGTCGATGGCGATCTTCTTGTCGATCAGACCATTGAGGCGTTACGTCGGTCGAATGTTGTTGTTCGCCGTGGGTGTTTTCGGTGCGGCCACGATTGTGCTTGGCCTCACGCACAGCTATGTGGTGGCGTTTCTTGCGCTGATTACGTTGGCCGGTGCCGACATGGTGAGTGTCTTCGTGCGTGGCTCGCTGATTCCGTTGGTCACCCCCGGCGAGAAGTTGGGCCGCGTGTTCGCCGTCGAGAATGTGTTCATTGGCGCCTCTAACGAACTCGGCGCATTCGAGAGCGGCATGGCGGCGCAGTACCTCGGGCTGCCGTTTGCAGTGATCGGCGGTGGCATTGCAACGATCGCCATTGTCGGACTGTGCGCAGTGGTGTTTCCACCGTTGCGCGATATCGACAAGTTTGAAGACCTCGAACCTGCCAGCGGAGAACCCGCGCCCAGCTGACGCTAACGGTTGGCTAGCGGCGAACCAGCCAACGCAGTTTTTGCGCTCGTTCGTACAAACTCTCTGAGGCCACTTGGCCAATGCTCGTGGCATAGGTGGGGTAGATGTGCACGAGACTGGCGATGTCGCTGATTTTCATGTCGTGGCGGATGGCCAGCGCCAATTCGTGGATCATCTCGCCTGCGGCGGGCGCCAAGATGTGCGCTCCCACGATTCGACTCTTGCTGGTGATCACCACGATGGTGCCTTCGGTGGCGCTGTCTGTTCGAGCACGATCGTTGTGGATGAGGTCGAGTCTCCAAATGTCGACATCGTTGCCAAATGCCGTTTCGGCCTCGGCGATAGTGAGGCCGGCGTGGGCAAGTTCGGGGTCGGTAAATGTGCACCATGGCACGAGCAGGTCGGCGCTGCCTTTGCCGGGGAAGAACATGTCGCGTATTGCCCGAACGCTGTAGGTACCCGCCGAATGGGTAAAGCGAAAGCCTGCCGCCACGTCGCCTGCGGCATAGACGGTTTTCACGCTGGTTCTGCCGCGACTATCGACGCGGACTCCGGTTGGGCCAACGTCGATGCCGAGCTCCTCGAGGCCGAGACCGTCGGTGTTCGCTCGTCGACCTACGGCGAGAAGAATCGCGTCGGCGGTGAAGGTGTGCTTGATGCCTTTGATGGTGGCGCGCACGGTTTTGGACGACTCATCGAACGTGACCCGCGTGGCCTCAGCGTTGAGATGAAGATCCACGCCTTCGGCGCGCAATGTTGTCGCGAGAGCGTGAGCGAGCGTGGGTTCGTCGCGTGGCAGGATGCTTGCCCCACGATGCAGCAATGTCGTGGTGATTCCGAGGCGATTCAATGCTTGGGCCATCTCGACGCCCATTGGTCCACCGCCAAGGATGATGATGCTCGATGGCGGTGAATCGAGCTCAAACAGGGTCTCGCTGGTGAGAAATCCGGCGTCGAGAAGCCCTTCGATGTCGGGCACCCGCGGGCCGCTACCCGTGCACGCCATGATGAAGCGCCCCTCAAGGATGATTGGCTCGGCGGTGTCGTTCATCACGGTGACGTGATTCGGGCCGGTGATGGTTGCGTCGCCCTCGACAATGGTGATGCCCATATCGCGATATCGATCGGCATCGTTGTCGGTGTGCGCAATCTCGGCCTGCACGGCGCGTATGCGTCGCCACACCATCGCCAAATCGATGACGGGCTCTACCGGTGTGATTCCAAGCAGGTCGGCGGTGCGCATGGTGTGTGCCGCCTTGGCCGACGCCAGCAACGCCTTCGACGGGACGCTTCCGGTCCAGAGACTGTCGCCTCCGATACGGTCGCGCTCGACCACCGCAACGCTGAGGTCGAGGCTGACTGCGAACTCGGCGGCTTCCATGCCCCCGGCGCCCATGCCGATAATGACGAGGTCGTAGCGTTCGATGATCATTTCGGGCAACACCGTAGTGGAGTAATCGTTGGCGGTGAGTGTGTCGGCAGGTCAGACTGCATTCATGCGTCAAGTGCTCACCACGGCCTGCCCGCTCGACTGCCCCGATACGTGCTCGCTGGCGGTAACGGTCGACGATGGTCGCATTGTGTCTATCGACGCCGATACCAGCGAGTCGGCAAACCCGTTCACACAGGGCTTCATCTGTCAAAAAGTGAAGCACCACGCAAAGCGGGTATATGCGCCCGAGCGAGTACTCACTCCGCTTGTCCGCAGTGGTCCAAAGGGCTCCGGTCAATTCTCGGCGGCAACCTGGTCTGAGGTGAACAGCCTGATTGCCGCGAAGCTCACGAGCACAATCGCTGAGTCCGGAACGAACAGTGTCATTCCGTATTTGTATACGTCGTCGGGTGGGGTGTTGTCCGGCTCGGCTCTGGCTCCTGCGTTGTTCGAACGTCTTGGGTGCCCCGAGGTGCAGCACACAATCTGCGCATCAACCGTGGGCGCTGCGTGGGATCAGGTATTTGGGTCGATGCTCGGTGCCGATCCGTTCGACCTTGAGTACTCCGAGCTCATCGTGGTGTGGGGGGCGAATCCGATGGCCTCAAATACCCACCTGTTGCCGTTGCTTACGGCGGCTACCAAACGCGGTGCCAAGCTGATCGTGATCGATCCGCGCAGAACCGCGGTTGCCGCTCGCGCCGATCTGCATCTCGCCATCCGGCCCGGCACCGACGTTGTACTTGCATTTGCAACTACTCGATTGCTGAACCAACGCGGGCTCATCGTTACCGACTTTTTGGAGGCCAACACAGTCGGAGCGCCAGAGTTCATAGCTGCGGCCGATGAGTGGACTCTCGAACGAGCCAGCGCCGAATGCGGCATCGACCAAGCCGACATCGAGATGTTCGCAACACTGATCGCCTCAACGGGACCGGCGATGATGCGGTTGGGCTATGGCCTCGAACGAAATCGCAATGGGGGTGCCGGATGTGTTGCGGCGCTCAACCTTTGGCTCGTCGCTGGACATTTCGGGGAGCAAGGAAGCGGCGTCATTGCGTCGACCTCAGCGGGGGCGCCGCTATCGCTCAACGCGATGCGGCCGCACGGGCAGCCAACTGTTGAGCGATCCGAGATGAGCATGAACGATGTCGGCCTAGCGCTCAACGGCGAACTGCCCGATTGGCCGCGCACCCGACTGTTGTTCGTGCAGGGCGCCAACCCCGCTGTTACAGCAATGGATCAAGCAGCAATGTTGCGTGGCCTCTCGAACGATGACCTATTCACCGTGGTTCACGAGCAAGTGATGACCGACACGGCCGTGTACGCCGATGTGATCCTTCCTGCCACAACTCATTTCGAGGTGCACGACATCGCGAATTCGTATGGGTCGTACTCAACACAGAACTTTGCCCCCGTCATCGGCCGCGTCGGCGAGAGTCGTTCGAACGACGAAGTGGCTGCGGGCTTGGCGGCCGAGTTGGGCTTTCCGGTCGAAGACTTCAACCCTGATCCACTGCGGCTCACAGCGCTGATTCGCACCGACGACAGCATTGAGCCGTCGCCGTCGCTTCGTGAGCCCGGCGCCACGGTGCAGTTCGTTCACACGTATCCCGAGTTTGCCGACGGGTCGCGCAGAGCGCGTTTGGTTGATGTCTCAAGCGAGATGCCGATGCCAGCCTTTGCGCCGCTCACATCACCGAGTGGCGGCCTCACGCTGCTCACGCCGGCGACCAACCGCACTATCAACTCAATGTTCGCCGAGTTCGAGCCGCCCGACGTCGTGATCTCAATCAGTCCGCTTGATGCAGCGGCGCGTGGCGTGACTCACGGTCAGCGTGTGCGCGTATCAAATGAGCTCGGCACCATCTGGCTCGATGCTCATGTTGACGCGACGATGCGCCCCGGAGTTGCCTCGATTCCCAAGGGCCTGTGGTTGCGACACTTCGACAACAACCGAACGGCCAATGTGTTGATCCCGCGCGGCATCAATGATCTGGGTTCTGGTGCGTGCTTTAATGACACCGTTGTACTCGTCACACCCAGCTAAGGATGAAGATCATGAGTGAGAAAAAGGGACTCGTTCAGGAGTTCAAGGAGTTCATCGCTACGGGCGATCTGATGTCGGTGGCAGTGGCCTTCATCATGGGTCTTGCCATCAAGGCCGTCATCGACTCGTTCGTGAAAGATGTTTTCACTGGCGCTATCGGCCTGTTCGTCAAGTGCACTCCCATTCTCGACCCGGCCACCGGAAAGCCGTCTGGAAAACAAGATTGTTCGGGTCTTGCCGGCAAGGCCTACAAGACGCTGATGTGGGGCAATTTCGTGAACCAGTTGTTCACGTTTTTGCTCACCGCCATCGTGGTGTTCATGTTGGTGAAGGCCTACAAGAAGATCACCAAGCGCGAACTGGCACAAGACGGGCCATCCGACAACGACCTCCTTCAAGGCATCCTCGCCGAGCTCAAAGCCAAGAACTAGCAGCGTTTCGGAGCATCTGATCAGCGCGGCGTCATCGAGCGACTTGCTTGTTGGCGCTGCGCTGAATCAAATAGGGGGATGACTTCGGCCGCCACTCACGCCTTTCGGCGCGCCCGGTTAGCAATTGTCATCGGTCTTGCGGTGGTCAGTGGCTGCAGCAATCAGACCGTTTCCAACACAAATGGGTCAGCGCCCATCACAGTCGGCGGTGTTGGCGTGTTGCCGAGCTCGTTGCCGTCGACACCCTCAGCCGTTGGTCCTTCGGCGTCGGGTGTGGCCACCGTGTCGTTGCCTCATACATCCACCGGCCAAGTGGGCTCTCGTGTGAAGGGCAACAGGGTCATCCTCATCGGCGACTCAGTGATGACCTCGATCTCGCCTCGCTACGGTGATCAGGCGTGTAGCGAACTTGTGCCGCTGGGTTGGCAGGTAGAGGTCGATGCCGAAACAGGGCGCTTCATTGAGTTTGGCAACAAGGTGCTCGACAAGCGCTTGGGCGCCGGATGGGATGCCGCAGTCGTTCTGCTTGGCAACAACTATCTCAACGACAACGTCAGATACTCAGATCAGCTGCGCATGCTGCTCACCCGTTTGGCGCCGCGGCCAACGGTTCTGTTGAACACCACGATGTTCAGGCCGACCCAGGCCAACGTGAACAAAGCAATCGTGGCTGAGGCAAGTGCATTCGACAATGTCACGGTCGTCGATTGGGCTTCAATCACCAAAGATTCGCGGCTCACTGGGGCCGACGGTCTGCATCTCACCGAAGCCGGTCGATCAAAGTTGGCCAAGACGATTGCGATGGTTCTTGGTCCCGTGTCGAGCGCGGGTGCCCACTGTTTGAAGACCGATTTCACTGACGACTCGATGGGCAGCCCAACTGGCACCAACGGATCTACCGACACCAAGCCAAGCTCGAAGCCGAGCAGCTCGGTTCCCGACTCTGGCGCGGTTACGGGCGACTCGTCGCCGCCTTCTACATCGACCAGACCCACTGCTGCGCCGCCGACATCGTCGTCGACGAAGCCACCCACAACAAACGGCTAACACTCGTTACGGGGCGAGTGCTTCGAGTCCGGGCATGTTGCGCACCACGCCAAAGGCAATGACCGCCACTCCAGCAGCGATGATGAGCCACATGGGTAGCTTGACCAACCAGGCGATCGGTGGGCGTCCGCGCGAGCCGCGCCACCACGCAAACCATCCAACCACAATGGCGCCGAGGAATAGCGGAAACAATGCGTTGAATCCGAAGGCCGTTGCGATGTGACCGTGCAACAACGCGTGAGTGGCGCGGGTGAGACCACACCCGGGACACCACAGCCCAGTGCTCGCGAAAAACGGGCACGCTGGCAGGTGCGCGCCGGGGGCAGCAGGATCGTTGAGCGCGAGGTACGCGGTGGCTCCGACGATGCCTGCTCCACACGCAACTGGTGCGGTGGTCGCGAGATTCATGTGACGCATATTAGGCAGCAATGATCGCGGTCGGTTGCGGTTGGCGGGCGCCGCTGCCACCATTGTCAAATGCTTCAAGTGCAGGGTGTTTCGGTGGAGATCGGCGGTCGCCTTGTTGTCGACCAAGCCTCGTTCACCATCATGCCTCGCGACAAAGTTGGTCTCGTTGGCCGCAACGGCGCCGGCAAGACAACGTTCTTCAAAGTGCTCGGCGGCGAGACCGAACCCATTGCTGGCAAGATCCTCCGCAAAGGTGGCTTCGGTTATCTGCCACAGGACCCACGCATCGCAGGCGTGCTCGATGGTCGCACGGCGATCACCCATGTGCTGTCGGGCCGCGGCATCGATGATCAGCTCACCCGCATCGAGAAGTTGCGCATCGCGATGGAAGAAGAAGCCAGCGATCGCAATGTGGCTCGTTACAGCAAGGCGCAAGACGAGTTCGCAAGCTCGGGTGGTTACGCAGCCGACAGCGAGGCTCGCTCCATTGCGGCCGGCCTCGGGCTGAAGGCCGACCGCCTCGATCTGCCGCTTGGTGTGCTCTCGGGCGGCGAGCGTCGTCGCGTCGA
Source organism: Actinomycetota bacterium (assembly GCA_037139095.1). Taxonomy (GTDB): domain Bacteria; phylum Actinomycetota; class Acidimicrobiia; order Acidimicrobiales; family Ilumatobacteraceae; genus WLMZ01. Next base: position 24,991 of record JBAXHD010000005.1, read on the forward strand.
GTTGTCGCGAATCTTGTTCGCCGGTAGCGATGCGTTACTGCTCGACGAACCCACCAACCACCTCGACATCGATGCCAAGAACTGGCTGCTCGATTTCCTCCGCAAGTATCGCGGAGCGATGTTGGTCATTAGCCACGACCTCGACCTGCTCGATGACGCCATCACGCGAGTGCTGCATCTCGATCGTCCGGCCGAAGATGCCACCGGGCATCTTGTTGAATACCGGGGTACGTATAGCCAATACCGCTCAGCGCGTGCGGCCGACGAAGAGCGCCTCGCTCGTCAGTCGATCTTGCAGTCGAAAGAGATTGCTCGCCTGCAATCGGTGGTCGATCGTTTCGGCGCCAAGGCCACCAAAGCGTCAATGGCGCACAGCAAGGAAAAGCAGATCGCACGTCTCGAGTCGCAACGCGTGCATGTTGGCGCTGGCGACAAGGTGATGAAGGTCAAGTTCCCCGATCCACCACCATCGGGTGCCACGGTCATTACCGCGACACGTTTATCGAAAGGTTACGGAGCGGGTTCGCCAGTGTTCGAAGATGTCACGTTCGACATTGGCCGCGGCGAGCGTTTGTTAGTGCTCGGCCTCAACGGTGCCGGTAAGACCAGCCTGCTGCGAATTCTGGCCGGCGAGACCGAGCCCACGCTCGGCGATTTCAAGTTTGGTCACGGCGTCAACGTTGGCTACTACGCGCAAGAGCACGACAACCTGCGCATTCACGAGAGCTTGCTGCACAACATCCGCTCCGAGGTTCCTTCAAACGTGATGCTCACCGAGACGCAGTTGCGCGGCATGCTCGGCATGTTCGGGCTGATGGGCGAAAAGGTCTTTCAAGACAGCGGCACGCTCAGCGGCGGCGAGAAGACCAAGCTTGCGCTCGCGATGTTGATGGTGGGTCGCAACAATCTCTTGCTGCTCGACGAGCCCACCAACAACCTTGATCCAGCGAGCCGTCAAGCCGTGGCCGATGCGCTCAGCTCCTGGAAGGGCACCATTGTGTTCGTGAGCCATGACTCCGAATTCGTTGAGCAGCTCAAGCCCACCAAGGTGCTACTCATGCCCGATGGTCAGGTCGATTTCTTTAGCCCCGACTGGCTCGAGCTCGTGAGCCTCGCTTAGCCGCCGATCTCACAAAGCTGTTTTCGTGAGGTCTGTCAGTAAGACTCATGGCCATGACTGACCCCGTCGCTGTTGGCCCGCTGGCGGGTGTGCGTGTTCTCGACTTCTCCTCGGTGGTGATGGGCCCCTATGCCACACAGATCTTGGGCGACCTTGGCGCCGATGTCATCGCCATCGAAGAATCCAGCGGCGATACCAATCGCGTCATGGGTCCCGGTCCAGCCCGCGGAATGTCGGGTATCTCGCTGAACCTGTTGCGGAACAAACGCAACGTGTGTCTCGATCTCAAGAGCGAGCCCGGCCGCAATGCGTTCCTGCGCATTGCGGCAACGTGCGATGTTGTGGTGACCAACTTGCGTCCTGCTCCGCTGGCGCGGCTGAGGCTTGACTACGCAGCGATACGCGAGGTGCGCGCCGACATTGTGATGTGTCAGGCGCATGGTTGGCCATCAGATGGAGCCGACGCGAACAAGCCGGCATACGACGACGTCATTCAGGCGAGCGCGGGCATCGCCGATGCATTCGAGCGGCAAAGCGGCACGCCTGCGCTGACCCCAACTCTGGTGGCCGACAAAGTGGCCGGACTCACCATCGTGTATGCCGTGCTCGCCGCGATGTTTCACCGCCAGCGCACCGGCGAAGGACAGTTCGTCGAAGTGCCGATGATCGACGCGCTCACCTCGTTCACGTTGGTCGAGCATGGCTGTGCTGCGATACCCGAACCGCCGTTGGGTTCTGCCGGATATCCGCGCGTGCTCGCCGCCGAACGTCGCCCCTATGCCACCACCGACGGGTGGGTGGCAGTGCTGCCGTACTCGGCAAGCAACTACAACGATCTGTTTCGCGAGGGTGGTCGACTCGATCTCATTGATGATCCGCGCGTGCTCTCGGCGTCTGCGCGCGCGGTCAATGCCGGCGACCTGTACGCGCTGATCGACCCGATCATCGCTACTCGCTCCAGCGCCTTTTGGATCGAGTACTGCAGCCGCCACGACATACCGGCCGGTCCGGTGCGCAGCCTCGACGATCTGGTCGCAGAGTTGCCGATCGAGCAGCACCCGACCATGGGTTCATACCGTCAGATTCCGCCACCGGTGCGGTTTTCATCGACTCCAGCAGGGGTGCGTCGGCATGCTCCAATGCTGGGCGAACACGGCCGCGAGGTGTTACGCGAAGTTGGCCTGAGCGACCAAGAAGTTGACGCGCTCGTGGGCGATCCGTCGACGGCCGTATAGGGCAACGCTCGCAACCATCAGTGCTGGGGCCGTTGGCTGAGACGGCCGCACGATACGGTGCCACCATGCGTATTGGAATCTTCAGCGGAACTACAAACGACGGCACTATCGATCAGGTGGTGGCCGAGGCCGCTGCTGCGCAGGGCGCTGGCTTCAGCAGTTTCTGGGTGCCACAGATCTTCGGACACGATGCACTCACCGTGCTTGCAGTGGTGGGTCGCGAGGTGGCCGACATCGAGCTTGGCACCAGCGTTGTGCCCACTTTCCCTCGGCACCCAATGATGATGGCTCAGCAGGCACTCACCGTAAACGAAGCTGCATCGGGCCGTTTGTGTCTCGGCATTGGCCTGAGCCACAAGATGGTTGTTGAGCACATGTGGGGCATGTCGTTCGACAAGCCTGTGCGCCACTTGCGCGAGTACCTCACGGTGCTGATGCCACTGCTCGAAGGCAAGCCTGCAGCGTTGCAGGGCGAGGCCTACAGCGTGGCCGGTGGACTCTCGATCTCGGCCGCCAAGCGCCCTAGCGTTGTTGTTGCTGCGCTGGGCGAGCAGATGCTGCGCGTTACTGCTGCGCTTGCCGACGGCACGCTCACGTGGTGCACCGGCCCAGCAACATTGCGCGATCACACCGTGCCAACGCTGCGCGCCGCGGCCGAAGCGGCGGGTCGTCCTGATCAGCGCGTCATCGCCGCGTTGCCGGTGTGCGTCACCGACGACAAGGCCGGTTCGGTGAGCCGTGCTGCAGCGATTTTCCAGATGTATGGCCACCTGCCCAGCTATCGCGCGATGCTCGATCTCGAGGGCGTGAAGGGTCCCGAGGAGATTGCCATTGTTGGCAGCGAGGCCGAAGTTGCCGACCGCATCGGTGCCCTCGCCGATATCGGTGTCACCGACTTTGCTGCAGCCGAGTTCGGCGGCAACCCCGACGAAGTAGCACGCACGCGGGCTGTGCTCACCACCCTGCTGTGAGCTACGACGGCTACACCACGCTCAGCGTTGCCGTGGCCCGCGGCATCGCTCGCGTTGTCATCGACAACGGCGACATCAACCTGTTCGACGGCACGATGTTCGGCGAGATGGCGCGTGTGGCTGGTGCCCTCGCCGCCGACGACAACGTGCGCGTCGTGGTGTTGTCGTCTGCGAACCCCGACTTCTTCATTGCTCATTTCGATGTTTCGCTCATCTTGCAGTTCCCCATCGGCCAACAGGTTTCGCCCACCGATCTCAATCCATTTCATGCAATGTGCGAGGCATTCCGCACAATGCCCAAGGCCACTATTGCGGTCATCGAAGGACGCGTTGGTGGCGGTGGCAGCGAGCTTGCACTGAGCTGCGATATGCGGTTCGCGCTCAGCGGTAAGGCTGTGTTCAACCAACCCGAAGTGGCGTTGGGCATTATCCCTGGCGGCTCGGGCACGGTGCGTTTATCGCGCCTCATTGGTCGTTCGCGTTCGCTTGAGGTTGTGCTCGGATGCGACGACGTATCGGCCGATCTTGCCGAGTCGTGGGGTTGGGTCAACCGCTCGATGTCGGCCGAAGATCTCTGGCCACACGTGAACACGTTGGCGGCACGTATTGCCTCGTTCCCTCCGCACGCAGTGGCCGCGGCCAAGGCATCGGTGTTGCGATCCGACAAAGAGATCGTGCCCGACCTCATTGCCGAGGGCGCAGCGTTTCAGGCAACCCTCGGTGGTCCCGGAGCCCGCGAAGCAATGCAGCGGTTTATGTCGTCTGGCGGCCAGACTCCGCAGGGCGAATTGCGTCTGGGTGCATTGGCCGGCGAGCTGGGCGAGCCCACCGCCTGAGCTGGCTGCTCAGTGCAGATGAACAACGGTGCCCGGCATGGGCTTGTTCACGAGATCGAAGAAGTCGTTGCCCTTGTCGTCGACCACGATGAACGCAGGGAAGTCTTGAACCTCGATCTTCCAGATCGCTTCCATACCCAACTCGGCGTACTCGAGCACTTCGACCTTGGTGATGCAATCTTGGGCGAGTCGCGCAGCAGGGCCACCGATTGAGCCGAGATAGAAGCCTCCGTGGGCCTTGCATGCGTCGGTTACTTGGCGGCTGCGGTTGCCCTTGGCGAGCATGATCATGCTGCCGCCGGCAGCCTGAAACTCATCGACATAGCTGTCCATTCGACCGGCAGTGGTTGGGCCAAACGAGCCCGAGGCGTAGCCAGCGGGAGTCTTTGCCGGACCCGCGTAATACACGCAGTAGTCCTTCATGTATTGCGGCATTGGCTGGCCCGAGTCGAGCAGATCTTTGAGCTTCGCGTGGGCGATGTCGCGAGCCACCACCATTGGCCCGTTGAGCATCACGCGGGTCTTCACCGGGTACTTGGTGAGCTCGGCGCGGATCTCGTGCATCGGGCGATTGAGATCGATGTGCACCACGTTGTCGTCGAGATCATCGTGGGTGATCTCGGGCAGATATTGCGCTGGGTCGGTCTCGAGTTGCTCGAGGAAGATTCCGTCTTTGGTGATCTTGCCCAACGCTTGCCGGTCGGCCGAGCAACTTACGGCCATCGCTACCGGACAGCTGGCGCCGTGGCGGGGAAGACGAACGATGCGCACGTCGTGGCAGAAGTACTTGCCGCCGAACTGGGCGCCGATGCCGGTTTCTTGCGACAGCTTGAGCGCCTTGGCCTCAAGCTCGATGTCGCGAAATGCGTGTCCGGTCTTGCTGCCGCTGGTGGGCAAGCTGTCGAGATATTTGGTGCTGGCGATCTTGGCGGTCTCTACGGCGAACTCGGCCGACGTGCCGCCGATGACAACGGCCAGGTGATACGGAGGGCACGCAGCAGTGCCGAGGGTCTTCATCTTTTCGAACAGCCACGGCAGCAGCGTCTTTTCATTGAGCAGTGCCTTGGTCTCCTGAAACAGATAGCTCTTGTTGGCGCTGCCGCCTCCCTTGGCGATGAACAGAAACTTGTACGCATCGCCATCGACTGCGCTGATCTTGATCTCGGCGGGCAAGTTGTTGCCGGTGTTCACTTCGTCGTACATGTTCAGCGGCGCCATCTGGCTGTACCGCAGGTTGCTCGTGAGGTACGTGTTGAACACGCCGCGGGCGATGGCTTGTTCGTCGCCGCCACCGGTGAACACGTATTGGCCCTTCTTCGCCTTCACGATTGCAGTGCCGGTGTCTTGACACATCGGCAGCACGCCACCGGCTGCGATGTTGGCGTTCTTGAGTAGATCGAGCGCTACGAAACGGTCGTTGCTGCTTGCCTCTGGATCGTCGAGGATGCTTGCCAACTGCTTGAGGTGGGCGGGTCGTAGCAAGTGGGCAATGTCTTTCATTGCCTGCTCGGTGAGTTTGGTGATGGCCTCGGGGGACACCTGCAAGAAGGTGCCGTTGGGTGTCTCGAAGGTAGACACGCCCTCGGTGCCAATGAGGCGATATGTGGTCTCGTCAGCGCCTAGGGGTAGCAACTCAGTGAACTCGAAATCAGCCATGGCCTAACCGTACCGGCGGGCTGAACCGGGGTGAAACTCTGCGGCCGGGGCAGCAGCGCGTTGAGGTGCGATTAGAACTGTTGAGCGAGCAGGATCAATGCGCTTGCGGTGGACATCGTCAAAATCGCCGGACGCGAATAGCGAGATCCCATCAGGCCTACGAGCCACCGGGACGCCACGATGCCCACCACGACACCGGGCAACAAAAACGCCGACAACGTGAGTTGGCGTCCACCAAGTTTGTCGGTGAACGCCAGCACGCAAACACTGATGACCGACCCCACACCGAAGAATGCGGCAAGCGTGGCCTGACGTTCGCGAGGATCGGCATGTTGATAGGCGATGGCCATCGGGGGACCACCGACCGAGGTGATAGTGCCCATGAAGCCACTGGCAAGGCCAGCAACGGCGAGGTTGGGATGCGTGGGGTGAATACGCCAACTCGTGAGTGACACCGCAACGGCAACCAACACGGCGGAGCCAACGGCTATGGAGAGGCCGCGTTCGCTGAGGTAGGCCAAGGCCGCCGAGGCTGCGAAGATGCCAGGAATTCGTCCGGTGATTGCCCATCCGAAACCGCGCCAGTTGATGTACTGCCGTTCGCGAATGGCGACCCCCGCCGACAACGGAATGACGGCGATCAACACGGCCCCGGGCACAAATCCGTGGTCGATCATCTTGAGTAACGGCGAGATGAGCATGCCCATGCCGAAGCCCATTGCGCCCTGCACCGAGGCGCCGATGGCCGCCAATGCAAAGCATGCAACGACGATCCAGATCGAGAAGCCAACGATCATGCGTGATGCCGCATTAGCGGTCTTTCATTCGTTTGGGCGCGGCGTTGGCAGGATCGGAAGGCCATTGATGCTTGGGGTAGCGGCCGGCCATTTCTTTGCGAACCTCGCTCCATGATCCGGCCCAGAAACCCACAATGTCGGCGGTGATTTGAATGGGGCGATCGGCGGGCGACAACAGATGGAGCACCACGGCGACGCCGGCGGCGGTTGGGTGCACGTTGGTGCCAAACAGGTCTTGCACTCGAACCGAGGCAGCGGGCTTGTCGCCGCTGTAATCGAGCATCAGCGATCGTCCCGATGCAAGCTCGAGATGTGTGGGCGCAAGTTCGTCGAGTTGGGTTCCGAGTGGCCACTGCAATCCGGCGCGCAACACCGTTGCGAGATTCAGTGAGGCAACATCGGCGATGCTGGTCATGCCGTTGAGGTACGGGGCGAGCCATTCGTCGAGTGATCGTACGAGGCCCGAGTCGGACCAATCGGGCCACACGTGGGTGCTCTCATCGGCGGTGTGTTTGGCGCGGCGAACGAACTCGACACGTTGGCGAAGCTGTGTTGCGGTATCGCTCCACGACAGTGGACCAAGTCGGGTGACTCGAATGCGATCGATGAGCGCTGCGGTGGTCTCTACAGAGGCCCCGGGTCGGCGCACGCGCTCGTCGAGTTTCATGTTGCCGAGCCTGCGTTCGAGACGCTCGACGATGTCGCCGCGATCGCGGTCCCACACGAGAATGTGTCGGGTCTCTACCGCGGCGCCGAGTGTTGCGGCTACTTCGTCGGCATCGATGCCTGCCGCAAGACGCAAGCGGGTGTTCTTGCGATCGCCGTCGACATCGGCCGCCACGACGAACGCTTCGTTGGCTAACGGATCGTCTTTGGCAACCCACGCGCCCACGCCGGTGCGCAGCTGAAATTGACCGGGTTGGCTGCGGCGCACAGCAAGCCGGTCGGGATACGCCAGCACCAACACGGCGCCAGCGCGATCGGGGTTGATGGCATCGAGATCGAAACTGATACCCACCCGTTGTGCGATATCGCGGGCCCGGCGAATCAAGCGATCTACGGCGCCACGGTCGGCGCGCTCGTGGCGTTCGCGTCCCATCACCACGCGGATGCGCAACGACATATCGCTGGGTAGCTCGTCGGCGCGTCCGCGCAGAATGTCTCGGTCGTCGAGCAGCGCAGCGATCACACAGGCCAACGATTGGTCGGCGGCACCAACAGCGTCGACCACCATTCGTGCGAGTCGAGGATGCGCTGGAACCTTGAGCATCGAGCGGCCAACTTCGGTGATGCGCTGGTTCGCATCGAATGCGCCAAGTAGTTCGAGCAGTTCGGCGCCCTGCGCCAAGGTGCGCGGTGGGGGAGCATCGGGAAAGGTGAGCTCGGCTGCCGATGTGCCCCATGCAGCAAGTTCGAGCGCAAGCCCGGCAAGGTCGACCTGGGTGATCTCAGCCTCGAGATGTGCGCGTCGAGTGGACTGTTCGAGCTTGCTCCACGCCCGATAGGCCACACCCGGCTCGGTGCGCCCGGCGCGGCCCGCACGTTGGTCAGCCGAGGCGCGACTGGTGGCAACTGTGGTGAGCCGAGTCATGCCGGTGCGAATGTCGTAACGCGGCACTCGGGCCTGACCGGCGTCGACCACGATGCGCACGCCTGCAACAGTGAGCGAGGTTTCGGCGATGTCGGTGCTGAGCACTACCCGACGGCGACCCGCTGGCGATGGCGCAAGTGCGCGGTCTTGGTCGGCTAGCGACAGCGCTCCCGCAAGTGGATAGAGATCAACGTTTGCAGCAACCAGCGGATCGAGTGCCTGATACACGCGGGTGATCTCGCCGATGCCCGGCAAGAACACGAGAATGTCGCCGATGTCGTTGCGTAGGGCGAGCAACACAGTCTCGGTGATTGCCTGCTCGAGCCGCTGCCCCTTACCCGGTGGCGACCAGCGGATCTCGATTGGGTGGGTGCGACCTTCGCTGCTGATGATTGGGCACGGGCCAGTGTCGTTGCCGAGCAGCGCTGCCAGCGTGCCAGCCTGCGCTGTGGCCGACATCGCCAAAATCTTGAGGTCCGGGCGCAGCGTGCGCCGCGCATCGAGCGCGAACGCGAGGCCGACATCGGTGGGCAGATTGCGCTCGTGTACTTCGTCGAAGATCACTAAGCCAGTGCCGGGCAATTCGGGATCGTTCTGAAGTCGACGCGTGAGCACACCTTCGGTGACTACTTCGATACGGGTGTTGCGTCCGATGCGACGTTCGTCGCGGGTCTGATAGCCAACGGTGTCGCCGATGTCTTCACCCAAGAGGAATGCCATGCGGTGACCGGCCGCCCGCGTCGCTAAGCGTCGAGGCTCGAGCATCACGATCTTTTGTCCGTTCAGCCACGGCTCGTTGATCAAACGCAGCGGCACCAATGTTGTTTTGCCGGCGCCAGGTGGGGCCACAAGTACGGCCGAGCCATGGGTTTCGAGTGCCGCTGCAACATCGGCGATGACCTCGGCGACGGGAAGATCGTCGCCAGGTTCAGGAGTGTGACTCAACTGTTGGCGCTGATCACGCCAGCGCTGGCGTGCCCTTGAACGGCACTGGGTCGGAGGCAGCGGGGATGCTCTGCTTCGCCCACGCAGTAGCCACTGCGATCTTGTCGGAGACCGTGCGCCACTCGGCACCGTTCCAGCCCTCGGCCGATGCGGCAATGGTGCCGTCCATCGCGACGAACACGAACGCAGGCAGTTCGCCAAGACCGAGCGACTTTACGAATGAGCGGTCGGGATCGCAGAACACCAAGAACTGATCGGTGAGCGGACCAAGAAACGCTTTTGCTTCGTCGGCGGTGCAGGTGACCACGAAATTGCATCGTGCGTCGGCGCCACGGAACCCGGCGAGGATGCGCGCTGCGGTCTTGAGAATCCACGAGCTCTCGTTGGTGAACGGGTCGAGAACCACGCTCGCCAAGTTGAACATGGTGAGCCAATCCTCGAGGGGTCGGCTTTCGCCGTCGAGAGAGGTGAGTACGACATCGAGCGATGGATTGCTTGCCACGGCTGCGACGCTAGCGCAGCACGTTGCAACTGGCACAGCTAGGTTGGCGAGATGCACCCGATTGAACGGCTTCGTTATGTGGCCCGCGCCTCAAGTGGCGACCAGCGGATGCTCGTTCGCGAGACCGCATCGGCCATTGCGGGCCTCGATCTCGACCCCGCTGGCCTTGTGGTTGCATGCCGGCGCATCGTCGAACGGCATCCCACGGCTGGGCCGTTGTGGTGGTTGTGCGCCAGCCTGCTGGCGGCCAACGATCCGTTTCGCGAGGCGTGGGGGCTGGCCGACTACGTAGACGACGACCCAACTCCGAACCAGCTGATGCATCTGTTGCCCGACGATGCCACGGTGTGCGTGGTTGGATGGCCCGATCTTGCTGGCGAAGCGTTGCTGCGCCGCGGCGACGCCACCGTGTTGGTCATCGATTCCAACGACGAAGGTTCACGCCTGGCGCGCCGGCTTCAGCAAGCCGATGTGATGGCCGAGACGGTGCCTGCGGCTGGCATCGCGGCAGCAGTGGCCGCATCCGATCTTGTGCTCATCGAGGCCGTTGCTGGTGGGCCCGACGCGGCGTTGTGCTCGTTGGGTTCGCATCCGATTGCTGCGGTTGCCTATTGCTCAGAAGTACCGGTGTGGTTGGTGGCCGGGCGGGCTCGCCGCTTGCCCGAGCCGATGTGGAAAGCGATGTGTGAGCGTTTGGCCACAGCCGGCCAAGCGTGGCACCACGACGTAGAGGTTGTGCCGTTGGCATTGTGTTCGGCCGTGCTTGGTCCGGCCGGGCTGATGCCAGCCGACGCAACCAGCATGGCTGCCGAATGTGCGATGGCCCATGAGCTGCTCCGTATGAGTGCAATGTAGGCGCCGGCCATTAGTGTCGCCGCCATGGCAAGCAAGCGCGGCAACATCACCATGACCGACGACGAAGTGACGGCATACCTTGCCGATCAAAAGGTTCTCAACGTCGCCACCATCGGCCCATCCGGACACCCGCATGTGGTGGCGATGTGGTACGAGGTTGTCGACGGCAAGATCGTGTTCTGGACCTTCGGAAAGAGTCAAAAGATCATCAACCTGCGTCGCGACGCAAAGATGACAGCCCTCATCGAGAGTGGCGAGACCTACAACGAATTGCGCGGTGTCGAGCTGGTGGGCACTGGTCGCATCATCGAAGACTTCGACCAAATTTTGGCCATCGGCAAAGCAGTAGGCGTGAAATACAACGGCGCCGACATTCTGAGCGACGCTGCGTTGCCGTTTCTTGAGGCGCAAGCGCACAAGCGTCTTGGTGTGATCTTCGACGTTGAGCGAGTGATCAGCTGGGACCATCGCAAGCTCGGTGGCGGCTACTAGCCCCAACCATCGCAAAGGCCGAGCATCGTTGGCGCTGCAGGCCGTCGCGATCTACGATCACAGCGCACCTGTCGGCTGGCGACGGGTCTTCCCAAGGGGGAAATGTGGCAGAGATCGTCAGAGCAGCCTTAGTTCAGACCGATTGGGCTGGATCAAAAGAGGCGATGATCGACAAGCATGAGATCGCCGCGCGTGAGGCTGCCGCCCAAGGCGCAAAGGTGATCTGCTTTCAGGAGCTGTTCTACGGCCCCTACTTTTGTCAGGTACAAGAGATCGAGTACTACGGCTACACCGAGTACATCCCCGACGGCCCCACCACCAAGCGCTTCCAAGCGCTGGCTAAAGAGTTGGGCATGGTGATGGTGCTGCCGATGTACGAAATCGTGCAGCCCGGTCTGTACTTCAACACCGCAGCGGTTATCGATGCCGATGGCACCTATCTCGGCAAATATCGCAAGCAGCACATACCTCAGACCAAGGGGTTCTGGGAGAAGTTCTATTTCACCCCTGGCACCGGCGGCTATCCCGTGTTCAACACTGCGGTTGGCAAGGTGGGTGTCTACATCTGTTACGACCGCCACTTCCCCGAGGGCTGGCGTGCGTTGGGCCTCAACGGTGCGCAGATCGTGTTCAACCCATCGGCAACGCATCGCGGTCTCAGTGAGTACCTCTGGCGCCTCGAGCAGCCCGCTGCTGCAGTGGCCAACATCTTCTACGTAGGAGCGATCAACCGGGTTGGCATTGAAGAGCTTGGCGAGAACGACTTCTACGGCCAGAGCTACTTCGTTGATCCCGAAGGCAAGTTCGTGGGCGATGTGGCCGATGCGTACAAGCCCGAACTCATCGTTCGCGATCTCAACATGACCAAGCTGTCCGAGATCCGTGACCGCTGGGCGTTTTACCGCGACCGTCGTCCCGACGCGTATTCAGAACTCACCGCACGCTGATCACACTGGAGCACACCATGGCACGCACACTCATCACCAACGGCACCGTTATCAGCCCAACCGGTCGCCAACTCATCGACGTTTTGATCGACGGCGAAACCATCGTCGCGATGTATGCACCGGGGCAGGTGCAGGCGCAGGGCATCACCGCCGAGACAGTCATCGACGCCACTGGCAAGTACGTGATTCCTGGTGGCATCGATGTGCACACGCACATGGAGTTGCCGTTCGGTGGCACCAATGCCAGCGACACGTTCGAGACCGGCTCGCGCGCTGCGGCGTGGGGTGGCGTCACCACCATTGTCGACTTCGCTGTGCAGCGTTACGGCGAGAACGTCATCGACAGCCTTGGTGCATGGCACGAGAAGGCCGCGGGTCAGTGCGCCGTCGACTATGCGTTCCATCAGATTGTGGGCGGCATCGATGACGAAGCATTGAAAGCAATGCGCTACCTCACCGAGAACGAGGGCGTCACCAGCTTCAAATTGTTCATGGCCTACCCAGGCGTGTTCTACAGCGACGATGGTCAGATCCTGCGTGCCATGCAGACAGCCGGCGACATCGGCGCCACCATCATGATGCATGCCGAGAATGGCATTGCCATCGATGTGCTCGTGGGGCAGGCGTTGGCTCGCGGTGAGACCGATCCCAAGTACCACAGCTACACGCGGCCATCGCTGCTCGAGGGTGAGGCCACGCATCGCGCCATCGTGCTCAGCAAGGTTGCGGGCAACGCTCCGCTGTACATCGTTCACGTATCGGCATCCGATGCGTTGCTCGAAATTGCTGCGGCTCGCGATGCCGGTCGCAACGTGTTCGCCGAAACGTGCCCGCAGTATCTGTACATGACGCTCGAGGAGACCTTGGCCAAGCCCGGTTTCGAAGGCGCAAAGTGGGTGTGCTCGCCGCCAGTGCGCTCGGCGCACGACACGCACAATCACCATGGCGACCTCTGGAAGGGCTTGCGCACCAACGATTTGGCCATCGTGAGCACCGACCATTGTCCGTTCTGCATGAAGGATCAAAAAGAACTCGGCCTCGGCAACTTCTCAAAGATTCCTAACGGCATGGGTGGCGTCGAGCACCGAATGGAACTGCTGTATCAGGGTGTGGTCAACGGTGAGCTGTCGCTCGAGCGCTGGGTCGAAACGTGTTGCACCACGCCGGCGCGTATGTTCGGCATGTATCCAAAGAAGGGCATCATTGCCCCGGGTGCCGATGCCGACATCGTGGTGTGGGATCCAAAGACCCAGACCAAGATCGGCATCAACGACAAGCACCACATGAACATCGATCACTCGTCGTGGGAGGGCTATGTCATCGACGGCAGTGTCGACACGGTGCTCTCGCGTGGATCCATCATCATTCAGAACAACGCCTATCTGGGTCGCAAAGGTCACGGCCAGTTCGTGCGCCGCGGCCTGTCGCAGTACTTGGTCTGACCTGCGCCCGAGCGCAGCAGCCCCTAGGTTTCAAGCAACCCCGAATCCCCTCGAATAGTGGAAGAAGTCACGTTATGAAGAAGATCTCACATTGGATCGATGGCAAAGTCGTCGAAGGTACCTCTGGCCGCTCAGGCATTGTGTGGCAGCCCGCCACCGGTGAGCAGCAGGCAAGCGTCGACTTCGCCTCGGTAGAAGAAACGGCGCATGCAATTGCGGTCGCCAAGACAGCCTTCGCATCGTGGCGCTCAACCAACTTGTCGCGCCGAGCCGAGGTCATGTTCCACATGCGCGAACTGGTCGATGCGAATCGCAAAGAGATCGCTTCGTTGCTCTCGGCCGAACACGGCAAGGTGCTCGGCGACGCACTCGGCGAAGTAGCCCGTGGACTTGAGAACATCGAGTACGCGTGTGGCGTTCCCAACTTGCTCAAGGGCGGCTACAGCGAGCAGGCCAGCAGCGGCGTCGATGTGTACAGCATCAAACAGCCACTCGGTGTTGTGGCCGGTATCACGCCCTTCAACTTCCCAGCAATGGTGCCCATGTGGATGTTCGCCAATGCCTTGGCGTGCGGCAACACCTTTGTGCTGAAGCCAAGCGAGAAGGATCCTTCGGCAAGCATGTTCATCGCCGAACTGCTCAAGCAGGCTGGCCTTCCCGATGGCTGTTTCAACGTGATCAACGGCGACAAGGTTGCAGTCGATGCAATCTTGCATCACCCCGACATCGCTGCGGTCAGCTTCGTGGGTTCAACCCCAATCGCGAAATACATCTACGAGACAGGTACTGCAAACGGCAAGCGCGTGCAGGCGCTTGGCGGCGCCAAGAACCACATGCTCGTGTTGCCCGATGCCGATCTCGACATGGCCGCCGACGCTGCGGTCAGCGCTGCATACGGCTCGGCCGGCGAGCGGTGCATGGCGATCAGCGTTGTGCTCGCCATCGACTCTGTGGCCGATGCCCTCATCGAAAAGGTGAAGGCGCGCATCCCGAACATTCAGGTCGGACCTGCCGCTGAGACGGGCAACGAGATGGGCCCACTCATCACGGGCGAGCATCGCGACAAGGTCGCTGGCTACATCGCCGGTGCAGCAGCCGAGGGCGCCACTCTGGTTGTCGACGGACGCGAAGGCGCTCCGGGTAGTGGCTTCTTCTTGAAGCCGAGCCTCATCGACAACGCTCGTCCGGGTATGAAGTGCTACGACGACGAGATCTTCGGCCCAGTGCTGATGGTCACGCGTGTCAAGACCTATGCCGAGGGTCTGGCCCTCATCAACGACAACCAGTACGGCAACGGCACGGCAATCTTCACTCGCGATGGCGGCGTGGCGCGGCAGTTCCAATTCGACGTGCAGGTGGGCATGGTCGGCATCAACGTGCCCATCCCAGTGCCCGTGAGCTACTACAGCTTCGGCGGCTGGAAGGCCAGCCTGTTTGGCGACCAGCACATGTATGGTCCCGACGGCATCAACTTCTTCACCCGCTCGAAGGTGATCACGTCGCGCTGGCCCGACCCGGCCACATCAACCGTCGACCTCGGCTTCCCGACCAACCGTTAATCCATGGACTTCGGCGTCGTACTGCAAACCACTCCGCCATCGGCGCGGGTGATCGATCTCGCCAAGAAGGCCGAGACATACGGGTTCAGTCATGTGTGGACCTTCGATAGTCACATCTTGTGGCAAGAGCCATACGTGATCTTTAGCCAGATCCTGGCCGAGACCCGCAATGTCATCGTCGGGCCAATGGTCACGAACCCAGCCACCCGAGACTGGACCGTTACCGCCAGTACCTATGCAACACTCAACGAGATGTACGGCAACCGCACGGTGTGCGGCATCGGCCGTGGCGATAGCGCAGTGCGTCTCACCAACGGCGCGCCTTCAACGCTGAAGACTCTGCGCGACAGCATTCATGTCATTCGCGAACTCGCCAATGGTCGCAGCGCGCCGTATAACGGATCTGAGATCCGATTCCCGTGGGCGTCAAAGAGTCGCTGCGAAATGTGGGTTGCCGCCTACGGACCCAAGGCGTTGGCGCTTACCGGCGAGATCGGCGATGGCTTCATCTTGCAGTTGGCCGATCCGTCGATCGCAGAGTGGACCATGGCCGCGGTGCGCGACGCTGCGTTGGCGCTCGGTCGTCCGGCCAGCGATGTCACCATGTGCGTGGCGGCGCCGGCATATGTCACCGACGGCACCCCCGAGCACCTTGCCTACGCCCGTGATCAACTTCGTTGGTTTGGCGGCATGGTGGGCAACCACGTTGCCGACCTCGTGGGCCGCTACGGCCAAGGTTCTGATCTTCCAGTAGCACTCACCGACTACATCAAAGATCGTCAGGGCTACGACTACAACGAACACGGACAAACCGGCAATAGCCACACCACCTTTGTGCCCGACGAAGTGATCGATCGCTTTTGCATCATCGGCCCAGTCGAAGAACACGTGCGTCGACTTCGCGAACTCGAGGCTCTTGGCGTCGATCAGTTCGCGGTCTATTTACAACATGATGCGAAAGACGAAACATTGCGTGCGTACGGTGAGTCCGTGATCCCAGCAATCGCCGAAAATGTGAAAGCTAAATCGTGAGTTCAACGCCAGTCGCCGCACTCGAACTTGAGGGCATTACTAAGTCCTTCCCCGGCGTGCATGCGCTGCGTGGCGTCTCGCTCACACTTCGAGCGGGCACGGTGCATGCGATCTGTGGCGAAAACGGCGCAGGTAAGTCAACGCTGATCAAGATCGCTACCGGGGCACAGCATGCCGATGGGGGCGTGATCCGCATCGGTGGCGAAGTAGTCGATCGTCCGAATCGGCGCCAGGTGCAAGCACGCGGAGTTCGCGCCATCTTTCAGGAGCGGCAGGTAGCACCCGACTTGTCGGTCACCGAGAATGTGCTACTCGATCGACTTCCAACGCGATTCGGCAGAGTCGACTGGCGTCGCGCTCGGCAGGCGGCCCAAGCTCGGCTCGATGAGCTCGACATCGATATCGATATCAACGCACCGGTTCGATCCTTGTCGGTGGCCCAGCTACAGATGATGGAGATCGCACGGGCCGTTAGCTTCGATGCTCGCCTGATCGTGATGGATGAACCCACAGCGTCGCTGAGCCGTCACGAACTCGATCCGCTCTTTTCAGTGATCAACCGTTTGCGTTCGGCTGGCGTTGCGATCTTGTTTATTAGTCATCATCTTGACGAGGTATTTGCCGTTGCTGACGATGTCACCGTGATGCGCGATGGTGCCGTCGTTGCTCAGGGCCCGGCGTCGGAGTTCACCACCGACTCGGTGGTGCAGGCGATGTTCGGACGCTCGGTCGATGCCGAACGCGTTGCTCGCCATGATGCCGAGGTTGCTGCAGCGCCGCTAATTGAGCTCCGTGGCGTCAGCAGTGGTCGGCTCGACAATGTCAGCGTCAGCGTGGCGGCTGGTGAGATTGTTGCCGTCACTGGCGGCGTAGGGGCGGGCGTCTCAGAACTCGCACAGCTCGCAGCGGGCGGAGCTATCCCAGCGTTGGGAGCCGTGCACGTAGCCGACTCAAGCGGCGTGATGCGCAAGGTGCGCAGTCGACGTCACGCCCTCTCGCTCGGTGTCGCGTTTCTTCCCGCCGACCGCAAACGGCAGGGGCTCTTGCTCGACAAGAGCGTTGCCGACAACATCGTGCTCGGCCGTCAGGCCAGTGGTCGGTCGTTGGTCTTCGGTCCAAAGCAAGCGCGTACTGCGGCGGCGTCGTTGGTGCCGCTCGCGAACGTGCGCACAGCGAACACCGATGTCATCGTCGGCTCTCTCTCTGGGGGCAATCAGCAAAAGGTGATGATCGGTCGCTGGATGGGAGTCGACAGTCGTGTGATGGTGTTCGACGAGCCCACCGCGGGTATCGACATCGCCTCGAAGTTCGATATTTACGCCGAATTGCGTCGTCTCGCCGACGCTGGTGTTGCTGTGCTTATATGTTCCACCGACTTCCAAGAAGTGGGGCAAGTGGCGGATCGAGTGTTGGTGATGCGGTCCGGCCGCGTGGTCGGCGAGGTGCGGGGCGAGCTCGCTACTGAGCATCAGCTGTTGGAGATGGAGATGGCCCAATGAGTCAATCGTCAGTTGTTCTTGCTCATCGGGCACCGCTCCGCCAGCGGATGCTGCGCTCCGATGCGGTTCGTTTTGTGTTGCCACTGCTGGTAGCGATCCTTGCCATTTCGTTGTTCACCAACAACAAGAACGACAAGTTCCTCGGCAGCGACAACATCAAGAACATTCTGCTGCAGGTGTCCGTGCTCGGCATTATTGCCGTGGGCCAGACCTTCCTGATCGCCGCCGGTCAACTCGACCTCTCGGTGGCCACGTTGGCTGCTCTCGCTGGCGTTATTGGCGCTACGCGAATCAAAGATGGCGGCTCCGAGCTGTGGGCCGTGGTACTTGTTGTTGCCATTTGCGCGCTTATTGGCCTGGCGTGGGGCCTGCTGGTGGCCGGTTTGCGAATCCCGCCGTTCATTCTCACGCTGGGCGGAACAAGTCTGTTCGCTTCGGTGGCGCTGCGCGTGTCGAAGAGTTCGCCGGTGCCTGCCCGCGAGCGTTTCGATTGGCTTGGTCGCATGAAGGTCTTCGGGTTGCAGACGCCCATTTGGTTCTTCCTGATCGTTGTCGTTGTGGCGGCCGTCGTGATGCGCTACACCCGCTTTGGCCGGCATGTGTACGCAACTGGTTCTAACGAGGAGGCCTCGTACCTCACGGGCATTCCCACGGCGCGCACCAAAGTGCTGTGTTTTGTTATCTCAAGCACACTTGCGGGATTCGCTGGGCTTGTTGCGATGGCGCGTATCTCTACTGGCGATCCTCGTGTGGGTTCGCAACTCGCCCTGCAGGCAATCGCTGCAGTAGTGCTCGGTGGCGCAACGCTCGCCGGAGGCCGTGGATCGCCGCTTGGCACTTTTGTGGGTGTCGTTTTGTTGGCCGTCGTGCAGTCGGCTCTCACGTTTAACAATGTGCAAACATTCTGGAACGACGCCGTCTTTGGCGGCGTCCTCATTTTTGCCGTGGTGGTCACAGCGGTCGGCGATCTTCGCCGTCGCCGTGGTAGTTCACGGCCAACAGGGTTGGGTGCGGTGTCGACAACATCGGCGTCACCGGGTCCGGCGATAACAGATCCACTACAAGGGGAGAACAACCAATGAATGAAGAATTTACCAATATCGGTCGGCGTCGGTTCCTGCTCGGTGCAGCAGGTATCGCGCTCGGTGGTGGCCTCTTGGCCGCCTGTGGCAGCGATGCGAAGACGCCTGTGGGAACAACCGCGGGTACCACTGGTGGCTCAACCGAAGGCAGCACTGCGGCAACAACCGCTGGCACGGCCGGCCCACAAGAAGGCCTCATCGGTCTCACGCTGAATGGTCTGAACGACTACACCAAGGGTGTCACCACGGGCGTCTACAAGGCGCTTGAGGGCACCAAGTACACCCTCGAAGTAGTTCAGGTGAACTACGACGCTGCACAAGAACTGTCAGCTGCTGAGGCATTCCTTGCCAAAGGCGTTGTGGGTCTTGTCATCCAGCCGAACACAGCCGAATCTGCCGGCGCTGCTGCAGAGAAGGCCGTCGCCAAGGGCGTTCCCGCTGGCAACTGCATCTGGCCCGGTCCAAGCGATGCCGACAAGTTTTTCGTTGGCGTTGCCGAGATTGATTCGGTCGAGGGTGGCCGCCTGATCGGCGAGTACCTCAAGGCAAACGCGACCCCAGGCAAGGTCTGTGTTGTTCAGGGCGTCGTGGGCCAGGGCTTCTCTGAGCGCATCGACGAAGGACTCGACAAGGCACTCGAGGGCTCCGGCTTTGAGATCGTCGTTCGCGAGCAGGGCTTCTTCGATCGCACCAAGGCGGTCGGCGTGGTCGAGCAGGCATTTCAGGCTCATCCCGACCTCGGCATCGTCGTTGCCTACTCGGCATCGATGTCGAACGGTATTGCTCAGTGGCTCAAGGACCAGGGCAAGGACAAGGTGTTGCACGTCTCGTCTGACGCCGACGAGGAGATGGTCGGCTGGATGAAGACTCCGTACCTCAAGGCCACTCGCTACTACTCATCGGCGCAGACCGGCTTGATCGCCGCAAACGCAGTTCTCGCCACACTTCGTGGTGAGAAGCCACAGTTCCGTACCGTGGTCGAGCAGGTCATCGCTACGTCCGACACGATCGACAAGATCGTCGAAGCGAATCCATACATGTTCATGGATTACAAGGACAAGGTTCAGAACATCTAAGGCGGTGTGGCCTGCCCGCGATGCGGGCAGGCCACCTCGTAATCACACATTGTGAAGAGAAGAGTCAGCCCAACAGTGGCCGCTGGCGGGCTCAACGAGATGAGGAAGTCATGGACACTGTCCCAGTTATCGATATAGCGCCGTTTCTCGCAGGTACGCCCGAAGGTATCGACAAGGTGGCGAGGGAGATCGCTCATGCGTGCGAGCAAATTGGGTTCTTTCAGATCACCGGCTACGGCGTATCTGAAGAGTTCATTCAGCAGGTGTACGACATCAGCCGCCGCTTCTTCGATCTGACCGAGTCGGAAAAGGCCGTTGCCGCCCAGCCTGCGCCCGATCAGGTGCGCGGCTGGACCGCGGTTGGCATGGAGGGGCTCTCGTATTCACTCGATGAGGTCGCCCCCGGTGACCTGAAAGAAAAGATGGACATGGGTCCATTCGCGGTGCCCGCCGACGAGTACCACACGTGTGCCGAAGCTGGACCCCACTTCGCTCCCAACGTCTGGCCCGACGCTCTCCCCGAGATGCGTGGGCTCTGGGAGCGTTACTTCGCTGAGATGAGCGAGGTCTCCCGTCAGGTCATGCGAATTTTCGCCGTGGCGCTCGACCTTGATATCGATTTCTTCGAGGACAAGATCAATGAGCACATCAGCATGTTCCGGGCGATCAACTACCCCGATCAGGTCGAGCCGCCGTTGCCCGGTCAGTTGCGCGCCGGCGCGCATTCTGACTACGGCAGTCTCACGCTGCTTCGCCAAGAGCAGCGCCCCGGAAGTCTGCAAGTGATGACCAAGAGTGGCGAATGGTTCGATGTGCCTGCCATTCAAGGAGCGCTGGTGGTGAACATCGGCGACTTGATGGCCGAGTGGACCAACGACCGTTGGGTGTCCACCTTGCACCGCGTCATCAACCCGCCACGCGACTTGGCCAACGATTCTCGCCGTATCTCGTTGGTGTTCTTTCATCAGCCCAACTACGACGCGATGATCTCATGCTTACCCACCTGTCTTACGGCTGGCGAGCAACCAAAACATGCGCCAATGTCGTCGGGCGAGCATCTGTTCTCAAAGTTCGTGAAGCAGTCGACCTTTGGGCAAGGCGTCGAGCAGTGAGCGTCGGCATCTCGCTCGCCAGCTTCATCAGCGCTGACTTCGTTGGTTTGTTCGAGTTCTATTCGAACACCTTTCACTTGCCCGAAGTTGTCGAGTTGCACAGCGACATCTTCCGTGGGGCCGATGCGTCTGGCGTGACCATTGGTTTTTCGGCGCCAGTTGTCTACGAGATGCTGAACATTCAGGAATGGGCGAATGCCAAGGGCACTACGCAGTACCTCACGTTTGAATGCGAAAGCGATGAGGCAGTCACCGAGGCCACGAATCGAGCGATTGCCAATGGGGCGCGACTCCTTCATGACCCGTACGAGACCTACTACGGCGCCTTTCAGTCGGTGATGGCTGACCCCGACGGCAACGTGTTCCGAATTAACCACTTTCGTCCAGCGCCGTAATGACCGAGCCAGCAACACCCGTCAGCGTTGCGACGACGCGGCGCGTGGCGTTCGTGGCGCATTGCTTGGTGAACCAGAACGCCAAGGTTCAAGAATTTGCTCGTTCGCCAGGCGTCGTTCCGGGCGTTGTTGAGCGCCTGCGCAAGCACAGCTACCGAATCCAACAACTGCCGTGCCCCGAGATGGCTTTCGCCGGAGTGAACCGATGGTGGCAGGGGCGTGAGTTGTATGACAAGGCCAACTATCGGCGGCACTGTCAGGTACTTGCAAACAACATGGCCAGCCCGATTGCCGAGTTCTACCGTCGCGGATTCGAAATTGTGGTCATCGGTCTCGATGGCAGCCCGTCGAGTGGTGTTCGCTACACCGGCAAGGCCAAGGACTGGGGTGGTCGGCCTCATTTCGTCGATGGCGACTACGAGGTCGTCGAGGGCATGGGCGTGTGGATGGAAGAACTCAAGATTGGTCTTGAAGCTCGCCAGATCCCGTGGCCACGTGCAAGCGGAATGTTGCTCGATACCACCGATTGGGACGAGGCTCGCGATCTCCCTCGGTGCCTCGATGAACTCGACGAGTTCCTCAGTGGCGGAGGCCGCGCAGTCGACGCTGCCACGTTGCCCCCGGTGGAAACCAATGCTGCACCCTGACCCGCGCGCCTACCGTGTCGCCTTGCTGGCCGATTCAGTTGCCAATGAGCCCGACCCCTCGTTCGACGTGCTCGGCATGCTTGATGCGGCTGACTTCGGCGTCGTGGTGCTTCCGCCATCCGACTTCGTCATTGACACGATTTCCAGCATCGTCGAATACGTGGTCGACGACCTGGTTGACTACCGCTCGAACGGCTACCGCGTCGTGGTCATTGGCACGTCCGATGTCGACCAGTTTGGGGTATGGCTCAATCATGTTGACCATGAACTCAACCGTCGATCAGCCGACCCATTCGAGGTCTTCGATATTGTCGGTGCTGTTGCGGCGGACCTTCAGCGGTTCCTCGACGCAGCGCTGCCGGCAGCGCAACAGCGCCATTAACAACAAAGGGTGAGTGGGCAATGCCAAAACGCAACAGGGCAAACGAAAAGCGTAAGCAGTTCGGAACAGCGGCCGTCATACCAACGCCTGCTGCGGTCAAGTCCGATACCGCGCCTGCGGCAGCGGTGGTGGCTGCGCCAGTCGACGATGCTGCTACCCGCGACGCAAAGCGATTCGCTGAGGCGCTCAGGGCTCACGAGGCAGCCGACCAAGCCGAGCGCGAACGAGTGCGGCTCGAAACCGAGCAGATGCAGCACCACGAAACGCTCAAGGCCAACAAGCAGCGTGCCGCCGATCTCATTAAGCAACTGCGCGGACAAGACCGCGCCCGCCAACGTCGTGTCGAAGCCGAGGCCGCGTATCGCGTTGCGCTCGCCGAACTACAAGAGTTCGAAACTGGCGAGCGGCCAGCTTGGGCCCCGGAAGTCGAAGTTGAAGACGACATCGAATCCGATTCGCACGACGACTCTTCTGAGTCCGCCGACGACAACTCCCTAGGTGACGACGCGGCGTCTGCGCCCGAGTGACCATCGTGAGCGGCGAGCCACCCATCGCCAGGGCGGCCACTCTTGAGCGTGCCGCGCCGTGGCTCTTTGTGGCGTTTTGGAGCACCGGTTTCATCGTTGCGCGCTACGGCACCGAAGACGCAGGCCCGCTTACCTTCCTGACAGTGCGCCTCGCCGCAGCTGCTGTATTGCTCTGGATCGTTGCCGCGGCCACGCACGCCCCAGCCATCAATCGGCGCCAGATCACGTGGGCTTCAGTCACCGGCCTCGGCATGCACGCGATGTATCTCGGCGGAGTGTTTGTAGCCATCGCTCATGGGCTCCCTTCCGGACTCGGCGCGCTCATCGCTGGGTTGCATCCAGTCATCACATCGTTGGCAGCGCGTTGGCTGCTCAACGAACGGCTCTGGCCTCGCCAATGGCTTGGCGTGTCGCTGGGCATGGTCGGCGTGCTTGCCGTGGTCGTCGATCGCTTGCGCGCCCATTCGGGCGGCATCACCACCTTTACCTTGTGCGCAATGACCGTGGCCGTTGTTGGCATGGCTGGCGGAACGTTGGTGCAGCGGTCTCACGGCGCGCGGATGCCGTTACTGCGCGGCACAGCAGTGCAGTACTCGGCCGCTGCTGTCATCGTTTCAGTCGGGGCTATCGGCAACGAGCACTGGAAGTTTCACTCGACACCGCGCCTGTGGTTCTCGCTGGCGTGGGCGTTGCTGGTGCTATCCATCGCAGCAGTGCTGATCATGATGGTGCTGTTGCAGCGTCATGCAGCGGCGCGAGTGAGCAGCCTGTTCTTTCTCACGCCAGCGCTCAGCACCATCGAAGGCGCGATCTTGTTTGGCGAACGCCTTGGCCTGCTTGCGCTGATCGGTTTTGTGGTGGCGCTTGCAGGAGTGTGGTTGACCACTCGTCAGCCGGTGTAGTGCTGATCAGCCAGTTCGAGAACTTCGTCGATGATGGCGATGCCGGCACGGGCTTCGTCGGCCGGTGTGTTGATTGGCGGCACCACGTACAAGCGGTTGAAGTGCGTGAATGGCCATAGGCCACGCTGCTTGCATGCTGCTGCAAGATCAACCATTGGTTGGGCGGCGGCGCCGACAGCGTTGAACGGAACCAACGGGGCACGTGTCTCGCGGTTGGTCACCAAATCGAGTGCCCAGAAGGCACCGAGGCCGCGCACTTGTCCGATTGATGGGTGCTTGGCGGCGAGCTTGGCAAGCTCTGGCCCGATGACATCAGAGCCCAGTGTGCGGGCGTAGTCGATGAGGCCTTCTTCTTTGAAGATGTTGATGCTGGCGACGGCCGAAGCGCACGCCAACACATGGCCGCTGTAGGTGAGCCCGCCGGGGTACTGGCGATCGCGGAACGTGTCGGCGATGCGTTGGCTGATGATGACGCCACCGAGTGGGATGTAACCGCTGTTGCTGCCCTTGGCGAAGGTGATCAGGTCGGGGGTGACATCCCAGTGGTTCACAGCGAACCATTCGCCGCAGCGGCCAAAGCCAGCCATCACTTCGTCGGCGATGTACACAATGCCGTGCTCGTCGCAGATGTCGCGCACACCCTGCAGGTAGCCAGGAGGCGGAACGAGAATGCCGTTGGTGCCCACCACGCTCTCGAGGATGATGCAGGCAATGGTGCCCGGACCCTCGACCATGATGGTCTCGCGCAGGTGCTGCAGGGCGCGCTCTGATTCTTGGATTTCGTCGGCGCTGTGGAATGGGCTGCGATAGGCGAAGGGTCCCCAGAAGTGAACAACGCCCGACACGCCAGTCTCACCGCTCCAGCGGCGTGGGTCGCCAGTGACAGCAATGGCGCCGCCGGTGGCACCGTGATAGCTGCGGTAGGTAGCGAGCACCTTCTGGCGGCCGGTGTGCAGACGCGACATGCGAATCGCGTTGTCGGTTGCCTCGGCTCCACCGTTGGTGAAGAACACCATGTTCAAATCGCCGGGCGCCAACTCGGCAATGAGTCGTGCGGCCTCGCTGCGGGCTTCGTTGGCATGGAACGGAGCGATGGTGCACAACTTGCCGGCTTGCTCTTGAATCGCCGCAACAAGCTTGGGGTGTTGGTGCCCAATGTTCACGTTCACGAGTTGGCTCGAGAAGTCGAGGTAGCGCTTGCCGTTCTCGTCCCAGAACCAGCTGCCCTCGGCGCCGGCGACCACGATGGGCTTCAGCGCGCCCTGCGCTGACCAACTGTGGAACACGTGGCTTCGGTCGTTGATGTAGGCGTCTGATTGAGGAGCTTCGAGAGCAGTCATGGGTGCATCGTATTCGCTTGAGATGAGGCGTGCAGGTTCGATCTGTGGTCACTTGTCAAGATTCGTTGAATCTTGCTGCCCGGCGACCGCACTACAGTCGCACCCATGGGCGAATCGATCACATTCAGGAGCAACGGCGGCACATGCGAGGGGTACCTCGCTGGAGACAGCGGACCCGGAGTCGTTGTCATCCAAGAGTGGTGGGGTCTGAACGATCACATCAAGGACATTGTCGATCGTGTGGCTGCTGAGGGGTTCGTTGCTCTTGCCCCCGATCTGTATCACGGCGCCTCGGCCACCGAGCCCGATGGTGCTGGCAAGTTGATGATGGGCTTAAACATCGTTGAGGCCGCCAAAGATATGTCGGGCGCTATCGATGTGCTGCAGCAGCGCACGGGTCGCAACACGGTTGGCGTCACCGGATTCTGCATGGGCGGCGGACTCGCGCTGGTTGCTGCGTGTCATCGTCCCGACGCGGTGGCGGCGGTGGCGCCGTTCTACGGGCTTATCCCGTGGGTAAGCGCTCAGCCCGATTGGTCGGCATTGGCCGCCAAGGTCGAGGGCCACTACGCCGCCGACGACGCGTTCTTCACGCCCGACAACGCGGCGGCGCTACAAGCCCAATTGCGTGATCTCAGCAAGGACGCCACGCTGCACGTGTACGACGGATGCGACCACGCATTCTTCAACGACACGCGCCCCGAGGTCTACAACGCAGCGGCTGCCGCCACCGCGTGGGACCGCACCATCGACCTGTTCCGAACCACGCTCTAGCCGTGCTTCGGCGGCATCCACCGTCCCACGTCCCACGTCCACCGTTCCTGCACCCCCAAGTTTGTTGAAGACTTCAGGTTGGGGGTTGACCAATTGTCTTCAACAAAACGTTTGTTGAAGCGAAATGGTGAGCGGTGAGCGGTGAGCGGTGAGCAGTAATCGTTGATCGGATGGCGGTGACGGTTACAGCGCGGCGATGGCGTCGGCAGTAGCGATGGCCCGTCGGGCGTTTTCTACGTGCAGATTCTCGATCATGCGGCCATCGACCGTGATGACACCGCGGCCGTCGGCGAGGCCCTCTTGGAACGCAGCGATAACGCGACGGGCGTGATCTACTTCGTCGGCAGTTGGCGCCCACACGTCGTTGGCGATCTCAACCTGCGACGGGTGGATGAGGGTCTTGCCGTCGAAGCCCATCTCGGCGCCTTGCACGCACTCGGCGCGGAAACCGTCGAGATCTTTCACGTCGTTGTACACGCCGTCGAGGATGACTTTGCCGGCCTCGCGTGCTGCGGCCAAGGCAACGGCGAGATGCGGCACCAATGGTTGACGGCCTGGCACCAGCCGAGCGCGGAGCTCGCGGGCAAGGTCGTTGGTGCCCATCACGAGCACCGTCACACGTGAATGTGCGGCGATATGGCGCACGTCGAAGATGGCAGTTGGGGTCTCGATCATCGCCCAGATGTTCATGCTTTCGGGAGCGCCAGAGGCGCGCAGGATGGACGACACCAACTCGATGGTTTCGACCGAAGACACCTTGGGGATCACCACGGCCGACGCGCCCGACTTCGCGGCGGCAGCGAGATCGTCGGCTCCCCACGGGGTGTCGAGACCGTTGCAGCGGATGGTCAATTCGCGATGGCCGTATTCGCCAGAAGCCACAGCGGCGCATGCGTTCACGCGGGCTGACTCCTTGGCATCGGGGGCAACAGCGTCTTCGAGATCGAAGATGATTGCATCGGCAGGCAATGTCTTGGCCTTCTCGAGCGCCCGCTCGTTTGCGGCGGGCATGTAGAGCACCGAGCGTCGTGGGCGCAACGAAGCACTGTTGTCAGAGTGGGTTGTCATGATGTGTTCCTGTCAGAAGCCGTACGAGGCGGCGAGTTCGGGATCGCGTGAAGCGAGTTGGCGGGCCAGTTCGACGACCACTTTGCACTGCTTGACCGAGGCGTCGTCTTCCATCTTGCCGTCGAGCATGATGGCGCCAGTGCCGTCGCCCATTGCGTCGATGACGCGCTGAGCCTGAGCGACATCGGATGGTCGTGGGCTGAACACGCGCTTGGCAATATCGATCTGCACAGGGTGCAGGCTCCATGCGCCAACGCAGCCGAGCAGATAGGCATTGCGGAACTGGTCTTCGCACGCAACAACATCTTTGATGTCGCCGAACGGGCCGTAGAACGGCAGCAACCCAAACGTGACGCACGCATCGACCATGCGCGCAATGGTGTAGTGCCACAGGTCTTGCTGATAGGTGGGTCGAGCGGCATCGGGGTTGGCTGCATCGGGGTCGGCGCGCACCAAATAGTCGGGATGGCCGCCGCCCACGCGGGTGGTCTTCATCCGTCGATTCGCGGCGAGGTCGGCAGGTCCGAGCGAGAGGCCTTGCATACGTGGCGAGGCGCCGCAGATGGCTTCGATGTTGGCAACGCCGCGGGCTGTTTCGAGAATTGCATGCACGAGCAACGGCTTCTTCAAGCCAGCTTTTGCTTCGAGCTGCGCAAGCAGGCGATCGACGTAATGAATGTCTTCGGGACCCTCGACCTTGGGGATCATGATGACATCGAGCTTGTCGCCAATCTCGGTGACCAGCGTGACGAGATCGTCGAGACCCCATGGTGAATCGAGGCTGTTCACGCGGGTCCACAACTGGGTGTTACCCATGTCGATAGTGCGGCCCACCTCGACGAGGCCAGCGCGAGCGGCCTCTTTCTCGGCCATCGGAACGGCGTCTTCGAGGTTGCCGAGCAAGATGTCGACAGTGGGGACAATGTCGGGAAGCTTGGCCACCATCTTTGCGTTTGCCGGCGGGAAGAAGTGGATCACTCTGCTCGGACGGAACGGAATTTCGTGGATGGGGTCGGGAGCTCCGACGGCCAGCGGTTTGAAGAAATCTCTGGGACTACGCACCTCGTCAGGCTAATGGATCAGCCCTCCATCGGTATTGTGCCGAGGTGACGAAATTTGATGCGATGCTCTTCGATGCCGGTGGCGTGTTCCTCCTACCCGACCCCACGGTGTTGGCTCCGCTGTTGGCGCCTTACGGCGGCGACCCGAGCATTCAGGCGCATGTGCGAGCGCACTACAGCGGCATGGCAGCGAAGTCGGCCGCCGGATCTACCGAGTCGTTCTGGGGCGACTACAACCTCGCCTATGTCGAGGCGGTTGGTGTGCCTGCCCACGATGTTGACTACGCGGCCCACGTACTCGAACGCACCCGTAATGCCTTTGTGTGGCGATGGCCGATGGCCGACTCGGTTGAGGCGCTCGCCCGGCTGGTTGCCAACGGTATGCCGGTGGGCGTGGTGTCGAACGCCAGCGGCCAGATCGAAGAGGTCTTGCAGCGAAGCGGCGTGTGCCAAGTTGGCGACGGTCCGCTCACCTCGGTTCGCGTCATTATTGACAGTCACGTAGTGGGCGTGGCCAAGCCAGATGCGCGCATCTTTGACCACGCGCTCGTTCACTTCGAGGGCATTGATCCGGCTCGCATCGCGTACATCGGCGACTCGGTCACGATGGACGTAGGCGGGGCGCGTTCCGCTGGCCTTCATCCGATTTTGCTCGACCCATTTGGCGACCACGTGGGCGCCGACTTTGATCGAATTGAGTCGATGCTCGAA
Organism: Actinomycetota bacterium; assembly: GCA_037139095.1. Lineage (GTDB taxonomy): Bacteria > Actinomycetota > Acidimicrobiia > Acidimicrobiales > Ilumatobacteraceae > WLMZ01. The sequence goes on from JBAXHD010000005.1 coordinate 53,547, forward strand.
CTGCTGTAATCGGCCCGAAGGCCAACCGGCACGAACGCTTAGGCGTTGCTTGCCTCGACGAGACGACGTGCGATCACCTTGAGGCACAGTGTCTCGTCGGCACCTTCGAAGATGCTCAGCACGCGGGCGTCGACGAACAGACGGCTCACTGCGTATTCCTCGGCGTAGCCCATGCCGCCATGAATCTGCATGGCCTCACGGCTCACCCATTCGGCGGCACGACACACGTAAGCCTTCACCATGCTGGCCTCGGTGGTGCCTTCACCCTTGCCCATCAACGTGGCTACGTGGTACGAGAACTGACGGCCGGCCTGAATGAGTACAGCCATGCGGCCAAGCTTGGCCTGCGTGAGCTGATAGTCGATGATGTTCGAGCCAAACACCTTGCGGTTCTGGGCGTAGTTGAGCGCTGCTTCGTAGGCGGCCTGCATCAGGCCAACGGCGCGCGCTGCTGTTTGCAAGCGTCCGTTCTCGAAGCCCTCCATTTGGTAGTAGAAGCCGCGGCCCTTGCCGGTCTCTTCGCCGATGAGGTTCTCGGCGGGCACCCACCAGTTTTCGAGAGCGATCTCGTAGCTGTGCATACCGCGGTAGCCGATGGTGTCGATGGGGCGACCCTCCATGCGGCCAGCGGTGCCGTCGGCGCGGGTGGGCTGGCTGAACTCGAAGCCGTGGGCTTGGCCCAGCGGCTTGGGCACGATGAAGACGCTGAGGCCGCGGTGGGTCTTGCTGCGATCGGGATCGGTGCGGGCCAACAGCATGAGCACGTTGGCGCGAGCGGCAAATGTGCACCAGGTCTTTACGCCGTTGATCACGTAGCCGGGCTCGCCATTGGGGCCGTCGGCGGCAACGGCACTGACCGTGACGCCAGCGACATCGCTGCCGAAGTCGGGCTCGGTTACTGCAACAGCAGCCATCACTTCGGCGGTTGCCAACTTGGGCAGCCACTCTTGCTTTTGAGCTTCGGTGCCGCCCTTCACCAAGGCGCGGGTGAGGATCTCGGGGCGGGTAATCAGCGAGCCGCCAATGCCGAGCGAGCCACGCGACAGTTCTTCGGTGGCCACGACCATCGCCATGTATTCGCCGTCGCCGCCTTCGCTGAAGCCGCCGTATTCGACTGGAACACTGAGGCCAAAGGCACCCATGTCGGCGAGACCGCTGATGATCTTCTCGGGCACATCGGCGTTGTGACGATGTACGTGCTCTGCCTCGGGCGCAATGACTTTGTCGGCGAACGAGCGGAACGTGTCTTGCACCATCTCGAAATCGCTGTCGAGGTGGCGAGGTCCGGCGAGATGCGCCAAGGATGCCAAGAACTCGGGGTTGCGGTATGTCTCAAGGAACGAATGCACGGCACTCATCGGTGCTGTCTGCACACCCCACGCTGACTCGCGTCCGGTGATGCGAGTGATCAGATCGTGAGCCATGTCGGCGGTGTAGGCACAAGTGATCTTGCCCTCGGTGTCGCCTTTGGCGCCGTAGTCGAGCATGGCGCGTGCAGTTGCTACCGCTGAGGCAGCATGAGCGATGTCGTAGGCCACCACTTGGTGGATATCGGGACCGCCGCTCGCGGCCATGTGACGGATTGCTTTACCGACCACGCTCTGGGCGAGTTCGATAACTTCGTGGGCGGCCTGCAGATCTGGAGCGGTCATGGGCGCAAGATTATCTATTCACCAGTAAAACGCAGAATCTGAAGGACAAACGTCACGTTGGGTGGCAAACTCGGCCAATGTCCGATATTCCACGACGGCAACTCAACGTTTGTGTGTACTGCGGTACCAATCTCGGCGATACACCCGCGTACGAACAGGCGGCCCGCGAACTCGGAACGGTCCTTGCCGAGCGTGGCATGGGGCTTGTGTATGGCGGTGGCAAGCTCGGGCTGATGGGTGCGGTGGCCGACGCGGCACTCGCCGCCGGGGGTCATGTCATCGGCGTGATACCGCAGAGCTTGATGCGAGCCGAGGTAGGTCACACCGGCCTCAGCGAACTCGAGGTGGCCGAGACAATGCACATTCGCAAAGCACGCATGGCCGAGTTATCCGACGCTTTCATCGCCTTGCCTGGCGGCTTCGGCACGTTCGAAGAGTTGCTCGAAGTGCTCACGTGGAACCAGCTCGATTTCGTTCGTAAGCCGGTTGCAGTGCTCGATGTCGACCACTTTTATGCGCCGTTATTCGAGATGTTCGATCGAGCTGTATCGGCCGGATTCGCGCGCGAGGCGCATGCTCAATTGGCGCAACGAGCAACCAGCGTGCAGCAGGCGCTCGACATCGTGACCGCTGCACCGCCACCTACGGTGAGTAAGTGGATCGACCCTGATGGCGCTACCGGTTCAGTGTTTTGATCTGACGCAGTGCCTCGGCCATAGCGCTCAGCGATGCTCGCAGCAGTGCGAGATCTACAGGTTGATCTGGTGCGGCGCGTAGCGCCACAACCGATTCGCACACACTGCGATGTTGCTCGCCAAGAACCTCGGCGGCCCACAGACCTGCCGCCGATTTTGAAGTGACGCCCCCAGTTGTCGCCGAATACAACATGCGGCACGCGCCAAGCAGACACCACTCCGCGACCGAACTAGGCAACGTGTCGGCGGGTCGCATCTCGCTGATCGCAGCTTCGAACTGATCGTGCACGGGCTTCCAATAGTGTTTGCTGTTGTCGGTGATGAAGCGCGCGAATTCATCGAGGTCGAGCGGAATATCTAACTCGGAAGCTTCGGGTCCGCGAACTCGAATGCCATGTGTGGCGAGCGTGTGCCACGTGACGGGGTTGAGCTCGAAGCACTCGGCGTCGTGATGGAAATCGCCGCTCAGTGTCCACGGTCGGGTGACCCCTTGCGGCGACAGCGTGAGGTCGCTCCAAGCAAGGAATGGTCCGTCAACGCGCGCCCCCGGGCAACGCTCACTGAACACGGCATGTGCAGTGAGCAAGGTGGCTGCCGTCTCTTCATCGGCTGGTTCAGTGGTAATGGCGACGATGTCGATATCGCTCGAATGCGGCTTCCAGTCGTCGAGCGCAATCGAGCCAATCACGTAGAGACCTTCGATCGATCGCGGAGCAATCTCGTCGTATGTGCTCATCCAGGTTCGGATGGTCTCGAACCACTCGGGGCTTTGGGTCACCTCGAAAGTCTTGCACGGACTACGTTCGGGCTGTGCATGAGTTGCGTACCCATCCGCTTGGCGAGCAGTGGCCCACTTTGGCGTGGCCGATCGGCAGTCCTGATCAAGACGTTGATACCGCAGCGGCCCGTGCTGCGCTGCGGGCTATTCGCGATACTCCCGAAGAGGCGGGCGTTCCCTTGGCCACCGCGGTGGTGCATCGCGGACGATTGATCTACGAGCAATACGCCCCGGGTTTCGATGCAACGAGCACGTTCATTTCGTGGAGCGTTGCCAAGAGCATCGTGCACGCAGTGTTTGGCATCTTGGTTGGCGATGGTCGCATCGATATCGATGAGCCTGCGCCGGTACCCGAATTCGTGGGAACCAACAAGGCTTCAATCACCATTCGCGATCTGTTTGCGATGAAGTCAGGCCTCGAATTCAACGAGGACTATGTCGATGAATCGACATCGCATTGCATCGACATGTTGTTTGGTGCAGGCACCAACGATCATGCGCACTACGCCGCGAGCCAACAGTTGTTGCATGCGCCGGGCGCGGTGTGGAACTACGCATCGGGCACCACCAACATCTTGGCGAGAATCGCCGGCAATATCGTGGGCGGTGGCGAGCAGGGCATGCGCAAGTTCCTGAACGATCGCCTGTTTACGCCGCTGGGTATGACCAGCGCTGAGCCGAGCTTCGACGCATCCGGCACGTTTGTCGGTTCGTCGTATGTGTTCGCCACGGCTCGAGATTTTGCTCGGTTCGGATACCTCTATTCGCGCGATGGCGAGTGGGACGAACACCGATTGTTGCCAGCCGGTTGGGTCGACTACGCGCGCACCCAAGTAGTGGTTGACCCGGACCCTCCGCATTTTGGCTACGGAGCTCACTGGTGGATCTGGACCGATCAGCCAGGCAGCTTCGCCGCGCACGGATACGAAGGCCAATACGTAATCGTTATCCCCGAGCGTGACCTTGTGGTGGTGCAACTCAGCAAAGTTCCGTCAGCGTTTCGCCCGCTACTAGTCGCCAAGTTGCGTCAGTTGATCAACGCCTTTCCGTCGCTCGGCTGAACACCCATGAGCAGTGAAGTCGCTGAACACGGTTCTGTATCGGCTAGCAAATAGGGATGGCCAACGACCCGCAGGAGCAACAGACCGCCGCGTCTGATGTCGTCGCGGCCAAAGTTGCTCGCCGCCCGCTTCGGTCGGCGGTCAAAATGGTGGCCTTTGCGGCGGTGATCTACTTTTTTGTGTTGCCGCTGATACCTGGATTCCGCAACGCTGCGCATGAGCTTCGTCGTGTGTCGCCGCTCTTGCTCGTACTTGGCCTCGGGCTTGAACTCGCGTCGCTGTATTCGTACTCGTTGCTCACACGAGCAGCGCTTGGCGAGTCTGGTTCATTGGTCTCCTCGTGGCGCATGTTTCGTATTCAGCTCAGCACGCGCGCCCTCAGCAGCGTGGTGCCGGGCGGCACTGCCGCTGGGTCTGCGCTTGGTTATCGGTTGATGACAGTCTCAGGAATCCCTGGCCCCGATGCCGGCTTTGCGCTGGGCACAGCGGGCCTCGGATCTGCGGTGGTTCTCAACTTGCTGTTCTGGGCTGGGCTCATCATCTCGATCCCATTGCGCGGCGTGAACCCCGGATACGCCACTGCGGCCATCGCCGGCGTTCTCATCATGGGCCTCGTCGCCGCGCTTGTGTTCGGACTTGTCGAGGGCCAAGCACGCGCCGAACGAGTGTTGCGGTGGATCGCTCGTCGCGCGCACCAGAACGAAGATCGCGTCGGCGACGCGGTGCGGCACATTGGTGATCGACTCGAAGAGTTGGCCGAGGATCGCGCGTTGCTCAGGCGGGTTATTGGTTGGGCGGCCGCGAACTGGTTGCTTGATGCAGCAGCGCTGGGCGTGTTCCTCAGAGCGTTCGGTGGTTCAGTCAGTCTCGATGGCTTGATCATTGCCTTTGGCATCGCCAATATCGCTGCGGTCATCCCCATCACGCCGGGCGGACTCGGCGTGATCGAGGCGCTGCTGATCTCTACCCTCGTGGGCTTCGGCATGGGGCGCGGCATAGCCACGCTTGGCGTTGCTTCGTACCGACTGAGCCAGTTCTTCTTCCCGATCTTGCTCGGGGGTCTCAGCTATTTGAGCCTGCGGCTTGGGCCATGGTCGGTCGAGCGGCGCACCGCGCTTCGGCCGCTGCGCGAGGTGGCCACCGAGGCTGCCAACGTTGGCGAGAGTCCTCTCGACTTCGACGAACGTTTTGCTCCGCGTCGGCCCAAGGGCGACCGAACCCGCGAGCTCGAACGGCAAGCTCAGCTGTTCGACCCCACGTTGCTCGACGGCGACGACGATGCGGGTTCGCATCGGCTCTACTAGCGTTCGACCCATGAGCATTTACGAACGCCCCTTTGGTCGCTGCCTCGAAGACTTCGTCGTCGACGACATTTATAAGCACTGGCCTGGAAAGACCATCACCGAATACGACGATCACCTGTTTTGCATGATCACAATGAACCATCACCCGTTGCACACCAACGATTGGTTCGCAAGCGAAAGCGTTCAGGGTCGCAACGTAGTTGTGGGCAACTTGGTGTACTCGCTGTGCCTCGGCATGAGCGTGCCCGATGTCAGCGGCGCCGCTATTGCCAACCTCGAGGTTGAGACCTTGCAGCACAAGTTCCCTACCTTCCACGGCGACACCATTCACGCCGAGACACGGGTGCTCGAAGTGAAAGAGTCCTCATCGAAGAACGATCGCGGCACGGTGCTCGTCGAGACCAAGGGCTTCAACCAAGACGGCAAAGAAGTGTGTTACTTCCGCCGTCGAGTAATGGTGTGGAAGCGTGACTTTGCTCCGGCCCGTCGTCGTCCATACGACGGCCAAGACGTGTGGACCAACAAGCCCTCCTGAACTGGGGGTTGCCGCAGCTGCGCGATCTGCCGTGGCGACATACCCGTGATCCGTGGGGGGTTCTCGTTAGCGAGGTCATGCTGCAGCAAACCCAAGCGCATCGGGTGATACCGAAGTGGCATGCGTTTATGTCGGCGTACGCCACACCGTTGCAGTGCGCCAACGCCGCGTTGGGCGATGTGCTCGAACTCTGGCTCGGATTGGGCTATCCGCGTCGCGCCCGAAATTTGCATCTGGCCGCGCAACAGGTCTGCGCGCTCGGTGAGTTTCCGCGCACACTCGATGGGCTCCTTGCGTTACCCGGTGTTGGTGCCTATACAGCGCGGGCCGTGATGGCGTTTGCCTTCGAGCTTGATGCAGCAGTGGTCGACACCAATGTTGCGCGCGTCTACGCGCGCGTCGGAGGTTTGTCGCTCACCGCCCGACAGGTACAAGTAGCGGCCGATAGCGCGCTGCCAAGTGGGCTCTCATGGGAGTGGAACCAGTGCCTCATGGATCTCGGCGCTGTGCTGTGTCGGCCGCTGAACCCGGATTGCGACTCATGCCCGCTCGCTGCGCGCTGCGCGTGGCGAGGCCGCGGTGATGATCCTGCGATTGGGTCGGCTGGCGTGAGCACGCGCCAGAGTCGGTTTGCTGGCTCAGATCGTCAGGGCCGCGGTCGGTTGATGAAGGCTCTTGTAGATGGGCCGGTGCCAGCGCATCGGCTTGCTCACACGATGGGTTGGCCCGATCAAGGCGAGCGGGCTGGTCGCGTCGCAGCAACGTTGGTAGCCGACGGACTCGTGGTGCTCGATAACCAGTGGTATCGGCACCCCTGAGCGGTTGTTGTTTTACTGCGCTTGTGTCGCGGTAATAGCTGCCACGATCTCATCGAACGCTGCATCGGCATACGCCGACATTTCGTCGTCGGTGCGATCTTGGATGGGGTGTGGGGTGAACACGCGAGCCACCGTTGGGAAGCCCAACGATTGAGATTGCGATTCAGCTGCAGTGACGAACTCACCAGAAGCGACGAACACGCCGGGAATGCCGCGGCGCTCGAGATCAACGATGTCGTGCACACTGCACGACGTACAACTGCCTCAATCGGCGAGCGCTTCGATGACCACATGACACTGGCTGGCGATCTCGTGACGAAGATCTACGGGAGCCGGCTTGGTGAACGTGGGCTTACGAAATCGCTTGACCTCTGCGCCGATCTCGACAAGCCGCGTTTCGAGTCGATTCAAGAACACATCGCCGCGAGCTTTGGAGATATCGAGCAGACCAACCGTGAGGCCAGCCAGCGATGCTGGGCGCGTCAAGCGGGTGATCTCTGCCACGCGTCGTTCGTTGGTTGGGTCGAGCAGCACTGCGCTCATGAGAAGGCTCCTTGGGTCATTGGGGCAATCATTGTGGTCAGTATCGCACGGCGTGGGTGACGGGTTGACTGCCAACCTCGCCGTTGGCCCAGCCGCCGATGATCACCGAGAACAGTCCGGCGCCGCCGCCCGCGTGAACGAGCAGCAGTCCGTCGGGTCTGAACTTGGGCAGGGTGAGATGTTCGAGATGGCTCGGAATACCTTCGGCGATGCCGTGAGCGCCTCGGGCAAGCTCGGCGCCGCTGATCTGTAGCCGGGCGTGAATCTCTTCGAGCACGCGCTCGCGATCCCAGCCCGCATCGCTAAAGACGCGGGCATGTTCGGGACCCATGATGATGACTGCGTCGAACGCCAAGACCAGCTTGGGGTTATGCAGCGTGCGCAGACAGCTCGCGAAGGTGTTCGCCAAGCTCTCGGGATCGCGTGCGAGCTGATCGACAACGCAACGCGGCCCTTCGCCAGCGAAGACCGTGACTGCATCGGCGCCATCGGCAACTCCGCGCGCGGCTGCCAGCGATGTCCATGGCGAACCCAGTTCGTCTTCGGCGAAACAGAAGCTGAGCTTGCCAGGATTGCCGTGAGTAGCGCGGTCTACCTCGCCGGGGCGACCGCCACCCACGTTGCGGATCACCAGTTGCAAGGCGCGGCCAATGGTGAGGTTGGCGCGGTTGCCCTGACCGAGCACGTTCATACCTGAGTTCATGCCGATGTCGCGCGTGCCTGGACCATTGCAGATGACCACGGGACCCACAGGCATGGTGGTGGCCAACACGCCGTGAATGTTGAACTCGTTGGTGCACACGGCCTCGAGAGCCGCGAGCACCCACGGGAAGTACTCGGGTAGGCAGCCCGCCATGACGGCGTTGATTGCCACCTTCTCGACCGTGACCTCGATGAGATCGGGAGGAACAATCGCCACGATGTCGTCGGGCGCGCGATTGGTGCCGCTCAGCATCCGCAACACACGGGCCTCGGTTGGTGGAACCACCGGTAAGCCGTCGGTCCAGCCGCGATTGAACAACGCCTCGATCTCGTCTTCGGCGTCGGCGATCTCGACACGCCGCGCCCTCAGCACACTGCCGCTGAAACGCGCGCGGAGTTCGTCTTCGAGGTTGGGATCAACCGAGAGCGAACCGCAGCCTGGCCGCATCGCGCTGAGATCGCTTCCGAGGTCGTCGATTCCGGTGAGGGCCTGCCATGCGGCGCGGCTCCAGCCAACGGTGCGATCCACTTCTTCGCCGTCGATGACGCGCAGCAAGGTGGGCACTGTTTCGATGTCGTGGTGCCAGCTCACCGAGAGGTCGGCGTCGTGGATTGCGGCGAGGTCGGCAGGAAAGGTTGGGTCGTCTTGCGTATAGATCGTGAGTCCAACTTCGGCGGCGACGCGAGCAAGCACGGGGGTGACCATCACGCAGGTGGCGCACTCGCGTTTAACAATCGCAACGAGTCCGTTCGGCAGGCTTGGGGGCTGGCTCATGATCTGACCGTAGCTTCTGGGACGGACGTCACAAGCCTTCGGTGATTCTGAGCCGATCTAGAGTGTCTACATTGATCGCCACGGTCTGATGAGTGGGGACATCGTGAAGAATCAGAACCAAATTGCCGTCACGTTTCGAGGTGTCCGAGGCTCGACCCCGTGCCACAGCGAAGCTACTGCGCGCTATGGCGGCAACACGTCGTGCGTGTCCCTTGCGATCCCCGATAACGACCCCGTCGTGTTCGATCTCGGAACAGGCCTGCGCTACTTCGGACTCGAGCAGCCCAACGACGGCACGTTCCGCGGGCACTGCTTGCTGTCGCACCTGCATTGGGACCACACGCAGGGTCTGCCGTTCTTCACACCGATTCTGAATCCGGGTGCGCAGTTCGACATCTACGGTCCGCCGCAAGAAGACGGCCGCACGTTTAGCGATGTCATGTTCGATGCCATCAAGCCTCCGTTGTTCCCGATCGAACTCGATCAATTCCCGGGAACCCTGCGGTTCCATGATGTGAGCGACAGCAACTTCACGCTGGGAGACGCCGGCGAGGTGCACGTGAAGTCCCGGCTCATTCCGCACATCGGCCTCACGTGTGGCTACCGAGTCACATGGAACGGAATCTCTATTGCCTATCTCAGCGATCATCAGATGCCCTACGACGGCTCGATGAGCGCTTCACCGGCGGCACTCGAGCTCATCGACGGATGCGATCTGCTGATTCATGATTCGCAGTACCTCCCCGCTGAGTTCGCGCTCAAGAGCACTTGGGGTCATTGCACTGCCGAGTACGCCGCGTGGATCGCGGCCGAAGCAGGAGCCAAGAAGCTCGCGCTTTTCCACCACGATCCCGGTCGTTGCGACGATTCGCTCGACGAAGTGGCCAAGGACATCGCTCGCTTGAGCGAAGTTGCCGGCGTCGAGGTATTCGCCGCCGCCGAGGGCCTCACCGTTTACGCGTGACACTCGCATTCGCCGCCGGCCTCGTCCTTGGCATCGCGTTCCTCGCTGCGGGCGCGGCCAAAATCGCGTCCGGTTCGTTGTGGGCGCAGCAGGCGCAAGCAATTGGTGCGCCCGCATTGTCCGTGGCTGTTGTGCCGCCGCTCGAAATTGTCATCGGCGCACTGCTGTGCACACGCGCAGCCCCTGAGATAGTTGCGGCGATTGCGCTCGCACTGCTGGCAATGTTTACCACGCTCATCACGGTGCGCCTTGCGCAAGGCAAGCGACCTCCGTGCGCGTGCTTCGGCTCGTGGAGCGCGCGCCCATTGGGCTGGCGTCACCTGCTTCGCAACCTTGTGCTGATTGCCCTCGCCGTTGTGGTGTTGATCGGCTAACTGGCGTTAGGTCGTGGCCGCTAGAAACGCGATGACCCGAGCTTCATCACGCCACATCTCGTAACGGCCGCTTGGACCGCCGTGTCCGGCACCCATCTCGCATTTGAAGACCAGCGGCACATCGTTGGCGCGAATCTCACGCAGCTTGGCAACCCACTTGGCCGGCTCGTGGTAACTCACGCGAGGGTCGTTGAGCCCGGCTGTCACATAGATGGCCGGGTAGTTGTGCGGCCCCAGATTGTCGTAGGGCGAGTAGCTCAGCATGTAGCTCGCCGAGGGTTCTTCTCGTGGGTCGCCCCACTCTTCCCACTCGGTGACCGTGAGCGGCAGCGATGGGTCGCTCATTGTGGAGACAACATCGACAAACGGCACTTCAGCGATTGCTGATGCAAACAGGTCCGGGCGCATGTTGATGCACGCGCCCACCAGCAATCCGCCGGCGCTTCCGCCGCGCAGGGCCAGCCGGCCAGCGGCCACCCAACCGGTTGCGACAAGGTGTTCGCAGCACGCAATGGTGTCGCTGAATGTGTTGGCCTTAGACAGCAACTTTCCGTCGAGGTACCAACGGCGACCGAGTTCGCCACCGCCGCGCGGGTGCACGACCGCAAAGGTCCAGCCGCGATCGATGAGCGACAGGCGAGCCACTGAGAACCACGGTGGAAGGCTGATCTCGTATGAGCCGTATCCGTAGACCACACAGGGCGCCGAACCGTTGGCTACAGCGTCGCTGAGCCGCACCACGTCTACCGGAACTCGGGTGCCGTCGGGCGCAACGGCCCACTCGCGGGTGGCCGCGTACCGGCTGAGGTCGACGCCTGGCACTGGCTGTTGCTTGAGCAACGTGCGGGCTCCGGTGGTGAGATCTTCTTCGAAGACCGACGCTGGCGTGGTGAACGACTGATACGAAAACCGCACGGTGGTGGTGTGCCATTCGGGGTTCGACTCGAGTTCTACCTCGTGCGGTTCGATACCGAGATCAATCACGTGCTCGCGACCGTTGGCCCACAACACGCGCAGGCGTTGTTGGGCCTCGTGCCACTCGTGAACGACGAGATGGGTTGCGAATGGCTCGGCACCAACAATGCGTCGGCCGGCCTCGTGCGCCAAGAACTCAGTCCACTGCGCTGGTGCCGCAATCGGCGCGGTCATCACGCGAAAGTCTTCGGCTCCGAGGTTGGTGACGATGACAAATCGGTCGCCCCAATGGTCGAGGTGGTACTCGATGTCGTCGGCGCGTGGACGAACAATTGCAGGGGTTGCAGTTGGGTCGCTGGCGGCGATAAGAGCCACCTCGGAGGACAACTTGCTCGATGACTCGATCACGATCCACTCATCGCTGCGAGTGAGGTCTACCGAGACAAAGAACCGTTCGTCGAGGTCTTCGAACACCAACGAATCGGCGGCCTGATCAGTGCCGATGCGATGCCGCCACACCTGAAATGGGCGCATTGCTTCATCGGGCTTCACATACAGCACCCATTGATCGTCGGCGTTGGTGCCCGCGCCCACCGACCAAGCGCAGCCACCCCACGCAGTATCGGTGAGCGTGTCAGCGAGTTCGGCGCCGGTAGAGAGGTCGCGAAATTTCATTGTGTACCGCTCGCCGCCATCGGTGTCGCTGGACCAAGCGAGCAGTCGATGATCGGGGCTTACCGCGAATGTGCCGAGCGAAAAATACTCGTGCCCATCGGCTTCGATGTTTTCGTCGAGGAGCACGTGCTCAGTAGCCGTCTCGCGAGATGCGCCGCGGCAATGAATTGGGTAGCTCTGACCTTCTTCGGTGCGACTCGTGTACCACCAAGCGTCTTTGCGCACCGGTGCCTCGAGATCAGTTTCAAGTACACGCGACTTGATCTCTTCGAACACGGTCTCGACGAAGGCTGAGTGGCCGCTGAAGAACTCGTCGGCGTAGCGATTCTCGGCCTCGAGGTAGGCAATGGTGTCGGGATCGTCGCGGTTGCGTAACCAAGCCCACGGGTCGCTGACGGTGCCGGTAGGGCGCTGCCATTCGAATGGAATCTGTTTCGCGACGGGAGCGTTCATCGCCTGTGCAGGGTAGTGCTGTCTCGACCGAGCGCGCGGAGCATTCGTTAGATACCCTGACGCCCGTTATGCGGGTGTGGATCGACCAAGACTTGTGCACCGGCGATGGGCTGTGCCTCGATCATTGCCCCGATGTGTTCGTGCAACTCGAAGATGGCATTGCCTATGTGGCCGAGGCCGGTTCACCGCTCAACGATCCGGGCGGGGCGGGCAGTCTGGCGTTTGTGCCCGAGCGCGACTATCGAGCCGTTATCGACGCCGCCGAGGCATGCCCGGGCGAGTGCATCTTCATCGAGGTCTCGCCCGCTAACGCCGCGTCAGCGGCCTAGCCACACAGCGTTGGCTAGGGCTTGGCGATCCATTCGTTGAGCAGATTGTGGAAGTGACGCAACTTGGCCTCTTGGTAGTTGGCCAACGTGACACCGGGCTTGCGCATCGACCGCAGCCCCACTTGAACCTTGGGAAGGTTGAAGCTGTCTTGGTTGAACACACGCGCCAACATGCCGAGCTCGGGAGCTTCGGTCCAGTCGTCGTCGGGTCCGAGCCAATGGATTGGCACTGATGGAGGCTTCGGCAGCGATGGGTCGAAGGGTTCAAGGAACATGCACTCCATGATCGACATCTCATGGTTGTCGCCGTAGGGGCGGAACCGATACGTGATGCGGTTGTAGGCGCCCCACGGATGGAAGTTGGGGAAGAGCGTGTAATAAATGCTCTCCGACAGTTCGGCGTCGCTGAGCTTGTCGGCTTCGTCGCCGATGGTTTTACGCAGGTTGATGCGCGCGCCGTTTCCAGTAACCGAGCGCGCGGTCATCCCCTCGGTGAGCACCAAATACGGCGGTTGGTCGAGGCGTCGATCGGAGACAGCATCGAACATTTCTTGTTCGGTCGGGGTGTACGACAGGTGTGGGCTCGGCGTGCCGTTGGGCGTAATGGCTCGTGAGAAGTTGCCCTCAAAGTCGTATTGGCTGTTGGCGTCGCCGATGCCTGCAAGCAGCTGCGGATGAGTAGCCACCACATGGAAGGCCTCCATGAACGCCTCCTGCACAACTTTCCAGTTGGCGGGAAAGATGCGGGCAACGTGCACGGACTTGTAGCGGTTCTCGAGCGGCCACTTTTCGAAGTGGCTCGGGAGGTTGCCGAGAAATGCCTCGAGCGATTCGCAGTTGGGATCCATGTTCACGAAGACAAAGCCGCCCCAGCTGCCCACCTTGAGTTCAGGCAGTGACCACGTGGCGGGGTCGATGTGCGGAAAGTCCCACTCGCATGGCACCTGCTTGAGTGAGCCGTTGAGGTTCCAGCAAAAGCCGTGGAAGGGGCAGCGCAGCTCGGTGGCGTTGCCATCGGTTTCACGCAGCTGCCGTCCGCGATGCAAGCACGCGTTGTAATACGCCTTGATCTCTGTGTCGCTCACGCGCACAACCAGAATCGACTGGCCGCAGATGTCGTAGTTCAGCGTGTCGCCCACCTCGGCGATGTCGTCGGAGCGACACGCCATCTGCCACACGCGGTTCCACATCTTGTCCTTCTCAAGTTCGTGGAACTCGCGGCTGGTGTAGCGGCTGACCGGAATGTCGGTGTCTTCGGTGAAGTGATAGCTCTGCCAGCGCAGCACCGGGGGCACGTTCTCGGGGCGCGAGTCGGTGTCGAGCAGTTGCTGATACGAGAGGCCTGATGAGCGGGCTTCGCCTGGTGCTGGTGCTGGTGGTTCGCTGAGTGTTGTCATTGCTGAAACTCCTTGCGGCGATCTGGGGCTGTGGTCAATCGGACGTAAGTGCTTTGGCGGCTTGTTGGTATCGATTCGGCAGTTGTTTGCCAGCGATCCACAAGCACAAGTGCGGGTCGGCTTGCTTCAGCGCTCCGCTGAGCCAAACCCCATGCGACGTGAACTCGCCCGTGACGCCGTTCTTCTCAACACTGATGGTGCCTTGCTCGGTGAGGTCATAGGTGGCCCCTGAAAGCGGGTGACGAATCGTTCGCATAAACCAGTACCCCCCAGTGGAAATGAACTGCTCGATTCGGAAATTACCTATCGCGCGATCAATTCTCTGCATCGTGCGTTATGCGTGTGAACGCGGGCGCCGCATTCGACCGGCGAACGCGCCGATGCTGATGAGCAAACCGGCGAAGCCAATGAATGCTTCGACAGTGGCCACGCCGGGAAATCGGTTGTGATCGCCGTAGGCAACGGCGAGCGTGGCGACTCCGGCAGCCACACCGATGTAACAGGCCACACGGAACCTCGCGATGCCAGCGATCACTGCTGTTACGGGAGCAACGAACGGCGTAGCGATGATGATGAAGGCGCGCTGGTTGGTTTCGGGACCGAGCCACCACGGTGAGATGCCCCCAACGCGGCAGGCTTGCCACACAGCTGCGAAACCGAGCACAACGCCGACCCATCCGGCGATGAACAGCGTTCGCCAGGCTGGCGTGAACTGTCCGGGATCGGGGGGCGGCTGCAGGCGCGGCGTGTAAAAGCCAGCGGGTGCGAGATCGTAGGTTTGGGGTAGCACCGGAGGCAGAAACACCGGTGGGGATGGCAGCGGTAGTGGCGGACGTGGCAGCGGCTCTGCGGCTGGGTGTTCGGAGTCGTGGGGCAGGTCCATCTCGTGGGCAGCGTAGCCTCGATCGAACATGAACTCTCGTCTGCGTGCTGGGCGATGGGCCCTGCTGACAGATACTCTGAACGGTTCATGGACCAGGTGCCGTTCTCGAAACTCTCGATCTTCTTCCCAATGTGGAACGAGCAGGAATACATCGGTCGCGCCATCAACGCCGGCCGTCGCGCATGTATCGATCTTGTAGCTGCTGGCGAGATCGCCGACTACGAGCTCATCATTGTCGACGACGCATCAACCGACGACACCCCACAGATTGCCGATCGGCTCTCCGAAGAAGACCCCCACGTTCGCGTAGTGCATCATCCGGTGAACCGCAAGCTTGGCGGTTCTATCAAGACTGGTTTCGCTGCGGCCACAGGTGATTTGGTGCTCTACACCGACGCCGACCTTCCCTTCGACTTCGCCGAGCTCACCAAGGCAATTCGAATCATGCGCTTGTACGAGAGCGACATCGTGAGCGCCTATCGTCACGACCGCACCGAAGAGGGCTCTTCGCGGGCCATTTACACGCTGATCTACAACATGCTCATTCGGATGATGTTCGGCGTGAAGATGCGTGACATCAACTTTGCATTCAAGCTCTGCAAGCGAAATATCTTTGAGCGCATCGAGCTCAAGAGCGAGGGCTCGTTCATCGATGCCGAGCTCGTGATCAGGGCGAAGAAGCTCGGCTACACCGTGACCCAGTTCGGTGTCGACTACTTCCCGCGTACCCGTGGCGAGTCCACGCTCAGCAGCCCGTCGATCATCATCAAGATCCTGCGCGAAATGCGTCAGCTGCGGTCTGAGCTGCTGCGCATCACCAAGGTCGTCTGACACACATGAATTCCCCTCGGCCTCGGGTCGCCATCAACCAGTCAAATCGTTGGCTTCCGGCTGTTGCCGCTCTTGGAGTGCTCATTGTTGTCATCGCCATCGGCGCGTTTGGCGGAGGCGACGACGACGCGGCCACAACCTCGCCGCAGGGTGGCGTCGAGGGGCTCACGGTGCCAGCCAGCACGTTGCCCGGCGTGGTCATCGATTCGGCCCCACCGTCTGTTGTGAAGACCAACCTCACGCGCACGTTGCTGGTCGGCCTTGCTGGCGACGATGTGGCTCGCCTGCAGACCCGACTCGCTGAGCTCGGTTTTGCGCCCGGCGTGGCCGATGGTTCGTTTGGTGACCAAACGCAGCAGGCCATTTGGGCGTTCGAGAAGTTGGTGCTCAAGATCCCGCGGGCACAGGCCACGGGCAAGGTCACCAACAACATGTGGCAGCTGATTCAAGATCCCATCGTGATTCATCCGCGGCGCCCCGACACGGTGATCGACCCGCCAAAGACCCACATGGAGATCTACCTGCCCGAGCAGGTGGGCATTGTGTTCACGGCCAACAAAGCAACGCTCATCGTGCACATCTCTAGTGGTTCCGATCAGCCGTGGTGCGAAACCTTGCTGAAAGACACCGACGAAAAGGGCAACCCCGTTTACCCTCCGATCGAGTCGGCCGAATGCGGCGTTTCGAAGACTCCGGGCGGCGTGTTCAAGTTCACCCGCCGCGTGGTCGGCGAACGCATGGGGCCCCTTGGTGGCATGTGGAACCCGGTGTATTTCAACAAGGGAATCGCGGTTCACGGCGCAACGAATATTCCGCTCGAACCCGCTTCGCACGGATGCATTCGTATTCACAAGCGAATCTCTGAAACCTTCCAGAACTACGTGAATATCGGCGATCGCGTCTTTGTGTGGGGCCAAGATGGCAAAGAGCCAGAGGCGTATACCAAGGAAGAGAGCTTGCCGGTCTTCAACCACAAGGACCCCAACGCCACTACGACAACCAGCACCACCACCACGGTTGCCGTTGCCACCACAATCCCCGCTCCTCCCACCACACAGCCCAAGGTCGTGGCCACCACCACAACAGTGGCCGCGGCAACTACTACGGCTGCGCCTCCAACCCCGTAGGCGCAACGTGTCACGATGTCTGCGTGACATCACTTCCCTACGACGAGTTTGGTTTGTTCAGTGAGAATGCGACCGAGTTCGGTCTGACACTCGATTCGCCCCCTGCGGTTCGCCGCGTTGAGGTGCACGTGCAGTCGGGCACCCACGGGTCATCGCCACGCTTTGTGAGTGCGCTGGTGTGGGGTAGCGGCGATCCACAGTTGGTGCTCGTGCACGGCGGGGCGCAGAACGCCCACACATGGGACACAGTGGCTCTAGCTCTTGGGGTTTCGCTGGTGGCTGTAGACCTAGCGGGTCACGGTCATTCAGGGTGGCGCGACGACGGCGCGTACACGCCTATCAATCTGGCCGACGACCTTGCGATTGTGGTGGCCCAGTTGGCTCCCCATGCTGTTGCCGTTGTTGGCATGTCGCTTGGTGGCCTCACGAGTATGGAGCTTGCGGCGCGGCATCCCGAATTGGTGCGGCGCCTTGTGATGGTCGATATCACCCCTGGCGTCAACCAGCAAAAGGCCAAGGCTGTGATCGACTTCGTCGATGGCCCACAGACCTTTGCCAGCTTCGACGATCTGTTGGCCCGAACCATCGAGCACAACCCCACTCGCACGCAGTCGTCGTTGCGTCGTGGCATTCTGCAC
Source organism: Actinomycetota bacterium (assembly GCA_037139095.1). Lineage (GTDB taxonomy): Bacteria > Actinomycetota > Acidimicrobiia > Acidimicrobiales > Ilumatobacteraceae > WLMZ01. The sequence goes on from JBAXHD010000005.1 coordinate 70,996, forward strand.
AACGCCCATCAATCGGCCGATGGCAGCTGGCAATGGAACTATGACCGTCGCAGCCACGCCCGCTCGCGTGACCCCGAGGCTGCGGCCGTCGTAGATGTTGTTGCAGATGCAACAAGTTCGCTGTCCCCGTTGTGGGACGACTTTGGCTCGATCCAGTGCCCGATCTTGTTGGTGCGCGGTTCGCTCTCGCCGGTGGTCGACGATGCCGATGTTGCAGAGGCAACGCGTCGTCAGCCCACGCTGCAGGTTGAGGTGATCGATGGGGCCGGCCACAGCATCCAAGGTGATCGTCCTCGCGAGCTCGCCGATCTAATTCGAGACGCCGTTCTCTAGCGAGCGGCGGGTCGAGTTCCCGGGTTGGGTCTCGGCCGGGTCTCAGCTCGCCGCGAGGCGCTTGCTGCATTCGCTCATTCCGTCGAGTACTCCCGTGCGAAAGCTGCTGATCTTGTCGAACGCGCTGGCCACAGCGGGCCGACCAGTGACATCGTCGATGATCAACGCCGTTGTAATCACCTCGTCGAGGTCGCCGGGCGAGATCGCAAACGCTTGGCTCTGCGTGCCGTTGGGGATGATGTCTTTGGTCCAAACTCCGGTGAGACAGTCGTTCATCAACGCCCGGTTTTTGCCCGACAGTTTGCTGTTGAGTTGCGTCTGCACGGCATCACTCCAGGCGTTACTCAAGAGGTAACCAATCGAGAAGTCGCCGTAGTTGCTGTAGAGATTGAAGGCGAAGTCATTGTCGTAGGCAATCGAATTGGTAGCCGGGCAGTAGACCACGTTCGATTTCCATTGCGACGCCGCCACGCCGGTACACGTTGGGTACGGGCCGTTCTGGTTGTACGAACTTACGGTTGGCGGCTGAAACGTGAGCTTGTTGGCCGCGAAGCTGGCCGACCAGAACCGCTTGAGGTCGTCGGTGACACTGGTCTGAAGATTTTCGTAGGGCATGTTGCCCTGATTGGCGATGTCGGCGTTTGAGGTGAAGGTGAGGTTGATCAACGGCAGTGGAGTATCGATCAGCGGCTTGCATGCTTGGGCCCCGCCGATGAAACCATGCTGGAAAGCGCCGACGCGATCGAACGCAGTGCCGTGGCCGCCCTCTTGAAAAACGGTTTCTCCCACCACTGGATCGAGCGGGTCGCGGACGAGGACCATTGCCGCGAGGCCGGCTTTGACTTCGGCATCGGTGAAGGACAACAGACTCGACTCGTGATGGGCTGCGTGGGCTGACCACGCGCCTGCGAAGCAGTCGGCCTGTTGCTCAGTGACCACCGTTGGTCGTTGCACATCCAAGATGCCAGCGCGCTGTTGAATCGCGTGTCCAAACTCGTGAGCGATGACGGTGGCCACGGCGCTGGTACCAAGCTGCGATGTGAGATCGGGCAGCAGTTTGTAGTCGTCCCACGCAATGAAGTCGCCGCAGTTGAAGTAGCGGGCGTTGTCAGCGATGTCGTCGAACGTGATGGTCTTGTCGCAGAACCGAACAGTGTCTGATCGGGCCGGATACATCGCATAGAAGCCCCCGCTGAATTCGCGGTACGGCTCGTCGTACACCTTGGGAAACTCTGCTCGCCAAAAGTCTTGAATGTCGGCCACAACATTGTTGAGGTAGCTGTCGTATGCCTTTGGGGTGCGATCGGGGCCGAAGCTGACCGTTGCGTCGTTGGCATTGGTTTGGGTTGACGTTTGAGTTGGCGTGTTCGGCGTTGTAGAGGGGGCGCTGGTGTCGGGAAGCGAAGTATCTGAACGTTGCGGAGCCAGCGAACGTGAGCGGCTGATGCTCAGGCCAGGGTCGGTTGAACTGCATGCGGCGAGAATGAGACAACCTGCAGCCATGGCGATCGACAGCGTGTTGCGCATGGGTCGCAGCATACGACGGGTTGCATCGCTGGGGATGTCGCCGACACAGCTGTTGATGCTCCGACAACGCGTGGCTGCCACCGGGGGTGGTAAGTACTTGAGCCATGTCTGACGTTGAACGCCCCGACGCACCCGACCGCGACACGTTGTTGCAGATGTTCGAAATACAGAGTCGCATCAAACTCTGCGACGAGCGCTTTCGCAGCATGTTGATGAGCGGCCAGATCCGGCTCATCTATTACTCGCCACGCGGTCAGGAATGCATCAGCGCGGGCTGGGGTGTGCATCTCCGTCAAGACGATTACGTCGTCACGATTTATCGCGGCTTGCACGACCACCTCGCCAAAGGCGTGCCGTTGCGTGAGCTGTGGGCCGAGTTCCTCGGCCGTGCTACCGGCACCTGCAAGGGCAAGGGCGGGCCAATGCACGTCACCCATCCTGAGTCGGGCCTGATGGTCACTACGGGCATTGTTGGCGCCGGCATCCCCATCGCCAACGGTTTTGGCCTTGCGGCGCAACTCAGCGGCACTGATCAGGTCACGGTGGTGAACTTCGGCGATGGTGCGTCAAACATCGGTGCGTTCCACGAGGGGATGAACTTGGCCGCGGTGTGGAAGCTGCCGGTGATCTTCGTGTGTCAGAACAATCTGTACGGCGAGCACACACCGATGAGCATGTCTACAGGTGTCGAATACATCAGCGAGCGCGCTGCTAGCTACGGCATGCCTGGCGTTACCGTCGACGGCAACGACCCCATTGCCACATGGAAGGTGATGGGCGAAGCCGTTGCGCGAGCCCGCTCGGGTGGCGGCCCAACTCTTGTTGAGGCTCGCACGTATCGGTTCTGGGGTCACCTGATGGGCGACGCAATGGAGTACATGGACAAAGCCGAGCGCAAGGCGGCGATGGCCGCCGATCCCGTGGTGCTGTATCGGGCATGGCTCATTGACAACGGTCACGCAACCGAAGCTGCCTTGGCCGAGATCGAAGAGCAAGTCACGGCAGCGATTGATGATGCTGTCGAGTTCGCGATGAACAGTCCTCAGCCCGATGCGAGTGAGTTGTACACCGATGTGTTTGGCGACGACTCTGCCGCCATGTTGAAAGGGGCGGCACGATGAGTGAGCCACGGATCATGCTCACGGGTATGGCCCTCAATGAGGCCATGGATATCGCAATGACCCTCGACGACAAGGTGTTCTTGTTGGGCGAAGACATTGCTGAACCATCAGGCGGCGTGTACAAGGTGACCAAAGGTCTCTCCGACAAGCATGGTCTACATCGAGTTCGCAAGACGCCAATTTCCGAGCAGGCCATCGTTGGTGCGGCAATTGGCGCAGCAATCGCGGGCTATCGACCCGTCGCTGAGATCATGATGATGGACTTCCTCGCCGTGTGTCTCGATCAGGTCACCAACCACGCTGCCAAGATTCGTTACATGTCGGGCGGGCAGACCACCGTCCCAATGGTGATCCGTACCTCGGCGGGTGCGGGTATGGGGTTCGGCGCGCAGCACTCAGCAATGCTTGAGACGTTTGCTGTTCACTCGCCGGGTATGAAGGTGGCGGTGCCATCCACGCCGGCCGACGCGAAGGGCTTGTTGCTCACCGCAATTTTCGACGACGATCCAGTGCTGTTCGTTGAGCAGATGATGATGTATTGGGACAAGTCGTACGCAGGCGAAGTGCCTGTCGGCGATGTGCGCGTGCCGTTTGGCAAGGCGGCGATTCGCCGTGAAGGCGCCGATGTCACCCTCATCTCGTACGGCCGTCAGATGCGCGACTGCCTAGCCGCTGCCGAGTTGTTGGCGGCCGACGGTGTGTCGTGCGAAGTCATCGACCTGCGTACCTTGGTGCCGTGGGATGAAGCAGCGGTGATGCAGTCGGTAGGGCGCACATCTCGGGCGGTCGTTGTGCACGAAGCCGTTACCCGATGTGGGTTCGGCGCTGAGCTCTCGAGCCGTATCCACGAGGAACTGTTCGGCCAATTGTCTGCGCCGGTGCAGCGAGTTGGTAGTGCCAATACTCCCGTGCCGTATGCCTCAAACCTCGAGGCCGATTTCATTCCCACGGTGGCCGACATTGTTGCGGCGGTGCAGCGAACTCAGGGGTAGCAGCGCCAAGAACGGGCTAGATCTGGGCGAGCAGTTGCTTGAGTTCGGCAATCTCGCCCTGCTGGCTGTTGCGTGAGGCGGCAGCCATCGCGCGCACTTCACTGGTGGCGGCGTTCTTGGCTGCGAAGTCGGCCATGTGAATGCCGCCTTCGTGATGCGCCACCATGAGGGCAACGAACTGTTTGTCGGCGACCGAACCCTTCGCTGCGATGAATGAGTCAAGGTCGCTTGGCGTAGCGAGTCCTGGCATTCGGTCGAGCGGTACCGGTGGGTGGTTCATCCACACCATTGCGGTGCCGCTCTCGTTTGCTTCGGCCTGGCCGTAGTCGCGGAGCAGTTGGATCATTCGGCCGATGTCTACGGCTTGACCGAAGGCGATCTCCTTAGCGATGACATGAAAGATCGAGTTTGTCCCGGGCTTTGCGATGTAGATCAGGGCCATCTCAACCGCTTGCTCGTGGTGAGCGCGCATGTCTTGCAGATAGCCGATGTCTACTGCGTTGGGCTGAGGTGTCGCATTGCGCTCGCCGATCACGAAACCTGCACCAGCGGCGAGGAGGATCGCAGCAATGAGAACTGAAATCAGGTTGCCTCGATGATGCCACCATGGCAGAACGATGGTTTCTTCTGATGTGTCTACGTCGTTGCTTGTGTCTTCGGTTGTCTCATCGGTCGTGTCGCTCACGGTTCGTAGCTTCGCATGCTTCATTGATAAGACACATGTCATGTCTACGCCGATCAGCATTCCCAAGCTCGGAGTTTCGATGACCGAGGGCACCCTCGTTGAGTGGATGGTCCGCGACGGAGACACCGTTCAAGCGGGCGATGTGCTGTATCGCATCGAAACCGACAAGGTCGAAAACGATATTGAGTCTCCGATCGCGGGTGTGATCCGAATCGTGGGTGTCGAGGGCGAGACCTACGACGTTGGTGTCAATATCGGTTCGATCGAGTAGGTGGCCGTGCGACTTGCTGGCAAGGTAGCGCTGGTCACCGGGGCGGGTGCGGGTATTGGTCGGGCAAGTGCTCTCGCGTTGGCTGCCGAAGGCGCCAATGTTGTGGTGGTCGATCTCGATGAGGCGGCGGCGATGGTTACGGCCGACCAAATTCGTGCTGGGGGTGTTGCGTCTGGCGCGGTTGTGGCGGTGCAGGCCGATGTCTCGCAAGCTGATCACATTCGCCGGATGTTCGATGAAGCCACGCGCATATTCGGTGGGGTCGACATTGTTCACAACAACGCAGGGCTCATCAGTGGCGAACCGCTGTGGCCCGATGGCTCGCTCGAGCGGGTAGCGGCCGTGATTGCCGTCAATCTTGGCGGCGTCGCCATGGGTACGCAGCAGGGCATTATCGAGCTTCGTAAGCGTGGCGGGGGAGTCATCATCAACACGGCGTCTGTGGCTGCGCTGGCCCCGCTGCCGTCCGACCCGGTGTACTCGGCTACAAAAGCGGGCGTTGTGCGAATTGTCGAAAGCTGCGTTGGCTTTGCGGCGGAAGGCATTCGGGTCAACGCGGTTCTGCCCGGAATGGTCGATACCGACATGACGATGAAGCACACCGGTGACGGCACCCGCCCAGCGGCGTGGCTTGGGCCGGTGCTTGCGTCTACGCAGTTGCTCGACCCGGCAGAGATCGCAGCGGTGGTGCTTGAACTGGTGTGCGATGACTCAGCGGTTGGTGAATGCCGGGTGATCGCCAACCAACGTTTCTCGCCGCCTCACCCAATCTCCACGTGACGTAATTGAGGTTGCGCTCGCCGCCACTTCTTTCCCGATCTCCACGTGACGTTATTCGGGGGTGCAGCAGCAGGCGGCGCAACGACACCTGCCGCGCCCCCCATTTTCATCACGTGGAGATCGGGTGAGTGAGCTCAAGAGAGAGTCGGTGGGTCGTTCGGAAACGCTGTAACACGCCTGAGTTAGAACAGCCACATGACTCAACCGCCTCTCGAGTTTCGCCCGTCGTCGCGTCGGTGCCTGTGGTGCTCAACAACGTTTGAAGCCGTTTACCGTCCGGGTCGGCCACGCATCTATTGCCGAGCCAGCTGTCGCCAGCGGGCCTACGAACGTCGCCGCGGACTCGGAGTGCTGCCTCCGTCAGATCGGCTCATCATGTCCGACACCAGACCATCGTCGACCCTACCGAATCGCTTTCCCGGCTACGAACGAGGCCAAGTGTGGAGTCTCTTCGGCAAAGCTCATGCAATGCGACCAGCGGGCATGTCTGAACTCGGTGAGCGACGACTCACCCTGTGCGGCGTGCTCGCCCGCCCGGTGATCCGTACCTTCCATCGCACCGCCCCTGATGCGTGTCTCACATGCGTGCGGGTCGAACGAGTGAGACCCTCGGCGCGGCCCGTTCGAACCTCGTCTGATCTTGCAGCGTTGCGAGCGCTACTCGACGACGCTGCCGTCGAGGTCAGTCGAGCCCCGTCGCGTCAAACGAAATCGCCACAGCAACTGCTCGTTGAGTTACTCGCCGCTGCCTAGCCGTTGTGGCCAACGCGGGCATTGCGCTGCGCATCGGCGAACGAAATGTCTTTGTCTACTCGCGGTTCGGCTGGCAATCCCAGAACACGCTCGCCCACGATATTTCGCTGGATCTCGTCGCTGCCTCCGGCAATGCGGTAGCCCGGAGCGCCAAGCACGTGTTCCCCCCACGCAAAAGTGCCCCACTCGCCAGTGTCGGCAATCAGCCTCGGTCCGAGCAACAGCGAGACCGCATCGCTCACGCTCGCCATATTCGCAGTCCACATCAGCTTGCCGAGCGAGCCTTCGGGCCCCGGCGTTTGACCGGCTTTTAATCGTGCGGCAGCGCGACGGTTCGTATATTGCGCCACCTTGTAGTCGGTGTAGAGACGAGCCAACATTTGACGAATCACGGGATCATCTCCGCGCTCAAGATGTTGCGCCAGCGCCTGAATTTGACGGTATCCACCTCCGGCGTGCCCGCCGCCGCCACCACCCGAGTGATCGCGTTCGAACCCTAAACATGTCAGCGCTACCCGCCACCCTTCGCCTACAGGCCCAAGGCGTAACGCATCGGGGATGCGGGCATCGGTCATAAACACTTCGTTGAAGTTCGAACCGCCGCTCATCTGTTTGATGGGCCGTACCTCAACACCATCGGCATCGAGCGGCACAAGAAACGCCGTGAGCCCTTTGTGCTTTGGAACGTCGGCGTCGTGGCGGGCGATAGCGAGACCCCATTGGGCAAAGCGGGCGCCCGAGGTCCACACCTTTTGGCCGTTCAGCACCCACTCGTCGCCATCGATCGTGGCGCGGGTAGTGACCGACGCGAGATCGGAACCGGCAGATGGTTCAGAAAAGAGTTGGCAACCAAGAATGTCCATCCGCATTAACGGCTTGATGAAGTCATCCTTTTGTTGATCGGTGCCATATGCCGCGATCGTGGGAGCGATCAACCCCATTGAGGTTGGTGGCAGTTCGCCCGCCGAGGGCACATGAAACCGTGCTTCCTCGCCGTTGTAGGCGCGCAAGTAACTGTTGGGAAGGCCTCGGCCTCCGAGCGCGGCAGACCAATTGAGCATCGCGTATCCGGCATCGAACTTCTTCTGCTGCCAGACCCGCGTGGCTTCAAGCCGTTCGGCTTCCTGCTGCTCGGTCAGATTGTGAAACACCGCCACGTTGTCTGAGCCTTGCCCCCACACAGCAGTGCCGTCGTCGTTGGTGTGGCTCGCCTCAGATAAGGGCTCGGCATGTTGCTCGAGCCATGTGCGAGCGCTGCTGCGGAAGTCCTCAAGGTCTGGCAAAGCTGAGTCTGACATGGGGGTGACGCTAGCGCGACTGGCCCATTTGATGGGCGCTCCAAGTCGGGAAGCGAACTGATCGCGTAGTTAGATACACGTTGTGAAAGATGGCAGCACATGGCGTTGGTGATCGTCGACCGGGCACGCGAGCGGCCAACCGAAGTTGCGCTCTGCGATACCCGGTTCTCATTGACCTGGCCTGACCTGAATGATGCATTGAACCGCGTCGCCAACGGTCTCATTGCGCTTGAGCTTGGCGAGCAACGCCGCGTTGCGGTGTTCGCTGAGAACTCTGTGGAAACGTTGCTCGCCCATCTGGGTGGCCTGTTAGCCGGCGCCAGCACAGTGCCGGTCAACTTTCACCTCAACGCTGGCGAACTCGAATACATCCTCACGGACTCGCACGCGACGGTGCTGTTTGTCGGCCCCGAGAATGTCGAGCGCGGCCTCGCTGCTGCCGATGCCGCCGGTATCACAACCATCGTCGGATGGCGATGCGAGCCGCATCCGCACGTGATCCCGTGGTCCGAGTGGCTGGCTCGATCGTCGCCCAGCGAACCATCAAGCAACGTGCGTCCGCTGCCAAACCTGATGTACACAAGTGGCACCACGGGCCAGCCCAAGGGGGTGGACCTGCCACCAACGATGTTCGCCGGCGGCAACTCAATCGAGGAGCATTTCGTTGGCTTGCGCGCCAATCGGTTCACCAAGTTTGCAACGCATCTGGTTGTTGGCCCGATGTATCACACGGGCCCGCTCAACGGCTTTCGCATTCTGGCCGTCGGCACACCAGTGGCGGTGCTCAACAAGTTCGACCCTGAGGCCGTGCTGGCCGCAATTCAGCGGTACAAAGCGGAGACCAGCTTGATGGTGCCCACCCATTTCAAGCGATTGCTCGATCTGCCACCTGAAGTGAAAGCTCGATACGACCTCAGCTCGATGAAACTCGTTGCCCACACCGGCGCCGCCTGTCCTATCGATGTGAAGCACCGCATGATCGAGTGGTTCGGCCCCATCTTCCTCGACGCCTATGGCGCCACCGAGGTAGGCACCACATGCAGCATCACCAGCGTTGAGTGGCTCGAGCATCCGGGCAGCGTTGGCCGAGCGTTGCCGCCCTTCACCGCCCTCATCGTCGACGATCAGGGCAACCCAGTGCCGGCAGGAACCGAAGGCAACCTCTACTTCGAAGACGCAACCGGCCGAGGCGTTGTGTACCCCAACGATCCGGAGAAGAGCGCCAAAGCTCACCTACGTCCGGGCGTGTTCACGCTGGGAGAGATCGGCTACCTCGACAACGAGGGATACGTCTACATCACCGATCGATCCAGCGACATGATCGTGTCGGGGGGAGTCAACGTGTATCCGGCCGAGGCCGAACAAGTGCTGCTCACCCACCCACTCGTTGGCGACGTTGCGGTCATCGGCGTTCCCGATGCAGATATGGGTGAAGCCGTGCGCGCCCTGGTGGTGCCACAAGACCCAGCGAATCCGCCGCAGGCGCACGAGCTCATCGCGCTGTGCCGACAAGAGCTGGCTGGCTACAAGTGTCCGCGAAGCGTTGAGATCGTTTCCACTATCGGCCGCAACGCGATGGGCAAGGTCAACAAACGAAACCTGCGAGCCCCGTATTGGGAAGGTTCGCGGACCATCGGATGAAGATGATCAGCGTGTTGAGCACCCCAACAAATCCTGAAACCGAGAAGCCATGAGCATCACCGACGAAATCCTGGTCACTCCTGAAGTACTCAGTTGCCCCTACGAGTTCTATCGTCGAGTTCGCGACGAAGCCCCGGTGCATCAGACCCCGCTGGGCTTTTGGTTGGTGTCACGTTTCGACGACGTGATGTCGGTGGTGCGCGACACCGAGCGGTTCTCCAGCAACTTCAACACATCGTTCGCAGCGGGTGGGGCAAGCCCCGAAATGTTGGCCGTGCTCGCCGACGGGTATCCCTCGGCGAACACCTTGCTTACCAATGATCCGCCCACGCATACTCAGTTCAGAGCCTTGGTGAATAAAGCATTCTCGCCAAAGCGCGTGGCGCAACTCGAGGGCGAAATCCGCGGCGTCGCCACCGCATTGATCGACACGTTCGTTGCCGATGGCAAGGTTGAGTTGGTCACTCAGTTTGCAGTCGGTCTACCGCTCACCATCGTGGCCGACGCGCTCGGCGTAGATCGCGCAGACATGGGCCGCTTCAAGCGATGGAGCGATCACGCAGTGGCTCCGCTCAGCGGCCTGCTCGATGCAGCGCAAATGCTCGAGTGCGCGAAGAGTCGCGTCGAGATGCAGCAATACATGGCGGCTGTAATCGAGCGTCGCCGTGCTGAGCCGCGCGACGATCTCTTGAGCGATCTTGTGCATGCGGTATTCGATTCGGGCGATCGCTTCGGCGAGAGCCTCACCGTGGCCGAGTTGCTCAACGTGATCGAGCAGATCTTGGTAGCTGGCAACGAGACCACTACCAAGCTGCTCGCCGCGGGCATGCTGGCACTCATTGAGAATCCCGAGCAGATGGTCAAGGTGCGCGCAAACACAGCGCTCATTGGCAATCTTGTTGAAGAGGCGCTGCGCATCGAGTCGCCCGTGCAGATGTTGCCGCGTATTTCCAAGACCGATGTCGAGGTCGGGGGAGTCAACATTCCCAAGGGCTCGATGGTGATGGTGATGTACGGCTGCGCAAACCGTGACGAGGCCAAATTCGCCAACGCCGATGTGTTCGATATCGAACGAAGCAATGCCCGCGGCCACCTTGCCTTCGGGCAGGGTCCTCACTTTTGCGTGGGCGCAGCGCTGGCACGCAGTGAAGCGCGCATCGGCTTCGAGTTGTTGCTCGATCGGTTGCACGACATCGCACTCGCCCCGATCGAGCAACCAACCGATCGAGAGCTTTCAATGACACTGCGCGGCCTCAGCGCCCTACACCTTGTGTTTACTGCCACCCCGCACAACTCAACATCGGAGTCCTGACTATGAGCATTGACCTCAACAATCTTTCGACGGTGCGCTACGAGGTCGTCGACCCAGGCGATCACGGCATCGCGGTGGTCACCCTCAACCGCCCCGAGAGCCGCAACGCTCAGAACAAGCGGATGACCTACGAGATGAACGCGTGCTTCGACGACGCGTCGCGGCGCACCGACGTGAAGGTCATCGTGTTGCAGGCCGACGGTCCGCATTTCTCAAGTGGCCACGACCTACGCGACACCGAGAGCAGCCGCGAGTTCGACGCGGTGTTTTCGGGCGGCGGTTTCGGCCGCCCCGGCCAAGAGGGCTACATGGCCTATGAGGAAGAGGTCTACTTCCAGATGTGCTGGCGGTGGCGCAATATCCCCAAGCCTGTATTAGCGGCGGCGCAGGGCAAAACAATTGCCGGTGGGCTGATGCTGTTGTGGGTCTGCGACGTGATCCTTGCCGCCGACGATGCACTGTTCAGCGATCCGGTGGTGGGTATGGGTGTGAACGGTGTCGAGTACTTCGCACACCCATGGGAACTGGGTGCTCGTAAGGCAAAGGAGCTGTTGTTCACGGGCGATTGGGTGACAGCGCAAGATGCCAAGACCCTTGGCATGGTGAACCAAGTGGTGCCCGCTGCCGAGCTTCGTGACTACACGATGGCGATGGCCCGCAAGATCGCGTTGCGCCCAAGCTTCGCGCTGAAGTTGGCGAAGGAGAGCGTGAATCAAACCCTCGAGGCCCAAGGTCAGTGGACTGCATTCCGGGCGGCGTTCTCGATGCAGCATCTCGCCCATGCCCACAATCAGATCAAGTTTGGGATGCTGATTGATCCGGGTCCCAAGCGACCAGATGCAGTGGGCTGAGCGTGGCGAAGCGCACTCCAGTCGTCAGAAAATTGGGTCGACCCCGCGATGCTGACTCGTCAGATACGCGCCAAAACCTGCTCGAAGTTGCTCGTCGCATCTTTGCCCGCGATGGCTATGGCGCCACCACCAACCGAAGCATTGCCGATGAGGCTGGCATTACCACCGGAGCGATCTATCACTACTTCCCCTCTAAGGCTGAGCTTTATGCGGGCGTCTATCAAGTGGTGCTCAGCCTCGTGGCCGACAGCTTCGACGCGGCGATTGCCGCCCCCGGTTCGTTGATCACCAGATTTAGCCGCGCACTCGATACGGCGGCGAGTCTTAACCGCAGCGACTCATCGATCGCTGGGTTCTTGGTGAGTGTGCCGAGTGAACTTCAGCGGCACCCCGAACTCGTCGAACTGGTGCGGCCGCTGCGCAACCAAGCGCCAACGTTTATCGGTCGGCTTGTGCTTGATGCCGAAGCCGCAGGTGAGTTTCGGCCCGATGTACAACCACGCGCCGTTGAAGATCTCCTGACCGCGGTGTTGTCGGGATTGGCCACGTTCTCAACAGTGACCGGCGATGTGCAACGTCACCGCGACGCCATCGGTGCATTGCAACAGTTTCTGGCAGGCGAGCTGATCGTTGCCGCTTCGCCCGTGTTTTAGGGGGCGCTTGTGGTGGTCGCACCAGAGTCGGCGGTGCTGGTGCCTACGCCGGTTGTGGTGCTGGCTGCGGCAGCTGCCAAGCACTTGCCAAGGCCATCGTTCACGATGGGCTGCCCCTGCTCGGTGAAGGTTGGCGAATTGATGTTGTCGCGGAGTCGTTGAATATCGGCCGCGCCGAGCTTGGTGAGAACGCTCAGCACGCACGCTTTGTCTGCGGCGAAACCTGCCAGCCCCGCCTGGGTGACCCACACCTGTGAGAACTGAGCAAGTACCTCGGCATCGGTGCCCACGGCGGTGACCACAGGCGCTGAGCCAGAGTTGCTCGATGAATTTGAGCTGCCGCATGCAGACAAACCGAGAACGGCGAACGACGTAACGAGAAAAAGTCTGGGCATCGCTGATTTCATGTCGGCAATCTACCAATCGCAATGAATGGAGCACCGTGCAAGCGACTACGGGGCGCTGGTAGTGCTTGCTGCCGTAGTGGTGCTGTCGGCCGTGAGGCACTTGTTGAGGTCGCCTCCGAGCGCGATGCCCTCGGGGCTCAGCGCCGGTGAGTTGAAGTTGTCGCGGAAGCTTTGGACATCGGCGGCTGAGAGTCGGGCCACAACTGCGGCGATGCAGGTCTTGTCGATGGTGTATCCAGACTGCTGCTGGCTCACCAAGCCCTCGGTGATCTGAGAGCGGATCTCGTCGTCGGTTCCAACCGCAGTGACGAGAGGAATCGTGCCGCCATCTTGGTCGGCGCCGCCGCCGGTGTCGGGGTCGCCGTCGGTGTCGTTGGGGGCCACGCTGGCGCCGCTGGTGTCGGGCGTTGTCGATTTCGTAGAGCTTGAGCTACCGCATGCCGACAGGCCGAGCAGGGTGACCGACACAACGAACGTTCTGAGCAAGACGGATTTCATTCGTGAAAGTTATCAGTGGTGGCGCGCTATCCCTGCTTCGAGAATGCCACGAGAAGCAGTGCGGTAAGCGACAGCCCGTCGCCAATTCGGCCGGCCTCGATCTCGGAGCGCACGGTTTGCCACGTGACCCACTCGATTCGCTCTGATTCGCTGGGGTCGGTTGGTTCGCCCACGTAGGTTGCCGACCCGGTGACGAACAAGTTAAACACGCCATCGCTGTTTCCATTTTGCGGGAAATAGCGGCCGATCTGTTGGAGCGGCCCGGGTTGCCAGCCGGTCTCTTCAAGCGTTTCGCGAGCCGCGGCTTGTAGAGGCGTCTCGCCGGGATCAACTCGACCTGCGGGCACTTCCCATCCCCAAGTGTTGGTAGCGAAGCGATGTCTCCAGAGCAACAGCACGCCACGGTCGGGGTCGTCGACCACGGTGCCCGACGCCTCGGTGGGCATGCGCACCACATGGTGCTCAAAGCGCGGACCGCCGGGAATCTCGATGTCGGTGAGCGCGAGTCGAATCCACTCGCTGTCGTAGATGGTGCGCTCGCCGTGCACGGTCCACTTCATGTGGCCATCCGAGTCCAACGCATCGAATCGATGGTCACGGCGATGAGTCCGATCCATACCAACACGAAGCCCGTCACCCGCACAAGGGTAAGGGTTTCGTTGTAGGCAAGCCATCCGAGCAAGAAGTTGATGGTGGGCACGATGTACTGCACCAGCGCGAGCACGCTCAGCGGCAGTCGCTTGGCCGCGAGCGCAAACATCAGCAGCGGCACTGCAGTGACAACGCCGGTGAGCGCCACCAGTATCCACTCGGTTGAGGTGGCGGTGTTGACGATGCTCTGAGCGCGTGTGGTGCCCCAGATAAGCAAACCAACTGCGGGAAGGAACAGGATGAGCGTTTCTGTGGTGAGGCTTTCGAACGCGTTGAGCGTGCCTTGTTTCTTGAGGAACGAGTACGTCACCCACGAGCAAGCGATGAGTAACGACACCCACGGAAACTGTCCGTATCCAACCGTGAGCACAACCATCGCCGCCACCGCTAACGCGAGCGCCAACTTCTGCACCCTGCGCAGGCGCTCGTGCAACACCATCACGCCGAGCAACGTGAGACCGATAGGGGTCATGAAATAGCCGAGCGCAGTTTCCATCACGCGTCCATGCACCACGGCCCACACGTAGGTGGTCCAGTTGATGGAGAGCACTACTGCGCCGATGGCGACGCGGGTGAGCACACCACGGTCACGAAGCTTGTCGAGGAGCGATTTGGTTTGGCCGCGTGATACCAGCCACGCGCCCATGAGCAATGCCGAAGTAGTGATGCGGTAGCCGATCAACTCAAACGCGTTGAAGTGTTTCAGCGCCTTCCAATAAATGGTGACGAGGCCCCACAACAGGTAGGCGCTGATGCCCCAAAAGAGTCCGCTGCGTTCGGTGCCGTGGTCGGTTGACTCAGGCGCAGACACGGGCCACTGCAGCGCTCACGATTTCCAACCGTTGAAGTAGGTGACCTCTTCGGCGGGCCGACGGATGCCTGGCTTGAACGTGTCGCCGGTGTAATAGGCCACTGGTGTAAGGGCTACCTGCGTCACCGTGTCGGGAATGCCGAGCAGGCTGCGGGCTTCGGCCTCGAAGTCGAGATGCAAGGTGGTCCATGCCGTGCCGAGCCCGCGGCTGCGCGCTGCCAACATGAAGCTCCACACGGCTGGCAGCACGCTGCCATAAAAACCGGCGACCGAACCCTGTGGGCCTTCGGGTACTCCGAGGCTGCACGGAATCACCAATGCCGGGGCCTGGTGCAACACGGTGGCGAGATAGTCGGAGCTATCCATGATGGCATTGACGTCCGAGCGCCCGGTTCGCTGCACAGCGACTTTTTGCATCGCGATGTAGGGCTCATAGGCGCGGCGGTAGAGATCGCCGAGACCCATCTTGAGATCGGGATCGTCGACCACGATCCATCGCCAACGCTGAAGGTTGCTGCCTGCCGGCGCTTGGCACGCGATGCGGATGCAATCGGTGATGAGCTCGCGCGGCACCGGACGATTGAGGTCGAGTCGCTTGCGCACGGCACGCGTAGTTGTGAGCAAGCGATCGGTTTGGTTCAGGTCGAACGATTCGGTCATATCCGCCTACAGTACGGCCATTACTCGCGTCGGGTAGATGTGGAGATGACAGTGGCAACCCCTAAAGAGCTATGGCAGGCGGCCTACGAGGCGAGCAAGCTTCGTGAGGGCGCGACCAACACGATGAGCGGCATTCCGCTCGAGCCCGTGTACGGCCCCGACGATGCTGAGCACCCGGGGGTGTATCCCTATACGCGTGGGCCGTACGCCTCGATGTATCGCTCGAAGCTGTGGACCATGCGCATGTTCGCCGGCTTCGGAACCGCCGACGACACCAATTGGCGCTTCAAAGAGATCATCAAGTCGGGTGGCGACGGGCTCTCTACCGCATTCGATATGCCCACACTGCTTGGCCTCGACAGTGACGACCCGATGTCGCTCGGCGAGGTGGGTCGCTGCGGAGTTGCAGTCGACACCTTGGCCGACATGGAAGATCTGTATGCCGGCATCGACTTGGCGAAGACCACCACCTCGATGACCATCAACTCGCCAGCGGCGCCAATCTTTGCGATGTTCGTCGCTCAGGCCGAGAAAGCTGGCGTGCATCGTGCGCAGCTCGGTGGCACCTTGCAGAACGACATCTTGAAGGAATATCAGGCGCAAAAGGAGTTCGTGTTTCCTCCGCGTCAGAGCATGCGTTTGGTTCGCGACACCATCAAGTTCACTGCAGCCGAAATGCCGAAATGGCACAGCATCTCCATTAGCGGCTACCACATTCGCGAGGCCGGCTCTACCGCTGCCGAAGAACTTGCGTTCACGTTGGCCAACGGCTTCGCGTATGTCGAACTTGCGTTGCAGGCCGGATTGGCTATCGATTCGTTTGCTCCACGGCTCAGCTTCTTCTTCAACGCTCACATCGACTTCTTTGAAGAGATCGCCAAGTACCGCGCAGCGCGTCGCATCTGGGCGCGATGGATGAAGGCCCGCTACGGCGCCCAACTTGATCGTTCAATGCAGCTTCGGTTTCACACACAGACAGCGGGCGTGTCGCTTACTGCGCAGCAGCCCGAGGTCAACATCGTGCGCACCGCTATTGAAGCCCTCGCTGGCGTGCTCGGCGGAACGCAGTCGTTGCACACCAACTCGATGGACGAAGCGTTGGCATTGCCCACCGAGCGCTCGGCTCGCATCGCGTTACGCACGCAGCAGGTCATCGCTTATGAAACCAACGTTGCTCATGTGGCCGATCCGCTCGGCGGCTCGTATTACGTCGAAGCGCTCACCGACGAGATGGAGCGTCAGGCCGAGGCCATCTTCAGTCACCTCGACGAACTCGGCCATGGCTCAATGCTCGACGGTGTTATTGCTGGCATCGAGGACAACTGGTTCCAGGGTTGCATCGCCGATAGTGCCTACGAACAAGAGCGTTTGTTTAATCGGGGCGAGCGAATTGTGGTGGGTGTCAATCGCTTCCTCGAGGGCAACGAGGAAGACACCATGCCCATTTTGCAGATCACAAACGAGGACGAAATGCGTCAGCTCAAGCGACTCGACTCGGTTCGTGAACAGCGCAATCAGGCAGCGGTCGACGAAGTGCTTGCTCGCTTGCAGGTCGAGGCTGCTGACCCAGAGATCAACCTCATGCCAACATTGGTCGAAGCGTCTGGTGCCTATGCGTCACTCGGCGAGATGATGAACGCAATGGCAACGGTGTTCGGCCGTCACATCGAAGTTCCCACAATCTGACCTCAGCGACACAGGAGTAGTCATGAACAATCCCGACGAAATGCCGGCACGTCTAGCGGCCTTTCTTGCCGAGCAAGAACCGCAATGGCGCGACATCGAGGTCGTGGCATACGAGGTCATGACTGGTGGCTACAGCCGCCTGCTGGGCAAGGCGCATGTGCGTCATGCCGAAGGTGAAGAGGTGCTGGTGTTGCGTGGCGATCCGCCGCCCGGCCGTGCGCTTGTAGACACCGATCGCGCTCAAGAGTTCGAGGTCATTTCCGCCGTCTCTGATCACGGCGTGCGCACGCCGCGCACGCGCTACTTCGACGACTCGGGACAACATCTCGGCACCCGTGCACTTGTTATCGAGTACACAACATCTGACTCGTTCCTCCCCTATGCCACTTCTGGCGGTTCGCTCGAGGGACTCAACATCAAGTTGGCCGATGCCTTAGCCAGCTATCACCGCTTGCCGGTGTCGTCGCTACCCGCTCGCCTCGAGCGGCCCGCCGACTGGAACACCTACATCGGCCATCGCATCGACGAATGGCGACGCACGGCAGATGCTCACGTCGAAGACCTGCCGATCCTGCGCTACGTAGCGGCGTGGCTCGATGCGCACCGCCCACCCGAAGTTCCGCTCACGTTGATTCACGGAGACCTGCAGAGCGCAAACCTGATGCTGGCCGCAGATGGCCACTTCGAGATTCTCGACTGGGAACTTGCCTCGATCGGCGATCCCCGCGAAGACATCGGTTACTTCAAAGCAGTCGCTCAGATTGCTCCGCCCGACTTGCTCGACGATGCAGGTGTGATGGGATTCTGCGAGCGTTACCGCGAACTCACGGGACTGAATGAGGCACAGGTCAATCCGGTCACCGTGGCCTACTTCTTGATCCTCGGTGTCGTGGGCACCGTGCGTCGTTTGCTCGAGGGTGGCGCGGCCTACAGCCGAGACGAGAACACCTTGTTGGCGTCGCTATTCAATCTGAACTCGGTGGTATTCGGCTCCGGAGTGTGGATCGATGCCAGCAAACAACTCGAACCAATTCTTGCTGCCATGAAAGGTCAGATGTGACATGTTGAGCAAACCAACTAGCGACCAAATGATCATCGGACTTGCTCGCGATCTGCGCGAGCAAGTGCTTCCTCATCTCACCGATGCACCGGCTGTCGTTGCGATGGGCATGATCGATCAGATCCTGCGCAACTTGTCGGTGCGTGTGGCCAATGAGATCCAGTGGATGCACGAAGAAGTTGTTGCCATCGCTGCCGCGGCAGGGCGCGACCCAGGTTCACCACAGTCGTTGCAATTGCAACATGTTGTCGAGTGGTACGGCAACGTCAGTCGTTGGCTCAGTGAGGGCGTGGAAAGCGCGTATGCCAGCGGCGATCAGGCCGAGATCAACAAGTGGCGCGAGCTCATCGAAGCCCGCAGCGCTCACGAACAAGCGATCATGGGCAGCCTCGATCTTGTGGGGCGCGGTTAGATCACTCAGTCGTGGGTGATGCGCACTCGGTAGGGTGCTTCGGCCATGGCCAAATCAACACCTCTCGTCTCCACGGCCGAGGGCAGCAACCAAGACGCGTTCCGTGGAGCCGATTGGATGCTGCTGGGTATCGCCGGTGGTGTGTGGGGCGCATCGTTCTTCTTCATCGCCGAAGCGCTCGACTCGTTTCAGCCGATGCTCATTACGTGGCTGCGCGTGGCTCTTGGGTTCGCAACTTTGTCGTGCGTGCCTCGAGCGCACTCACCAATCGATCGTCACGACTGGCCGAAAGTGGCACTCATCGCGTTGGTATGGATGGCGTTCCCGCTGAGCATGTTCCCGCTTGCCGAGCAGCATGTGTCGAGCAGCGTGGCCGGCATGCTCAACGGCGGCACACCCATCTTTGCGGCCATCGTGGCGACGGTGTTGCTCCGGCGGCCACCGGGCAAGCGTCAGCGTCTCGGACTCATCGTGGGCAGCCTCGGCATTGCCCTCATCGGTTGGCCCTCATTGCGTCAAGGGTCGAGTTCGGCGATTGGCGTTGGTCTCATCTTGCTGGCCTTGTGCTCGTACGGCCTTGCAATCAACATCGTGGTTCCGATGCAGCAAAAGTACGGCGCGCTGCCGGTGTTGTGGCGGGCGGCAGGCATTGCTGCGCTGATGCTTGCCCCATTCGGAATGGCCGCTGTGCCAGCGTCGTCGTTTTCGTGGCACTCATTGTTTGCCAACGTTGCCCTTGGCGTACTCGGCTCGGCGGTCGCTTTTGTGGCTGCAGGCACCTTGGCTGGTCGGGTCGGATCGACCCGTGCGGCCATGACTACCTACGTGATTCCGGTGGTCGCGTTGTTCCTTGGTGCCGCTGTTCGCAGTGAGGCCATTGCTTTGCTGAGCGTGCTCGGATGTGCCACGGTGTTGTTCGGCGCATTTCTAGCGAGCCGGTCTGAGCGCAATTAGTTCGCGCCATGCCGCGGTGGCGGGCGTCACATCGGCTAGAACCGGTGTACTACCGTCGGTAGGTGACAGCGTTCGGCCAGAAATTGTCGATCCTGTGAAGTGAACGATTCTTTCTTTCAACAAGGGGATAACCATGAGAAAACGCAGTTACACAATTGCCGCCTCTCTGATCGTGCTCAGCTTTGGCGCTGCTGCATGTTCAGAGACCAAGACGGCCACTCCTGCAGGCACTGCAGGCACCGAGACGTCCACGCCTGTGGCCAACACGTCCGGCGGCGATACAACCACAACTGCGTCTGGCGCAGCCGACGAGCTCAACAAGTGGGCGCTTACGTACACCGGCGGCACCGCTGGGGCAGCCACTGGCGACAGCGTAAAGGTTGGCTACGCCAACGACGAAGACTTCTTCCCTGAGAACACCATCGGCATCAACGCCGCTCGTGACTATCTCAACGCCGAACTTGGCGGAGCTGGCGGAAAGCCAATCGAGATCGTTTCGTGCAAGGTCTCGAACGCCGAAGACGGTGCCAAGTGCGGCACCCAGTTCGCCAACGACGCAAGCATTGCCGTCGTGATCACCGGCACCATCTTGAACGGAAATAAGGAGTTGTACGACACGCTGAACGGTAAGAAGCCGGTCATTGTTGGTAACGGCGTTACCTCAGACGACTTCCTCACCCCTGCCGGTCAGGCATTCACCGCAGGCTCGCCTGGCGTCGTTGCCGGTCTTGCTGGTTACATCGCCACTGGTCTCACCCCCACGCCCAAGAGCGTTGCGATCTTGGCCCAGAACAACCCAGCGGGTCAGGCAGCGGTTCCGTTGCTCATCGCCCCCGCGTTGAAGAAGGCCGGCATTGCCTACACGCCTGTGTTTGTCGAAGACTCGGCTTCAGCGGCCGACGTGAAGGCCGCGCTCACCGCAGTTGGTGCCGACAAGGCCGATGTCGTGATGACCATCATCACCATTCAGCAGTGCATCAACGTGTACGACGCGCTCAAGCAGTTGGCGATCACACCAACCGTGATTACCACGGGGTTGTGCTTTGGTACTCCAATGACTGATCGCCTCAAGCAGGATGGCGAGACTGGTCCGGTGCCCGATGGTTGGTCCTTCGGTGGTTACGGCTACAGCTACTTCCAGCCCGACCTTGACAGCGGTATGAAGACCTACATTGCCAAGGTGCAGCAGTACGGCAAGCCGGCGCCAAATGCGACCACGCTTGAGTACACCGGCTTTGCTGGCCCAGAGTTTTCAAACCTGATGACCTTCGCCAAGTTCGTGAACGCGGCCAAGGGCGCAACCGACTTTGCAACCATCGATGGTGCCATTCGCAGCTTCACTGGTCCAATGATGTTGCAGGTGGGTCCGCTCAACTGTGGCAAGCAGGTCATCTTGGGCGTTCCATTCCCATCTGTTTGCGGTGCCCAAATGGGTATTCAGCAGTTCAAGGGTGGCAAGTGGATCAGCATTGCTGACGGCCTCAATGGCAAGCCGATTGATGCCACTGCAGTGAAGTCGTAGTTCATTCGGATGTGAAGTAATCAAGGTGGTGCGCCGCGTGAGCGGCGCACCACCTTTTGCAATACAACGATCAACGGGGGTGAGGGCCGATGAAGGGTCTCGTAACAAAGTATTTTCAGTGGTTCATTGGGCTCAGCGCGTTGGGCATGGTGGTTTGGGCACTGCTCGACACCAACACCAGAAACCAATTCCTCACCGGTCCAGGCTTGGCCAGCGGTGCGCTCATTGCCGCAATTTCGTTGGGCTTGGTTGTTACCTATCGCGGTTCGGGCGTGGTCAACTTCGCCAACAGCGCGATCGCGATGTACGTGGCGTACGTGTATGCAGTGTTGCGCCGCGATGGCGACCTGTTTCTACCGCCGTTGCCAAACCCCTTCGCGTTGATCGAGGGAGTTGTTCACAAGCTCGACTCCACCTCAACCCTCAAACTTCCACACTGGCCCACCCGAATCTCGTTTGGGCCCGCCATGCAGTTCTGGCCTGCGCTGCTGATCTCGCTGTTGTTCGCCGTATTGCTCGGCTTGGCGCTGCACTTCTTGATATTCCGGCCGTTGCGCTCGGCGCCGCCGCTGGCCAAGGTGGTTGCGTCCATCGGTCTGTTCTTGTATCTGCAGGCGGTCATTGTTCGCCGCTTTTCTATTCAGCCATTCGCTGTCGAGTCGATGCCGTTCTTCAGCGGCTCGAAGCCCCTCAAGCTGCCGCTGGGCATCAGCATGAACTCCGACGAATTGGCCATCGCGATCTTGGTGTTGGTGCTCACCGGCGTGCTGTACGCCGTGTTCCAGCTCACACGTTTCGGATTGGCAACACGGGCCGCATCCGAGAATGAAAAGGGTGCTGTCGTGCTCGGCTTCTCGCCCGAGTTCTTGGCCGGCACCAACTGGGTGATCTCCACGGCTATCACCGGCCTGCTCGGTATCTTTGCCGCCACCGTGTTGCGCACGGTCGACCCGTCGGTGCTGCCGGCGCTCATCATCCCAGCGCTTACTGCGGCGCTCGTGGGTAGCTTCACATCGTTTGGATGGACCACGTTTGCGGCCATGGTGCTGGGCATGCAGTACGGCCTCGTGAAGTACCTCGAGGCACAACATCATTGGTTTCCCAAGTCGGGCGGAAGCGCCTTCCCGGGTATGGAGCGGGTGCTGCCACTCGTGGTCATTGTGTTGGTGCTCTTCCTCCGTGGCAAGAGCCTGCCTACTCGCGGTGCCATTAGTGCCGGACGATTACCGTTCTCGCCCACGCCACCCAGGTGGGCCACTCGTTACGCCGGCCCCGCCCTCGCTCTGGTGGCGGTGGCGTGTGGTCTGTTCGCTTTTGGCCCTACCTACCGACTCGCTCTGGCCAACTCGCTCATCGGCATCATCATTTGCTTGTCGATCGTGGTGATCACTGGTTATGTGGGCCAGATTTCGTTGGCACAGATGGCCTTTGCGGGTATCTCGGCCTACCTCGTTGCAAAGATGACCACCGAGCACAACGTGCCGTTCCCTATCCCCATCTTCATTGGTGCCATTGTGGCGATGTTCGTTGGTGTGCTCGTGGCCTTGCCAGCGCTGCGTGTGCGCGGTGTCAACCTCGCCATTGTCACCCTTGCTTTTGCTGTGGCAGTAGACCGTGCGATCTTTGGTAACCAAACGATCAACGGCGGCTTTAAGGGCGCGCCGGTGAAGGTGCCTGCACTGATCGCACAACCGCGAGCAGTGCAGTACAAGATTCTGGGATTCATCGCGGGCGACGGTAAACAGCCCAACCCGATGACTGCAATGTTCTGCCTCGTCGTTGTGGTTCTGCTGTGTTACGCCGTTGCCAACCTTCGCCGATCAGCAACCGGACGTCGACTGCTGGCTACTCGCTCGAACGAGCGTGCCGCAGCCGCTGCCGGTGTCAACGTGTCGGGCATGAAGATCCTCGCCTTTGCAACGTCGGCGTTTATTGCTGGCATCGGTGGTGCCGTATCGGCGTATCGCTTCGGCGGTGTTACGCCCGACAAGTTCAACTACGTTCAATCGCTGACCTTCTTCGCGTTTGCCTACCTCGGCGGCATCACCAGCGTGGCCGGATCTATTAGCGGCGGACTCTTGGTGGCCGGTGGTCTGGTGTTTACCTTTGCCAGCGAAACACTGGGCGTACCCAGTGAGTTCACCCTCATTCTCGGTGGCCTTGGTTTGATCATCGCCTCGGTTCGAAACCCCGAAGGCATCGCTGGCGCGGCCCGTCAGATGGGTCAAGCGGTGCAACACAAGTTCGCACGACAACGACCGAGCAGCGATACTTCTGACGACTCGCCCGCGACTACTGCAACTGAGAAAGCTGGTGCCCACTGATGACGACCTTGCTGCAGACAACCAGCATGTCGGTCACGTTCGGCGGCCTCAAGGCCGTCAATGAAGTCGACTTCGCCGTGCAAAAGGGGCAACTCGTCGGCCTCATTGGTCCCAACGGCGCCGGCAAGACCACCTTCATTGATGGCATCACCGGCTTCGTTCCTACCACCGGGCGCATCGAGTTCGCAGGCCGCGACATTGGCTCGCTGCCGCCACATCGTCGTGCCAAGTTGGGCTTAGGACGCACGTGGCAATCGCTTGAATTGTTCGACGACCTCACCGTTCGCGAGAACCTACAAGTGGCCGCCGAGAAGCAGTCAGTTGGCAGCTTCTTCGCCGACCTCGTGATGCCTCGTCGCTCACGCGACAACTCGTCTACCGATTGGGCGCTCGACGTGCTGGGCATCTCAGATCTTGCATCGAAGATGCCCAACGAGATCAGCCAGGGTCAACGCAAACTTGTCAGCGCAGCACGGGCACTTGCGGCTCGTCCCGACCTTGTGTGCATGGACGAACCCGCCGCCGGACTCGACAGCGCCGAGTCTTTGGTGCTGGGCGAGCGGCTGCGCGACATCATCAGCGCCGGGTCAACGATCTTCTTGGTCGACCACGACATGGGTCTCGTGCTCAATGTGTGCGACTACATCTACGTCATTGAGTTCGGCATCAAGATAGCCGAGGGCACTCCAAGCGAAGTCCAAAAGAACCCCCGCGTGATCGAGGCATATCTTGGTCACTCGGCCGAAGAGGAGACGCACTGATGGCTCTGCTCGAAATCGATGACCTCTCTACTGGCTACAACGGTGTTCCGGTAGTTCGTAATCTGAACCTCACGGTCAATGAGGGAGAGATTGTTGCCCTGCTCGGACCCAACGGTGCGGGCAAGACCACCACACTGTTAACTACGTCGGCGCTCAACCCGATTCTGTCGGGTGACATTCGCGTGCTTGGCAAATCGGTGAAGGGCCGCCGCGCCCACCTGATCGCTCGCGAGGGCTTGGCTCATGTTCCCGAAGATCGCAGTCTCTTCTTTCAGCTCACCGTGCGCGAGAACCTCAAGTTGGGTGCAGCAAAGGGGTCGGCCAACCTCGATCAGGCGCTTGGCTATTTCCCTGCGCTCGACAAGCTGATGGATCGCAAGGCCGGCTTGCTGTCGGGTGGCGAACAGCAGATGCTGGCCATGGGCCGCGCGCTTGCTACGAGTCCCAAGTTGCTGATGGTCGACGAGATGAGCCTTGGTCTCGCACCCATCATTGTCGAGCGGCTGCTGCCCGTGTTGCGCCGCATCGCCGATGAAACCGGCGCAGGTATTTTGCTGGTCGAGCAGCACGTGCATTTAGCTCTTGAGGTAGCCGATCGGGCCTATGTCTTGAACCACGGCACGCTCGAAATCGAGGGCGATGCCAAGCACTTGGCGGCCAACCGCCATCTCATCGAGAGCAGCTATCTCGGTGGCGGCGAACTCACCGCCGAATGATCACCCGCACGTGCAGCTGATGAAAGACTCCGCGCCGGTAGCGCAGCACTAACGTCGACACCGTGGACATCACCGCTACGCCAGCCTGGTCGGCGCTCCTTTCGCATGCGCGTGATCAGTCGCTGGTGTCGTTGCGTGATGCTTTCGCGACAGATCCATTGCGAGCCGAGTCGTTCACTCTGAACGTGGCCGACCTACGTGTCGACTTCTCAAAGCAACGCGTATCGGCTGTCACCATGCGTCTTCTTGCCGATGTCGCCGAGGCTGCGGGCGTTGCCGCAAAACGCGACGCTATGTTCGCCGGCGAACGCATCAACACCACTGAGAATCGGGCAGTGTTGCATGTGGCGCTGCGCTCGCCGCGCGGCACGGTCATCAGTACCGCCGACGACACCGGGCACGCGCGCAATGTGGTTCCCGATGTGCACGCCACCCTCGACCGCATGGCCGAGTTTGCTCATCGGGTTCGTTCGGGCGCCTTCACCGGACACACCGGCCAACGAATTCGTACGGTGGTCAACATCGGCATCGGTGGCAGCGACCTCGGTCCGGCGATGGCTTATCAGGCGTTATACGCCTATAAGCAAGCCGATATCGAATGCCGATTCGTGAGCAACGTCGACGGCGCCGATATCGCCCAAAACCTTGCCCAGCTTGATCCTGCGACCACGTTGTTCGTGGTTTCGTCGAAAACCTTCACCACGATTGAGACCATTACCAATGCGTCAACGGCGCGCGATTGGCTGCTTGCTGGCCTCGGTGCGCACGGCGATCAAGCGGCCGTGGGCCGGCACTTCGTGGCGGTGTCTACCAATGCTGCGGGGGTCAGTGCTTTCGGTATCGACACCGACAACATGTTCGGCTTCTGGGATTGGGTGGGCGGCCGTTACTCGGTTGATTCCGCAATCGGCCTGTCGCTCATGCTTGCGATTGGCCCCGAGGCGTTCGCCGAATTCCTCGCCGGCTTCCACGCCGTTGATCAACACTTCTTACATACCCCGCTGAATCAGAACGTGCCTGTCATCTTGGCGATGCTTGGTGTTTGGAACAGCAATGTGTTGGGTGCGCAGAGCCACGCCGTGCTGCCGTACGCGCACGAGCTCAATCGGTTCACTGCATACCTGCAGCAGCTCGACATGGAGAGCAACGGTAAGTCGGTGCGTCGCGATGGATCCCCGGTTGTTGGCGAGACCGGGCCCATCGTGTGGGGCGAGCCGGGCACCAACGGCCAGCACGCGTTCTATCAGCTGATCCATCAGGGCACCCGGCTGGTGCCGGTAGACATGATCGGCTTCGCGCACCCCAACCACTCGCATCGCAATCATCACGATCTGCTGATGGCCAACATGTTCGCTCAGACTGAGGCGCTTGCTTTCGGCAAGACCGAAGCCGAAGTGATCGCCGATGGCGCGTCGCCAGAACAAGCGCCGCACCGGGTCTTCACCGGCAATCGACCCAGCACAACCATCGTTGCTTCGCGGCTCACGCCGCGAGTGCTTGGCGAACTGATCGCGCTCTACGAGCACAAGGTGTTCGTGCAGGGTTGTGTCTGGGACGTGAACAGCTTCGACCAATGGGGTGTCGAACTGGGCAAGGTACTCGCCAACCGCATCACGCCCGAGTTGTCGGCGGCCGATGGTCAGTCGGCCGCAGTGGTTCACGACAGCTCAACGGCCGCGCTCATCAAGTGGTACCGCGACGAACAACAGAGCATCACATGAGCCGTTGGTCCCGAATCACCGGGATGCTCGTCACCTTTCTTGCTGCAGTCGCAGTGTCGGCATTTGCGGCTCTCTTTGCGTTTGGCTTTCGACGGTCGATTCGCTATCTCCTCGAGTATTTCGGTGGTGACCACCGGTCTACGGCAGTGTCGCAATCCACTTCACCGCTGCTTGTGTTTGCGATCGTCACTGGTGGGCTGCTGCTCGCGAGCTGGCTTGGTCGCCTCGCTTCAAGTTGGCGACACCAGCGCCTTGGGCTCCTCAGCATTGCTGAGGCCACGCTCGGTGTGGGCGACGGTCCCAGCCTCAGCGGCACGTTGGTGCGCACCTCGGGCACCTGGGTGGCGATGGCGTCGCTGGCGTCGCTGGGCCGTGAGGCCACCATCCTTGAGGTGGGTGGCAGCTTCGGATCGTGGTTGAGTCGCAAGATCAACCGGCCTCCTGCCGACCTTGCCGTAACCGGCGTGGCCGCAGCATTTGCCGCCGTGTACCACGCTCCAATCGGTGGCTTTTTGTATGTGCGCGAGCACGTTGTGAACCAACCAAAGCTGCGCATCGCCGGTAGCGCTCTCGCCGGCGGCGTATTGGGTTGGGCAATCTCGATGAGGTTCCTTGGCGGCGGCCCGGTCTTCGAACGTGGTTTCGCTCCGCTTGGAGTTGATTCTTTTGTGCATGCGGCTGTAGGCCTCGTGCCAGCGCTTGTGGCCACCCGCCTGTTCTTCACGGTGCGTCAGCGAATTCTTCCTGCGCAGCTGCCTATGGCTGCGACGGTTCACACATGGGTCAGGTCGGCGCTCTTCGCTGCTCTCGGCGGACTCACGATCGCACTGGTTCCGTTGGCTTCTGGAAACGGCATGGATGCAATCAGCAAAGGTGTCACTGGCGCCACCATTGGCCTCGGGTTGGCGCTGTGCTTCGGCAAGATTGTTGCTACCACCGCGTCGCTCGCTGCAGGCGCGCCAGGGGGCGCGTTCTCGCCGTCGATGGCGGTTGCCGCCGGCGCTGCCCTCTTAGCCTTCGAGGCACTCGACAAGCTGGGCATCCCGCTGTCGGGGTCGCACTGGGATGGCATGCTCGCGGCTATGTCGGTGGGAATCGCCGTCGGCATTCAGGCTCCGCTCGTGGGCATTGTGGTGGTTGCCGAATTGGCAGGCGACGTGCGCTTGGTTCCCGTGTGCGCGCTGTCGGTTCTCGGCGCACGCGCTATACAGCTAGCGGTCGACAAGATTGGTGTAGCGCGCTCGGCAGGGCTGCTCGTGCCTGACGAGCCCCTCGACGCCTAGCGAGCAACCACCATCCCGGTGCGAGCCCAACGTGAGTGCATTGAAGCGCCAGCGGTGAGCCCAGCGTCTACCACGATGCATTGACCGCTGATGTAGCTGCCGGCGTTACCCAACAAGAACAATGCGGTCTCGGCGATGTCGCTCGGAGATCCGGCCCGGCCCAGCGGTGAGGTCGCGGCGATCTGTGCGGTGGCTTTGTCGAGTGCGTCGGGGTCGCCCGACATCACGTGGGCAGTCATACCGGTGGGGATGCTGCCGGGAGCGATCGCGTTGACCCGAATGCGGTGTTGGGCAAGCTCGGCGGCGGCCGAGCGGGCGAGTCCGATGACGCCGGCTTTGGCCATGGCATAGGTGTGTGGCCCGAGGCCACCCTGCACACCAGCCGTGCTTGAGGTGGCGATAATCGCGCCTCCGTTGCCGCACGCGATCATCTGCCGCGCTGCATGCTTCACGGTGGCGAAGACGCCTCGAACCAACACGGCGATGGTGCGGTCGAAATCGTCCATTGGGGTTTGCTCAATAGGGCCGATGACGCCAACGATGCCAGCGTTTGCGAATGCGCCGTCGAGGCGTCCCCACGTATTGACCGCTGCGTCCATCGCTGCGGCAATGTCAGCCTCGTTGGTCACGTCGCACTGTACGAACCGAGCAGCATCACCGAGTGAGGCTGCCACCGCTTGTCCGCGTTCGACGCCGTAGTCGGCGATGATCACGTGTCCGCCTTCGGCGACGAGCAGTCGTGCCGTTGCTTCACCAAGGCCGCTGGCGGCGCCGGTGATTACGGCAACCTTGCCTGCATATCGTCGTGCTTGGGTCGTGTTCATCGTCCACCTCTTGTGTGTCTGCTGCCCGATTGGCCGATGCTACGCAGTTGGATCGAGTCGTGGTTCACCCGAGGCTTGTGGTGGGCCGGGGCTCGTGTCATCGCCGCAGCGGCACTTCGAGTCCCTGATTTGCCGGTTCTGTTACTAGGGTTGGCGTCAGTGTGTAGCAACGGACTCTCAGGTCGTGTGTATGAGTGATCGAGTTTTGGTCGCAAAGGTTGGGCTCGATGGGCACGACCGCGGGGTCAAAGTGGTAGCTCGAATCTTGCGCGACGGCGGCTTTGAGGTCATCTACACCGGTCTGTTTCAGACACCCGAGAAGGTTGCTGCCACAGCTATCGACGAGGACGTTGATGCCATCGGACTCTCGATGCTCAGCGGGGCACACATGACTCTGGCTCCATTAGTGGTGGCCAAGTTGCGTGAGCGCGGCGTCGACATTCCCGTGGTTGTCGGGGGCATCATCCCGCCGCTCGATGCTGCCAAGCTCACCGATCTCGGCGTTGCCGGAGTCCTCACCCCAGGGGCCTCGAGCGACGATGTCGTGGCTATCATGCGTCGCGTCATCGAGACCAACCGCGCCGAAACATCCGGCTAAGCATCTACGCTCCACAGCCATGGCCGATGCACTCGAGCGACTCACGAATTTGTTGGCGCTGCTCCTCGAAACTCGCGAGCCGCTCACCCTCGAACGCATAGCGCACGAACTCACCGACCAGTATCCCAACGGCGAAGCGGCCCGACGTGGCGCCTTCGAGCGCGACAAATCTGTGCTCCGCGAGCTAGGCATCACCATCGAGCAAGAAGTCCTTGGTGGTAATCAGGCGGGGCGCACTGCCTACCGAATCGATCGTCGACGCTACGAGTTAGCCGACCTCGATCTCACCGACGACGAACGTCGAGCACTGCAACTAGCAGTTGCAGCGGCTCACTCTGACGATTCGTGGGGACAAGACGGTTTGTGGAAATTGGGCGTCGGCAGCGAGCAGCCATCGCTTGCCGTGGCCGCCAGAGTTCCTACCTTCGATGTGCTCCCACCGTTACAAGAGGCCGTCACATTGCGAGCCGTCGCCGAGTTTCGGTATCGAGATATTGCTCGGGTGGTCAACCCATACGGCCTGTTGCTTCGCGATGGTCGTTGGTATCTCATCTGTCACGACCACGCCTACAACGATCAGCGCACATATCGAGTCGATCGAATCGACGGTGGTGTCACCGTCGGCGAAGCAGGCTCGTTCGAACGTCCGACAGGGTTCGATATTCGACAAGCATTTCCCGCCGATCCACGACTCATGGGTGATCCCGATTCAGAGATCAGCGTGGCCCAAGTGCGCATCGATGCAAGCCGCGGATGGCACGCGGCGGGTGACCTCGGGCTTACTGGTTTCGGCACTCCGAACCCCGATGGTTCAATGACCGTCGAGGTGCCGTGTATCAATCGGCTCGCGTTCCACACATGGTTGCTCGGATTCGGTGAGCACGCAGTGGTCGAAGGCCCTGCCGAGATTCGCGCTGAGGCCATTGAATGGCTGAGCGAAATTGTCGCTGCCGCAAACACAGGTGATCGCTAATGGCGCGGCGTGGGCCTCGTCCGGCGCAAGAGCGCCTCAAGCGGCTCTTGGTCATGCTGCCGTGGTTGATGCAGCGCGGCGAAGTTCCCGTCTCTGAAATGGCTGCGCACTTCGCGTTGACCGAGGCCGAACTCATTGCCGACCTCGAGCGAGCCTCGCTGTGTGGTCTGCCTCCGTTCATCGACGAGATGATCGACGTGTACATCGATGAAGGCATGGTGTGTGTTGGTGTGCCCCGACTCTTTACGCGGCCGTTGCGGCTTACCGCCCCCGAAGGTTTTGGCTTATTGGCGGCGGGTCGCTCAGCGATGCAGCTGCCCGGTGCCGATCCGGCAGGCCCACTTGGACGCGCGCTCGACAAGCTTGCGACAGAGCTTGGCGACGATGGCGTCGTTGTCGATCTCGACCGGCCCGAAGTGGCAGCCGAACTCGCTGCGGCCGCCGCTAGTGGCGAGCGCTTACGCATCTCGTATTGGACGCCCTCGCGTGACGAGGTAACCGATCGAGACGTAACGCCACGAGCCGTCTTCACCGACGGGGGCCACTGGTATTTACTGGCCGACGATTATCGATCCGGCGAGGAACGCAACTTCAGAATCGATCGCATCATGGCCATCGAACCAACCGGCATTGTCGATGCGCCGCGCGACGTTGTGGTGCCCGACGCTCGCAAGTGGTTTACCGAAGACCCCGATTTCGAGCGGGTCACCCTGCGGATGCCCACCGACATGTTGTGGATGATCGAGCGCTACCCAACCGACTCGATCACCCCCGACGACTCGTCGGCCGATATGTCGATTGTGGTGCTCGCGGTAACTGGCGAACAATGGTTGTCAAGGTTGTTGCTGCGCTTGGGTGCATCGACGGTGGTGTTGCAGCCGCAGCGATGGTCGTCGCTGGCCGCCACTGCAGCGCAGGCTGTACTGCGCCGTTATGGCGTAGACAGCCGTGATACCTGATCTGCGTTGCTCACGCCGTGAGCGCGAAGTAAAAACGGCAACACAGCGGCGGTAGCTAGGGCGTCTTCGAGAGCATCGTGGGGGCGATCGAGCGAGACCCCGTAGCGAACGCAAACATCGGTGAGCTTGTGCGACAGCGTGCGACTTGGGTCGAGGCGCCGAGACAGGTTGAGAGTGCACAGCGTGGGGCTCATGCGTAGGTCGATGCCGGCTCGCTGCGCGCTTTGCTGCAAGAACCCCGCATCGAAGTTGGCGTTGTGTGCGGTGAAGGTGGTGCCTGCTAATCGCGAAGCCAGTTCGGCAAGAACAACCTTGGCCGGAGGCGCCGAACGCAATGCTGATCGGGTGAGCCCGTGGATGTGCTGCGGGCCGAGGCGGAAGAACCAGCGGTTGCGAGGGCGGATCAGGCTGACCCACGTGTCGAGCACGGTTCCGTTGCCGTCAACCGTGACCACAGCCACCTGCAAGACGCGATGCTTGCTGGCGGACAACCCCGAGGTTTCGACATCGACAACGCCAAAACGGAGGTCTGCCAAAGTGCCGAGGCTCGACGGGGAAGGACTCATGTGGCCCACCCTAGGCGTGGGGTGCAACATGGTTACGAAACGCGGCGTCGGCTATGCCGACATTTGCTCGATGAAGGTCTGCTTATCGAAGTAGTCGCGCCACAACACGATCTTGTTGTTGCGAATGACGAACAGGCCAGCGACGGCAATCTCGAGCCAGTGGTCGCCGAGGTGAAATCGGTCGACTCGTTCGTTCATGACGACACCGGCGTGCATTGTGCCCGACTCAACTTGGTGCGACACCAGCCACTCGATTTGGTCGCACATTGCAATGAAGGGTTCGAGGCTGGCGCGCATGCCCTCGGGGCCAACGACCTTGCCCATGGGAACGTTGTCGTACTCGCACTCGGTGTCGACCATGGCGATCGCTGCTTCGAGATTGCGATTGTTGAAGGCACTGATGAAATCGGAGACGAACTCGCTTGGTGTCATGGAGCCACGTTAGCGAGTGGCGATCGCTGCCTTGCCGTTGCAGGGCTTGCCGCACGAGCGGCACGCGCAGTGCGGCGTGTCAGTTGGCGATGGTGGCCGGGCGAGCGCGGATACCGATAGGGGCTGACACGGTGTAGCCCGCGCGGTGTCGCTCTTCTTCTGACTCAGATCCCCAGTAACCGTATTCGTGGTTCTCGCGGGCGAAGGTGCGGCATTCGGCCACAACGGTGCACTTGGCGCAGATGGCGCCGGCTTGAGTCTCGCGACGCAAGCGGGCCTGAGGGCGCTCGGCGCGAGGGGCAAAGAACAACGATGTGCGGCCCTTGCACGCAGCGAAGTCGGACCAGTGAATTGAGTTGCCGAGTTGGGCTTCTCGGGCGTTACCTGCGGCCTGGTTTGTAGACACCATGTACATCTGCTGACCTCATCTTCACCGGCCGCGAGGGCCGAGTAATGGGAGACATTACGTGCGGAACAGATTTAACACTAATACTTGGTGTTTGAAATGTACAGACTGCCGGAGTGTGACTTATAACAACTCGGCCGCGAGGCTGGCGACTTCGCTGCGTTCGCATGCCGACAATGTGACATGACCAAAACAGGACTGCCCAGCGAACGCTTGGATGAGCACGGCGAGAGCGTTGTTTGATTCACCCATATATGGCGCGTCGATCTGACTCGTGTCGCCTGTGAACACAACTTTGGTGCCGTCACCGATGCGGGTCAGGATCGTTTTCAGCGTGGTGGGCTCAAGATTCTGAGCCTCGTCGACCACCACGAACTGGCGATGAAGCGATCGGCCACGCAGGAAGGTGACCGACTCCATGGAGAGTTGACCCCGAGAGGTGAGGTCCTCGATGAGCGAACGAGCGTCTCGGCTGCTGCGCTGATCGGTGAGCGCAACAATTGCGTCGTGAATCGCCGACATCCACGGGTCGAGTTTCTCCTCGAGTCCGCCGGGCAGGAAGCCGACATCGGCGCGCCCTACGGGAATCAGTGGTCGGTAGATGGCCAGGCGTTCATGAGCACGCCGTTCGACGACCTGTTCGAGCCCGGCGGCTACGGCCAACAGGGTCTTGCCAGTGCCAGCGCGCCCGTCGAGAGCTACCACGCTGACATGTGGATCGAGCAGTAACTCAAGCGCGAAGCGCTGTTCTTTAGAGCGTGGTCGCAATCCCCACGCTTCGGGGGTGGTGTGGCTCAGCACATGGAAGTCGTTGCCGCGACGACGCGCGAGCGCCGACTGCGAACCAGAGCGCAGCACGGCGAATCCGTTCTCGTCGAGCTTGTCGGATCCGTCGATGTCGTCGACGGCGATGCTCGAGTCTGCGTAGAGACGATCGATGCCCTCGTGGTCGGTGCCCAGCGTGAGCCAGCCAACCGGACGAGAGTCGGCGGCACGACCGGCTGGGTGGTGCTCGACGGCCTCGATGCCAAGGTGGGCTGCTTTGATTCGCAGAGCCGCATCGTTAGAAACCATTCGAGTGGGGGCGTGGTTTGCCTGGCCCAGGGCGGCGCCGATGATTCGGTTGTCGGCCTTGTCGGCGTCGAGACCGTGCTCGATCAGGAGATGCTTTTGTACGCCGTTGATCTCAATGCGCAGCGTTCCGGTGTCGTCGGCGGAACCGACGCGAACAGGCTCGGCCAGCGAGCCCCCGTTGCGCATACGGAGTTCTTCCATGGCGCGCAATGCGGTGCGCGCGGCGCGTCCGACATCGTCGGGGCGACTCTTGAGCCCATCAAGTTCTTCGACGACGGTGAGCGGGATCACCACATCGACATCGCCGAAGCAACTCATGCAGCCAGGGTCGGCGATGAGTACCGAGGTGTCGAGAACGACTCGGGTTCGCTGAGCGACCTCCGGACGGCTGGCTTCTCGGCCCGGAACAAGTAGCTCGGCATGAGCCCTTAAGAGATCGGTCACGGTCATCCCTTCAAACATCACGAGGCGATAGTTGTTGGCAGTTCTCGTTGGCTACACCTTTCGGTTTCACCGTGCTCTCAGATATAGCTCAGGTCCTACCCCCGATGGTGGACTGTTTTGATGAACATTGGATGACGCGTTGTGTCGGCAATGTTGAGCGGCTTGTGGGGCCGCGTCAGACAACGATCCGCATCAACAAGCCACGTTCGTCGCGCTGCTCGTGGTGTTCTGGCATCGTGCGGTGTGTTGAAGTCGCGAATCGTTCGGCGCTCCACAACGCTGCGTAGGCATCGAGCACGTCGTCGATGCGCGCGGATCGCAGCGGCATCGGGCTGACGCCGAAGTGAGACTCGATGAGTCGCGAACGTTGCTCGATACCAAGTGGTGTGTGTTTCGAGACCAACGGTTCGTCGCTATTCATCGCGAGGAATGAACACTCGGGATGCACCTCGGCAACGCGGTGCTCGAGGTCTCGTGAGATGAGCGCGTCGACCGCTTTGATCTTCGCCAATATGTTCCACGCTTGTATCGAGATCGCTTTTCCAGTGGCCTCACGCGCGAGCGCGCAGGCTTCTGAGTAGTCGATCGCATCGATACACGCGCGCGGCGGAGTTGGAAACACAGTGCTGCCCCGCGGCCGCAAGTAGCGACGAGCCTCGAAATCGCTCTGTCGCGAAAAAATATTTGGAAGGCCAATCGGCATGTCGATGCCGACCACTTCGAAGCTCGCAAGCACGGCTGCGATCGATGGCTCTACATAGGCGCCGTCGCGGCTCGCTACAACCCATCCACCTTTGCAGCCGTCGACGCCGGCGCAGCGTTGCTGAGGCCGAACATTTCGCGACATGAAGCTAGGCCTTCGATACTGATGTCGTCACGTCGATGAGTTTCCCACGCGGCCCGAGTGAGGCGATAACCGACCATCTCGCGAGGCTCGCCGCGGCTGATCATCCGGCGTTGTCCTTCGACCTCGTAACCCAGTTTGCGGGTCACCCCAAGCGACTGAACGTTGTCTTCCCAAGCCCCAGTAAGCGCTCGTTCTGCCTCGAGCCCGGCGAAGATGAGGTGCAGTACAGCCGACCGCATCTCGGTGCCCAAACCCTTATTCTGAAAGGGTTGCAGCAGATATGAGCCTGTGACTGCGCACCGCAACACGTTGAAATTATCGGCACCGACGGATTGGGCGCCGACGATCTTGTCGTCGACAGCGACGACAAAGTTGCACATCCACGACGTGGGTTCCCATGTCGCTCGGTGGAGCCAATGATGCTGCAGCGCACGGCGTTGCTGCATGGGCGCCGGCACGTCGGTCCACTCGATTCCGAACGGCATGAACGACGGATCATGAACGCCTTCGACCACAGCGCGCTCCGCGATTTCGGCGATGTCATCGTCGGTGGGGTAGCGCAGTTCGAGACGTGGTGTTCGCACATGTAAATCGAAAAGTGGCCAATGCTGAGAGAGCAACATTTGCGCAGTCAATCGCGTACAGCTCGCGCGAGCAAGTGATTTCAATGTAGTTGCATTTGCAACTATCTAAATGCTTGTAATCATGTCGCGAAGCGTGTTCGATAATGCATGCGTAACGCTCCGTTAACCGAGGAGGAAATTAGAAAATGACAAAAGCAGAATTGATTGAAGCGGTTGCAACGAAGGCTCAAGTGACGAAGGCAGATGCCGAGCGCACTCTTGCGGCTTTCTTCGACCAGGTAGTTGCTGTGGCAAAAAACGACGACAAAGTTGCGTGGCCGGGCTTCGGCTCGTTCAGCACAAGCAAGCGCAAGGCTCGCGTTGGTCGTAACCCACAGACCGGTGCTGAGGTGAAGATCGCAGCGTCGACGAATATGAAGTTCACCTCGAGCTCAACGCTCAAGGCTGCGCTGAATCCAAAGAAGAAGAAGTAACCGAGAAATCAACAAGAAGGGAATAGACGTGGCAGCAACAAAGAAGGCTCCGGCCAAGAAGGCAGCACCAGCCAAGAAGGCAGCACCTGCGAAGGCAGCACCAGCCAAGAAGGCCGCTCCTGCAAAGAAGGCCGCTCCTGCAAAG
>JBAXHD010000006.1:0-104086 GCA_037139095.1 Actinomycetota bacterium
TCGCCATAGCCATAGGTCCCAGCCTGATGAGCTCACGAGCCCCACGAGTACAGTCGCAGCCGTGGCCGAGCATCTTGAATCCCAACTTGGCGTCGATCGCAACGGACGCCTCGTGAAGGAGACATCATTGTGAGCGACATGCCCGCTGAGTGGTCGGTGACAGCACAGAATCTGCCCGAGCACGCGCGCAATCCCATCCACACCGATGAAGGTGCTCAGGCAGCCGGCTTCGCACGTGCACTCGTCGCGGGCGTCACCACATATGCGTATCTCACTCATCCGGTGGTTGCTGCGTGGGGCCTCGAATGGGTTCGCAGCGGCGGCGGAGAAGTTCGATTTCGGCGCCCAGTGTTTGCTCATGATCACCTGCGCTGCACGCCGGTTGTCGATGCCGACTCAGTATCGATTCACGCGATCACCGATGAGCCCGATCAACCCCGAGCAATATTTCAGGTTGCGCGCCACGGCGGTGCCCCTGCCGCAATGCGACCCGGAGAAGCGTTGACCGACAGGCATATTCCCCTCGACGGCGAGTGGGGCTCCGACTATGGCTCACGCGCTGGCGACGACTTTGCGCTCTTCGCTCAACACGGCATCGTGCATCCAGCCGTATGGCCAGCCCTCGCCAACCAGGTGGTGCACACCTCGGTAGCGCGCGGCAGTTGGATTCATACGCGCAGCATCGTGCGGCATCATGCCCTCGCCCGCGCTGGCGCTATCGCCGACGTGAGCGCCGTGGTGGTGCGTCGCTTTCAGTCGCACGGCGAACGTGCGGTGCTCGACGTTCAGATCAGTGTCGAAGGCGTGTTAGTAGCCACGCTTGAGCACGAGGCGATTGTCGCTCTGCCACAGTGAACGTGGCAGAGCGAGCATCTGCGATCTAGCGATCACTTGATGTGGAAGACGTGCTTCCATGTGCCGTCGGCGAGATGCACTGACTCAACCCAGCCGGTGGCGCCTGCGTACTTGCCGGAGCCGCCAGCAATCGTGCGAATTGTCGATGACGACACCTTCAACACGGCGCCCTTACCTGGATACAGGCCCATGCCTTGAAGCACCAACTGATCGGCGCTTGTGTCGAAGGTGAACACTGCGGTCATCATCCGAGCCTGCACATCTTTGGCTGTCACATCGATACCGGTGGTGGTCATAATCCAATCGGTGCGCACAACTTTTCCGTCGGCGGTCTTCCCGTCAAAATGCCAGATGCGCTGATCGCCCACCGAGGTACCTGGGTCGCCAAGGTCCACCACCGTTGGGGTTGGAACCTCGGGATGGGTAACGGTGACAACAGTGCCGCTGCTTGAACAGCCGGCAAGCGATCCGACCAACACGACTGCGACGAGAGCCGACGCCGCCCGGGTCGAGCACTTTGACAAAAATGAAACCTTGGTCACTGCATGGCCCTTTCAAAAGCGCTGCTGAATTGCGCTTGACCCTAACGCACCGAGCGAACGCACCTACTCATCGAGAAGGCGAAGCGATTGCGGTCGAGGCCGTGATTCGCATACCATCACGCAAAACCGACAGATGCGAGATGCCATGCCCGAGCCAATCATTCTCCCGTTAGAAGAGCGG
Organism: Actinomycetota bacterium; assembly: GCA_037139095.1. Lineage (GTDB taxonomy): Bacteria > Actinomycetota > Acidimicrobiia > Acidimicrobiales > Ilumatobacteraceae > WLMZ01. The sequence continues at coordinate 1,579 of JBAXHD010000006.1, forward strand.
CCACGTGCTCTCAACGTTGCGGGCTTCCACATCACTGTGCTTGCATCCGATGCGCAAACCAACGGCTACGAGGTCTTTCTGCAGACCGGCGCCGAGGGCACGGGATCCAGCCCTCATCAGCACCCGTGGGACGAGTCGTTCTACGTAGTGAGTGGTGAAATCAGATGCGCAATCGACGACATCGAGACTGTCGCTGTGGCGGGCACCTTTGTGCACATTCCCGGTGGCTCAACGCATTGGTACAAGTTCGGCGCTGGCGGAGCTGAGATCGTCTCGATGACATCCCCGGGCAATGCTTCGCGGATGTACACCGACTTCGATAGCGAGTCCTTGTCGGAGAACCCCGATCGCACGCGGTTCGCAGAGCTGTCGGCCAGGCATGGCCAACACGTGGCCGCTCCGAATCCGTGAATCTCAATCAGTCGGCATCAGCCACTAGGTCGAGCGCCAAGCTGTTCATGCAGTAGCGCTGACCGGTGGGCTGCGGACCATCGGGAAACAAATGCCCAAGGTGCGAGCCACAACGCCGGCAACGAACCTCGGTGCGCACCATTCCATGGCTGTTGTCGTCGATGAGTTCTACGGCATCGTCGGCCTTGGCGGTGTAGAAGCTCGGCCAACCGCTACCCGACTCATACTTGGTCTTCGAGTCGAAGAGCTCTGCGGCGCAACCAGCGCAGCGATACGTGCCATCGGAGTGTTCGTCTACGTACTTGCCAGTCCAAGCACGCTCGGTGCCTGCGTTACGTAACACCTGGTACTGATCAGGGGTGAGCGTTGCTCGCCACTCGGCATCGGTGCGTTCGATCTCGGGCATGATGGATCCTTGCTGTAGTTACGTTGCCCGATTGTAGGTGTACGGCCTCAGGCGATGCCACGGCGATCAGCTGTGACCGCCAAGACGCGGATCAGCCCACATCGCCGACATATCAACCAGCGTCACTTTCAGGTCGCGAAAGCCGAATCCCATCGTGCGCAGGAAGCCCTCTGTCTCGGCCAGGGCATGCACATGAGCCGCCGTCTCAGGGTCGTCGCCGCCCACCCGCACCTCGTAGCGAAAGTTGAAGAAGTCGATGCGCTTGTCATAGGTGAACGTGCCTTCGGCTGTGTAGCCCGACTTCATGATGTCGTGTTCGTCCACGCTGCCCACGAGATAGCTGCGCGCCTTCGAGGAGAGGTCGAGAAATCGACCCCTCACCGTGACCCGAAATACTCGTTCAGCCGAGCCGTCTTGCATGCCCGCAGCGTAATCTGATCGGGCAATGACTGGCCGAGACCCCACTACCGACACCGCGCACGACGCAGGCGATTTCGCCGAGTGGCTTGTCGAAATTCGTGGAGCGATTCGCGGCGAGAACACGTCAGATGTTCCATGCGGCGACTGCACAGCGTGTTGCACGGCATCGCAGTTCATCCACATTGCACCCGACGAATCCGACGCGTTGGCACACATTCCGTCGGCCCTGTTGTTTCCCGCTCCACGCCTACCACGCGGACATGTGCTCATGGGGTACAACGAGCGCGGCCAATGCCCGATGCTGATCGACAACCACTGCTCGATCTACGAACATCGCCCGCGCACGTGCCGCACCTACGACTGCCGCGTGTTTGCGGCCACCGACCTGAAGCCCGACGAGCACGACGATGACAAGATTCTGATTGCGCAGCAGGTGCGGCGTTGGCGCTTCACTTTCGCCACGCAAGCCGACCGCGACACGTACGACGCACTGTGCGTAACAGCCAATCGTTTACGCCTGAATCCCAGCGAGTTACCGCACGGAATCAGTCCAACGAACACCACACAGATCGCGATTCACGCGATCGAGACCAACGACGCCCAATGATTGCGGCGGTCTAGTCCGCAGCAATCAGCCCGGGCACATCATGGCGATATACCCCAACGTCGAGATAGTGGCGCAGCTTGGTCACAGTGTTCGCAAGATATCTCGGCACGAGATCTCGAAACTCGGCGTTGCTGCTCGCAATCACATCGTTGAGCAACACAAGGTTGCGCGCTGCCAACATCGCCTCGAATTGATCAGCGGTAAAGGCGGGCAACTCGCGGACCTGTTGATAGCCCTCGAGCAAGGCGGCCTCAAGGACGTGGTCATCGCGCAAGTAGTACGCCGCAATCGCCAAGTCTTGGGCCGGCACGCCAATGCCACAGTCATCGAAGTCGAACACGGCGAGGCGCCCCCGATTCCACTTGAGGTTGGCCGAATGCAGATCGGCGTGAAGCACATGGCGCCGCGCACCGTGTACGAGCGACTCGATGTGCGACTGCGCAAGAGTGAATGCGGCATCGATGACGCTGCGCTCAGCAGTACCAATGAGCGGATGCTCACTGGTGAGATTGTTTGCGGTACTCATCAGCACCGAATCGATAGCCGGCAGTTCGGCGCCATCAGGCAATGCCCATTGCTCGCCGTGGGCGTGCAGCGCTGCGGCAGCACGACCGACTGCGAGCATCCGCGGCGCCGTGATTGAGTCCTCAAGATCGGGACCCGACAACCAGCTGAACAACACGGCTGGCACCTCGCGGCCAAGGTCTGCCGCGTACACACTGGTGCACAGATCGCCGGCCACGTTGGGTTGAGGAACCGGCACGCGCAGGTCGGTATCGATCGACAGTGCAGCGAGCCACGAAAGCTCGCCAGCCACATTGGCAAACGAACGGTTGCCACTGACATTGAGTCGCAGCGCATACCGGCGGCCGTCGGTGGTATCGACGCGAAAAGTTGTGTTGTAGCCGTGGTAGATCAGCCGAAGGCGCGTCAGATCTATGGAATAGCTACGAAGTGCGTTGAGCGCAACGGACCGAAGCCGCAGCACCTGAGATTGTGCCGAGAGTTCGTGGAAATGACGAACCATCGGGACTGCGCCTAGAAACGACGGTCGTTGGTCTTCTTCTTTGGCGGAGCCTTAAACGGGGCCTCGATCAGTGCCTCAAAGGCGGCATCGTCGGGCTGCTTTGGCTCATTGAGCTTCTGCAAGTAGACCTTCAGCGCTGCGCGGGCCGGGGCAACCTGGTCGCCCTTGGCGCCAACCGAGCGAGCGAGCGCATCTTTGGCCTTGACCACGCGGTCTTTACGTGTGGCTTTCTCCTCTTCGGAGATTGCACGCTTGGGCTTGTCAGCAGCGGGGGCGTTGCGACGAGCTTCCATTTCCTGCAGCGGTGTGAGCTTCGGGGCCATAGCCATAGCACTAATCCTTCAGATCGGGTCTCAGCAAGATACCTGCTCAGTACGTCATTCCCCCATGCACGAATCGCGGTACACCATTTTGGGTGGGTACTAGCACGGTCGTAGCGCATATCGCAGATGCACCGATGGGTTGGACAGAGGTCTTACGACCTCAAATCAGACCAACACCTTCGCAAACCCTTATTCCGCAAGGGCTAGCGCGCAATTGCCCGTCGTGCGAGCGAGCGTGGGGGCATGTGCCGCATACCCCTCGGCAGCGCGAGACGTAAGACGATTGGCTCTCTTGTCCACACCCCCGGTCGTAGCGCTTAATGGCCAGTGCCCGCGAACTTTCTCGACCAAACCATCGAGAACTCCGCGTGTCGATTGCTACCAGGCACCCAAATCGAAATGAGAACCCCCAATGATCACGCTGAAGAATCACTCCTTCCTGCGCAAAGCCGTCGTGACTGTCGCTGTGCTCGTAACCGGACTCCCCCTCGCTGCGGCCCCCGTGCACGCAGTTGCCGTCTCCGGGAGTATCAGCGGCGAAATTGAGCGCATCACACTCAACGCGCCAGGCGACGTGTACGCCGGCGGCCAAATGGTGGTCGGCGGCCAAAACGTGATCATTCCTCGAAACCTGCTGTTGGATCTTCCGGCAAACCGCCTCACCCTGCAGCAACTGTTCGCACAAGCGCCTGCAGAATGCGTGACCAACCACGAAACGGGCCTCGCCAAGGCCGATCGTTGCAACCACACCGGCGCGGGCGGCATCGCCACGATGTCGGCTAACCGAGTCGCCACAGGCGACATCATCGTGGGCGACGCGCTCATCGAAAAAGGTGCCGAACTGGTTCAGGGCAACATCAGCTACATCGACTACAGCGGCGGTTGGTTCATGGTGAACGGCCGCCAGGGCGACCCAACGACCGGCACCATGGTTCGTCTCAACGACCCAACCTCGCGCCACACCATTCAGAGCGGTCCCGGCTGCGCCGCAGGATCTTCAAACTGCAGCGCCGACCCTCGCTTTGGTCTCGACACCGACAACTACACCAACGCCTTCACCTCTGGTTACCCGTTGTGCATCCCCAGCACCGTGACCGCAGGCCGCGCCACCACAGCGGTCATCACCGGCCTGCTGACCAACGCCGGCGCTAATGCAACCACCGGCGCAGGTGACCAGTTCTGCCCAACCACCAACCGGGTAAGCCCATCGGGACTTCCCTTGCGAATCGCTGCCGACTCACGCCGCATGGCGCCGATCATGATCGGCGACTCAATCACTGTGGACGGCAACTACGAAACAGTGAGCGGCGTCCACTTCCTATCGGCCTTCCGCTCAAGCGTTTCGTACGGCCTGCAGACATCTACTGGAGCCGGCCAGCCCGATTACATGTTCCTCAATGAAGCCCAAATCGATGCTCCTGGCTTCCAGAACCAGCGCGTTCGCGGCTTGTTCATCGGCTTCGCGACGCAGCCCACGCCCGACGTGCTCGGATGGAGCGTGCATTACGACCCAGTGTCGAACACGCCCCATGAGTTGCCACTGGCATCGACCAAGGGCTGCGAAGCCGCTGGCGGCATCGGCACCTGCGTTGGCTTTGGAATTGGCTTGTTCAAGATCCGCTACGACTCAGACTTCATCAAGCAGCCCACCAGCGCCAAGCTCTCACCATGTCTTCAGCTCAGGGCCGACCCACTCTTTGCAAACGCCTGCCCCGACCCAGCCAACATGGCGGCAGAAGAGTTCGCCATTCTGAGCCCAATCCCCCACGAGATTCACTTCCGTACCCGTAAGAAGGTCAGCGATACGACCAACTCGTTGAAGTCGATCGACATCAAGGGCACCGAGTCAACCAACGGTCAGTACCTATTCCCATTCGGCGCAAACCTTGGCGGAATCGCCTTCCCCGAAGGCCTTGAGTTCAATCTCGACCTCGCCAACGCCCCCTTCTCATTCGAAGGTATTCCGTGGAACCTCGACCGCCGCCTCAGCCCTGGTGGCTGTCAGGCGACTGGCGGCGTCTGCGAGTCAACACCACAGCCGCTGATTCCGTTCCCCTACTCAGAGCTTGATCCTCGCACCCTGGCTGCTGGCGCAATCGCCGCAGGTGGCGCCGTGCCAAGCAACCGTTACAACGATCCAATGTTCACCAGCGCTCAGCTCTCAACAGCCCAAGATCGCATTCTGAGCTACATCCCTAATGACACTGCAACGGTGTTCGGCGGCGACGCCTCAGTGCTCGCGTTGCCAACAGCCGCAGCAATTTCGCAGGGCATCACCCCGACCCCGGCGCTCACCCAGCCAAGCCCAGCGCTGTTGGGCTTTGATCCAAACTCAGGCCAAGTGGGCACGATGGTGCACGTGGGCGGCCTCGGCCTCGACACGGCTACTGCAGTCACGGTCAATGGCACAGCAGCAATGTTCAGCGTGATTAGCGCTACCCGCCTCGACGTCTTGGTGCCAGTTGGCGCAACCATTGGCGCCGGCTCAATCGTGGTCACCTTGCCAAGCGGTGATCTCACCTCGACCACGCAGTTCACAGTGGTTGCCAATCCATTGGCCCCAACAATCACCGGCTTCACCCCTGCCACGGGCGATACCGGCAGCGTGGTCACCATCACCGGCACCAACTTCACCGGTGCGACAGCGGTCTCGTTCGGCGGCATTACCGCTGCCGCCAGCGTCAACCCAGCTGGCACGCAGATCACCACCAACATTCCGCTCACAGCGACCGCTGGATCGGTGACCATCAGCGTGATTACGCCAAATGGAACTGCCGTTTCCGCAACCCAGTTGGCCGTCACCGTGCCACCGCCACCACCGCCTGCCACAGCAGCCATCGCGTCGATTAACCCAGTGAGCTCGTCGGTCGGCTCCGTTGTCACCATCACCGGAACCGGATTCCTGGGCGCAACTCAGGTGAGCTTCAACGGCACAACGACACCAGCCACTGTGGTGAACAGCACCACGATCACGGCAACCGTGCCCGCTGGGGCAACAACCGGCACCGTGACCATCATCTCGCCAAACGGCACCGGCGCAGGCAAGGCGTTTACGGTGACCGCAGTAGCGGTGCCCACGGCAGTGGTGACCACACCGGTCAGCGCAGCCCAATCGAGCCTGGTCACCCTCAACGCCTCGGCGTCGACAAACGCCAGCAGCTTCGCTTGGACTCAACTCACCGGCCCAACGGTGGTGCTCGCCGGCGCTACGACTGCTCGACCATCGTTCACCATGCCAGCCCTGTTCCAGACCCTGACCTTCAGGGTCACAGTGACCAACCAGACGTTGACCTCGACAGCCACCGTCACGGTCACTGCAATTCCTGGCAGCGTCACGATCACCGCAGCGACGCCTCAGTACCGAATCAGCAAGGCCGAATGGCGTGCCGCTGGCACAGCAAGCTTCCCTGGCGCCAACATCGTGACCGTTCGCACGGGCAACGTGGTGGGCTCGGGAACGTTGATTGGCTCGGTGGCCGTCGATGTAACCGGTGCATGGACCTTGCAAGTGGTCAATCCGTCAATCCCAGTGAACACTGCGATTAACGTGGTTGCTTCACGTGGCGGCAGCGCTACGGCCGCCGTCACAGTCAGGAACTGAGCCGCCATGTCGGATGTCGCAACAGAGCCATCGAGCACCACGAATTCGGGAGCTCCTTCGGGCAAGTTCACCACGCAAAGCACGAAGGCGAGGGCGGCGATTGGCGTCGCTCTCGCTGTGCTGGTGGCTGGCGGTGTGATCTTCTACGTTGCTACTTCTGGCACCACTCGTCGCCACCTGCAAGGCACGCTCACCATCACGGTGAAGTCTGCAGCTGGTGATCCGTGCGCAACGGCCGAGAACTTCCCCGAGTTCCGCGATGGTGGAGTCATCACCGTGCTCGATAAGGGCGGCAGCAAGGTGGCCTCGGGACGTCTCGGCACCGGCCGGGCCGAGGGCACCTCGTGCGTTCATTCGCTTGAGATCAGCGACCCGCCAGTGCTTGGCGAATACCAAGTTGTCATCGGCTCACGCGACCCGTTCGTGGTCACCGCCGAATCGCTTGCAGCAGCTGGCGGCAAACTCGATCTTCGCTTCGGGGCGTAAGCACAGCGCTCACGGCCAAGGTTCGCACCGGCAATGTGCCCGACGGCGAAACGCCAGGCGCTGCGATCTCTCAGCGACGTGTCAGCGTCGCCGCATCACGAGCATGAAGTGATCGCCCATGTCACGAAAGAGCGGCCACCTCGCTGTGGCCGAGTCGAGCGACACCAATCGGGCGAACAACTTGGGAAACCGCGTTTCGACCTTGTCGAGATACGGCGGGGGCACGAACAGCGACAGTGATTCGTAGTACTCGACCTGCCACTGATCGGCATCGCCAATCCACTCACGAACAAATTCGCGTGGTGTGAAATAACGAGTCCAGATGGTGTGGCCGTTCATGCCAACCGGCGTGGACTCGCGCTTGAAACGCACCTTGGCTCGGGTCCAGCGACGCTTACGAACGTAGTGCCCGACTTCCCATGGGCAGTATCGGCCAATCACGGTGAACACCGCGTAGCCGCCCGGACGAGTGACTGCAGCAAGCGACGATGCCGTATGTCCAAGGTCGGGAACGCAGTTGAGCGGGCCAAAGTTTGAGTACGAAAGATCGACCGAGTGAGGAGCCACGTTGAACTCAGACTCGAGGCGATCGAACTCTTGAGCACCGCAGCGCAGTGCCGTGATCTGACCAGGCTCACAGTTGACCCGAGCGCCAGCGCGCTCGACCATCTCGGGCGACCAGTCGGTAGCGAAGACATGGTGACCGAGCTGCGCGAAATGTTGCGCATCGATACCTGTGCCGCATCCGACATCGATGAGCGTTGAAGGGCCTTTGAGCAGACCGTCGATGCGCTGCCACACGATGTCGCGCATGCGTTGGATGAGCGGGTTGTTGCCCAGCGGGCCGTCGTAGGTGGGCGCCACGCTGTCGAAGGCGGCAGCCGTTTCGGCCAACTGTTCGGGGAGCGAAAGGGTCATGCGTGATTGCCGTTGAGTATGACTTCGACCGGTGCAGCGGCGACCGAGGTTGTCTCGGCCGCAACTGGAATGCGCAAGCGAGTTGGATTCGGATTGCGCTCGCCGGGCTCGCGTTCGCGCAGCGCCGCCCACGCCGCAGCGACGCGCTCGCGGTGCTCATCGAGAGCGAGCTCGCTGAGCTGCGGGTGAGGTGCTCTGCTGAGGCCAGCCTCGCGACGGCGAAGGTCGAGGTCGTCGTGAAGGCAGTGATGAAGCGAGCGATAAAAGGCCGTGGAGTAGGTGCCCGCGAAGATCATGGCGAGGTCGCCAGAGTCTTGCCAGTTGGCGTGATCGGTGAGATCAGATTTGACCATCTCGTAAAACTTGGTGCCGGGCAACGGGTAGCTCACGCTGACCCCAATGTCGTCGGGTAACAGTTCGGCCACGAGATCGATGGTGGTCAGGATGTCTTCCCATGTCTCGCCCGGGTAGCCAAACTGGATGAAGAAGCAGGCGCGAACGCCGTGTTCGCCGAGGCGACGGCGAGCCTGACGAATTTCATCGACGGTGATTTCTTTGTCCATCGCATCGAGCACGCGCTGGCTGCCGCTTTCGGCGCCGAGCCACACCTCTTTACACTTCGAACGGGCCAACGCATCGACAGCAACATCGTTCATCAGATCGCAGCGCGACTGAATGGTGAACGGCACTGCTCCACCCGTGGATTCGATGTGATCGGCAAATTCGGCGAGCCAGTCGCTGCGCAGTCCAAAGATGTCGTCGGCGAACCACACGTGATCGGGCGCATGTTGAAACTTGAGCTGGGTCATCTCGTCGGCGACGGCCACGGGGCTACGCATCGAGTAGCGCTGACCCCAGATTGGCTTGGCGCACCAGTTACACGAATACGGGCAACCGCGCGTAGACACCATGTTGAGTGAGAACTCGCCATGATGCGAGAGCCATGCATCGCGGTAGGCGCCGATGTCGATGAGATCTCGGGCTGGCAAGCCGAACACATCGGGATGCCGTTCGATCGCTCGGTGACCCGTGTTGGCGATCTCGCCATCGACCAAGATTGCCGAACCAGCCACCTGGTCTACTGCCATCGAACGCCCGAGCCAGCGATCGACGATCTCGGCTACGGCATGTTCGCCTTCGCCAAGCAAACACACCTCGGCGCCGGCCTCGAGATACACCTCGGGGTGGTCGGTGACATCGGCACCTGACATCGCAACTTTGCATCCCCTCGCGATCGCCATGCCCAACATGGTGATGGCGGCCTCGCGCATGCGGGCCAAACACATCTTCGACAAGAAGTTGAAGTTGTCTTCGAACAACACCACCACGCGCGGTTGATGTTCTTCGAGAGCTGCCTCAAAATCGGCTTCGTCTGCGGCGAGCATTGCGTCGAATACCGCCACGTTGTAACCCCGCTCACGAAGCACCGACGCTGCATACAGCGTGGCCAACGGCGGATACGGCCGCATCTTTGCCTTCTGTTTCGCGTCGAGATTGAGGTAGTACGAATGGGCCAGCAACACGTCGCGCATAGCGGGCGACATTAGCCGCACAGGGCCCTAACCGCGTGAGTAGACAACAGATTCATAGCACCGAGCCAACTGCCCCGCCACCGCCCGCCACGTGAGAGTTTCGTTCGCATGCTTGACAACGAGTTCGCTACTCATTCGCGAGGCAGCCCCGATGAGTTGCGCTGCTGCGGGGGCATCGCCGGGTGCGAACGTGCCGATCAAGTCGCCCACGATGGCTCGGTGCGATGGGATGCCGGTGGCCACCGGAACGCAGCCGTCGGTAATCGCCTCGATCAGCGCGTAACCAGACCCTTCGCGCCAACTGGTGGACAGCGCAATGTCGGCTGCCTGATACCAATGGTGCATCTCGCTGGCGCTGACCGGATCATGAATGTGCACACGCGTGCCGACATCTCCAAGCGCTGCGATAGCGGCGCGCACTTGCGGCTCAAGTGTTCGGTCGGTGGCCAGTAGGTGAAGATGCGCATCGCGAAGCTCGCTCGTAGCGGCTTGGGCGAACGCATCTACGGCGGTGAGTGGATCCTTCGACTCGATCAGTCGGCCCACCCACAACACAGCGGGACTGCCCGCAAGGTTGACCGGAGCCGACGAACTGGTGCGGCCAGTAGGCAACGTGTTGGCGGCCTCGAGCACCTCGAAGCACGATGCCGTGTTATGAATCATGCCGCAATCAATGAACGGCTGGGCCTGCCCGAACAATGCGCCGGTGAAGAGATAGCCATCTACTGAGCGACGCACCGCGCGATGTGCCAGCACAGTGCGCCGACGGCCGGGGGTCTCTCCATGATGTTGCAGCACAATCGCCGACTTTCGACGTAGCGCCCGACCCAGCCGAAGGTTCAGCCGGGTGAATCCGAACCCGTGCACGTGCACTACATCGGGGCCCCACTGCGCAACCTCACGAACCAGTGCAGCATCGGTGCTCATAAAGCGGTATGTCACACCATCCCGCTCAACAGTGGCCGCGCTCAGCGTGGTGCGGCACGCAACCATCACGTGGAGACCTGCGTGCTCGCGCAACGCTTTCGCTTGCTGCACCACCGACGGCCAACCGTCGAGCGTTTGCTCAGGATCGGCGTTGGTCGCTGGAGGCATCACGATCGCGACGCGCATAGTCACCGTCGTCCGAACAGACGACGCGCCGCCGCCCCGACGCTTCGCGAGCCACGAGGCCAGACCATTTGATCCACTACCGCAACGCGTTCGCGCATCGACTGCGTGAAGGCCTGACGCCACCGAAACGACGTGCGGGCATTGGGGTCGCGCAGCACCTCTGCTGGCGATGTGGCTGCAAGCAGATGACGCGCAGCGCGTGGCAGACGAGCGATCTCGCGCGACACCACCGCGCCCGGTAACAGCCCAGGCATCAACTGCTGCACCAACCACAAGCCCGGTGCGGTGAGGCGCGGATCGGTAAGCGCCATGAGCTGGCTAGCGCGCTGCCAATCGATGGGTCGCCGCGCGCACCACCACACATCGACCACGTTCACGGATCGAACCTCGGCGCGCACCACGGTTGAGGCGAGATGACCCAACACATGAACGGTGAGCGCTTCGTGATCGAACGGCATCGACTCAACAGCGAATCCGCGCACGGTGTAGCCGTGCAAGAACTCGACCCACCCAGGATGCACCTCGACGCGACCGTTGTGATCGGCCGACTCGCCGTCGGTACGACCCACGCCCCCATCGCCCCACGAAAGAAACGTGTCTTCGTAATCGGTTGAGTCGATGGCTCGAAGTCCGCCAGCGATGAGCGCAGCGGCGGCCTGCGATCGCTGATCGGCAGGCACAATCAGGTCGATGTCAGCCATGGGCCGTGTGCCCTCAATGCCCCACACCCCCTGCAGCAGCGATGCGCCCTTCACAGCTACTGCTGGCACCGCGTGCTGCTTCAGTGCTGACATCACGGTGGGCAGCAACTCGGTGAACCGTCGCACGCGTTGAGCCACCTGCTCACGTTGCTCTGCGACGAATGCAACGACATCGGGCGAGGCGTCTGCGAACAGGTCGAGCGAGCCCGCGAGCGCAGTCAGGCCCGTGGCAAGTCCGGTGAGTTGTACATGCTCAAGCGGCCACGGCTCGAGCCGCGTCGTTTCGCCCTCGAGTCGGGCGAGAACGGCCTGCAGTAACTCAAGTTGTCGGCGGCGAAGGTCACTTGCGATGGGCGAACACTAGTCACCTCACGGGTCGGACGTGTCGGCTCTGCCAGACTGTGGCGTGCGCGTTGTGATGGTGGTGCCGGGAGGCGTTGATCAACCCGGATCCGATCGGGTGATTCCCTTCATCCACGATCTCATCAAACGACTCGCTGCCCACAACACCGTCACCATCATCGCCATTGGCCACAATCCCGAGCCGGGTGAGTGGACCTTGTATGGCTGCGAGGTGTTCAACGTTCCCATCGGCAATCACAGCCGCACCGACGTAGTGCGAGCGATACGTGCAGCAGTGCGCATTGCGGGTCGCGGTGGTCGGGCAAACAGGCCCGACGTGGTGCACGGATTGTGGGCCGGAGTTACCGGCCTCGCTGCCGCAGTGATCGGTCGCCGCTTTCGGGTGCCGTCGATGGTCACGCTATGCGGCGGCGAACTCGCCGCAATCCCTGCGATCAACTACGGAGGCGGACTCACGCGCGGCGGCCGGATGTTGGCGCGTACTGCGTTGCGCCTGCCCACCGCCACCACGGCCGCCACCGACTGGATGCGCGCACATGCTGTCGCTGTGGGTGCTCGAATTGACGAACTCATCCCCCTCGGCGCAGACCGGGAGCGATATCGCATTGCGGATGCAGCAGACGCAAACCCACCAGTCGCAGACGCGCACATGGTTCAGGTAGCCAGCCTCAACGCGGTCAAGGATCAATACCTAGCACTGCACGCTTTCGCGTTGGTGCTTGCAGGCCGCCCCGATGCCACGCTCACGTTGGCTGGGGTCGACACGATGCATGGCAAGCATGCCGCGCTCGCACAGTCGTTGGGCATTGCTCACGCGGTCCGATTCGCTGGCTTCGTGCAGCCCGACGAGCTGTGCGCTCTGTATCAATCAGCAGCAATTCACCTCAACACGTCTTGGCATGATGCAGGCCCGCTAGCGGTTGTCGAGGCCGCCCTATGCGGAGTCCCGACAGTGGGCACTCGCGTTGGGCACGTGTCAGATTTAGCGTCGCTGCCTGAGCCCGCCGCAGTTGCAGTAGCGCACGAGGCCGAAGCGGTGGCTGCGGGCGTGTTGCGTCTGTTGAACGACCCAACCGAACGTGCCACCATCGCCCACCGAGCACACGCATGGGCATCGCTTCATGATGCCGACGCAACGGCTACAGCGTTTGAAGCGCTCTACCGCAAGCTTGCAGCGAGATCGTCGAGGGCCTCGGCTGCGGCTAACGGCGAAAGCCCGCGTCGCAACACATAGGTGGGTCGGTCTAACAATCCGTCGGCCCATTTCGAGGAGATGTGCTCGCGTTCAGTAGGCAGCGATGCCGCCCAGAACCGCTCGGCCGCTTCGTCCTGGCTGACCGGCGCGAGCGAGAACTCAGGGTCGGGATCCAGCAACACAACGGCGTGCACTTCTTGCAGCGCCACCTGCTGCGAATCGGGCGGATAGATCGCAATCTTGCAACCCTCTTCAGAGGTGTGCGGCACCGGCTCAATGTCGCGTATCTCATCAAAACGAGCCGCCGCGTCTTGGGTCATCAGCATTCGCCATGGGTAGCCAGCGAAGACACCGGCCGGCTGTTGAACCGCGGCGTACAGCCAGTCGTCGCTGGTGATGCCCATACCGCGGCGCAAACATGAATATGTGAGCGTGCTCTTGCCTGCTCCCGAGGGACCGCGCAGCATCAGCCCGACTCCGTTGCGCGAGACCAACGCGCTGTGTACTGCCACAAGTCGCTCGTGATGAACGTGCATCGCGGTGAAGGCCGACTCGACGAACAATCTCACGGCGTCGTCGAGAGGCAACAGCGAAGTCGCCAGCGAGATCTCACCGATGCCCGTAGCAAAGTTCACGACGGCATGAGATGTGCCGCAACGAACCGTGAGTTGCTCATTGGTGATGTCGGCGGATACCGCCGGCCACCCCGGATCGCCGGCGCCGGCATTGTGCGTGCTCACGTTGAGATGCAACGAACCACCGATAGCGAGGCCATCGGGATAACGACCCAGGCCGCGCTGAACGGCCGCAATCACTTGATCCGATTGGGTTTGCACAGCAAGCTCGCTACCGAACGGGCGAATGCGAAGGATCGGCAAAGACATCGCCCGAACGGTACCCAACTCTTTGCACTCTCATGCGACCAAGCGAGACACCTATCATCACGAACAGCGAAAGGAAGTCATGGCAATGATCGATCTCAGCACGTACGACCCGATGAATCGCGAGATTCAGCAATGCCCCTTTCCGCACTATGCCGCCTTGCGCGAACACGGTCCGTTGTTCCGTCACGAGCCCACCGGCATGTACTTCGTGTCGCGCCTCGAGACCATGCGCATAGTTCTGCGAGACACCGAAACCTTCTCGTCGAAATCATCAAATTCGGGCACGGCTCCCCCACCCGAACTCATGGCCGAGCTCGTTGCGTTGTCACGTCAGGGCGTGCCGCGTGTCGACACCATGCTCACCCTCGACCCTCCCGCTCACACCGGCTATCGCAAGACGGTGGCTGGCGCATTCAACGTTCGACGCATCCAAGGGCTTGCGCCGCGAATTCGCGAGATCGCCGACGAACTCATCGACGCCTTCCCCACTCAGGGCACCGTCGACTTCATGAATGCCTTCGCGATTCCACTGCCCGTCAGGGTGATCTCGCACATGCTCAACGTGCCGGCCGAACGAGAGGCCGATATCAAGCGTTGGTCCGACGATGCGGTGGCTTCGCTGGGCACCCGGCTCACCCCAGAACGCGTTGTAGAAGCAGCTCGTGGAGTACTCGAGTCGCAACTGTTCTTCATTGCCCAATTCGCCGACCGCCGCCAGAATCCCCAAGACGACTTCACCACCGATCTGGTGAACGCCACGTTTGAAGAGAACGACGGAACGACGCGCAATCTCACCGATGCCGAGATGTTCTCGATAGTGCAACAACTGATGGTTGCCGGCAACGAGACCACAACCAAGTTGTTTAGCGAGGGTATGAAGTTGCTCCTCGAGCATCCGCAGTGGTGGCAGCGAATCGTCAGTGAGCCAGCGATGATCCCGGCGGTCATCGAAGAAGTGCTGCGCATGGCCAGCCCCAACCAGGGTCTGTTCCGCGTAGTCACACGAGACACCGAGCTCGAGGGTGTGCCGCTCAGGAAGGGCACGCGGCTCTGGGTGATGTTCGGCGCGGCCAACCGCGACGAGCGCACCTTTGCCGACGCCGAAACGTTCAACCCCGAACGCGAGAACCTTTCGCAGCACATTGCATTCGGTTTCGGAGTGCACTTCTGCATTGGTGCACCGCTGTCCAGACTCGAAGCGCGCATCGGGTTCGAAGCGCTCTCCGATCGACTCGAGCATGTTGAGTTCGCCCCTAGCAACACGTTCGAATACGAGCCCAGCTACATCTTGCGCGGCCTGAAGAATCTCGATCTCATCGTGCAACGATCGGCCACCAGCTGATGAGCGACCGCGGCGCAGACGAGACGAGCCAGACCACAGAAGTCACCGATTACGAAGACGTCACGGTGTATCCACTCGACGACCACGACGAAGCACGGCTGCTCGATACCGCCACCGAGTGCACCTTCATCTGGGCCACTCGCGATGGTTGGCCCGTTGGCGTCATCATGAACTTTGTGTGGCACGACGGCCGCTTCTGGCTGACTGCCACCGATCAGCGCAAGCGCATCACAGCGGTTCGCAACGACGACCGTGTATCGGTGTGTGTCAACGGCACCGGCTTCAAACTCAACGGACGAACTGTCACATACGCGGGCCGGTGCACGGTTCACGACGACCGAGCCACGCAAGAGTGGTTCTATACCGCGCTGTCGCGAAAGCTGATGGGCGATACCGCAAGCGCCCGCGGGTTCGAGCAGTTTCTCGACTCGCCGCGCCGAGTAGTGCTCGAGGTCGTTCCCGAGCGCCGAATCGGATTCGACGGGCAAAAGATGATGGGCAGCACCGCAGCCAAGTTGGTCGAACTCGGCAGCGAATGAATCAGCCGGGGTTGCCGATGGTGGACGCCTCGGCAACCGCCTTCAACTGCTTGGCATCGGCTGCGAGCAGCGCACCCGATGCGACAGCACTGTCGACGGCGGCATTCCACTTGCTCACAAATGTGGCGTGATCGGGATAGGCCGCAGCAAGCTGCGCCGCATCGAACGGCACCGTGGTGCCGAACAGTCCACAAAAGCTGGTGCCGGTCTGGCCGAAGCCAGACAGCTTGGCAAGTGGCACATCTACGTGCGGCATACGGATACCACCCTTGGCGTTACCGGCCGGATCAAGTACGACGCTGCTCTTGTCTGCGTTCAGCGTGATGCGCGGCATGGTTGGCGGCAAGGTGCCCTGCGAAACCCAAGCGTTGAGCGCCGAGATTGCACTGCGCAGCACATAGGTGTGCGGGCCGGCATTGATACCAAGATCGCACGTGATGACGCCGCCGTAGATCGAACTGTTTGGCGCTTGCAACGCAGCAAACAACGCCGCGTCGCCAGCACCCGAACCATCGTCGGTGTCGCCGATGCCGAGGCTGTAGACATCGGCGTGGGCCGTGCCGGGAACCTCCCATGCACGAACGAAATCGGTGTCGGGTTGCTCGGCGCGGCCATAGCCAAGGCGGTCGCCGAGCATGTCGGTCTCTGACAAGAAGTTGAGCACCGGCACGCCGAGATCGGTGCGGATGAGCGTTGGGTCTGGCGCCGCGATATCGGCAAGAGGCTTCTGCGACAGCGCCGCACCGACGGCACCGCGACTGTGGATGAGGAACCCGTCGAACACATTGGCAATTGGGGCAATCGCGTTCACATAGGTGTTCAACCGGAACGCCGACTGCGATTCTCCGAATGCAATCACGTTCTTCGGTGTGAGACCACCAAGCACTTTCGAGGCTTGGGTACGCACTACGGCACCGGCCTGACTGAACATGTCGTACGAGTAACTGTCGCCGGGATGGCTCAGCGGCGCGTATCGATCAGGGTCGGCAGCCTTCAAAGCCAGTGCTGCGCCTAACGCGTTGCCGCCGCCAACGATGCCCACAGACTGCGCCGAAACGCCGACCCAGGTCCAGCCCGCCCGAATGAGTTCGGCGTGAGAAAAGCTCCAGTCGGGAGCACTGTCGAATCCTGCGGTTACGTTGAGCCACTCGACTGCGACACTGCCGTTGAACTTCGCTGGGTCGACGGGGCGGCGCACAACGATGCGCGTCGTGAACGGCGCCGGCGTGCCTTTGGCAATTGTCCATTTGCCGTCGCTGCTCAGCGGTGTGGCCGACGAATACGAATCAGCCGTGCCCGACAAGAAAAACTCTTCTTGGGTGTAGCCAACCGATGCAAGATCAAGTCCCCCGACGCCCATCACAATGGCACCCTTACCGCTAGTAATGGGGCCGGCGACGGTGGCAGCGCCCACAGCGTCGGGCTTGAAGGTGGGCCGCGCCACAGTGGTAGTGGGCGCATCAGTGGCAGCCGAGGTTGACGCAACCGTGGCGGGATCCGCGCTCGCGGGCCCACTGGAGCTACTTGATGAACACGACGAAATACCGCAGAGCGCTACAGCGAATACGAATGCGGGCCACTTGTGCTGGCTCATGAATCCCCCTGATCAACGACCGGCTCGCGACATCAGCGACGCGAACCAGTGCGATTCTCACATACGAGCACCATCAGATGGCTAGCTCAGGACCGCGGCTGCACCAATGGATGCCGCTGCACGTGATCAAGCAGTCGCTGCACCTCTGCGGTAGCCACACACAACGACGTGTCTGCGGCGCCGTAATACATGTTCACGTATGCCCCATCCTCGGAGAGCAACCAACCGCACGGAAACACCACGCCGGGCACATCACCCGTTTGCTCGTAGGACTCATACGCTCCGAACACCCACTCGTTGCTGCGTGCCAGCACCACTCCCGGATCACGAGCACTGAGTAACGCGAGTCCCAATCGGTAGCGGTGTCCAGCGGCCGTTTGCCGAACGCCGTGGTAGCAAACGAGCCAACCTTGCCGCGTCAGTAACGGTGGCGGCCCAATGCCCACCTTGTTGGCATCCCACCAACCGCCCTCACGCGCTGGAATGATGACGCGGCCATCGCCCCAGTGTTTGAGATCGGGACTGTACGACAGCCAGATGTGAGCGCCCGAGTTGGGTCCATATGCAGAAGGCCTGTGGATCAGCGCCCATCGCCCGTCGAACTGCACAGGGAACAGGGCCGAGTTCTTATCTTCCGGAGGCAGCAACATTCCTCGACGCTCGAAGTCGACGAAGTCGCGGGTAACGGCCAGACAAATCAGCGGCCCAGCCTCAGAGAATCCGGTGTATGTGATGTAGTACACATCGCCGACCTGGGTGATTCGCGGGTCCTCGATACCCCAGCGTTCCTCAAAACTGTTGATATCAGGAAAGAGGCCACGATCGGGATCGATCTGCCAGTTGGTCACGCCGTCGTCGCTCACCACAACCATCAACTTCGAGAGGCCCGAGCGATCCTCAACTCGCACCATCAGCAGGGTCTGCCCGTTATAACGCGCAGCGCCGGCGTTGAAGACGGCATTCACGATCCCTGGGAAATCGCGTGCGCTCAGAATCGGATTGTGCTCGTTGCGGATGAACATCCGCGTCTCTACATTGCCGTTGAGATTGTCGCTGTAGCGGCTCGACGTGTTGATGATCGTGTTCACGCTCGTTGCTCCATTCTTTGCAGGCGAAATGAATTCGCCTCTTCAAAAACTCGTCGATCGACTTCGACGGCCAACTCGGGATCGGCGCAGATCTGAGCGAGTCGCAATGTCTGCACCGCTGCCAAGGTGGACTCAGCGCCACAGTTGGCGCTGCGGCCCGTGAGCGTGAGCCCATCAGCACCGCCGCCGTGAGCGGGATCAAACATGGGAATCCGAGCGTCATTGAAACCAGCGAACCATTGCGCGCTCTGCTCAATGACCCCGAGCCATTTGTCGTCGTGCGTCAACTCAAACGCTCGAAACGCAGCGCTAGCGATTCCGCCCACCTCGATCGGTTGTTGGTCGAAGCCGGGCCGGACTTCGCCCGGCGCCCACCCGGTGCTCGGCACCACCGACAGGTGACCGTCATCGCATGTCTGAAGCTCAACGAGCCACGTCAACAACCCAAGGCCGCGCTCGCTCACCGCCTGCTTGCCAAGTGCTGCGCCGCAAGACATCATCGCCTCCGCTAGCAGAGCATTGTCATACTGCAAACGGGTCTCAAGCCATGGCCATTCGTTGGTCGGAGCTGGCAGGTCGAGCCGTTCTAACGCTCGGTTCGCCAACTGCAATGCCGCCCGGTTCGCTGGGTCGGCGCGTAACACCTCGGCGGCGCCGAGCCCCGCATAGGCCATCGACCGAATATGCGGCGATCCAAACGGTGACGCTTGCTCGAACAAGTCAAGCGACGCCGCTCGCAGGGCGAGTACGGGGTGCCGAAGTGCGGACGCTCCAAGTGCTTGAATCGCTCGGCCACTGGCGTCGTCTGAAACCTCGTCAAAGTTCCACTGCCGGGCATAGGTCATTCGCGAGAAGAACAGGCCGGCACCGCGATGCGCGTGACGGATAAACCCAAGGTACGCCTCACCGAAGTGTCGCAACATGCGATGGCTGCTGTCGCGCGTCATCAGAATCAGCGCCCGCGCATTGTCGTCGGTGCAATAGCCACTCTCGCGCCGCGGCACCAGTCCGTCGGCGTGCTCGATAATTCCTGTCTCGTCGGTGAGACGACGAATGTGATCGTACGAAGGGGCGGGCAGAGAGAGAATGGTCATGGCCTCCTCAAGACGCTGCCGATACCGAAGGCACTCGTGCAATGAGTTCGTGATACCTCGCTGCCACGGCGGGCCACGCCAGGCTCAGCGACTCTTGCTCAGCATTCATGCGCAACTCGGCAGCCATTGAGGGCTTCGTCAAAATGTGCCGGATTGCCGCTGCCATCGCTTGAGGATCGGCGTGCTCAACCGTGAGCCCGATGCCGCGAGACGACAGCTCGACAGCATGCGGGAAGGCTGTCGACACGGTGGGTTTGCCAGCTGCGATTGCCTCAACCAGTACGCCCGATGTGACTTGATCGCGAGAGTCATAGGGAAGCAAGACAACATCAACGCCTCGGGTCAAACGCCTGAGCTCGGAGAAGTCGCGATACGAGTCATCGAAGACAACTCGATCAGATACACCCGCTCGCTGTGCTCTCAGGATGAGGCTCTCGCGATACACCTCGCCTTCACGCTCGATCACTTTGGGATGCGTGCGCCCAAGAATTACGTATGTCGGAGCGGGCACAAGATCGCCGAGCAGAGCGATTGCATCAATGCCGTGCTCGAGTCCCTTGCCCGGCCCAAGCAGACCCCATGTCAGCACTTGCGGCGAGGACGCCAAACACTCACTCGGTCCGTGCAGATTCAACTCGGCGCCATGCGGAATGACGATGACCACGTTCGGGTCCACGCTGGTGGTGTTCAACAGCCGATCTCGCGCCGCCATCGTCTGTACCACGATGGCCACTGAACGTCGGGCAAGCCGTTCGACAATCTCGCGCTGCAACGGCGATGGCACCGGCACAACGGTATGTAGCACGGTCACAACGGGAATGTTGCAGCTTTCGACAAACGCAACCACTGAGTTGCCGTCGCACCCGCCATAGATACCAAACTCATGCTGCACCACCACCACGTCGAAGCAGTTCGCTGCGCCCACCGCTTCAGAGAGCGAGCGGTTATCGCCCTGCCTCCAGTTCGCTACGACCCGCTGGTTGGGCGACGCCATTTCGTCGGCGGCAAGCACCCGAATCACATTTGGTCCATATGGCCCATACGGGCGCATCGCTTCGGACAAAGACCACGTAAACGTGGCAATTCCGCAACGAGTGGGCGGATAGGTGCCGACAACGGCGACCGAGGGCGGCGCAAGGTTCATAAGGACAGGGTAAGTTCCACTTCGCACCCGTCGATAGAGCACAAAGGCCACACATCCATGCCGTTCGTAAACGATTTCGACCGCCACAGTCGCCCGAAAGCATGCTCAGCATGATCGCTCGCGTGAGCACTGCGCCAACGATTGCTGCTGGCACCGTCGATGGGTACGGCGCAATTTTCAATGCCGGCTTGTTTCACTTCGACAACCGTTATCACCTCTTTGCCCGAGGCGTTCGCGCTGGTTACCGCCGAAATACCGAGAGCGGGCCTCGCTTCCTCGATTACCTCTCCGACGTTCTTGTGTTTGTCTCCGACGATGGCCTTCGCTACGAGTTCGACTACGTGCTCGGTGCCGCCGGTTCGCACGGCGTGCATTGTTTCGAGGACCCACGGGTGCAAAGCGTTGTCTCCGAAGGCATCGAGCATGTGGTGATGACCTATACAAACCTTCCCGACCCAGCTTCGGGACAGCCATGGCGAATCGGCGCACACCGACTCACCTACGACGGTCAGCGATTTCACCTTGATGAACAGTCCGGCTGCCTCCTCGGTCCGGCTGGCGTCGCCAACAAAGACGCTGTTGTGTTCAACCTTCGCGACGGGCGAATTGCGTTGATCCATCGCGTTCATCCCGACATGCAGATTGCCGTGTTCGACACCATCGACGAACTGTGGCATGCCGACGACGACTACTGGGAGCCATATCTTGCGGCCCTCGATGACCATGTGATCATCCGCCCGTCGGTCGATTCGCTCGGCGTCGGCGCTGGCGCTCCACCGGTGGTCTCCGACGATGGCCTCTTGCTCTTCTTCCACGAGCGACGCAGCGACGGCGTGTACACGATGCGCGTGGCCCTGCTTGATCACAACACCGGTCGCGTGATCGCTCTACCGGAGGGATCGGTCATGGAGCCCGAGCTCGAATGGGAGCGCATTGGCGACATGGAAAACGTGGTGTTCGTGCAAGGCGCGCACCGCTCGAGCGAAGGCTCGATCTATCTCACCTATGGCGCCGCCGACTCACATGTAGGGGCGATGATTGTCGACGAGGCACGCCTGCTGAGCATGCTCGCCGACGCTCGCCAGTAAGCGACCCACCCGCTCGGGCGGGCGGGCCGGCGCTCCAACTACCAGGCTGCTGACTTCTCGAGACGGTTGATCGAGGGCCGCAGAATCAGTGCGTAGGTGTCGGCAATTGCCGGTTCGCGGTGTTCCTTCTGAGCAGCCAACCGCGTCGGATCGGCAGCAACTGCCATGAACGCAGCCTTGCTTGGGAATGCGTTGAACCGCACCTGATCCCATTGACGACCATCGCCCATGATGGTTCCCTGCACTTGATACCAACCGTTGATGCGAACGCCGTGCGGCACCGCAACATCGCCCGCCGCATTTTGGTACGCCTGCATGTGGTCGGTCAGGCCGCCCTCGGCGTACTTGATGACGTGCATCACCACGACAGGACCATCATCTTCGGTGGCTGGGTGCGGAACATCGGCCCATGACGGCTGATTGGTGGGCTTTGGCACATCGATTGGGGTGCAGCCCATCACGATGGTTTCGGCCATGCCGGCTTCTTTGTGAACGTGCTTCTCTTTGAAGTCGGTTCGTGACTGCATCTCGATGAATGCGCGACCCGAGGGGTACCTCACCACAGCAATGCGATCCCACAGCGGAGCATCGCCCAGCAACTGCGTATCGACTTCGGCGAGGAAAACCATCGATGCACCAATGGCTGCCAGCGGACCGACCGGGGCATACAGGTCATCGGCTTCGCGACCGCTGATGTTCAGCTCGGTGCCATCGGTGTAGTCGGCCTTTTCGCGGTACTTCATCAGGTTGACCATGTAGACCGGAGCGTCTTCGTCGGCCGGTGCGGTTGCCAAGCGAATCGCATAGTCGCGATCGACTTTGCCGTAGCGAGGGGCGGCTGAGCGCTTTGGTGAACCGGCGTCGGGAGTGTTCGTCATGGTGTCCTCTGCAGTCGTTGAGTCGACGGCCTTTTGCCCATCGACGTTGGTGGCGCAAATCTAGTATTTGTCACCAAGGCTGACAATTTCTGTGCCACTCCTCGCAACAGCGAACACAGCGATGTGAATTAGCTGCATTCAAGTGCTGCGAGTTCAGCTGCCATGTTCACTCGAGCCTGCGCTTCACGCTGCGAGACCATTGCATCGGTCGCAAAGATTCGAGGTCGAGCGATGAACCCTCGCAGAACCGCTGCCCGACCCACGCGCCACTGCTCTTCGTGCACATGCGCGTACTCTGCTCGCACACCACGAACGTATGCCTGATACGCGTCGGCATCACCGCCGAGCACTGCAAGATCGGCGTCGAGCAGCAACGCCTGAGCGGGTGACGCTGCTGCGTGCGTTTCGGTTGCCTCAATGAGTTCGACCACAAGCGCAATGCGGGTTGCCGGCCAACCAATGCGAGCGAGCTGCGCTGTCGCGAGCTGCGCGCTCTGCGCCTCATTGCTCGCCGCTGATGTCGCTGATGTCGTGGATGTCGTGGATGTCGTGGATGTCGTGGATGCCGCTGGCGCCGTGGCGTAGATCGCATCGTGAAAGAGCGCTGCCATAGTCAGCGCATCACGGTCTACTGGCTCACTGGTCGTATCGATCAGTTCGTTCAGGCGATGCACCACCCAAGCGATGTGATCGATGGTGTGATAGCTGCGGTGCGGTTCGCCGTACCTGCGCAACAGGTCGTCGAAGATCTCGTGGCTGGCTTCGTGCTGCTCGTGCGAGAGCGGCAATGTCTCGACCACATCACGCCACACCCGGCGCATCGCTTCGTCGGCACCAACGGACTCCAGCACCTGCCGAGCCTAACGGCAGGCCATAATGCGTCATGCGTTATCGACGACTCGGCAGAACAGCACTACAGGTCAGCGAACTGTGCCTCGGCACAATGAACTTCGGACCTCAAACATCTGAGGCCGACTCGCACACCATCATGGATCGCGCGCTCGAGCTAGGTATCAACTTCTTCGACACCGCCAATCGTTACGGCGGCCACCTCGGTGTTGGCGCCACCGAAGAGATCGTTGGCAACTGGTTCGCGCTCGGCGGCGAACGCCGCGAGAAGGTTGTGCTCGCCACCAAGTTGTTCGGGCCAATGACCGATTGGCCCAACGACGGCCGCCTGTCGGCACGGCATATTCGTGCGGCGTGCGACGCCAGCCTTCGCCGCCTGCAGACCGACCACATCGACATCTTCCAGATGCACCACGTGGATCGCACGGCGCCATGGGACGAAGTCTGGCAAGCGATGGAGACGCTCACCCAGCAGGGCAAGATCATCTACGTGGGCAGCAGCAACTTCGCTGGCTGGCACATCGCGCGAGCGAACGAAGCTGCGAGCCGCCGCGGATTCCTCGGCCTCGTCAGCGAGCAGAGTCACTACAACTTGCTGGTGCGCACGATCGAACTCGAAGTGTTGCCGGCATGCATCGAATACGGCGTCGGTGTCATTCCGTGGAGCCCTTTATCGGGAGGCCTGCTCGGCGGCGTGTTGGGTAACGACGACACCGCTCGACGCCAGTCGCCGCAAGCGCTCAAGCGCATCGCGAAGATCGGCCCGCAGCTCGAGAAGTGGGAAGAGCTATGCGGTCAGCTCGGCGAGCAACCGGCCGCAGTGGCGCTGGCATGGCTGCTGCATCAGCCGGGTGTCACGTGTCCGATCATCGGTCCTCGCACCAGCGAGCAACTCGATGGCGCATCGCTTCGCGCTCTCGACATCTCGCTCGATGCCGACGCGCTGGCTGCCATCAACTCGATCTTTCCAGGTCCCGGCGGGTCGGCCCCCGAGGCGTACTCGTGGTGAGCGCGAACTAGATGCGTTCGTAGTCGTCGAGCTTTGGACTCGCCATCTCTTGGCGGAAACGATCGAAGGTCCACGGCCATGTGGCAGGAATGCCATCGGCGTCGAGATACCAACTGCGACAGCCCGTGGCCCACACCGTAGATTTCGCAGCCTCAAGGCGCGATGCATCGAAGGCTTCTGTGGCCGCTCGGCCTGCGCTGATCTCAGTGCAACGTGCGGCGCGAAGCTCTTCGACGAGTTCGAGCACGTAGGCAATCTGAAGCTCGGCCACCTCGATGAGCGAGAAGTTGCCAACCGGACCATTGGGGCCGTTGAGCATGAACAGGTTCGGGAAGTCGGGCACTGAGATCGACAGCATGGCCACTGGTCGCTTGGCCCACGCTTCGTCGAGCAGTAGTCCGTCGCGGCCGATCACGTTGATCGGACGCAGGAATCGATCGACACGGAAGCCCGTTGCCAACACCAGCACATCGAGCTCATGCAACTGCCCGTCGACGGTACGTACGCCACCCGGCTCGATGCACTGAATGCCTTCGGTGACCAACTCGGCGTTGGGCTTCTGGATGGCCGAATAAAACTCGCCGGAGATGACGAGGCGTTTACAGGCAGCGCGATAGTCGGGCCGCAACTTCTCGCGCAGCACAGGGTCGTGCACGTTGTCTTCAAGGTGCGCCTTGCATGTCGCTTCGATGAGATGCATCTCGGGCGAATCGGCGTTGATCACAGCGTTCGAGAATCGGTCGGCGAACCCGCGCGAAATTTCGTCGCGCATCATCGTGATGATCTCGGGGTGGTCTTTGAATTGCTCGATCTCGGCCTCGGTAAATGCCGGGTTGTCCTGTGGACCGATCCACTGCGGGGTGCGCTGAAACATCGTGATCGAGCCGACCCGGTCGACAAGCGAAGACACGATTTGGACAGCAGTAGATCCGGTTCCGATGACGCCAACTCGACGACCATCGAGTGCCACGGTGTGGTCCCAGCGCGCGCTATGAAAGCAGGCACCTTCGAACGTGTCGAGGCCATCGATCTGCGGAACGTTGGGATGGTGCAGCACTCCGGTGGCAGCGATGATCACATCAACGGTGTCGGTACGGCCATCGGTAGTGGTGAGGTTCCATCGGCC
Organism: Actinomycetota bacterium; assembly: GCA_037139095.1. Classification (GTDB taxonomy): domain Bacteria; phylum Actinomycetota; class Acidimicrobiia; order Acidimicrobiales; family Ilumatobacteraceae; genus WLMZ01. The sequence goes on from JBAXHD010000006.1 coordinate 27,317, forward strand.
GTTCACGAACTGCGCCTGATCAATAGCGGCACCAAACACGATGCGCTCATTGACCGCGTGTCGTTGCGCGACACCCTCGAAGTAGGCCTGGATCTCGGCGCCCGGGGCATATCGATGGCTCCACTCGGGGTTGGGTTCAAACGAGTAGCTATAGAGATGCGATGGCACATCGCAAGCGATGCCCGGATACGTGTTCTCACGCCATGTGCCGCCGAGGCGCTCGGCCTTTTCGTAGACGGTGTAGTCGTCGAACCCGGCTTCGGAGAGTTTGATCGCGCTGAGAATGCCAGACATGCCGGCGCCGATGATGGCGAATCGAAGCGGGCGTTGCGGGGCGGGGCTCTGCGTGCCGAGGGCTTGCTTCGCCGCAGAGGTCGCGGCCGTGTCTTCAGTGGTCACATGTGCTCCATAATCGCAGTGTCGAATTCGATGGGGGCTACTTCGTGGTATCGATGTGCCTCGTGACGCGCGTAGGCCCAACCTGGGCCACGAAACACGAACGACAAACGGTCTTTCCAGTTCGTTGAGTTGGCGACGTCGCGCACGATGTCGCGGTATTCGTGTGTGGCGATCTTGGCAACGTTGTACGTGTTGATGTTCTTCGTAAGGCCGTAGACCACTGGGTCGTCGGCGCGCTCGCGAGCGAACGTACCAAACAGTCGATCCCAAATGATGAGGATGCCGCCGTGGTTGCGATCGAGGTAACGCTTGTTGACGCCGTGATGGGCACGATGGTGCGAGGGCGTGTTGAGCACCTCTTCGGCCGGCCCCAATGAGCGCACGAGATCGGTGTGAATCCAAAACTGGTAGATCAAGTTGAGAGCACGCGACGTCTCAATGAGCGACGGCCGCACGCCAAGCCGAGCAAGCCAACCTGAAGGCACCCACACCCCGAGCGAATCGGCAACTGGCTGGCGAAGCGCCGTAGACAAGTTGTAGTGCTCGCTGGAATGGTGCACCACGTGAATCGCCCACATGATGCGAATCTGATGCATGAACCGATGGTTCCAGTAGTAGATGAAATCCCAACCGAGCATCGCTGCGATCCACGCAAGTGGGCCGTTGCCAAGGTCGCGATGTTTGCCCTTGCTCCACTGCCGCTGGGCATTGGCGAGATACGCCGTGCCAGTGGTGAGCGCGAGCCCGCCCGTAGCGATTGCAGTAACGCTGCCAACGCTGGCCACTTTGCGAGCCCGCCGCCGCACACGGTGTCCCTGCTCGGTGTCGGGTGCCTGCTTCACGACGCGATCGGCGACCGAGGTAACGACAACCGCTGACACAGCGGTGCCGATCAGCACACGACCAAAGCGTCCCTTACCGGGAATGAGCGGACGCAAGAGATAATTCGTGAGCGGGACGATCACACTGCCGAAACCCATCGCAAGGCTTGCTCGCGTGTCGGCTTTGAGATAGTCGGCCGCCGAAGGGCCTTCAACCACAGCCCGCTTCTTGAGGGCGCGATCTTCAGCGACCATTGACCCGAGATAGAGCGGTGTGACCGCAACCGAAAGATCCATGCAGAGTCTTTCTACTCTGCCAACACCGCTCGGCTCACTTTGTCGACAATTCTTTCGACGAATGGTGAGTGGCGCGTTGCGACGACTCGACGGCCTTTTTCACTAGGTGAGCCGGAAGTGTGTCGTAGTGATGATGTTGAACGCTGAACTGCCCGCGCCCTGCGGTCATCGAGCGCAGCTCAACGGCGTAGCGCATCAATTCGCTCGCTGGCACCAATGCCTGAATCTGATGCTGACCATATGGGCCCAAGTCGGTGCCCTGCACTCGGCCGCGACGAGCGGTGATGTCGGCCATCACATCACCCTCAAACAGACTGGGCACGGTCACGGTGAGCAGCGAGATCGGCTCGAGCACCGATACCCCAGCAGCAGCAAGAGCTTCTTTGAGACCTTGGGCGGCTGCCGACCGAAACGCCATCTCGCTCGAGTCGACCGAGTGGAATTTGCCGTCGAAACATTCGACGTGAACGTCGACCACAGGGAAGCCATAGACACCGCCGTGCTGCAGCGCTTCCTCGACTCCTTTCTGCACAGCAGTGATAAACGTGCGCGGCAGAGCTCCGCCCACAATCGAATCGCTGAACTCAAACCCAGCTCCACGAAGCAAGGGCGCAACGCGTAGGTTCGCTACCGCGTACTGGCCATGACCACCGGTCTGCTTCTTCACTTTGCCCGCAGCTTCCGCGACGCTCGCGATCGTTTCGCGATACGCAACTCGTATCTCACCGGTGTCTACGTTGACTCCGAACTTTCGAGCAAGACGTTCGATAGCAACGGCCACATGCATCTCGCCCAGACCACTCAGAATCGTCTGACGAGTTTCGGCTACATGGTTCAGCCGCAACGAAGGATCCTCGGCAAGCAACTTGTTCAGCGCAGAACCGAGCTTGTCATCGTCTGCTTGCGTGCGAGGCGTGATCGCCACGCCAAACTGAGGCGCGGGACGATCGCATTGAGCCATCCGAACCGGCAGGCCTTTGGGCGCGAGCGTGTCGCCCGCACGCGAGTCGATGAGTTTCGACACTCCTCCGATATCACCAGCCGACAGCTTGTCCATAGAGGTCTGCTCCTTTCCGCGCAACGTGAACAGCGTGCGCAAACGCTCGTCGCCACCGGTACGGCCGTTCACCAAACGATCATCGGCACTGATGGTTCCGGATAACACTTTGAACAACGACAGTTGACCCACGAACGGGTCAGCCACAGTTTTGAACACGTAGGCCAACGACGATCCCAAAACATCTGGTGACACCGGAACCGTGAGCTCTGCCGCAACAACGCCGACGGCTCGATCGAGCGGCGATGGCGCAAGCTCGCAAATGAAGTCGGCGAGTCGATCGACGCCGACCCCAGTGACGGCCGAGCCCACCAGCAACGGGAATGCTTCGCACTCTCGCACTTCGCGTGCAAGCGTTCGTTCAAGATCGGCCACTGTGAGCACATCGCCGGCGAGGTAATGATCAAGCTGTTCGTCGTCGCCAGCAACGATGTCCTCGACGAGCGCCTTGTGCGCCTGGTGCTCGCGATCAATGATGTCGAGCGGCAAGGCATCAACCCGACGCGGGTTGCCCGGCGAGTATTCGAACGCTTCCTCGGCGAGTACATCGGCGAGTCCGTGCAAGGCTGCGGCTTCACCAAGCGGTAGCTCAAGCGCAAGCACTCCTGTGCCAAAGACCGCACGCAACTGAGCGAGCACGCCATCGAAATCGGCGCGTTCGCGATCCTGCTTGTTCACAAACACCATGCGCGGCAGACCCCGTTCGGCAGCTCGACGCCACAGCAGTTCGGTCTGCAACTCGACGCCATCCACCGCGCTCACCACGACCACGGCAAGGTCGGCAACATCGAGTGCGGCATCGACCTCATCAACGAAGTCGGCATACCCGGGCGTGTCGATCAGATTGATCTTGTAGGTCAGCCCATCGGGGGCCTGCCATTCGAATGGTGCCATCGAGAGCGTGAGTGACAGCCGCCGACGGATTTCCTCGGGCTCGTTATCGAGCACACTGGTGCCGTCATCCACGCGACCGCCGCGCTCGATCGCACCTGCCTTCACCAAAAGAGCCTCTGCCAATGTGGTCTTGCCAGACCCGCTGTGGCCGACCAGCACAACATTGCGGATCTTGTCGGTTGGGTAACTCATCACTGCGATAGGCCCCATATCTCGACCGAGTGGTCGTTTGTCGGATGAGCTCGAGCGATTCGACTCTGATGAGGACGGTACGCCCGCTGAGCTGGCGGCTACTAGGGCCGGAAGTCCCTATTGATCCTCGATACAGCGCCAGATTGAGCCTGATACTTTGACAGCCATGCTTCTCCCTTCTCTCCGGTCGCGACCATCCGCCCCCACCCATGCAAACAAGATGCAGATGGCGTTGGCGTGCGTGGCCGCTCTCACCCTGGCCGCATGCAGTTCTTCGAGCAGCACCAACTCGTCGACACCCACAACCACGCCGGCCCCGATCACTTCTGATTCCGCTCCCTCGAGCACGCCGGCTGCGGCTGCCTGTTCGGTGAAGGATCCCGGCACCATCGCCGCCGCTCCCGTTGCCGATGCAGCCAGCGACTACAACATCACGTCGTTCGATGGCACCGTCATCCGCGCGCATTGGTTCCCACTGCCGTCGCTTGCGGCCGGCAAGGTGGCCCCAACCGTGTTGATGGGACCTGGCTGGGGTTCGGGCGGCGACACCAATCCCGATGTCGTGGGCATTCTCGGCCAAGTAAACACCGCCACCTTGCGCGCCGCTGGCTACAACGTGCTCACGTGGGACCCTCGTGGATTCGGAAAGTCCACCGGCACCATCACCATCGACGATGTAGACCACGAGGCACTCGATGTCAGCCGCCTGATCGACTGGGTCGCTACGCAACCTCAGGTCGAACTCGATCAAGCAGGCGACCCCCGAATGGGGATGATCGGCGCTTCGTATGGTGGCGGCATTCAGTTGGTCACCGCCGCAACCGATTGTCGTGTCGACGCAATCGTGCCGGTCATTGCGTGGCACTCGTTAGTCACAAGTTTGTTCAAGTCAGATACGCCCAAGACCGGATGGTCGGGGATCTTGTCGCTCGTGTCCACCGGTCGCCAACTTGATCCGCACATCGCTAGCGCCAACGCATCGAGCAAAGAGACCGGCACCGTCTCCGAAGCCGACAAGGCTTTTTTTGCGAGCCGCGGCCCCGGCGATTTGATCAGCAAGATCAAGATTCCAACGCTGCTCGTGCAAGGCACTGTCGACACCTTGTTCTCGCTCGACGAGGCGATCAGCAACTACGCGCTCCTCAAAAACTCGGGCGCGCCCTCGGCGATGTTGTGGTTCTGCGGCGGTCATGGCATCTGCCTCACCAAGGCGGGCGATGTCGCTCGTGTGTCCGACGCCAGCATCGGCTGGCTCGATCGCTATGTGAAGAAGGATGCTGCCGTGAACACCGGCGCACGGTTTGAATTCGTCGATCAAGACGGCATCTCATACGTGGCCGATGATTACCCCGTTGCTGCCGGTGATCCGGTGAAGGCCGATGGCAGCGGATCACTGTCGCTCACTGCCGACGGCGGAGCGGGCCCAGTAACGAACGCAAGCACCGGATCTATTCTCGATGCAGTGGTTCCGCCGATTACGCCAACCAAGGCAACCAACGCTGTCAATGTGAAAGTAGTTGCACCTGCAACAACTTCGATCATGATCGGCGCGCCAGAACTGACCATGACCTACAGCGGCAGTACACCCGATGGCGCGCGACCCACTCGAGTGTTCGCTCAACTCGTTGACGACACCACCGGGCTGGTGCTTGGCAACCAGATCACACCTATCGCCGTGACACTCGACGGCCAGCCGCACACGGTGACCGTTCCTCTTGAGGTAGTTGCGTTCACTGCGCACCCCGGCACCAGCGTGACCCTGCAGCTCGTGGCCACCACGGTCGCCTATGCCCAGCCTCGACTCGGCGGCAGCATCGACTTCAGTGCGATCTCAATCAGCATCCCTACTGGCACCGGCATCACCGCCAAGTAACCCGCTCCCCCGGCTCGTCAGGCCCGGCTACGGGATGTTGACCTTGGCGGGGGCGAGAGCCACCGACTTGGGGTACCAGATCGCTAGCCGGCCGTAGTTGTAGGCCGTGACAACGCCACCGTCGTGAGTGACAGAGCGCAGGTCGGCGCAACATCCTGTGGCAAAGGCCTCGGGGTCATTCCACTCTTGCGAGGCATCAACCTGTTTGCCGGTGTTGGTATTGATCAGCATCCACGGACCGAGAGCGGTAGTGGTGCCGTCGGCCCCAACCGTGGGCTTGCCCGTAACGATGGCGAATCCTTCTCCCACTGTGGCCACGCCACGGATACCAGCGTTGTTCCACAGGATCTTGCCCGTATCGGTGGCGACACCGGCAAGGCTCATCGGAGTGCAGCCCCCGGTCGGGTCGGGCAGACCAAAGCACCCCGAAACCATGGTGACTTTGCCGGACGGGGCCGAACGGAAGCCCTCGTTGTTCGTCGGGTTCACATTGTCATAGCGCCACACCACCCGGCCGAGCGCGTCGTAACCAATCAATCCGGTTCCCGCAGACGCAAAATCGGCTCTGGTCGGATACGCAGAAAGCAGCACGGCAGGGCTGTTGGTCCACTGGCCATCTCGGTAGGCGGCGAACACCGCAGGCACGTTGGCGCTGGTTCGGGCGGTCAACACGAGATCGCCAGAGTCAGCGAACTCGAACGACGCGTACAGGTTGTCGGGACGCATTGTCGCTGGAGGATACGGAATCCCAGTGAGCGCGAAGGTGCGCAGATCGACCATCACCATTGCATCTTGAGCGCCAGAACCAGCGACGTCGGCACCGAGCACCACGCGGTCTGGTGCTGTGGCTTTCACTTGTGCGTTGGGTCCAAATGTGCCGAGTCCCTGTTGTTTCACGAGGTCGGCTACATCGCTGACGATCGAACCGTCGCTGAGCGAAATCACGACCCACTTGTTTGAACTACCGCCATAGAACATGACCAACGCTCTGTCGGGCGCAGGCGACATCGATGCAGGGGCCACCAGCATCGACGAGATATTTGAGTCGTAGCAGCGAACCCATCGACGAGCTCCATCGACACCAATCGCTGCCAGGACTGCACCATCAAAGTCGCCCGTGCCAGAACTCACCGACAACAACACACCGCCTGGTATGCGCTCGACGCTGGCGGGCACATCCTGGGGCTTGCCGTTGGCCGAGCCCGCCACGCGTGGCAACGTAACGACCAATGTTGGTTCAGCGCCAAGCGGACCGAATGCGTCGAGCACAGCCTCTTGAGTAAACGGAGTCGGCGCACCGTCAGCAACGTATTGAGCGCACGGCGGATCGAAACGTTTCGCGGAAGCGACGGGCAAGGTGGTGGTAGTGGCGGCAGCTGGATCGGTCACGGCAACGGTGGTGACCAGAGCGGAATCAGTTGAGACGACTGAGCCTGGCGGTGTCGTGCCATTGATCAATGCAACATCGGGATTGTCAGCCCCGCACGCTGCGAGGACGAGAGCGCAAGCAACCAACAAAGTACGCATGCGAAAGTATCGCGCACCACCCATGCGGCTTTGTGAAATAGGTAGCCGCCCGGGCAAGCCCTCAGCGAGGGCGCCCAGCTACGCCGAAGGAATGAACTGGTCGAACCATGCGAGCGTGCGGCTCCATGCATCTGCCGCAGCAACTTCGTTGAACACTTCAGAGCGAGCATCGCAGTTGAAGCCGTGATCGGCATCGGCATAGCGCACCACTTCGGTGGGCACCGCAGCGGTCAACGCACCCGAGCGCAACACTTCGACATCATCGACCGGAATGCCCTTGTCGAGATCGCCATACAGACCAAGCCATGGAGCGCGAAGCGATGGCGAGAGATCGATGAGCGACGGCAAGCCGAAGCGGCCGACGGCAACCCCGCCGCCGTAGAACGTGACCGCAGCACCCAGCGGCGAACGAGTGCCCGCATACAGCGCCACGGCACCACCCATGCAGAATCCGACGATGCCACAACGATTGGCCGCAAAGCCGCGCTGCGCCAAGAACTCGAACGATGCGTCGAGGTCGGCATCGATGCCGGCCGGAGTGAGCGCCTGCATCTGCGGCAGCACGCCGGCGTAGTCGCCATATTCGAACACCGGCGAACCATTGCGATGAAAGAACGCTGGGGCTATCGCCAACCAGCCAACATCGGCCAAGCGTTGGCAGATGCTGGCGATGTGTGGCGTGACGCCGAACGCCTCCTGCACCACGACCACTGCACCGCGCGCCACGCCGGCAGGCACCGCAATCACAGACGGCATCGCGCCGTCGGCAGTGGGAAGTTCTACATAGTCAGGAAGTGCGGTGGTCACGGTTGGTCTCCTTGGTCGTCAGTTGTTGAGGTACTCGGCCAAACGCCGATCGGCGTCGGCTCCGAACAAGATGGTGGCCACTTCGCGTAGTCCTGCGGACTGACGAATGTCTTCGTCGCGCACCACAAGATCGATCTTCGAGCGGCGACGCATGAAGTCTTCGAGCTTGGTGATCATCTCGGTGGTTGCCGCAAGATGCAGTTCTACGCGCAGATAATCGGCGCTATCCATAATGTCTTCACCCATTGCAGGGTCGTCTCGAATCGCTTCGAGCATCGAGAACGCTCGGCGCCCATAGCGACGCCACAGCCGGTCGGTAAGCGGTTCAGTATCGAGCTTGGTGCGCAGCGAATCGAGCTTCATCAACCGCGCCTGACGATAGAACTCAGCACGGGTGGCGGCAGCCGGCTCGCCGTACCAGTTGTGCAGATCTTTCTCGAGCGGAATGCCCAACTGCTCGACAGCAGCGGCCACCTCTTCACCAACATTGAGGCAGTCAGTGAGCTTGCCGCCAAACACGGTGACCACGTTGGCGTGTTGGTCGAGTTCGATGGCGTGCTTGCGGCTGAGCGTGGTCCAATCGACGTTGCGTTGATCGTCGCCAGAGCTGCTGACAACAAGCGGACGCACGCCTGAACGCTCGGAGATGATGTCGCCAATCGACAGCGGCTTCTCAAGCGCAAGCCGATTGTTGATCTGCTCGAGCAAGAAGTTGCGGTCGTCGTCGTTCACCTCAGTGAAGGGCTCATCGACGCGAGTGTCGGTGGTGCCGATGACCGAACGACGCCCCATGGGGATCACGTAGAACAGTCGCTGCGTGTCGTCGAAGAAAGCGAGCACGCGCTGGTGGTCGGTGGTGGTGAGCCGCGGCACCACAAGGTGAATGCCTTTCGAGTACACGATGCGGTGTTTGGTCTGCAGACCCCACGACGTATTGAGGTTGTCTACGAACGGCCCGGCTGCGTTGATGATGACCTTGGCCGTGGTGCTGAATACCTCACCCGAATCGACGTCGCGTAGTTCGGCGCGCCAGCGATCGCCATCGCGTTGAGCCGACACGAGCTCTACATAGTTGGCCACTGACGCGCCCGCTTCGATGGCCGACCGAACAAACGAGAACACAAAGCGAGCATCGTTGTCGATGAGGTACGCATCGCGATATTCGATACCGCCACGCACCGACGCTGTATTAATAGCCGGCTCTTCGTCTTTGATGGTTTCGGTTTTGAGCAGCCGAGGATGTCGGGTACCGAACTGGCCAATGCCCCAATACGCCAACGCGCCAAGCCCCGAGAACCACGGCGAGTAGGGCGACGACGTATCGAGCGCTGCAAGAAAGCTGATCTCTTTGATGTTGTCGGGATAGGCGCGCATGAGCCGGTTACGCGAGCGACACAGGTTCCACACCAACAGCAGTTCGTAGTTCTCGAGGTATTTGAACCCACCCCACACCAAGTTCGATGACTCTTGACTAGTGAACGATGCGAAGTCGCCACGATCGATGAGCGCTACCGAGGCGCCACGACCGGCAAGCGCTGCTGCGCTGACTGCACCGTTGATGCCACCACCAACCACGAGCACGTCGAAGGATCCTTTGCGGATCTGGTCGATATGCGACTCACGCAGTGCCATGCCCCGAAGTCTGGCAGCAGCGGCTCACGAACACACCCGTTAGGCGAGCACTGGTTCGATCAACGCATCCTCGATTGCGAGCAACACTGCGTCGCCGTATTGCTCGAGTTTGGCCGGACCGATGCCAGCAATACTGTGCAAGGCGTTGAGCGTGGTGGGCAGCGCCATCGCTATTCGCTCAAGGGTGGCGTCGTCGAAAACGATGTACGCGGGCTTGCCGTTGCGCAGCCGATCGCGAGTCTGTCGCAAGAGATCGTGAGCGCGAATGCTGGCTGCTGATGGGCCATCGGGCTCAGCGATTCGCAACGGACCACTTTGGCGACCTGCCGTAGACACCTTGGAGCCGGCCGCGAAACGGCGCGTGAGCGTGCCGAGTCGGGCAACCGCGTGACCATCATCGACCGACTCGATGATCCACTCTTGACCACTATCGAGAATCACCAAGCCAGGGGCGGCAAGAACCGCACCCTTGATAAAGGGTGAATCGCGAGCGGGCGATGCAGTCGGCGCTGGGCGAGACGTGTCACGCGCCCGAAGAACCGGCATGACCACGACCGACTCAGTTGGCGCTGGCGGCTCGTTGCGCATCTCCTCAACAAAGGGACTCGGGTTGGCGCCAACGATGACCGTGACCTGCTCGCGCCCTCGAGTAAGCGCTACATGAAACACGCGTCGTTCTTCTTCGAGGTCTTCGGCAAGACGATGCGGATATTGGTCGGCTTCAACATGATGCAACACAACCACGGGCCACTCTTGGCCCTTCACGCGGTGCACGGTGGCAAGCGCAACACCACCAGTGCCTCGGGGCAGCGCCAGCTGTTGGCGCAGCCACGCGCCGAACACTTGCGGGTCGGGCTGCAACGTGGCCAACTGGGCCAGCGAAACCAGATCGTCGTTCTGCGCAGCGCGGTTCATACCGCGACGGCTGTCGTCGATCGTAGAGATAGAGGCACCGAGGCCCACATCTTCGCTCAGCGTGCGCAACAGCCGCGCCGTGTCACCTGTGCGCGCCACCAATTGCATTCGCTCGATGTCGTCGGCGAATTCGTTGACCCGTTGAGCATCGCGTTCGTTGTTGGCGCGCCCGGCGAGTCGACGCAAGCCATCGATAGAACGCTGCTCGCCCGCCCATGTAGCCACGTTGGGGTGCAGCGATCGCGAGGGCCGGCGCAACGCCTCGGCGATATCGCCGGGATCAAGGCGAGCAGGATCGGCCACGGCTAGGCGCAACCACGCCAGCGCCGCGCGAATAGCGGTGCGTTCGCAAAATTCGGGGCCGACGCCACCGCTGACCGCAATGCCCGCCGCACTGAGGCCCAACTGCACCGGCGCCAGCAACGCATTCACGCGAGTGAGCACCGCAATATCGGCTGTATCGATACCGGCCTCGAGAGCGGCGCGCACCGCGGCAACTGTGGCGCCGAGTGCGTCGGCAGCAGCAACCACGCGCAACCCCTGCGTGTCGGGCCGAGCAGCGCGAATGACCTTGGCAACGCGGCGGCGATTGTGGCGAACCAAACGATCGGCAGCCTGCACCACATCGCCAGGACAGCGATAGTTCACCTCAAGCGGATGCATCCCCGCGTTGGGGAACAGCGACTCGAAGTCGATGAGCCACGCCGGGTCGGCCCCGCTATAGCCATAGATGGTTTGGTCGTCGTCGCCCACGCCAAACACGCTGAAGTCGGGAGCCGACAACAGCCGCACCAACAACACATGCGCTGGCGTGAGGTCTTGAAATTCGTCGACCAGCAAGAGCCGACACGCGCGTTGGGCAACACGGCGCACATCGGCATCGGCAAGCAACATCTCGATGGCGCGATAGATCTGGTCGTCGAAATCGATGGCACCTTCGGCCTCGAGCACAGCGCGATACTTCGGCCAAAACGCAGCGAATCCATCGACGTCACCGTCGTACATCGCCTCAACATCGGCGGGGCTGCGCAGGCCCAGACGCACCATGCTGAGCGCTTCGATCCATGTGGCAACCGGATCGGTATTGCGTTTGCGCGGAAACTGCACGAGTCGACCAATGATGCGACGCACCTCGATCTCGTCGATGGTGCGGTAGTCGCGACTCTGTCTGGCAAAGGGAGCGCTGCCGTTCACGATGGCCAACGCGATTGCGTTGAGTGTGCGCACGCGCAATCCGCGCAGATCGTGAGTGCGCGACTGCATCTCTTCTTGGGCGCGCTTGTTGAACGCAACAAGACTTACGGCGCTTGGTGGCAATCGCCAGCAGTTCACAAGGTGCCGGGCGCGCTCGGTGAGCACACGCGTCTTGCCGCTTCCGGCCGGAGCAATGATGCGCGCTGCGCCACCCGCGTGAAGCACTGCGGCACGTTGGTCGGGGGCGAGTTCGATAGTGGCATCGGCGGCAACGGGAACCGCGAGCGAACCATGCTCGATAGCCACGGCATGCAACACGGCAAGGCCGTCGATGGGTTCGCAGTTCCGCGCTGGTCCGCCATCGATCCATACCCGCGACCCGTCGGGCAGGGCGATATCGCCGGGGCCTTCGTGTACCGCCACGGCGCCGAGGGCGATCGCGGCATCGATCAATGGCCACCGAGGTTGGTCGCTGGTGGCGTCGATGGCGTTACTCCACACGAGGTGATGCAGCAGGTCGAGAGCAAAGGTAAATCGGGCGCCAAGTTGGAACGGTGGCAGCGTTGAGACCGATTTCGCTGGCTCACGAAACGACTCAGCAACATCGAGCGCAAGCTCGATAACAACCCGCCGACCCGCTGCAGCATGAGCCGCGAGTTCGCGCACCGTCGCGTGAGCGTCGCCAACAACTGCATGGTCAACAACGATGCGAGACGCACCCGACCACTCCGGAAGAACATCGCTTCCGGCCCGCACCACAATGCCGCGGGCTAACTGTGATGGACCGCTACGAGCCCACGGCAACAAGGCTTTGCTCGGCTGCATCGGCGCAGCCGGCGCTATTGGCGCTATTGGCGCTATTGGCAGTACTTCGCCGCTGATGCTTTCGCCGCGCTGCCAACACTCTCGAACGTCGCTCGGGCGCTGGTGTTGATCACCGCAATAGACACAGGCAATAGGCATACATATGTTCTATCGCACTCGGCTGCTGCCAACTGCTGCCAACTGCTGCCAGCTGCCGCCAACCGAGCCAACAGCTCTACGGGTGTGACTCGACCTCGGCCTTGATGCGCTCGAGGGTGGCGCGCATTCCGTCGCGGTTGGTCTTACCACGGGCCCAACCGAGCAACGCCCAATACACCCGCATCGCAAGATTGGGGGTGAGCCTGAACGACTCGGTGACATCGGTGCCATCACCCGATGGCACCAACTTGTAGCCCCACACGTTGAGCGGCTTTTCGGCGCCGCCAACTGCAAACGCGAACTCAACACCTGGCTCAGCGGTGACCACTTCGCACGTGGTCCAATACGTTGGACCCTTGCCGTTGCGCTTCACGTGGCCACGAAAGCGTGCGCCTACGGCAGGCCCCGTTGCACCATCGAGCCACTCGGCTTCAAAGGTCTCGGGGCTGTATCGACCGATCTTGGTGACGTCGCTGACCAACTGCCAGATCTGCTCGGGGGTTGCTGCCATATGAACCGTGACTGAGTCATGCATGGGCCAACCCTAGGCGATCTCTGCCCCACGCCTTGCCAGTACCGCCGCGCCGCAAAATGCGCCGTACGTGCCGGTGCTTTCACTCAGCGTGAAGGGGTCAAGGAAACTACGACCATTTCGGGGTGGGGTCGTAAGCACTCCGTACCCCTCATGCCCTCACCGTAGGACCCTCGCTGCCGGACTAATGCTCCATTGAGATTGAGGCCCCCGAAGGTCACTCTTGTTCACAGGAACCGTGGGTCTCGCAAGAGGTCTATGTACAGATAGGGATACCGATGAACAAGCGAGAGACGGACGAAATGTCGTTCGACCCCAGCAAGAAGAGCCCCGGCTCACGACGCAAGAGCGCCGCGACATACCGTCGCCGGCGTACCGCCGCGATCGCGCTCGTCGCCACGATGTTCGGTGGTGGGTTTTACCTTCCAACGTTTGGTGGCACAGCCAGCGCTGCAGCAGCTATCGCAGTGAACGAGCCACCGGTCACCGGAACAATCGTGTCGTTCCCCTCGCGTGACTTCATCTCCGCCACCGACTGGTCGGCGTACCCATTTGTCGATGTTGAGGTGTTGCGCAATGGAGCTGTGGTGGGTTTCCGCCACGACGTAGCGCCACTGAGCCCCACCGGCCTCGTTGAGGTGAACCACCCTGGTTCGCCATGCTGGGACACCGTCACTCCAAACATCGTGGGCGGCGACGTCATCCGCGTCACTGGTAAGGACAGCAACAAGGTTCCAGTGGTGATCGACCAGACCACTACGGCCAAGATCGACATCACTGCCACGCTGCATGCCACTGCTATCCCCGGCCAGGTGGAAATGAGCGGCACCGCATTCAACCAAGACGGCACGCCAATGAATATCGCTGAGCTTCAGGCTGGCGCATTGAGCGGCGCTGCGAACCGCTTCACCGGCGGCGACTTCGCCGGCAAGCGCATCATCCTTGCGCTGTCCACCGACTCCGTCGCCACCAATGGCCGCTCGCTCACCACCGACGGCAACGGCAACTGGACCGCCCTGTGGACCGAACTCAACGCTGTTGACTACCAGTTGGCCCTCAATGCCGAAAGCCAGATCGCCTGGCTCGGCGGCGCCCCTGGCAGCACCACCGTTGAAGTGGGACCAGCCATCGCTCCTGGCCCGTTTACCCCTGCATGTAACGCACCGTTGGCCGGCCCCGCCGTCTCGACTGATGTGACCAGCCTCGACTTCCCAGCTGGCGAAGTTGGCACCACATCAGCAGCCAGCTTGGTGCACGTGACCAACAGTGGCTTCGGCACGGACCCATCGACAGAACTCGTTGTCTCCTCGGTTGCCGCTGTCGGCCCCGATGCCAACCAGTTCGTTGTGTCGAACACCTGCTCGACCGCACCAGTGGTTGTTGGCGGTTCGTGTGATGTGTCGGTGTCCTTCCGTCCCACCAGCACAACCCCTAGCCAGTTGAAGACTGCGCTCGTCACGATTCTCAGCAACGCTGGCAACTCAACCGTGTCGATCCCTGCAACCGGTTACGCACTCACCGCCGGCCAGTCGGCTGCGGTGCTCGTCGCCAAGCCAGCCAACCTCAACTTCGGCACCCGCGCCGTTGCAAACACGTCGCCAGCGCAATCAGTTGTGATCAAGAACATCGGCAACCTCGCCGCCAACATTTCAGCCGCCTCGATCACCGGTGCCGCTGACTTCAAGATTGCATCGCAAAACTGCACAACCGGTGCGGTCGCTCCATTGAGCACCTGCTCAGTCAACGTAACGTTTGCGCCGGCATCAGAGACAGCCCGCGCAGCCACGTTGAACCTCACCAGCAACACGTCCCCACTGAGCGTGGGTCTCAGTGGAGCTGGCTTGATCACCACCAACGTTGTTCCGTTCCCTCACGCTCCGATTCAGTTGAACTCGTTCCTCGACCGTGACTTCGTGTCGCTTCTCAACTGGGTTCCTGGCGAGGCGCTGACGGTGCAGGTCGTCCGCCAGGGCGTTGTTGTGGCCCAAGCATTCAACGTGATTGCTCACCCAGACGGCGTTGCCGAAGTGAACCACCCAGGTGGTCAGTGCTGGGAAGGCACCACCCCCGACCTCCGGCCCGGCGACGTGCTGCGTGTTACCCGTGCCGACGGCCGGGCATATGAGGCCCCAGAGGCCGACATCAAAGTTGAGCAGCGCGCCGTCGAGACGTCCCCCGGCAGCGGCATCGTGCAGGTCAAGGGCCACGCTCGCGACCTCAAGACCGGTGGCCCACTGCCGCTGAACCAGCTGAATGGCCGCCTCATCTCTTCAACGGCGAACCCATTTGCGATCACCGGCCGCCGTGCCCTCACCACCGGCGATGCATTCGCCAGCCTTACGTTCGATCCAATCGATCCCGTCACCAACCCTGACGGCGTCAACTGGACCGCAGAGTGGGACTTCAACTCCAGCCCCGACATCGCCGGTGACGTACTGCTCGCAGAGACAGAACAGAACCGCATGATCTGGCTCGGTCGTGACCCATTGGCCCTCGCCGAACTCAGCTTCTCTGAGAGCGGCCCCGGCATCGCCGCTGGACCAACAGCACCATGTACCGCACCCGCCGAGGGTCCTTCGGCTGGCATCGCAGTGATGACCGCTTCGAACACCTTCCCAGCCTTGACCGCTGGCGACACCGGCGATCGCACCTACACGGTTCGCAACATCGGTACCTCACCATTGGTGATCAGCTCGATCACATTCGCCGGCGCCAACCCCGCCGACTTCTCGTTGGTCGGTGCTGTTCCTGCGCCGATCGCCCCGAACACCAACGGCACATTCACGGTTCGTTTCTCGCCAACGAACGTTGCCGTCAAGGGCACCCGTTCAGCAATCATTCAGATCAATGACAACGCCGTGGGCTCACCCCACACCTCAACAGCATCGGGCCTGGCCGTGCTCACCGCTGCGCCAAGCGCATTGATGACACCAGCATCGCTGACCTTCCCTGACACTCAGGTAGGCACCAGCCCTGCAACAAAGCTCATCACGGTTCTCAACGAAGGCGCCGCGAACCTCACGTTCAGCAGCATCGTTGCAGCCAACACCGTGCCCGGCACCACCGCTGTTGACTTCAGCGTTGTCAACGGCACCACGGCTGGTCACTGTAAGACAACCGTGTCGCTTGTTGCTGACGCTTCCTGCGTCATCGAAGTGAAGTACACCCCAAGCGCCGTGAACACCCGCACCGCCACGCTCACGATCAACAGCAACGACCCAGTCGGCGCCAAGGTCACCACGCTCAGCGGCACGTCGTCGATCGCCGTTGACGGCTCGAACGACCCGCCACAGCTGCCCATTGCCATCAAGGTGTTCCCAGCACGTGACTACGTGGCCGCCGCTGGCTACACCGCTGATGAAGCGGTCACCATCTCGGCCTACCGCAACGGTGTGTTGATCGGTCACACAGATCCGATCACGCCAGACGCAACTGGCCTTGTTGAGGCGAACCACATCTTGGTCACCGGCTGTTTTGCTACGGCAACCCCAGACCTGCAGGCTGGCGACGTCATTCGCGCCGTCGCCGTACTTCAGGCCGATCCAACGGTGATCGTGAGCAAGGATCAGATCCATGTTCAGGGCATCGAGGTTGACATGCCAGCCACGCAGATCAACGCCAACACGGTCGTCATGACCGGTACCGCTGTTGACACCTTCACCGGCTTGCCATTGGGCTTGGGTTCATTCGTGCCTCGCATCACCAGCTCGGCCCGCACAGACTTCAGCACCAGCGGCACACCAACACTGCGTGCAGCCCTTGGCCTCGACGGCACCGTCACGATGAACGGCAAGTTCTGGACGGCAACCTTCACCGGCCTCACCGCCGCCGACATTCAGAACGCCGTTACCGGCGGCTCAACAGCTTCATGGTTGGGTCGTGTTCCACTCGCACTCAACGAGAACAGCGATGCCGAGTGGGGCTTGGCCCCTGGCCCAACCGCTGGCTGTCCAGTTGCCGGAAACCAGCCAGCCTTGGCCCCAATTCCTGAGCCCACCTTGGCGCCAGCAGTGCTCGACGCCGGTTTCTCGGGTTCGGCCGTGACCGGTAACGCCAGCACCAACAACGTGTCAACCTTTACCAACACCGGTACCGTCGCCCTCACCGGCGTCACCGTTGGCGCTGTCGAAGGCCTCAACCCTGGTGACTTCACCCGCACCACGAACTGCCCCGCCACGCTCAACGCCGGCGCAAGCTGCACCGTGACGGTCACGTTCAAGGCAACCGCCGATGGCCGCCGCTTGGCATCGATCCCGATCACCCACAGCGGCCAGAACGGCTTCTCGCACGTTCTGCTCACCGGCCTTGGCGTTTCGACACCAACCATCACCGCAATCGCCCCGGCGATCGCAGGTCGTGGCGCAACAGTGACCATCACCGGCACCTTGTTGACCTCAACCACAGCGGTTACCTTCAGCGCCGCTGGCACCAACAAGATTGAGGCAGCGACCTCGTTCACGGTGGTCAACGACAACACCCTCACCGCAGTGATTCCTGCCAACCTGAGCGGCACAACCAATGCACCGCTCGCAACCGCAGTGGCAGTGACCACCCGCGGCGGCACGGTCACTCGGGACGGCGGCGTCGGCGGCCTGACCGTGAACGGTACGCCTCCGACCATCACCACGGTGGCACCAACAAGCGGCGTGGCCGGTAACACGGTGACCATCACGGGTATTGGCTTCAACGTGGGCGGCACAACAGTGACCATCAACGGTGTCAACGCCGTGGTCGCCGCCACACCGGCCGCTACGACAACCAGCATCAGCGTTGTGGTTCCGTTCGCTGCAAACACCACGGGTGCAGCAATCGCCAACGCACCACTGGTGTTGAGCACGGTCAACGGTGTCGCAACAAGCCGCTTCACCGTGAACGCCACTCCAATCCTGACGGGCTTCAGTGTTGCGAGCGCTGCTCGTGGCGCAACCATCAGCCTGGTGGGCACCGGCTTCACCGCCGCTAGCACTGTCACCTTCAGCACTGCCACCGGCACTGTTGCTGCCGCAGTGTTGGCAACGCCAGCACGCTCGGCAACGTCGCTCAGCGTGGTGGTTCCGGCCACCGCAGTGCAAGGCCCAGTCACCGTGAACACAACCGGGTTCCTCTCGAGCTCGCTTGAGTTTGTGGTCGCAGCCGCACCGACAATCACTTCGTTCACACCAACCAGCGGTGCAGCAGCGGCAACAACGATCATCACGGTGACCGGCACGAACTTCCGTACCGCCAGCAAGGTGACCGTCGGCGGCAAGATCGTTACGTTCACCGTGACGAGCCCAACCACCCTGGTGATCAACGGACTTGACCCCGCCACCAAGGCAGGCGGCACCATCAACGTGCTCACCGGCTTCGGCACGGTGACAAGCACCGCCACGTTCACGTTGGTCTTGGTTCCAACCATCACCACCTTCACGCCAACAACGGCAACCGCCAACGTCACAACGGTCTCGGTCACGGGCACCAACTACGTCGTCGGCGCAACCACCGTTGCTCTCGTGCAAGGCGCCACCGTGCTTCCTCAGACGGCTCTGACCGTGACCGCAACGTCGGTTACCTTCCGGCCCGCCCTTGGAACACCTGCCGGTTTGTACAACATCCGCATTACCAACGTCGCCGGATCAGCTACCTCGGTTGCCAACGTCTTGATCCCAGTGTCGGCACCAACCGTCAGCAGCTTCACTCCGGCAAGCGCAACCGCCGGTGTGACCTTGGTGTCAGTAACCGGCACAAGCTTCACGGCCACCTCGACCGTGGCCCTGGTCGGCGCAACGACGGTCGCTCAGACAGCAACGATTGTGAACGGAACATCGCTCACCTTCACGCCAAGCCTGACCACACCGGCTGGCACCTACTCGGTGCGTGTCACAAACGCAGCAGGTAGCGCCACTTCAGCTACCACCTTGGTGGTGTCGGCACCAGTGCCAACCATTGCAAGCTTCACCCCAGCAACGGCGACAGCCGGCGGCACGCAGGCGGTCACCCTCACGGGCACCAACTTCATCGCCGGCACAACTGTTGCTCTGGTGTCAGGTGCAACCACGGTGGCTCAGACGGCAACGATCGCAAGCATCACCTCGCTCTCGTTCACGCCATCTGCCACAACCGCTGTCGGCACCTACTCGATCAAGGTGACCAACAGCGCCGGAACCGTCACCAGCGTCACAACGCTTGCTGTGGTTGCTCAGCCAACCATCACCAGCATCTTCGGCAACGGCACACCCGGTACCGCTGGTCAAAACGGTAAGAGCGTGACCATCAACGGCACCAACATGCTGGGCACCGGCTCAGTCACTTGGACTGTCGGCGGCGTCTCGCAGGTGTTGCCAACAACCACCCGCACCGCAACACAGATCACCATCAGCTCGCTCAATGTCACCACCCGTGGCACGGGCACGATCAGCGTTAACAATGGTTCGGGCGGAGTTGCGTCAATCGCCTTCACGGTGAACTGATCCAACAGAAAGTCCAGGCATACGAAGAATCCCCGAGGCTTGCCTCGGGGATTCTTCGCGTCTGGACTCAGTTGGTAACAAGCGGCAACACGTGGGCGTTGCTACGAGGGTTGATCGGCTATGTGTTTCCAGCGCGGCCGCGGGCTCATCAACTCGATGCGCGCGCCATCGGGGTCGGCGAGGAACACCACATCGATACCGAGGTTCGCTCGCGTGTTGTCGATGACTGTGCCACCGAGCTGAACGAGCGCGGCTGTCGACGCATCGACATCGTCGACATAAAACGACAGGTGCGTAAAACCGAGCTGACCGCGACTTGTCGATGGCACGCCGTGCGCTGGCGGCGATGCGTAGTGCAACAGCTCGATCTTCATCGTGCCCAACACAATGAACTGCGACGTGATGGACACGGGCGAGTCAACCTCGAGAGCGCGCGCAAGGTCGGGCAACACCGTGTTATCGAGGCTGTAGCCCTCGGCGCGATCGAACCCGAGACCGTCGCAGTAAAACCGCAACGACCGTTCGAGATCGGCCACGCACAAACCGAGGTGCGACGGCAGTGGCTTGGCAGGTGCGGTCATCTGGAGCGCCTCGGCGACTTAGACGAGCACCGAGCGGTTGATGCCGTAGAGGCCAGCAACGTTGTCGGACAAAATTGCCACCTTCTGCTCGTCGGTGAGTTGCTGAGTGTGCTCGGCCAACATCTCTTGGCTCCACGGCCACGTGCTGTCTGAGTGTGGGAAGTCGTTGGCCCACATCAGGTGCTTCCAGTTCATGTTGTCGGCCTGCTTGAACGCCGACCAATCGTCTTGGAAGGTGACGTAGATGTTCTCGGCGAAGTACTCGCTGGGGAGCTTCGACAACTCTTGGCCCGCTGGGAGCCAGAAACGGTGACGCTTGTAGGCATGGTCCATGCGATAGCTGAAGTGAGGCACCCATCCGGCATCGGCTTCGGCGCACACGATGCGCAAGTTGGGGTGACGCTCGAACACGCCGCCCATCACGAGCATGGCCATCACGTCTTGGCAGCCGCGCACAATGCTGAGGAACTGTGCCATCTTCGGGCCGCGGGTCTTGCCCGACGACATCGTGAGGATGTGGAACGACAGCGGCAGTTCGAGTGCAATCGCGGCTTCCCAGAATTCGTCGTAGATGGTCGAGTCGTAGTCTTCGACGCCGGGCTGGCCGGGCAGCATGACACCGCGCAGGCCTTGGCTCTTGATGGTCTGCAGATCGGCGATTGCTTCATCGGGTGTGCGCATTGCGGTCTGACCTAGGCCGAGCAAACGGTCGGGCTGCGCTGCACAGAAACTTGCGAGCCAACGGTTGTAGGCCTGAAAGCATGCGTTCTTGTAATCGACATCGGGGTGATTACACAGCACCATGCCGATGCTTGGGTAAATCACTTCGGCCGAAACGCCGTCGCGATCTTGGTCGGCCATGCGCGCTACTGGATCCCAGCCGCCGCGGTGCAGATCGGAGAATCGCGAACCCATCGCTTTGATCTCTTCGGGACGCTTGCCTGCGGCAGCCGCAGTAGACAGCGACAGCGGCCGCGGCATGCCATCGACCATGAACACCTCGCCGAGCTTTTCGCCGCCGTCGACAAGGCGAGGCGCGCGATCGAGATAGGCCGGGTCGATGAAATCGACATAGGTCTCGGGTGGTTCGGTGATGTGCGAGTCGGCCGAGATGATCGGCTGTGCAAATCCCAGTGCATTCATGATGTGCTCCCTCGCACGAGACGGCCTGGCAACGCGCCAGTGGCCTGACCATTGAAATACGTTTCGACGCCGGCCACAAACGTGTGCCGGTATCCATCGACATCTTGCAGGAAGCGCTTGCCGCCTGCAGGCAAATCGAAGCTGAGCCGCGGCGCATGCAACGTGAGTTCATCGAAGTCGATGACGTTGATGTCGGCGCGATAGCCGGGGGCTAAGAGTCCGCGGTCGAGCAAACCAACTGCTTCGGCAGTGGCTCGAGCC
Organism: Actinomycetota bacterium; assembly: GCA_037139095.1. Classification (GTDB taxonomy): domain Bacteria; phylum Actinomycetota; class Acidimicrobiia; order Acidimicrobiales; family Ilumatobacteraceae; genus WLMZ01. The sequence continues at coordinate 48,854 of JBAXHD010000006.1, forward strand.
TGACGGCTGACAAGCCACGGCAATTCGAACTTGGGGCCACGCGTGCGGTCTCGGCCCCAGTGGGTGAGCAGCGTGGTGGGAAAGCTTCCGTCGCAGATGGTGCCCACGTGGGCGCCGCCATCGCTGAGGCCCGGCACCGCAAACGGATGCGCCAGCAAGGCGCCGACGGTGTCGAGGTTGCCGTCGCCGTAGTTGAGCACCGGCACATAGAGCAACGCCTTACCGCTATCGCCGAGCAACAGGTCGTAGAGCATTTCGGCGGGAAGGCAACCAGCCTTGGTGGCCAGTGCGGCAACTGTGGCATCGGTGTCGGGCTCATAATCGGGCACCGCGCCGATGACAAAAATGCGCGTGGGGTTACCAACGATGGGCAGACAATGACCCGTGTATTCGCTGAGGATGGCCGCACGAGTTTCGGGCTCGGCGAGACGGCTCACGAGTTCGCCAAGTTCGAGATCGGCGAGCGGCCGGTAGCTGGGACAGAACTTCAGTGGGTTCACGGTGGCTTGCAGACCAACCAGCACGCCGATGGCGCGGGCAGCCACTTGGGCCCGCATCTGCAGGCCTTCGGCATTGGCCTGAGTAAGCACCTCGAGCAGACGCATCGACTGATCGGAGCCGCGGCCAGCTTGCGCCAACGAGATAGAGAGCGGACGACCCGACACCTGCATCATCATCCGCATGGTCTCGACTTCGTGATCGAAATCGGTGAGGTCTGACACCACCTGCAACACGCCCTTGCCAGTGCGGCCAATGGCCTCGGCGATACCGACGAGTTCTTCACGGGCGGCGGTGAGCGTGGGGGTTGGCTCGCCCCGGCTGGTGCGGTGGTTCAACGTGCGCGAGGTGCTGAAGCCAAGCGCGCCGGCGCTGATGGCCTCGGCCGCGATGCGACCCATCTCGGCAATCTCGGCAGCATTGGCGGGTTCGCGATTGGCACCGCGCTCACCCATCACATAGAGGCGCAGCGCGCCGTGGGGAACCTGTGCCGCAACATCGATGTCGTGCGGGCGACCCTCAACCTCGTTGAGATATTCGGCGAAGCTCTCCCACTTCCAGCTCAGACCTTCGTGCAGCGCCGCGCCCGGAATGTCTTCGACACCTTCCATGAGCTCGATGAGTCGCTGACGATCGCCCTCTCGAACGGGAGCGAAGCCGACGCCACAGTTGCCCATGACAACAGTGGTGACGCCATGATTGGCCGATGGCGCAAGGTGGCTATCCCACGTTGCTTGACCGTCGTAGTGAGTGTGGATGTCGACAAAGCCTGGGGTGACCAGTGTTCCGCGGGCATCGATCACTCGCGTGGCCTCGCCCTGAACATCGCCAACCTGCACCACAACTCCGTCGCGCACGGCGACATCGGCGATGCGGCCGGGCTCACCGGTGCCATCGAGCACGAGGCCACCGCGGACAATGAGATCGAACTTGGTCATGCGCCCCCCTACAAAAGTACTTGTGCTGTACAACTTACTGACTCACGTGGTCTCACGACGCAGCGCAGGGACTCAACCCACGCGCTGCACACTAGACCCGTGTGACCGACGGCTTCAGACCCATCGAGAGCGATTGCGATTTGACACTGATACATTCGATGTGCTGTTCAAAGGAACAGAACACACGTGAGTAGCTGAGCATCCCATAACTGGGCGCAGGCAAGTTGCTGCGAACGTGTGCCGCCCATAAGGAGCTACAACGTGTCCCAATCATTTGCAGATCTTGGCGTCCCCGCGCGCCTCGTCGAAGCACTCGCCGCTGATGGCATCACCGAACCGTTCCCGGTTCAGGCCATCACCCTCCCCGATGCCCTTGCCGGCAAAGACCTGTGTGGCCGTGCGCCAACCGGTTCTGGCAAGACCCTCGGTTTCGGAATTCCCATGATGGTGCGCATCGGCCAAGCCGCGCCGCACCGTCCAACCGGTCTCGTGCTGGTGCCAACCCGTGAGCTCGCCGAGCAAGTACAAAAGGTGTTCGTCACCCTTGGTCGCGCCCAGTGGCGTTTCGTGCAGGCCATCTACGGCGGCGCCTCGTTCGGCCCGCAGATTCATTCGTTGCGCAAGGGCGCCTCGGTCGTTGTTGCAACACCGGGCCGTTTGCTCGACATCATCGAAAAGGGTTACTGCGATCTCAGCGCCGTCGAAGTGTGCGTCATCGACGAAGCCGACCGCATGGCCGACCTTGGCTTCATGCCCGACCTACGCAAGATTCTCGACATGACCCCGGCTACGCGCCAGACCATGTTGTGGTCAGCAACGCTCGACGGCGACGTGAAAGAAATCATTCAGGACTACATGAAAGATCCTGTGCGTCACGACCTGATGGACGATGTCGAGCAGGCACCTGTCGATCACCGTTTCGTGGTCACCCGCCCATCCGAGCGCATCGACGCAGCAGTTGCCCTCATCGAAGAGCATGGGCCAACGGTTGTGTTCGTGAAGACCCGCTACGGCGTCGACGATGTGAGCGAAGACCTCAACCGCGCTGGCGTGAAGGCCGGCGCATTGCACGGCGCACGCAGCCAGGCCGTGCGTCAGCGCACGCTCGACGATTTCAAGCGCGGCAAGATTCAAGCGCTTGTGGCCACCGACGTTGCCGCCCGCGGTATTCACGTCGACAACGTGAGCCTCGTGTTGCATTACGACCTGCCCGACAACGACAAGGACTACACGCATCGTTCGGGTCGCACCGGTCGTGCGGGCAACGCAGGTGTGGTGATTGCATTCGTGCCACCAAGCCGTCAGCGCATCGCCCAGCGCATGAGCGACAACGTAGAAGCCGAGGTCACCTGGGAGCAGGGCGAGAAGCCCATCGAGCGCGTGCCTGCGGGCGAGCGCGAAACAGGTAACCGCGATCGTGGCGAGCGCGACCGCGGCGGCTACCAAGGCCGTGGCGATCGCAATGCCGATCGTGGCGCCTACAGCGACCGCACGAGCCGGGGCGGATACGTAGACCGTGCCGCAGCAAGCGACCGCGGCTACGGCGGCGAGCGTGATCGTGGCGAGCGCAGCGAACGTCCGGCCTACGGCGGCGACCGCGATCGCAGCGACCGTAGTGATCGTGGCGAGCGCAGTGACCGTCCTGTGTACGGCGCAGCGCGCGCCGAGCGTCCGGCCTATGGCGGCGACCGCGATCGCAGCGACCGTGGCGAGCGCGGCGGCTACCAAGGCCGCGGTGACCGCGCCGACCGTAACGAGCGTCCCGCGTACGGCGCCGACCGTGGCGGCTATCAGGGTCGCGGAGGCAGCGGCGAGCGCGGTGGCTACCAAGGCCGCAACGATCGCAATGATGCAACACCCGCCCCACGCGACCGCAACGACTGGTCACCACGCCCACGACGTGACGACGCACCAGCGGCACGCACCGAGCGCCCCGCATACGGCGCTTCACGCGGCGGCTACCAGGGTCGCAACGAGCGCACCGACGCTGCACCCGCCTCACGCGATCGCAACGACTGGTCACCACGCCCACGTCGCGACGACGACCGCGGCAACGACCGCGGCCGCTTTAACCGCGACGATCGTCCACGGTTCAGCGCCGAGCGCGGCGACAGCCGTCCGGGCGCCGACCGTCCTCGAAACTCAGCCGACCGCAGCGATCGTCCCGGCTTTGCCCGCGACGGACAACGTCCCCCTTACGGCCGCGACGGCGGCGGCGATCGTCCATGGCGTAACCGCGACGCCGCAGCCGGGGCCGACCGTCCTCGTTACTCAAGCGATCGCGGTGATCGTTCGGCTGCGCCACAGGGCGATGCCCGCCCAAGCCGTCAGGGTTACGGCGCTGGCAAGCCCGGCGGGTTCGGTGGCAACTCAGGCGGCGGTTACCGCGGCGCCGGTGGCGCCGGTGGTGGCGGCGGCTACAAGGGTGGCGGCGCAGGTCGTTCAACCGGTGGCTTCAAGCCAGGCGGCGCACGCACCGGTGGGTTCAAGCCCGGCGGCTTCAAGCGCGGTCCGGCCACGGCCGACAAGCGCCGCCCACAGGGCGACTGAATACAACGAAACAGTGCCGGGTTGGCTGGTCAGGGTCGAGTTACGAGACCCTGACCGCCGGCCCAGGTGCCGAGGTCGCGGCGATTGATGGCGGCGCCCAGTAAGTCTGGAAATGCATCGGGTGTGCACGCAAACGCCGGCACACCAAGCTCGGCGAGCGCACTAGCTGCGCCCCGATCGAATGCCGGAGCACCCTCGTCGCTTAACGCGAGCAGCGCCACACACGTGACCCCACTGCGCGCCATTGCTGCGATGCGAGCCACGAAATCGCCGCCTGGGGTGCCCTCGTGCAGATCGCTGACCACGATGAGCACCGTGTCGGCGGGTCTGGTGATGATCGATTGGCAATAGGCCATAGCGCGGTTGATATCGGTGCCGCCGCCCAACTGAATGCCGAACAACAAATCGATCGGATCGTTGAGATGGTCGGTGAGATCGACCACTGCGGTGTCGAACGAAATGAGTCGGGTCTGCAGCGAGCGCACCGACGCCAACGCTGCGCCGAACACACTGGCGTAGACCACGCTGTCGCTCATTGACCCGCTCTGGTCGATAGCGATGATGATCTCGCGCTGCACCGCCGACGCTCGACGCGAATAGCCAACGAGCTTGTCGGGGATGACCGTCTTCAGCGTGGGCTGGTAGTTGGCGAGGTTGGCACGAATAGTGCGGTTCCAGTCGATGTCTCCGGGCAATGGCCGACGTGTGCGCGCCGAGCGAGCCAAGGCCCCGCGCACCGCCTGCGCAGTGGGCTGCGCAAGACGATCGTGCAGTTGGGCGACAACCTTGCCCACCACCAAACGCGCCGTAGCTCGAGTGGTGTCGGGCAGCAGATGTTGCAACGCCAACAACGTTGACACAAGGTGAATATCGGGTTCGATGGCCTCGAGCAGTTCGGGCTCAAGCAGCATGCGCTGCAGATTGAGCCGCTCGATTGCATCGCGCTGCATCACTTGCACGACGCCCGCGGGAAAGTAACGGCGAATATCGCCGAGCCATCGCGCCACGTTGGGCGCTGAGGCTGCAAGGCCGCCTGCGCGCTTTGATGACCGCCCGCGCGCGCCCGAGTTGTTGGGCGCGTCGTAGAGGGCACCGAGCGCAGCATCGATGGCTCGATCGTCGCCATCGAGTGAACCCGCCGAGCCATTGGACATCTCGGCGGCGTCAGAGGTATCGGCACCAAGCACCATGCGCCACCTACGCAAGCGCTCACCTTCGTGCACCCGGTATTCGTCGGCCGTTGTCATCGTGGCGCCCCAAGCAGTTGAGTAACTGTGTGGATGCCTGCAGCGACGCGCTCGGCCGACAAGCTGAATGCCGCAAGCCCAGCCGCAGGCGCGTTGCCGTTGCGCACGCGGTCGCCAATCTGGCGGCGCTCGGCCAGTTCGAAGGTGCCGAAGGTTCGCCGCAGCAACGGCAGCGTCTCGACGAATGCATCAGAGTCGAGCGTGGCAAGCCAACGATCGAGCAGGGCGAGCAAATCGGCATCGTGCATCAGCACCACGCCCGAACCACCAAGGAAGCCTTCGATGAACGATGCGCCATCGGCGGGCGCAGTGCCACGGGACAAAGCACGCGAGACGCGTGCCTCGACGAGATCAGCCGGCAAGTGCCCGGCATCGGCGAGCAGACGTGTGGCCCGACCTTGTAGCGAACCATGAACACGATCTCGTTCGACCAGATCGCCAAGCGCGCCATGAAACGAACCAAGCAGCTCGCCACCGCCCAGCAATGACAGCGCCGACTGAGTTTCATTGATCTGCGCACCAATCACGTTGGCGGTGTCGTCGTTGAGGTTGGCGCACGCCAGCACAAGCCCGGCAGCGATGCGCGCCACCACACCGTGCAACACCGACTGAAGCAGTTGGGCATCGGTGCCGCGAACATCGCCATAGCGAATGGTGCGCGCTAGCGCTGGGAGTGCAGACATCAGGTGCGAGACGTCGAGATCGAGAGCAGCGCGATCGGCAATGAGCGCCACGATGCCCGGCAGCGCCGATGCAAGATGAGCGAGCAGGCACACCTCGACTGCGTGGGTGAGCTCACCTAACGACAAGGCACCACTGGCCTGCTGGGCGAGCGCTGCTGCTGCGGCGGCTTCGATGGTGGTGCCCAACGCCGACGCCTCGATGAGCCTCACCTCGAGTTCGGGTTCCCACAACAGCTGCCATGTCTCGCGAAATGTGCCCACGCTGCGCCGACCATCGACCTCGCGACCCCACGGAACACGCAGCACGGTGAGGCGATGCAACAGTTGCGAACGCGAGAGATCGAGCGGCTTACGCAGATCGAGCTCGAGAGTTTGCATCGAGGCATCGGGCTTGAGTCGCAACCGCTTTTGCTCGGCCGCAAGATTGCGAGCCAACGGAACCATCGGCGTATGTGCCGGCACCCGCCCGATGAGCGCACCCACAATGAGTTCGTTATTGAGCAGAGTCATCGGCGCATCGGTGCCATCGCCCAGCACGGCGCGGGCAGCATCGTTGACCTCGACGAGACCAGCAAGCGGCCGACCGCGCAGGGCCGCTAGCGAGGTGGCGAGACGCGTTGCCTCGAGCACATCGGCCGCCGATGCGCCATAGTCGGCAGCGCGCAGCACGTGCGCTGCTTGGGCGAACCAGCGCGCAATGGTGTGCTCGCCAGGATGGGTGAACAGGTGGTGATACCAACCGGGCGACGAAACGCCAGCGCCGTAACCGCTGGCCGACGCAAGGCGACGATGGGTCCATGGCACCCAGGTGATGGACACTTTGGTCTTGGGCATACCGCGCAGTTGGGCGGCATCGACCCGGGCCTGCTTGGGCTGCTGGGCACGCTCGAGTGCAGGAACATGCCACGCACCACACACCACAGCAACACGCACGTAGCCGTCGGAGAGCGCCGTGCGAATACCCGTACGCATCTGCGCTTCGCGGCAACGCTCGATGCGCTGGGTGGGCACAAGGTCGGGGTCATAGGCCTGACGAAGCACGGCCATTGCCTCGGCGACGGCCTCGAAGATAGAACCACCCTCACGATGCTCGACCACGTCTTCCCACCAACGCTCGGGATCGTCGTAGCCAGCGGCGAGCGCGAGCTCGGCAAGCGGATCGGCCGGGCGCTGATCGAGGTCTTCGAGCGATGTCTGCACCTCGGCCGGCCACGGTGCCAGCACATTGGCGAGCGCGAGATCGATGAACCGAACGGGCACATCGGCGTCGGTGGCCCAACGCAGCGCTACCCACTCGGGGCTAAACGATGCATAGGGGTGAAACAACGCCCGGTCGGGTTGGCCGATGGCGTATCCAAGCATGGTGACCGGCGGGTGCATATCGGGGTCGGCAGCCAACGCTGCGATGGCGTCGGCTTCGCGCGGACCCTCGATGAGCACAATGTCGGGAGGGTTATCGCGCAGTGCGCGTTTGATGGCCAGCGCAGACCCGGGCCCGTGATGACGAATGCCGTAGAGGCGTACCTCGGGGCCGTGAGCGCTGATGCTCGCGGCGGCGTGGGCGTTAGCGCCGGGCGAGAGAGTCGAGATACTCACGCCACACCACCGTGTCGTGCACGGGATCTTTCACCACGGTGGACTCGATGCCACCCAGTAACGCATCGAAGCTGAGCGTGCCGTCGCCAAGATGTGCCGCCATCGCAATGCCCTGCACCATTACCGAGATGGCCTCGGCGGTGCTCATCGTGCCCGACGGCGTCTTGAACTTGATTCGACCATCTTCGCTTTGGCCAGAGCGCAGCTCGCGAAACACGGTGACAACTCGCCGAATCTCTTCGGCCGAGGTGGTGACCGAAGGCAGCGAGAGCATGCCGGCCATGGCCGACACGCGCTGGGTGACGATGAGCACTTCTTCTTCGACCGTGGCTGGCGACGGCAGCACCACGGTGTTGAAGCGGCGGCGAAGCGCACTGGACAGTTCGTTGACGCCGCGGTCGCGGTTGTTGGCGGTGGCGATGAGGTTGAACCCCGACAAGGCTTGCATCTCGCCGCCGAGCTCTGGGATGGGAAGCACCTTTTCGCTGAGCACCGTGATGAGCGCGTCTTGCACATCGCTCGGCATGCGCGTGAGTTCTTCGATGCGCACGATAGAGCCCTGCTCCATGGCTCGATATACCGGCGACGGAACCAGCGCTGCGGGGCTGGGGCCTTCGGCAAGAAGACGGGCATAGTTCCATCCGTAGCGAACTGCTTCTTCGGCGGTTCCGGCGGTGCCCTGCACCAACAGCGTGGAGTTGCCGCTGATGGCCGCAGCGAGATGCTCGCTGACCCAGGTCTTGGCCGTGCCGGGCAGGCCCAGCAGCAATAGGGCGCGATCGGTGGCGAGGGTTGCAACCGACACCTCGATGAGGCGCCGAGGCCCCACGTATTTGGGAGTGATCACCGAACCATCGGCGAGCGTGCCACCCATGAGATACGTAACCACCGACCATGGCGACAGCAACCAATGCGGGGGTTTGGGGCGGGTGTCATTGGCGGCGAGCGCGGCGAGTTCGAGTGCGAATTCGGTCTCGGCGTGCGGCCGAAGAACGGTGGCGGCGTCGGGCTGAGTCACGGCGCCAACCGTACACGCGTTCTGGCGTCGGCCGCCAAGGAACCGTCGCCCGCATCAGTCGCACCGTCTGCCGTTACGGCGGGTTGCAACGCGGCAACCATTTCTCGACGCACCCGCGCCAGTCCCAACAGATCGACCCGAGTGCGTTCGGTGACGGGATTGAATGCGGCCCGATTGAGTTCGAGCATGAGTGCCGCCAACCATTCGGGATGCAGCGACGCCACGGCGATTCGCAACTGAGGGGCCGCAGCCCACGTGGCTTGACGCTCGGCGAATGCGCCAGAAATGGCGGTAACCACTGCCCCGCTATCGAGCGGCGGCTGAGGTGGCAAGAACGGCGCCGTCTTGGCAGGCAACGGTTTCGGCGCAGCTGCAATCGCAAGCTCTGGCATTGCTTGCGCGAGCCACGCAGCACGGGGGCCAATGACGGCGCGTATTGCGTGATCGAAGGCTGGGTTGCGGCGACCGCGCAGCAACAGTCTGGGAATCAAAGAATGTGGAACTCTCAGCCCGGCGTGCAAACACAATGCGATCCATTCGGGCAACAATGCTTCGTGCTGGCCGCCCAGCATGAGCACGAGCAGCTCGGCCGCTGCGGCGCTGCACACGGGCCGAGGGTCGAGCGGTGCAGGGGCTGCCAACATAGGCGCCTCGTGAGGCTGCACGCCGGCACGGCGCGCCGTGGTGACTGCTGCGGCGCGATTGAGTAACTCGATGGCTTGGTCGGGGGCGACGACCACAGACTCCCAACCCGGCGAAGCAGGTGCCAGCGGGCGACGATCGGTGCCAAGCAGCGCGGCGTTGAGCAACGTGGCCCACTCGGCAGCGGCTGATGCTGCGAGGTCATTCATAGCTGGCTCAACATGTTGTCGGCCCACATCGTGAGCGGCAGGAACCCGTCGGCGCTCCACTCGCCAACAATGCCGATTGGCAGGCCACCGGAGGCACACACGAGTTCGGCCGTGGCAGCAAAGCCAGCGGCCAGAGGCACCGAGCCGGTGGGGTCTACCAGCGCCCAGCGCCCGTTACCCAGCGGGGCTGGGACAGCGTGAATGCTCATGGGATAACGCTCGAGCCACGGCTCTTGAGCCAGTGCCCAACCGCACGCACTGAGCGCATCGGCGATGCTGCACGACTGTGGTGCAACAGTGGATGGTGCGGGCTCGACATGTTCGCGACCCACGATGGCGCGTAATGCGATGCCGCCCGGATACCAATGCAGATCTGCCTGCAAGACGGTGCCCACGTTGTATTCGATGGTGGCTTCGGCACCGAACACGCCAAAGGACAGCAACATTGCCCAGGTGATGTTGCCGCTGGGATCGGAGGCATCAGAGGCACACAGCCACGTGCGTTGCACAGTGATGCGATCTTCGCGAGTGCGGCTGACGCCAGCCACGGTCCACCATGCAGTAGTGGGCACACCGGCGAGCACCTCGTCTTTTGCCGATGCGAGGCCAGTAGCAACATGGACACCATCGGCAAGATCTGCAGGTAACGACGATGTGTGTTGGGCCCCAACCGCAAGCACATGCATCAGCGCCAGCTCTTCGAGCACGTCTTCGTGCCACTGCGGATGCTGGCCCACCTTGGCCGCCACCCGCTTGACACGCCCAGCGAGCGAGCCGCATTGGGCATCGACCAAACGCGCCGCAAGGAGATCCCAGTTTGAGATGTCGGCCAGCTCTGGCGCAGCGAGCCCGGCACGAATGCGGTCGGCCAGCCAACGATCGAGCTCTTGCAGCCCTGCTCGCATGCGTTCGGCGCGATCGTGCTGACGCTTGGAGCGAGCAGGATCGGGCAGTTGCATACCGGTAAGCGATGCAGATGCTCCGCGGTCGGCAGCCCCCACCGCCATCGAGGCGGAGTCGACACCATCATCGGCAGCCGTAACGCTGGCAAGCTCGGGCGTGGCCGCATCGGTAGCTTGCGACCGGCTGCCCCGACGCAGCATGAACTGCTGAGCAAAGGGCAGACGCGGGGCGTGCATAACACCGTTGTTGGCGTGCAACAACAACAGCCCAAGTGCGTGCTTGCACGGAAGCTTGCGGCTGGGGCATGTGCACCGGTAGGCGGGGCCTGCAATGTCGTCAGAGAGATCGATGGCCACCGCATAGGGCTCGGCTGCCGCAGCAATGTAATTACCCCAAACGGCCTGATCGTCGCACCCAGCAAATGACCACGATGCCGGTGTGGCCAGCGCAAGCGCAGCGGCGCCAACTGCGCTGTCGGGAGCGAGCGACAACACTTGCTCGGGGGTGGGCTGAACCGTCATTGCGTCACACGGTACTCAAGGGGTGCGCGACCCTTTCAGCGAAGCTCAGACCAGCGCCGCTGCACGCCGTCCGCTGCGGAGGGCGCCCTCCATAAATCCGGCGCACGAGTCGGTGTGCTCGCCCGCAAGCACCATGTGGCCATAGCGGCGCTGCATCAGCGGCCACGCGCGCATGAACTCGTTGGGGCCAAAGGTGGCATAGCAACCGAGGCTGTAGCGATCGTTGGTCCAATCGGTCTGCACACGCTCGCCTGACATCGCTTTGAATCCGGGGAATAACCGGTCGGTCTCATCGATGACCCGGTTCGTTGTATCGGGCAAGGCGGCCAGCGCAGCACCGTCGTGCGACGTGAGCAGAATTGTGAGCACACCGCTGTCGCCCGGTTGGTCCTCGCTGGTCTCCCACATCTGGCCCCATGCGCGTTCGGTGATGACCGTGCCGTCGCAACCGTGGTCGTTCCACACGCGACGCGATGTCTGCACGCTCACCTTGCCGCCAATGCCGTAACTCACCGCAGCGAGCTCGTGCGGCATGTCGGCCCACATGCGTCCGAGCACGGGCAACGGCACGGTGACGATGAGATGGTTGGCGCGCATCATGTCGCCGTTCACAAAGAAGACTTCGCCGGTTCCGGGATCGATGCGATCCACCGGCAACGACAAGCGAACGCGGTCTGCGAGTTTCGCGGCGAGTCCGTGAGCGAGCAGATCGTTGCCGCCCTCGATGCGGTACGCCTCGCGACCCTCGCCCGAGCGCAGATGCAACGCAGTCATCCAGCCAGCCATCAGCTGAGAAATCTCATCGGGCCCGAGCATGAACTCACTACGAACCTCGCGGCCAACGACCACCCGCGCCATCGGGCTCAGCCCCAACTCGTTCACGATGTCGCTCAACCGAAGCGCGTCGAGTTCGGCCGCGCGTGGGCTCTGGTACGGATCGTCGGCGTTCACTGCGGCGGCTAACGCACCAATAGCTTCATGCCAACGCTCGAGTTCGCCCAACAATGAATGATGCAACGCAAACGGCGCCGTGCGCCCGCTGACATCGAGCCAACGCGTTTCATCGTTGTGACCGCTACTCACATCGGTGAGCCGTAACCCAAGCTCGGCGACAAGATCGAGCACAACGGCGTGGTCTGTGTCGATGAACTCGGCGCCGCGCTCGCACCACTGGCCGTTGTCGAACGCGTGGCTCCACACACGACCCCCGACACGATCACGCGCTTCGACAACAACAACATCGCGACCTGCATCGGCAAGGTCGACTCCGGCGCGCAGACCTGCCAGGCCCGCGCCAATTACCAGAACATCAACTTCGGTCACTGCATCACTCGATTCTCAGAACAGCGTCGGCTGATCGGGCCGCACAACGCGCATGCCGGGCCATGGTACGAAGTTCTCCATGAACACCCAAGTGCGGCGGTGAATCGCCGACGGCCCATAGCCCTGCAGCGCCGTGCGGTGCAGCGGACATGGGTAGCCCTTGTTCGTATCGAAATGCCACTGCGGATAATGCGCCGCTTGCTCTCGCATGATCCGGTCGCGCGTGACCTTGGCAAGGATCGATGCGGCGGCCACCGAGAGACAAATCGCATCGGCTTTCACGCGCATCTCTACGTGACGCACGTGAGGCGCCACAAAGTTCCACTTGCCATCGACCACTGCCGCATCGGCCGATACGCCCAGCGCATCGAGGGCCCGCTTCGCTGCCAACTTTTGCGCAGCCGCCATGCCCAATTCATCGCACTCGACATGACTCGCTGCGCCAACAGCCCATGCATCACACCACCCCGCCACGCGATCAAACATCTGCTCGCGGCCAGCCTCGGTGAGCATCTTCGAATCGCGTACGCCATTGACCCGTCGGTCACGCGGCAACACAGCAACACCAACCATCAATGGACCGGCCCATGAACCGCGACCAACCTCGTCGATGCCAACCACAATCTCGTGACCGGCCTGCCACAACTCGCGCTCAATGTCGCGGGTGGGGGCTTTGCTGCGGCGGGCGGCCATCGGGCGTTACTGCAGCACGATCTGAGCGTCGCCCGCGATGACGGTGCCGACAGTGACAAACCCAGCGGCAACCAGATTGGCCTCGGCCGAAGCACTGACCGCAGCGAGGAGCCCACCCGACGTTTGCGGGTCGTAGCCGATTGCCACTTGCGCATCGGTGAGGTCGGCAGACGCACTCACGTGATGCTGCACATGCTCGCGATTGCGGGGGTCGCCGCCAGTGCGCACACCGCGAGCCAAAGCATCGACCACACCTGAATACATTGGCAGCCGTGCGTAGTCGTAGGCAAACACTGCGCCTGCCCGCTCGGCCATCTCCCACGAGTGGCCAAACAATCCGAAACCGGTGACATCGGTAACGGCATGCACCGCGCCGCCCTGGGCCTGCAACGCCTCGGATGCCGCACGGTTGAGTCGGCGCATGCCCGCAATGGCTTCGGCTTTGTCAGCATCGCTGCCGCCGGCCAACGCGATCGCAGTGCCCAAGGGCTTTGAGATCATCAAGATGTCGCCGACCAATGCGCCCTCTTTGCGGAAGATGCGATCGGGATGCACCAAGCCCTGCACTGCGAGTCCGAAGATGGGCTCAGGGTTGCGGATGGTGTGGCCGCCCGCAATAGCGCCGCCTGCTTCGGCAACCGTTGCGGCTGCGGCGTCGAAGATGGCAACGATGGCTTCGCGCGGGAAGTGCTCGGGGAACGCAGCCACGTTGACGGCAACCGTGACGCGCCCACCCATTGCGAACACGTCGCTGCACGCGTTGGCTGCGGCGATCGCGCCGAAGTCAGACGGATGGTCCACAAGCGGAGGGAAGAAGTCGGTGGTGCTGACCATCGCAAGGTCGTCGCTGATCTTGTACACGGCGGCATCGTCGAATGGGGCAAGACCCACAATGAGCGCCGGATCTGACGCCGAAGGAAAATCTTGAACCAGGCTCGACAGCAACGAGGCTCCCCACTTGGCGGCGCAACCACCACAAGAAGTCCACTCGGTGAGGCGCATGTTGTCGATGTCAGTCACGCGGCACAGCCTACGGTGAGAGCCATGATCACCCTCGGCCCATACGAGTTCACGCAGACCGATGCCCTCCGCACCCTCGCCAACCTCGGCGACCTTTGGCACACCATGATGCAAGGTCGCAGCAGTTCGGCGGCCGATGCGCTTCAGCACAACCTCATTGCCTCGCTCGCTGATGCAATGGGCGCCGCGCCCAACACCTCGCTTGATGAGCTTGGGACCCTCGGTGCCCAGACATTGGGCAACTCGCCCGCCCTCGAACCAATCTTGGCTAACACGTGGTCTGCACTGGCCGCCGCTCTGCAAGCCTTGCGCGCCGACGGGCAGCTACCGGCCACCGCCGCAGGCACGGTCGCCCAACTCAGCTCATCAAAAGGCGGGGTTCCGAAGGTGGCGCTTGAGTCGGTCGACGTTTCGTTTCGCGGCGTCGTCGGCGATGTCCAAAAGTCGCGCAATCACCACGGTCGCCCTTGGCAGGCGTTGTGCATCTACAGCGACGAAGTCATTCACCAGTTCCGCGCCGATGGCCACCCGATTGCGCGGGGATCGGCCGGAGAAAACATCACTACATCGGGTCTCGATTGGGCCGACATCAGGCCCGGCGTTCGACTGCGCATTGGCACAGTGCTCGCCGATGTTCAGGCCTATGCAACCCCCTGCAAGCACAACGCTCAGTGGTTCAGCGACGGCGACTTCAACCGCATGAACTGTCTGCGCGGCGCAGTGAGCCGGGTGTATGCAACCGTCATCGAACCCGGGCGCATTGTCGCTGGCGATGCAGTGATTCTCGAACCGTGATGAGAGCGACTCAGAACGAGTAACGCAGGTATTCGTTCTGGCATGGAGAGCCGAGCAGCATCATTGCGCTGGGGGGACCACCCACCGGCAACTGGGCGATGATCGACGACGTAGTGACCTCTACGCCATCGACATGCATGCACACGCTCCATCCGGGCTCAACGCACGAGTCATGCGAGCGCAGATGTGCTTCGAGAGCGCCGCGCGTTACGGGTTGCTGGGCGAGCATCGCCCTCGACGCGTTGAGGCGGGGATCGATGAGCCGCTCTACAGGCTGCTGAGGATGACGATGCGCTGCGTCGAACGAGGCAATGCACGTGCGGTTTGAAATTGCGGCGACATCGGCGACCTGCTCGGCCTGCCATTGATTGCCACTGGTCTCAAGGATCCACGCATCGGTTGGGTCGGCAATGAGAAAGCTCGACCAGTAGGGCCGCTCCTTGCCGATGAGCGCCACATCGTGGCCCGTGCCACCCTGCCCGTAGCGCTCGAGCAGTGCTGTCATCACCTGCACCGCATCGCGTGCCGTAGCCGCACGCTCAAGGCCGAGTCGCACGAGATCCATACCGATGAGTGCAGTTGGCGCGGTGCGCGGATCAAGCGTGGTGTAGATGGCTTCATTGCCAATGGCGACACCCGCTTCGTTCACCCCTTGCTCGGCACCCCAACACCAACGTGGTCGACAGATGACGCTGCGGATCGTGTCTCCGGCGGCGCCTTCGATGCTGATGTGCGTTGCCCGGGTAGTGGCCTCGGCGCGCGGCATCGACCATTCGATGATCTGACGCTCTTGCGGCGGACGATCACTGTTCTTCGCGAACAAGGTGACACCGTCGGCCGCAGCCGAGGCAAGGGCGACGAGGGTGTCACACACGACTAGTTGAACGAAATGTCGGTGCCGGAGTCGGTAACCACCGCAGCGGGCGCGATGGTCTCGATGGCCTCGTTGACGGCGATGGTCTCTGCGCCCGGCGGAGCAGGCCACAGGGTCTCGCCTGATGCCTCGGTGGTAGACCAGTTGGGCGCTAGCGCTGGTGCGGTGAGGCGCACCGGGGCACCAGTGGTCTGCCACAAAACAGCGGGACGGTCGCCGTGCCAACGCACCGCAAACGACACCATTGAGTCGGGGCCCACGGCGAGATCGTGCACCTCAAAGTTCAGGCCAAGCCACGCCTTTGGCATGCCGCCAGCCATCAGTTCGGCTACGCCAGCACCGGCAGCGCGAGCAACACGTTGCTCGAGCCAACCAAGCAAGCGCGAATCGTCGATATCGGCGGGCAACGAAATCGGCAAGACGGTTGCGGCTGTTGACCGCATCCGCGCCACATCGCGCACGGCACGAGTTTCGCCAGCCCGCTGCAACACAACGGCTGCGGCGTCGAGCGCTGCGGCAACATCCCATGCTTGATCGAGGCGGGCCACAACCGCAACTGCATCGGCAATGTCGGGAACCCACGGATCGGCGCGTTCGCCAAGGCGCACGAGTTGACCAACATCGATCAGGAACGCAACAGAGTCGTCGGTTGGCTCGGTTGGTCCATTGAGCGCAAGCTCAGTGCGCAGCCGAGCGATGTCGGCCATCACTGCTTCTTCGGGCAGCTCGAGACGACCGGCGCGATCGATGATTGAGCTCCAGCCGCGCGCCACTTGATCGGCCGACGACAGCGTGTCGGGCAACAACGTTGGCGAGGCCATCGAGCCGCCAGCGTGCGCCAACGCGACACGAATGGTGGAGTGATGACCAACGGGGAACACAACCGAGCCTTCGGGTAACTCGATGCCTTCGATAGGCACATTCGTTGGCGGGCGCACCGACAAAATGTCGTTGCGACTGAACGCCACCGCAAACGGAAGCGTGGACTCGTTTTCAATTTCGATGACCGTGTATCCGCCGCCATCGGCAACGCACCACACGCGCTGCACCGCGTCGCCCGAGGGCACCCGCAAGCGCGTTTCGAAGACGGGAGCATTGTCGATACGACGCTGGCGAACGGCCGCCTCTTGTGATGGCACATGCCAACGATCGTCGGCAGCGACAAACCAGTCGAGCAACGGTTCGTCGCCATTACCCCAGGGCTGAATTGAGCCAGCGTTGCTGACGGTGGCGCGCCAATGGCGGCCCAACACACCAATTGTGTTCATCTCGACCTAACCGATCTCGCTCTTAATGCTGCGCTGCATCAGCAAGGTCATTGCGTCTCGGGCTGACCTGCCCTGATGACAAACGGCTACGACCTGTTCGGTAATCGGCATCTCCACACCGTATCGGCGAGCAAGCTCCAACACCGATGACGAACTCTTCACTCCTTCGGCAACCATGCTCATGCCGGAAAGGATCGAGTCGATGCTGCGCCCCTGACCGAGTTGCAGACCAACCGTGTTGTTACGGCTCTGCTTCGATGAGCAGGTTGCGACGAGGTCGCCAACACCGGCAAGTCCGGAGAACGTGAACGCGTTACCGCCAAGCGCCAATCCGAGGCGGCTCATCTCGGCGAGACCGCGCGTGATGATGGTGGCACGACTGTTCTCGCCGAAGCCCATGCCCTCGGCCATGCCAGCAGCGATCGCGATGATGTTCTTGACCACGCCACTCACCTCGCAACCCACCACATCGGGGTTGGTGTAAATGAGCAGGCTCGGCCGGGTGAAGATGCGCTGCAGTTCGTGTGCGATCGTTTCGTCATCAATGGCCACCACGCTGGCCGCTGGTTGTCCAGCCAAGATCTCTTTGGCCAAGTTCGGGCCAGCGAGCACCGCCACCGGATGGCCAGGCATCTCCTCGGCGGTCACTTCGCTCATGCGCTTGAGCGAATCGCGCTCGATACCTTTGACCAAACTGACCACCGGCACCCACGGCCGCAGAAACGGCGCCGCCTCTGCGGCCACAGCGCGATAGCCGTGCGACGGAACTGCCATCACCAACACGTCGGCGGCGCTCACCGCCTCACCCAAATTGCTCGTGGCGCGAAGGCTTTCGGGTAACGCGAACCCGGGCAGGTAATCGCGGTTCTCATGCGTGCTGTTGATTGCGTCGGCAAGGTCGGCTCGACGTGACCACAGCGAAGTTGGTGTGTTCTCGGCCGCAAGCGCAGCCACCGTGGTTCCCCACGAACCAGCACCGATTACCGCAACGTTGATCGCCATCGCTCCAGAGTAGGCGCGCAGGGCGTTGCGAAGAGTTAGCCGAGAATGTCGAGCAGCGGCCGCAGATCGAGTCGCTCGGCAGCGGGCAAGCACAGTGACACTGCCTCGTGCTGCAGTCGACGCCAGTATTCGGGCTGGAAGAAGTTGTCGCCTTCGCGTACCACGTAGTTCAAGATGAAGAACCTGTAGACCTCACGCATGAACAGCAATTCGTTTTCGTTCAGCGGATAGATGCGGTGATACGCCGTGAGGAACTTTTTGAAACGCGGCTCGAGCAGCGTGTGCGGCGAGTACGAAAACACCGTGCGGTCGCCTGTGGCGCTCGACACCCGCGACAAGAAATAGAAGTCGAGCAGCCGAGGCTCGATGCGAAACCAGTCGTAGTCCCAACGGCTGAACAGACGAATCTGTTGTTGATCCATCGACACCGAGAAGTTGCCGAGGTTCCAATCGATGAGAACCGGAATCTTCGACCAGTCGTCGTAGCCGAAGCGATCGAGTTGCTCAAGGAACTCGTGGCACTGCCGACGCAGGTACTGCTTCTGCTCGGCGTTGTATTGAAACTTGAGCGACGAGTGTTTGTCGCTCAGCAGGTCGAGCAGATGGATGGCATCAGACTTGATCGATTTCGATGTCAGCGGAATGCGCCGGGCTACGTCGGCGCAGTCACGATGCAGCAGCGCCATCTCTTCGCCGAGCTCGCCGATCTGGGCATCGGACAGAATCCGAGGCAACGATTGATCAACCGCTACGTCTTGATAGAACGCCGTCCAGAGCTGACCGTTGTAGTGGGTGAACACGCGCGGGGGTCGAGGCCGTTGAGCAGAGCCGCTGGGAAGTTGGCCGCGTTCGACAAAGACATCGGCGAGCAAGCCAGCCCAACGGGTGTCCTGCAACAGTTCGCGAGATCGATGGATTCGATCATGGTCTTCGCGAAACAAGTAGTACGAGCCATATGACGAGACCTTGGCGATGACACTGCCGCCATCGTCGAGGTGTAGCCGATACACGTGATTGGTAGACACCTTGGCGCTGACCTCGACCACCGATGTGATGACCCGTGGGTCGCCGTACGCCCGCCACGCATCGCGCACCTCACCGTCGAAGTTGGCCGAGTGATCCTCATGCGCCTGGGTCGCCATCGCCGCAGCCTAGAACGCTGCGTAACCCTGTAACACCCATCGATCATTATCGCCACATGAGCACAATCGGAAACACGTCAGACCTCGCCAGCGCATCGGGCGCTGCCGAACAGCTTTCGCTTCTCACTGCCGCGACACCAGTGCCCCTGCAGTTCCGCCTCAGCGAGCAAGCACGCGTCTCGGGCCTGGCGCATGTGTCGGCGCTACGGGCACAGCTTGCAGCACAGGCCGCAGCCCGCGCCGGTACCACCGCTGCACATGGTGGCTCTTCGCGTCAGATCGCAGCCTGACCGGCCACGCTTAACCAGCTGTGGGTGCCAGATCGCGCACTGCCTGCCAGTGCTTCAACTCTGGGTCAAGGCCCAGAATCGCCAGCGACGTGGTGGTCACACCGTTGTCGAAATAGGCCTGAATCTTGGCTCGGCATTCTGCGGGCGAACCATGCACGATGATGTCGTCAACCAACTGATCCGGAATTGCGGCCAACGCTGCCTTGCGGTCGCCGGCCTTCCATGCGTCCCACATGGGCTGCAACATCTCGCCACGACCCAGCCACTCATGGAATGCGGCATACACGGGCACGTTGAGATAGGCCGCAATCGCAAACTTGCCCGCAGCGCGCACCACATCGGCGTTCTCGCTGGGGCACACAAAGATGCGGCACACGATCTCTTTTTGCTCGCCGCCAGCGGCGTCGTTCACTACTGCGGCAACCTTGCTCACGTCTTGCGCCGAGAGCCAGTTGATGATGGCGCCATCGGCCTCACGCGCTGCAAGTTTCAGCATGCCCTCACGCAACGCAGCCACCAGAATCTGTGGCTGCTGCTCGGGCCGCACGCCCAAACGAAACCCGTCGACCTTGAACGTGTCGTATTGCTTCGACACCTTTTCGCCGCTGAGCGCATCTTTCAAAAAGCGAACGACATCGCGCACCTTCTTGTACGGCTCTACAAATGGCACGCCGTTCCAGCGCTCGACAATCACGTTGCTGCTCGAGCCAATGCCAATCGCAAATCGACCTGGCGCTGCGTCGGCCATGCTGGCCACACTCTGAGCGAAGCATGCTGGCGAGCGGGTGTAGGCCGGCACGATTGCCGTGCCCAAACGTAGGCGGGGCTCCCACGCTGCGGCCATCGCCAGCGGTGTGAAGGCATCGGCACCATCGCTCTCGGCTGACCAAATGTCGGTGTATCCCAGATCGGCAAGTTCGCTGAGCTTGTCGCGATGGCTATGCAATGGTCCCGGCAAAGGCACCGTCATACCCGGGCGCTTTGGAAGTGCAGTGCTCATTTCGATTCCCCTTGCTGAGTAGATGGGCGAGGCTCATCGGCCTCGCCTTTCCAGTACCTAACTATGCAACTTTGGCTGGCAGTGGCCATCAGCGTGCCATCCTCGGCGAACATATGCACAAGCCCATGGCCGAACCCGCGGCCCACGGCGTGCACGCGAATGTCGAGCAACACCCACTCGGTGGGCACTAATCGAGCCACCCGCAATGTGTTGTCCAGGCTGTTGCCGCCACCGCGCACACCCAGCGCTTGGCCCACACCCATCGGCACAAAGTCGCCGAGAATGGCCAGTGTTGTTGCATCGACGCCTTCGATCACATCGGGGATGCGCGCCCACAGCAGCACTTGCCCATCGCCGTGAACACCATCGAGCGATTCAAACTCGCGGCCCTTCACCATGCGCTGCTCAAGTCGCTCGTTAATGGTGCCGTCGGCCGGCAAGCGGTAATCGCGGGCTGCGCACTGCGACGGTGGCGGCACATCGGGCATGGTCTCCCACTGCCCAGAGTGCTCGATGTCGCGATGACCAAGCGCGGCGTTCACGGTGAGAATTTCACGGGTGCCTACGTGGCACACAGCTCGGGCCTGCGAGATCTGGTGCCCTTCGACCGCCATCGTGATGTCGATGTCCATCACCTCGCCGGGCTTTGCGTACGACAGGTATTGACCCGTGGCCCACACGCAGTCGCGACCCGACGTTTGCTCCAGCGCCGAAATCGCAGCGCCCAAACCGCAACCACCAAACAGAAATCCACCCCACGTAGATAGCCCGGGCGTAACCGGCAGGCTCCAGCGGTAGGGGTTGTGGCTCGGACGGAGATCGAGAAATGCGCGGCTATCCATGACGTGACGACTCTATGGGCCGCGGGCAGGTAGCGGCTGATCCACCGTCAACCACAAATGCAACTGCAGGAGTGCAGCCAGAGATCGCTGTGCAACTATCGTGCCCCACATGGGGAACACACCGTGGTTAGGCGATAGCTGCTCGTTGGTCGAAGCATTCCGAAGCGGCGAGCGTTCGCCCGCCGAAGAGTTGCAGGCCACCTACGACGCGATCGACGCAAGCAATCTCAACGCCTTCGCGTACACACCGCGCGAAGAAGCCATGGCCGCCGCCAAGAACGCCGATATCTCGTTGCCATTTGGTGGTGTGCCAATCGGGGTGAAAGAGCTCGACTCGGTCGCTGGCTGGCCCGCCACCGAGGCATGCGTGGTGTTTGCAGATCACGTTGCCACGCACACCTCGGTCATGGTCGATCGCATGGTCAAGCAAGGCGGCGCGGTGCTCGCCGGACAAACCACCTCAAGCGAGTTCGGTGGAGTCAACCTCACCCGCACTGTGTTGCACGGCGCCACGCTGAACCCGTGGAACACCGCACACACTCCTGGCGGCTCAAGCGGCGGCACTGGCGCCGCTGTTGCCGGTGGTCTGGTCACCATCGCAACCGGCGGCGACGGCGGCGGCTCGATCCGCATCCCCGCTGGCTTCACCGGACTCTTCGGTCTCAAAGCAACCTTTGGCCGCATCCCACGCGCCCCGCGCACCACCATCGGCAACATGACCGTCACCATCGGCTGCCTCAGCCGCTCTGTACGCGATACAGCGCGCTGGTTCGACGTGTGCAATGGCTACGACGCCCGGGACCAGTTCAGCCTGCCCCGCACCAGCGGTTGGGAGAACGAACTCGGCACGCACACCGAGTCATTGCGCGGCATGCGCGTTGCAGTAGTGCCCGATTGGGGCGGCGCTGTTATCTCGCCCGCGATGTGGGTCGTGCTCGAAAACGTGGCCGACGATCTCATTGCCAACGCTGGCATGCGCCGCATCGACGGCGTCGATATCAGCCTGCCCAGCATGGGTGCAGCGTGGTCTATCAGCGGCATGATCGAGATTCACTCGCAACTCGCCGCCTATTGGCCCGAATGCAAAGACGTACTTACTCCGGAAATTCGCATGGGCCTTGAGCAGACGCTGGGCCGCTACGGCGTAGAGGCACGCGCCAAGATCGAAGACCGTCGCATGGAGCTCAACGAGCGCATGGCTCAGATCTTCTCCGAGGTCGACTTTGTTATCACCGCCAGCAACCCCGACATTGCGTTTGCTGCCGAGGGCCCGTTGCCAAAGGAATTCGGCGGCATCATGGCTGGCGCCGGCAACAACGGTCGCCTTACGTTCCCCGCAAACCTGCACGGCAACCCGGCAGTCAGTGTTCCCGCTGGCACCGTCGATGGCTTGCCCGTAGGTCTGCAAATCATCGGCCGTCACTACGCCGAACAGTTGTTGCTCGACGCCTCGCTCCTCATCGAGCGCACGCAGCCGTGGCCGCTTGTGGCCCCATCTGTCAGCCGAGGCTAAACACAACGGCTCGTCTTTAGACTTGCCACGATGACACGCGCCCCCCTCGACGCGAGCCAGCGCGCTCTCGCCGTTGGACTAGTACTCAGCGTCACACTTGTTGCATTTGAAACAACCGCCGTCATCACGGCGCTGCCCACCATCGCCGACGCGCTCCACGGTGACTCGTTGTACGGCGCCACCCTTGCGGCATACATGTTGGCCGACCTCGTTGCATTGGTGTGGGCTGGCGAGCAGGCCGATCTTCACGGCGTGCGTCGACCGTTCCTTGCATGCATCGGAATCTTCTTAACCGGACTCGTCGTCGCCGCGTCGGCGCAGTCGATGGCGATGGTTCTTATCGGCCGACTACTCCAGGGCGCGGGAAGCGGCGGCTTCGCTCCGCTGTCGTACATCGCCGTGCGCCGCGCCTTTCCGGTTGAGCGCCAAGCCACGATGTACGCCTATCTCAGCGCTGGCTGGGTGCTGCCAAGCTTGCTCGCTCCGGTGGTCTCCGGCATCGTCGTCGACCGCATCGGTTGGCGCTGGGTCTTCATCGGCATCGCCCCGCTTGCCGCTGCAGTCGCGCTGCTCACGGCGCGCGCCATGGCTCACCTCGCGCCATCGGACGGAATTATCGATCGCCGACCAACGCGGCTGCACCGTGCGTTTCAGGCCTCGGCTGGAGTGGGCATTCTGGCCGCCGGACTCCAGAACAAACATCTGCTCGTGGCCGCGCCACTGTGCGTTGCCGGTATCGCCATCGCCCTTCCCGCGCTGCGGTTCATGCTGCCCGCCGGAGTGTTTCGCGCTCGACGCGGCTTGCCCGCCATCGTGGCCGTTCGCTTTCTTGCCACCGCCACCTTCTTAGGCGTCGACAGTTTTGTGCCGCTCGCAGCCGATCGACTCCACAATGCGCGACCCATCGTGCAGGGCTTTGTCATCTCAGGTGCAGCAGTCACGTGGACCATCGGCCAAGCGCTTACCGCACGGCGCGTCGACCGAATCAACCCGGGCCGAATGTCGGGGATGGGCTTTGGGTTCTTGCTCATTGGCATCGCCACAGTGGCGCCGGTGCTGTCGCCGTCATGGCCATTGCCAATCGTGTTCTTTACGTGGGCGATCGGCGGCTTCGGCATGGGCATCTTGTTCAACCCCACCACCGTTGCCTCGATGACATACGCCGACGACGGCCGCGAAGGCGAGATCAGCAGTCAGATCCACCTCGCCGATTCACTCGGCTTCGGGATCATGGGCGTTGTTGGCGGCTCAACGGTTGCGTTCTCTGATCGCACTTCGGCCACCTTGCAGGGTGCCATCGGCGTGAACTTTGCACTGGCCGCGCTGTGCGCCGTGCTAGGTCTTGCAGCCAGCCGCGGCGTTCGTTCTCGCGCCTAAGCGTTAGCCGCCCACCACGCTGCGGCCAACGATCTCTTTCATGATCTCACTGGTGCCGCCGTAGATGGTCTGGATGCGGCTGTCGGCCCACGCCCGAGCAATGGGGTACTCACGCATGTAGCCGTAACCGCCGTGCAGTTGCACACAGCGATCGACCACCTTGTTCTGCAGTTCGGTACACCAGTACTTGGCGGCCGCGGCCTGCTCGACAGTGAGCGCCTGATTGACGTGTAGCTCAACGCAACGGTCTACGTAGACCTGGGCAATCTGCACTTCGGTGGCGAGCTCGGCGAGCAAGAACTTGCTGTGCTGAAAGTGCGCGATCGATTGGCCAAACGCCTTGCGCTGAGTGGTGTAATCAACCGTCCAGTTCACGGCTGCCTGAGCAACCGCCACAGCGCCAATCGCGATACCAAGGCGCTCTTGAGCAAGGTTGGTCATCAGATACATGAAGCCCATGCCTTCGTCGCCAAGCATGTTGGCGGCGGGCACCTCGACATCGGTGAAGAACAGCTCGGCCGTGTCTTGAGCGTGCATACCCATCTTGTCGAGGTTGCGACCGCGCTCGAAGCCGGGCATGCCACGCTCGAGCACCAGCAGGCTCATTCCGCGGTGCGCCTTCGATGGGTCGGTCTTCACCACCGTGATGACGGCATCACTGAGAATGCCGTTCGAGATAAAGGTCTTCGCGCCGTTCACGACAAATGAGTCGCCGTGACGTACCGCGGTAGTCTTAATGCCCACGAGATCGCTGCCGGTGTTTGGCTCGGTCATTGCGATTGCGCCGATGCGCTCGCCAGTAACCATGCCCGGCAACCATCGCTGCTGCTGCTCGTCGTTGCACAGGCTGATGAAGTAGGGCAGCACGATGTCGTTGTGCAGGGTCATGCCGTTGGCACTGCCGATCACGCCGGTCAGGCCGATCTCTTCGGCCATCACGGCGGCGAAGCGGTAGTCGTCGGTTCCGCCACCACCAAACTTCTCAGGAACCGTGAGGCCAAGGAAGCCGTGGCGGCCGGCTTCGAGCCAAATCTCGCGAGACACCAAGCCGTCGCGCTCCCACTGCTCGTGGTTCGGAACGACCTCGTTATCGAGCCAGGCACGAAAGGCGGCGCGGAACTGGTCGTGGTCGTCGTTGAACAAGGTGCGCGGAATCTGCTGCATGACCGCCGATGCTAAGCCCCACCTAGCCAGCAAGCACCGCTCGGGCGACCAAGTCGGTGCCGAAAGCGGTGAGAATCGCGAGATACAACAGCCCGGTTGCCGCCATCACTGCCGAGTAATACCGCTCGCGAAGCGCTCGCTTGGTGACCCAGCACAACACCGCAGTGGTGATTGCACATGCCACCCAGAAGTAGCCGAGCGTGCCGTTCCAGCCGTCGGACACCGAACCGCTCAGCACGCTGAGCATGCCCGTTGGCAGCAGCAGCGCAACAACCTCAACCGGCAATACATACTGCGTGACCTGCACCAATTCGTTGAGCAGGCCGCGCGGCAGGCCGGGCTGCACCAGATACCAGTGACCGAGCAGCATGGCATCGGTGACCGCCCCAAGGAACGCTGCGCCAACCACCGTGCGGATGACCGCAACCGCATCGTTACCACCTGCGCCAATGCCAGCGGCGACAAGGCCCACCAGGCCAATGGCCGGAGCCACCAGATCGAGCCACGGAACAAAGCGGTCGTCGCGGCGACGCACGATGGACACTGCCAGCGCCGCTAACGCAGAGAGTCCGACACCAAACGAGGCGACCTCGCGCACAACCTCGGAGCCAAAGCGCAGACCGCACACCAACGCGCCAAAGGCCATCAGCAGATAGACGCTGCGCAACAGCCAGCCGTAACCGGCGCCAACGAGTTTGCGCCGAGTGGTGAACCACAAGAAAAACAATCCACCGGTGGACCACTGCAACAACACGGTGGCGGCATCAATACGGATCACGATCACCGACGATAGGCGCGCAAGGGGCGACAGACACCGTTTCGCCCGGTTCATCCCGTACGATCGCAGCTTGTATGCGTCTCTCTCGCTTTTTCGCCGTCGCTGTTGTCGCCCCGCTGGTATTCAGCGGATGCATCACCGGCAAGCGCCCGTCGTTTGGGTCGCAATCAGATCCAGCTATCGCTGCCGTGCTCAGCAAGCTCGACACATCAATCGGCCCATTCACAGCGAGCTACTCAATACTGACGCGCCTCGGCAATATCACCACGCCGGTCACCGTTGCGATCCAGAACCCGACCGAACGCTCCATCACATTCAACGACATCCGTTTCCTGCAGTCCACCGCCGGGTACAGCACGTGCACGTTGTCTAACGGGAGTTGCTCGCTCGTTGTCGACGAAGCAAGCATTAGCAACCTTGCGGTCACCCACGACTTTTACGGTGCTTCGGCAGCGGCCCGCATTCGCCAAGATGCCACCACGATGGTCGGCCCAGCCATCACATCTTCCGAAACGTATGCCGGGCAGAACGCCACATGCGTGCAGCTCAGCTTCACCAGCGGCACCAAGAAATACTGCGTCCTCGATAACGGCATGCTTGCGTATCAAGACACGCCAGACCTGCAGATCACGCTCACCAAGCTCACCGATGCGGTCGACACGAAGCTGTTCGAAACCTCGGTTGCTGGCCTCTAGTCCCTGCGCTAGCCCGCCGTGACAGTGTTGGTGTCGCGGCCGCTGCGCAGCAACGTGCCCGGCCGCGCATCGAGCATCTCGCCATGCTGCACGCATGGCACGCCGTTGACCAGCACGTGGCTGATGCCGTTGGCCTCGCCGTAGACGCGACCAGCGCCGCCCGGAAGGTCGAACTTGGTGAACACCTCGCCAGGGCCAATGTTGTGGCGATCGAACACCACGATGTCTGCAGCGGTACCCACCGCCAAGGTGCCGCGGCCCTTCAGGCCATACAACGCCGCCGGGGCACCGGTGAGATAGTGCACGGCTTCTTCGAGTGGCAGCAACGCGCGATCGACGGTGGTGCGAGCAATCAACGTGGTGGCGTAGCTGAAGCTGTCGATCATGTCGAGATGCGCTCCCGCATCGGATGCGCCAACGATGGCTCGTGGGTCACGCCACACCTCGACTCGCTTCTCCCAGCTGGCATCGGTTTGGCCGGTGTCCATGCTGGCAATGACGGTGTTGAGGTCGTCGTCGATCGCGATGTCGACCAGCGCGTCCCATGGGTCTTTGTTGAGTTCGGTGGCAATGGCTCCAATGGTGAGTCCCTCGAACCGCTTCCAATTGTCGCTGAAGGTTTCGAGCAACGTGTACGTGCCCCAATTGGCAAGCGAGCGCAGGGGGCCCGGAGCCGATTGAGCAAGACGATCCATCTCGGCACGGCCGGCAGGGTCGCGCAACATGGCCAACTTGGCGGCTGGGTCAAGCGCCATGAGCTTGTCCCAGCCCGGCAAGATGTCGAGCACGAACCCACTGCGTAGGTTCAAGCGCAGCCGAAACGTGTCGGGCAACGTGAGCGCCAACACGCGCCCGCCTTTGGCCTCGGCGATGTCGCCTCCGGTGAGCTGGTGCTGCACCTGCTCCCAGTTTTGGGCCTGAACCTGCAACAAGTTCCAGTTGAGCGGACGATTGGCAGCCACGCTCATCGCTGCCATCAGATCGAACGACTCGTCGGTGAATCGGCCCACCTGAGGAATGAACTCAAGCGTGGTGCCGGGGAACTCGCGAACAACGCTGCACAAGGCAATGAGTTCTTCGCGGGTGCCATGGCGAGACGGAACCGGAGAACCGGTGTGGTCGTTGTGCGATGTAGACCACGTCGATGAAAAACCCATGCCGCCCGCTGCGAGACCTTCGCGCAGCAGGGCCTGCATCTTGAGGATCTCTTCGGGAGTGGCCGCTCGCTCGGTGGCTTGATCTTTGAGCACGCTGCGACGAATGGCCGAGTGCCCAACCAAGAAACCTGCGTTGGGCATCAAGGTACCGTCGAGGCGGTCGAGGTATTCGCCCGTGGTGCGCCAGTCCCACGGCACACCTTGCTGCAGCGACTCGAGGGGCATGCCTTCGACCCGGGCCAACATACGCATCAGGTAGTCGCCGTCTTCGGGTGCCAGTGGGGCAATCGTGAACCCACAGTTGCCGCCCATCACGGTGGTCACGCCATGCAAGGGCGACGGGCTCAGGGTGGTGTCCCAGAAGGCTTGCGCGTCGTAGTGGGTGTGGATGTCGATGAACCCAGGGGTCACCACCTGATCGGTGGCATCAATGCGTTGGTGCGCAGCCTCGCTGATATCGCCAATTTCGACGATGACGCCGTCGCGAATTCCGATATCGGCAGCAACGGCGGCACGGCCCGTGCCATCGATGACCTTGCCTCCAGTGATCACTACATCCAACATTGCGGACCCCTCTCAGCGAATCTCCACGTGACGTTATTGCACCGGCGAGCGATCGTGCGTGTCGTCCGCTTTGCCTTTTGATCGCCGAGTACCTAAGAATGCAACTGTGTCCGAACAGATCCCCTTCGTCGAGTATCTCCATCTCGCTCCCACCCCCCACCTTGTCGCCCACCAGTGCACCTCGTGTGGCGCCCGGTTCTTCGATCGCCGCAACGCCTGCGCATCGTGCTTTGGCACATCGTTCGCCGACGCTGACATCGCCACCGAAGGCTTCGTGCGGTCGTTCACCATCGTCTCGTTCGCTGCGCCAGGCATCCCCGTGCCGTTCGTCTCGGCCATTGTCGAATGCGACGGCACCAGCGTTCGCGGCAACCTCACCAACGTCTCCCCCGATCCCGAGCACGTCTCGCTCGGCATGAGGGTGCGTCTCACCACCTATGTCATTGGCAGCGACGAAGCCGGCACCGAAGCCGTCAACTTCGCGTTCGAACCCATCTCCTGATCTGCATCGCAGTCAGCACACGCTTTCATCAACCAATAAGAACTCACAGAACCCACTTGTAAGGAGCAGCCATGTCTAGCGGCGACGTTTGGATCCTCGGGATCAACATGACCAAGTTCGGTAAGCACACCGACAAAGACACCGTCGACCTCGCTGCGCAAGCAGCAATGGCCGCGCTCGCCGACGGCGGCGTCACCATGGCCGACATGGGCGTGCTTGCCGCAGGTTGCCTCATGGGCGGCGGCGGTATTGCCCAGATGATCCAAAAGCAGATCGGCCAGACCGGCATCCCCGCCTACAACGTCTCCAACGCTTGCGCCACTGGCGCCACGGCGTTGCGCGTTGCCTACATGTCGATCAAGAGCGGCGAGTGCGACTTCGGTCTCGCTGTAGGCGTCGAGAAGCTCAGCGGCGTTGGCCTGCTGTCCGGCGGCAGCCGCAAAGACGACGGCAAGACCTGGAACCGCGCTGGCCGATACGGCGCAGTGGCCTCTACCGACGGCCGCATCGGCACCGACACCATGCCTGGCGTGTTCGCTCAGGTCGGCATGGAATACGCCCACAAGTACGGCGGCGCCGACTTCAAGTTGTTCGCTCAGATCAGCGAGAAGAACCACGCTCACTCAACGCTCAACCCGTTGGCCGCCTACCAAAAGCGCTTCACCCTCGACGAGATCATGAACGACATGATGATCGCGTACCCAAACACCCGTGCCATGTGCTCGGCCAACTGCGACGGCGGCGCCGCAGCGGTGTTGGTCAGCGACGAAAAGCTCAAGACCTTGTCGCTCGAGCAGCAGCGTCGTGCGGTCAAGATCTCGGCTTCGGTGCTCACCTCTGATCCATACGAAGAGGCGTGCCAGGTGCTCCCCGATGTGAACACCCTTACCCGTCGCGCTGCCGCTCAGGCATACGCCAAGGCCGGCATCGGCCCCGAAGACCTCGACCTCGTCGAACTGCACGACTGCTTCGCCACCGCCGAGCTCGTGCATTACGACAACCTCGGTCTGTGCAAGCCAGGCGAGGCTGCCGACTTCTTCAAGAGCGGCGCCACATGGCGCGATGGCTCAACCCCCGTCAACGTGTCGGGCGGCCTCGAATCGAAGGGTCACCCCATCGCAGCCACCGGCATCGCCAACATCTGGGAAGTGTGTCATCACCTGCGCGGCGAAGCTGGCGATCGCCAGATCCAAGGCGCCAAGGTGGGCTTGGCCCATGTCATCGGCCTCGGCTCGGCGTGTGGCATCCACATCCTCGAGAAGTCAGGCCTCTGAGCCCAACGATTGTGAGTGAGCCGGCTGGGGGAAACCCCAGCTCGGCTCAATCAACAACTCAGTCAATCAACACGTTCTGAACGAACAGCGTTTCAGTCGGCGATCCAGCTGCCGTGAAAGCCAAACGGCACTCGCTGCGGTAGCGGCACAATGGCCAACGGCTCTGCACTCATGTCACGTGCATCGAGCACCACAAACGACGAACTCTGGGTGGCCTTGTCGTAGAGATACGTGATCACGTAACCGTCGTCTTCGGCGGTGCTGTTTGCCGAGGGCACGAACACTGGCTCGCCCGACACCATGGTGGGACCGAAGTCGTGCACTTCGTTGGTTCCCTTGCGAAGGTCGTACTTCAGGAACACGCTCGAGCCGTCCATCTCGCTGACGCCTTGATCACGCGCGCTCACTGCCCAACCCACGCTGTTCTGCAATCCGCAGAGGCGGTCGTCGATACGTGGGAAGGCGTGCTCGCGGTCGTCGAGCTGCTCTTCGTGCACGGCACCGGTGTTGAGATCGAAGCGCCAGCGCCACAGGTAGCACGGCTCAAACTTGTCGGCGCCGCCCTGCCACATGCTTGCGTGACGACCAGCGTCGAGCCACACTGTGTGGCCATCGGGACCGTCGTCCCACGCGTTCATGATGTGGAACACGTAACACAGGTCGACATCGAACCAGCGTGGCTGCTCGCCACGACGCGCTGCATCGCGGTTCAGCAAACCAATGCGAGCTCCGTAGCCCTCATCCCAACCAAACGGCATGCCGCCCGACATCGCATCTTCGATGTTGAAGGTCACGGGGAGGTCGAGGAAGATTGCGTAGTTGCGGCTGATCGCAAAGTCGTGGATCATCGTTGGGCCAGGCACATCGATGGCCTGCGTATGCACCAACTGTCCGGCAGCGTCAGCCACGTGATACGTGACGAACGGCGGCATGAATCCGTAGCCGAAGAAATGCATCTCGCCGGTCTCGGCGCATGTGTGCGGGTGCGCCGTCATCGGCGTGTCGAGACGGCCATCGAAGTTGTATGGGCCCAGCGTGTCGAGTTCGTTCGACAACTCGTTGGGCAAGCTGCCCTCTTCGAGCGCGATGATGCGGTTGGCGTGGCTGACGATATGTGTGTTGGCTAGGCCAACGGTGAGGTCCATGCCACCGGTTGTCATGTCGAAGCGATCGACACCGGCCAAGGCCTTGGTGCGCACGAGACGGTTGCGATACCACTCGGCCTTGCCATCGCGAATGCGAATGCCGTGAATCATTCCGTCGCCCGCAAACCAATGCAGCGTGGGTCCATTCATTGGGTTGGCGCCGTTGCGGAAATAGCGACCGTTGAGATCGGCCGGAAGTTTGCCAATGACGGGCAAATCAAAGGCCTCGACTTCGTTCATCACCGGGGCATAGTTGCCTCGCATGTGCCAAGGAAGTCTGGTGTCGATACCGGGCTGATCGTCGAGCGCTGTCATTCCCGAATTCTTACACCCTGAGCACCCGTAAAACGTGCTCAGGGCACACCGACTTGGCGAGTGATTACACGTCGAGGCAGACCAGTTCGTGCCGAGCCGAGTTCATCGGTACTGGCCCATTGTTTGAGGCCACCACGATGTCTTCAAGCCTCATACCCCATTTGCCCTCGACATAGATGCCGGGCTCAACGCTGAACGCGTGTCCGGCCGCAAGCGGCAGCGAGTTGCCCTCGACCATGTATGGATCCTCGTGGGCCTCCATACCGATGCCATGGCCCGTGCGATGGAAGAAGTATTCGCCGTAACCCGCAGCGGTGATAATGCGCCGCGCCGCCCGGTCAACCTCTTCGCACGGTGCGCCCACAACGCCCGCAGCAACGGCTGCAGCCTGAGCCTCTTGCAACACCGCGTAGGCATCAACAACCTCTGCCGGTGGAGTGCCCAGATATACGCAACGGGTGATGTCGCTGCAGTAGCCGTTCATCGTGCCACCGAAGTCGCACAACAAAATCTCGTTCTTGCGGATGATGCGATCGCCGGGGCTGTGGTGTGGCGACGCTGCATTCTCGCCCGCCGCAACAATCGCGAAGTTCACCACCTGATGACCCTCGGCCAAAATGCGCTCGCCCAAATCGGCCGACACAGCTGCTTCGGTTCGTCCAACCAACTCGATGTTGCCAGCCTGAAGTTCGCCAGCAATGCGATCGACAGCAGCGCCAGCGGCGAACAACGCGGCGATCTCGTCGGCGTCCTTGGCCATGCGCATCGAGGTGACCACGTCGGCTCGCTGATACTGGGCTCCCGGCAGCAACGGCAACAACTCAACCAAGAAACGCGCCCACATCTGATCGCCTACGGCCACGTTGTGCGCAGCGCCCGCCTCGCGGGCAAGGCGAGCAACGATCTCAACTGGGTTCTCCGTTTCTCCCCACGGATGAATCTCGAACACACCGGGCTGCGGCGCCACGCGCGCCGCTTCCATACGCGGGATCACCATGCGCGCTTGGCCTTCGCGGGGCACCACCAACATCGTGAGACGCTCGAGCGGCATCGCGTGATAGCCGGTGATGTAGGGCAGGTCGAGACCCAGTGACAGCAGCAGCACATCAATGTTCTTGTCGCGCATCTGAGCACGGGCACGATCGAGACGATCGGCATATACGGCAGTAGACAAAGGGGCTGCGGCACCTGGAGTTTGCATGAGCACCATTCTGCCCGAAACCAACGCCCGTCAGCCGATGCGCACCTCGACGGCCTCGGCTGATTGACGCGCGTGATAGCTGCTGCGCGTGAGCGGGCTGGATTCGACATGGCCAATACCCAACGATTCGCCCAGCGTCTTCCAGCGTTGGAACTCGGCAGGCTCGATCCACCGTTGCACCGGCAAGTGGTTCGAGGTTGGCCGTAGGTACTGCCCGATGGTGACAACATCGACGCCGATGGACGCAAGGTCGAGCAACACACCATCGACCTCGTCGACCGTTTCGCCCATGCCCAGAACAAAGCCTGACTTCGTCACGAGGCCTGCCGCCTTGGCTCGCGCCAGCACGCTGAGGCTGCGCGCGTAACCAGCCGACGGCCGCACCGCTCGTTGCAGCCGCGGCACCGTCTCTACGTTGTGGTTGAGCACATCGGGACGAGCAGCAAACAGCAACGACAGTGCTTCAGCGTCGCCCTTGCAGTCGGAGATCAACGTCTCAACGCGCGTGGTGGGACAGCGAAGATGAATTGCCTCAACGCACGCCGCAACGTGAGCCATGCCGCCATCATTGAGATCGTCGCGCGCCACCATCGTGAGCACTGCGTGCGACACACCCATTCGCTCGATGGCCTCGGCCACGCGCTGGGGTTCGTCGGGCGACGGCGGCAGCGGCTTGTTCGTGTCGACGAGACAGAACCCACACGCGCGCGTGCATCGTTCGCCAAGCACCATGAACGTTGCTGTGCCATCGGCCCAACACTCGCTGAGGTTGGGGCAGCCGGCCTCTTCGCACACAGTGACAAGATTCAGATCGCGCACGGTTCGTTTCAGCGCCAGCACCTCGGCGCCAAGCTGCACCTTGGGACGCAACCACTCGGGCTTGCGGTCGCTGAGCGCAACCGAATCGGTAACGCCGGCTTGCGCCAAACGCGCACGCATACGAACCGGCTCTGGCCGAGCTGGCTCGACGGGTTGAGGTTGCGTGACACCATGGTCGCTCGCCGAGCGAACCGGCAGACCCGGACCTTCGCCACGCGAAAACGCAGACAGGTCGTCGGGGCGCTCTCGCCACGCAACATCTTGGCGCTCGGCCACGCCATTGCCCCAACGCGCCGCCGCAAGGCGAGCGACAACATCGACGACATCGGCCATCGGCACATCGATGCCTTCTTCGAGCAGCGACGTAACGGGACGATCAGCGATACCGCAAGCAACGATGTAGTCGCGCAGGTAGCGCATATCGGTGCTCACGTTGAGGCCGAATCCGTGCATGCTTCGACCCCGCGACACCCGAATACCAATGGCGCAGATCTTGCGCGGATTGGGACCATCGGGATCGACCCACACGCCTGGATACTCGGCGAGGCGTCCGGTGTTGGGCAGACCCAATTCGCTGAGCGCGTCAATAACGAGCTGCTCCACATTGCGAACATGCGCCACCGTGTCGGCCGGACCAGCAGCCCCACCGTGTTTGGGGTTCAGCGACAAGACCGGGTAGCCCACAAGCTGACCGGGGCCGTGATACGTAACGTCGCCGCCACGGTTTACCGCCAGCAGTTCGGCACCCACCGTGGCGGGGTCTACCAACACATTGCCCGACACATCGGCCCGCGACCCATGAGTAAACACATGACGATGCTCGAGCATCAACAAGTGGTTGCGTGATCCATGTTCGAACAACGCGTTTTGTAGCGCCAACGCTTCGCTGTACGGAACGCGGCCGAGCCAACGCACATGCAGCGGAGCGGCAGACGAGCTCATCAGAGCTCGGCACCCCAATCGCGGGTCTCAAGCAGTGACTTCACCTTGACCAAGAACCCAGCGGCATACGCGCCGTCGAATGCCCGATGGTCCCAGCTCATTGCGAGGTTGCCTACTGGATGTATCGCGATGCTCTCGCCCCCATCTACCGAGCGCACGACAACCGGCTTACGCACGATTGCATCGGTAGACAAAATCGCTACCTGAGGCTGGTTGATGATGGCCATCGTGAGCACGCTGCCTGCGGAGCCGTTGTTGCTGATGGTAAACGTGCCGCCCGAGATCTCGTCGGGCCCGAGCTTGCGACCACGGGCCCGTGTGCCGAGATCGTTGATCTCGCGAGCAATGGCGCGCAGGCGCTTGGTCTCTGCACCGCGAATCACCGGCACCAGTAGACCGCTGTAGTCGAGGTCTACTGCGATACCGAGATCGACGAAGTTATGCACGATCAGGTTGTCGCCATCGACGGTGGCGTTCAGATGCGGGAACTCACGCAACGCATCGACGACGGCGCGAGCGATGAAGCTCAGATACGTGATACCGAAACCTTCGTCGGCTTTCCACGCGTCTTTGATCTTGTTGCGTGTGGAGTCGACATTCGAGAAGTCGACCTCGACAACGCTGAACGCGTGTGGGCTCACACCCTTGCTCATCACCATGTGCGCACCGGTGAGTTTGCGAATCTTGCTGAGCTTCACCACATCGTCGCGCTCGTCACTCACCGCTGGGGCCGGAGCGGCCACAGCAGCCGGAGCGACTGGGGCAGGTGCCGCAGCCGGAACAACTGGCGCCGGTGCCGGTGCAGGCGCCGCAGCAACAGGAGCCGGCGCAGGCGCCGCAGCAACGGGCGTGGGCGCTGCATGAGCGGCCATTGCATCGATGCGATCGAGTACGTCTTCGCGCGTGATACGTCCGCCAGGACCGGTGCCCACAAGCGACGCCGTATCGATGTTGTGTTCGGCCACGAGACGGCGCACCACTGGCGACAACAAACGGTTGTCATCGACACCGGCGGCCACATCTGCGGCAGCAGCAACTGCCGCAGCAACAGGACTCATTGGGGCGGCGGCCGGTGCTGGTGCCGGAGCAGGAGCGACTGGAGCAACCGGAGCGGCTGGGGCAGGGGGCGGCGGCGCAGGAGCCGCAACCGCTGCGGGTGCCGGTGGTGGCGTGGGCGACGGGGCTGGGGCAGCTGCGTCGACAGCGCCAACTACGGCGATGATTGCTCCAACCGGAACCGTGTCGCCTTCTTGGGCGCGGATCTCGAGCAAGACTCCGCTGATTGGCGCCGGCACCTCGGTGTCCACCTTGTCGGTAGACACTTCGAACAACGGCTCATCGACTTTGACTGGGTCACCGACCTTCTTAAACCAGCGCGTGATGGTTCCCTCGGTAACCGTCTCGCCAAGTTGCGGCAACGTGATGTCAGCCATGAATTCCTCTCAAATCGTGCATTGCGTACGTGCGACTCAGCTGTTGAGACTACGGCCGGTCATGGACAACATCGTCTCACCGAACAGCTCGCTCAGGCTGGGATGCGGCTGAATGAATTCAGCGACTTCGGCAACAGTGGCCTCCCAGTTCACGGCGAGATATCCGCCGCTGAGCTGCTCGGTTACCCATGGCCCAACCATGTGAACACCGAGCACCTGGCCGGCGCTGCCGTCGGCATTTTTCTTGGCAACGACCTTCACGAGACCATCGATCTCGCCGATGATCTGGGCTCGGCTGTTGGCCCTGAACTGATGCTTGCTGACAACAATCTCATAGCCCGCGGCAATCGCCGCATCTTCGCCAAGACCAGACCAAGCAACTTCGGGGTGACAATAAATTGCCCAAGGAACTCGGTCGTAACGAATTGGCATTGGCTTCTCGCCGAGCAGATCTCTAACCACCAGAATCGCCTCGGCGTAGGCAACGTGCGCGAGTTGCGGCGTGTTGATGAGGTCACCGATTGCGTAGACACCGGCCTCGCCAGTGCGGCAGAACTCGTCGACCTCGACAAAGCCGCGCTCGGTGACGTTGACCCGGGTGGACACCAGCCCGAGTTCGTCGGCATATGGGCGACGGCCAACGGACACCACAACAGCATCGACTTCAAGGCTCTCGCCGTCGCCGAAGTGAACCGTGGTGCAACCACGACCGTCGGCAGTGGCTTGCGGTGTGTGCCCATTCACCGAAACACCGGTGCGAATATCGATGTTCTTCTTCTTGAAGCTGCGCACCACAGCATTGGCAAGGTCGGCGTCGAGGCCCGGCAGAATCTTTGGCAAGCCCTCGAGGATGGTGACCTGCGAACCGAGGTCGGCAAACGTAGAGGCGAACTCGCACCCGATGGCGCCGCCACCGATAACGGCCAGACGCGCCGGCACATAGTCGAGCATCAGCACTTCGTCGCTGGTCATGATTGGACCGCCGCGATCGAATCCGGGGATGGTTCGTGGAACAGAGCCAGCGGCCAGCACAACCGCCCGGCCTTGCGCCTGCACAGTGCCACCCTCGGCCAGAGCAACCGTGACCGTGCGGTCGGCGCCAAGCGAGCCAGAGCCAAGGTAGTACGTGACCTTGCGGCTCTTGATGAGCCCGCCGATGCCCTTGACCAAACCGTCGACAATCTTTTGCTTACGGGCCTGCGCCACAGCGAAGTTCACGCTGGGTGCACTCGACTCAATGCCGAAGTCGCCAGCGTGAACAACATGACGATTCACAGCGGCCGTTTCGAGGAATGCCTTCGCCGGAATGCACCCTCTGTTGAGGCAGGTGCCGCCGACAACGTCTTTCTCGACGAGCGCCACGTTGAGACCAGCAGACGCTGCATACAACGCAGCTCCGTAGCCTCCGGGGCCTCCCCCAATAATCACGAGATCGAACTGCTCGGCCAGACCAACCACCTCCACACGTTGCTCTCGCGCAGGGCGAGACTTTCGGCTGCCACCGTAGCTGTTAGGCCCACTCGAGCCACCACGTGGCGGCATCCGAGGGGGTTGGTGGCGGTACTACTTACGACAGATCGATGTCCCATCGACGAGCCTCGAGGGCACGCTCGTAACGCAACACGCCACGCGGATTCGAGGTAACGAACGCCAACACGCACGACGTTGGTTCGCTGGCCTTTGTGGCGCCGCACTGCACTCCAGCGGCTGGCGGCGTAGCTACCGGAACAAGGGTTGCATCGGCACCAGAACCGAGGACCCATGTGGTTGCTCCAGTGGCGTCGTCGACGCCCACCAACGTGACCGAAACGAGCATCAGATTGCGTTCACGCTTGGCCGACACAACCCTGACCGTCATGTCGCCAATGGTGGTGCTCTGGCCTACCGCTAGATGCCGTACAGGCGCAGTCTCTGTGATCGAGAACAACTTGATGCTGCCCGCCAGCAAGATCACGAGTCCACACGTCACCGCGAGCAAGAGCAACGTTCGGGTCTTCATCACCCACAGACTACGAACCAGTCGGACGCACACCTACCTATGTCTCGGTAGGGTTGCGCAAATGAGCACCGCTTTACTTCGCAAGCGCATGATTCGCACAGTTGCTGCGATCAGTGCTGCGGCCGTTCTCACGGCTTGCGGCAGTTCTACGCGAATCACCACCGCCGAGCCAACAACTGTGGGCACGGCGCCGTCGGGCCTGTTGGCGTTCACCTCACCCATCGTCGGCGGCGGTCAGATCGATGCTGCATCGTTCATCGGCAAACCCGTAGCGTTTTGGTTCTGGGCCCCTGGTTGAAGCGTGTGCAACGCAGAAGCTGCCTCGGTCGAGGCAACCAGCAAGAAGTGGGCCGACAAGATCACGGTTGTGGGTGTGGCATGGAATGGCGATGAAGCCTCGATGCAGGCATTCATCAACCGGCATGGCATCACCTTTGGCAACATGAACGATCAAACCGGCAAAATCTTTGCGCGTTTCGGTGTGCCTGCTCAGCCCGCATGGGCCTTTGTTTCGCCAAGCGGAAAGGCCACCGCCTATCTTGGCGCTATGGAAGAGACAGCCCTGAGCGCGGCCCTCACGAACACGATTGCGGGCAACTGATGGGTCTCCGCGATCTCGCCCAACGTCTGAAGTCAAAGCCCGAAGAGCTCGATGCCGAGCGACTACAGCAACGCTTCACCGACCTCAAGCTGATGCCTATCGCCGAACTGCAGTCACGTATTCCTGCACGCGTTGGCGGCGAGGTGAAGCGCATTCGAGTCGCTCCACGCAAGGGCGTTGCTGCGCTTGAGATCGTGCTCTCCGACGGCACCGGCGATGCCGTTGCCGTGTTTACTGGCCGACGCGCCATTCGTGGCATCGAGCATGGTCGAGCGATCATCATCGAAGGAGTAGCGCACGACGAGCGCGGCCGCCGCGTGATGCTGAATCCGTCGTACACCCTGATCCCAAGCTGAGCCAGATCGCTCGCTCGCTTGCTGCGCTCAGCGCTCGGCGACGCCTATTCGGCGATGAGAATGCGGCGGACGTCGTTCTCGCTGTCACCCGTAGCTAACACGATCACTTCGTCGCCCGCACGCAGCACTGTGTCGCCGCGAGGGTGAACCATGTGGTCGTGCCTCAAGATGGCCACCACGGTGGCGTCGCGAGGAAAGCCGAGCGCGTTGATCTCTTTGTCGACGGCTGGCGAGTCGGTGGCCAAGGTGACCTCGGCCAGTTTGGCCTTACCGCCCTCGAACGAAAGCAGACGCACGAACGAACCAACCGCAACGGCCTCTTGAACCAAACCCGTAATGAGGTGCGGTGTAGATACCGAAACATCGACGCCCCACATCTCGTTGAACATCCACTCGTTGTTGGGGTTGTTCACGCGAGCCACAACGCGAGGCACACCAAACTCTTGCTTCGACAACAGCGAAACCAC
The DNA here is from genome assembly GCA_037139095.1 of Actinomycetota bacterium. Lineage (GTDB taxonomy): Bacteria > Actinomycetota > Acidimicrobiia > Acidimicrobiales > Ilumatobacteraceae > WLMZ01. The sequence continues at coordinate 88,210 of JBAXHD010000006.1, forward strand.
CAAGTTGTCTTCGTCGTCGCCTGTAACCGCCGCGACCACATCGCAGTCGCTCAGGCCAACGGCCTTCAGCGCACCGATGTCGCAGCCGTCTCCTTGCACCCACGTAACACCTGCAAGCTTCTCGGCCTGCTGATACTGCTTGAACACGCGTGGGTCGTTATCCAGAATCACCACGGCGTGGCCCGTGCTGCCGAGTTGCTCGGCGATGAACCGACCGACGCTTCCGCCACCAACAATCACTGCTTTCATAACGAGTTCCTGTTCCTAGTGACCGTGTGAGATCGGGGCGGCGAGAATGTCGTGGAGGCCATCGACGTCTTGGGACGCAATCGCAAAGTAGGCAAGGTCGCCCTCTTGGGCAACGAGACCTGGAGTGAGCAGCATCGCTGTACCTAAACGGCTGACAGCCACAATGCGCACGTTTGCAGTTTCTTCGATGTCTGCATATTTACGGCCGGCGAGTGCGCCAACAATTGGGCGCTCAACAAGCGACACCTGCGCACTGGCGTCGACCCACTCGACAGCGGTCTCGGCGGGAAGCACCCGACGCAGCACGCGCTCGGTGGTCCACGACACGGTTGCAACGGTGGAGATGCCGAGGCGCTGGTACACGGCGGCGCGCTGCGGATCGTAGATGCGAGCAACAACGCGCTCGATGCCGAAGTTCTCGCGGGCGACTCGCGCAACGAGAATGTTCGAGTTGTCGCCACTGGTTACCGCAGCAACCGCTTCGGCGCGCTCGATGCCAGCGGCAATGAGCACCTCGCGGTCGAACCCGATACCCATAATGGTCTGGCCCGCGAAGTCTGCACCGAGGCGAGTGAATGCCTCAGCCTTGCGGTCGATGATTGCCACCGAATGCCCGCCCTCAATGAGATCGCGCGCAAGCGCCGACCCAACACGTCCACAACCAACGATCACAACATGCATCGCACGTCCTCCAAAGATGTCGCCCGAATCGTACGCACGACCCCACTGCATACGCCAAGTTTCGTGAACATTTCATTTCCCATGTTGCACAACGTCTACGCAACCGGCGAAGCTTCCCAACTGCATGGCGACCTCATTGAAGAGACTCCTTATCGGCAAACCACTTGCGTCAGCCGACGAGCAACATCAACGGCTCTCAAAGAAGATTGCACTCCCGGTCTTTTCTAGCGACGCCATCTCATCTACCGCATACGCGACCGAAGAGATCCTGCACGTGTTCATCGTGGCCGGAGTTGGCGCAGCCGCCTACGCCAAGCTGGTTCCCATCTCGATCATGGTCGTGGTGCTGCTCACGGTTGTGGTGGTCAGCTACCGCCAGACCATCTTTGCCTACCCAAGCGGTGGCGGTTCATATGTGGTCAGCCGCGAGAACCTCGGCGAGATTCCATCGCTCGTAGCGGGTAGTTCTCTCCTCACCGACTACATCTTGACGGTTGCCGTGTCGGTAGCTGGCGGCGTTGCGGCCATCGTGGCGGCCTTCCCGAGCCTCGTGCAATACCGAGTCGAACTGTGCGTTGGGTTCATCGTGATCATGACCATCGCGAACCTGCGCGGCCTCAAAGAATCTGGCGCACTCTTTGCTCCACCCACATACATCTACGTTGTGAGCCTCGTGGCGCTCATTGTGGTGGGCTTATACCGAGTATTCGTGCAGCATCTCGGCCCCATCCAACACACCGGCGCCGCCGCCGAAGAGCTCGGGCAACTCGGAAATATCTCCCTGTTGCTGTTCCTGAAGGGATTTGCGTCGGGCGCCGTGGCCTTGAGCGGTGTTGAAGCCGTCTCGAATGGCGTCCCAGCGTTCAAGAAGCCAGAGTCAAAGAACGCTTCCACGACGCTCATCTGGATGGGTCTCATCCTCGGCATCTGCTTCTTCGGAATCTCCATCGTCGCCAACCGCCTGCAGCCAGTGCCCGGCTTCGGCGGCACGGTGCTTGCGCAGCTCGCAGAACACATTTACGGCGGCCGAAACGTGCCGTTCTTCATCACCCAGTTCGCAACGTTCGCGGTGCTCATCTTGGCCGCCAACACCTCGTACGCCGACTATCCGCGTCTGTCGTCGATCATCGCCAAAGACGGATACCTGCCGCGCCAGTTCGCCAATCGCGGCGACCGCTTGGTGTTCTCGAACGGCATTTTGTTCTTGGCCATCACAGCCATTGCGCTGATCGTTGGGTTCCACGGCAAGATCGAAGGCCTCATCCCGCTCTATGCCGTTGGCGTGTTCACCGGCTTCACCCTCAGCCAGACCGGCATGTGCGTTCACCACGTAAAGATCAAAGAGCCCGGCTGGAAACGCAACCTGGTTATCAACGCTGTCGGCGCATTCACCACCGGACTCGTTGCCCTCATTGTGGTGGTCACCAAGTTCATCTCTGGCGCATGGATCAGCGTGTTGGTCATCATCGTGCTGTCCACCACATTCAAAGCCATCAGCCGCCACTACACCCACGTGAAAGAGGCAACCCACGTTGAGCCCGGCTACAAGGTGCAGCGCCATCAGCACCTCGTGGTGGTGCTCGTTGGCAGCATCAACAAGGGCGTGCTGCACGCATTGCAGTACGCAGCCAGCCTCGCCCCCGATCGCCTCATCGCTGTGTCGGTTGTTTCTGACCCCGAGGAAGAACGCCACTTACGCGAGCAATGGGATTCGTTCGACGTCTCCATCGAGCTGCACACCATCAGTTCGCCCTATCGCGATCTCACCGGTCCGATCCTCGCCTATATCGACGAACTCGACGAACAATCCGCCGACGAAATGATCACCGTGGTCATCCCCGAGTTCGTCACCAAGTTCACCAGTCAGTGGCTGCATAACCAATCAGCACTGGCCATCAAGGCCAAGCTGTTGTATCGACCCAACACCGTTGTTACGTCGGTGCCGGTCATCGTCGACTGACGTCACACCCAATCTCCACCCGATGCGTCGCAAGTAGGTGTCGCGGTAGGTCTATCGTCGCGGTATGCATGTAGTTGTCACCGGATCCACAGGTCTCATCGGAACCGCACTCGTCAAGAGGCTCAGCGCCGACGGGCACGATGTCACTCGACTCGTGCGGCGAACTCCGCGACCCGGCGAGGCGCGCTGGAATCCCACCGACGGAACCATCGAAACCGCTGCACTCGAAGGCGTCGATGCTGTGGTGCATCTCGCAGGTGCCGGCATCGGCGATCACCGTTGGACCGCCGAGTACAAGAAAGAGCTCGTCGACAGCCGCGTGCTCGGCACCGAACTGTTGGCGTCAACGATTGCGTCGCTCGAGCGCAAGCCCGCAGTGTTTCTGTCGGGCTCCGCCATCGGCGTCTACGGCGCACGCGGCGACGAAGAACTCGACGAACACAGCAGCGTCGGCAGCGGCTTCTTGGCCGACCTCTGCGTGAAATGGGAAGCCGCCACTGCGGCAGCCAGCGAAGCCGGCATTCGCGTTGCACATCTGCGAACCGGTATTGTGTTGGCCGAGTCAGCCGGTGCATTGGCGAAGCAATTGCCGCTGTTCAAGTTGGGTCTCGGCGGCAAGTTTGGCAACGGCAGCCAATGGCAAAGTTGGATTGCTCTCGACGACGAAGTGCGCGCCATCATCCACCTGCTCACCGCTCCAGTGCACGGCGCCGTCAACCTCACTGCGCCGACACCGGTCACTCAGGGCGCGTTCACGAAAACCCTCGGCAAGGTGCTGCATCGGCCCACCGTGCTGCCCATCCCCAAGTTTGGGCCCAAGCTGTTGCTCGGCACAGAACTCGCCGATGCATTGCTGTTCACCGGCCAAAAGGTGTTGCCTAAGGTGCTGCTCGAGAATGGCTTTTCGTTCCAGCACGACACGCTCGAACACGCGCTGCGCAGCATCCTTGGTAGAGCGGCCGCATGACCGACGTTGCCATCGTTGGGGCTGGCCTCGCCGGCCTCGCAGCGGCGCGAACGCTCACCGCTGCCGGCAAATCAGTGACTCTTCTCGAGGCGTCCGATGGTGTGGGTGGTCGCGTGCGCACCGACCATGTCGATGGCTTCTTGCTCGATCGCGGATTCCAAGTGCTCCTCACTGCGTATCCCGAACTGCCACGGCAGCTCGATCTCGCCGCACTCGATCTGCAGAACTTCGAACCAGGTGCGCTGGTGTGGACCAAGGGTCGCGGCCACGTGGTCAGCGATCCATTTCGGCGGCCGACACAAGCGCTCGCCACCGCTCTCGCACCCATCGGGTCGCCGATCGACAAGCTGCGCATTGCGTTGCTCCGGTCTCGAGTTCGTCGTCGCTCTATTCGATCGTTGCTCGGCGGGCCCGACACGTCAACGATCGCTTCGCTGCAATCGCAGGGCTTCTCAACAACGATGATCAATCGCTTCCTGCGCCCGCTCATCGGAGGCATTCAGCTCGACCCTTCGATGCACACCTCGAACCGGGCATTCGAAGTGATTTTCCGTTCGTTGTCCGAGGGCGACTCAGCGGTGCCTGCAACGGGCATGGGCGCAATTCCTGCACAGATGGCAGCCGGTCTTGCTCCAGGAACTATCAGGCTCAACTCGCCCGTGTCAGCAGTGAGTTCTGGCAGCGTCACACTTGCCGACGGCAGCACCGTGAACGCGCGGGCGATTGTGGTCGCAACCGAAGGGCCAGCTGCCAGTGCGCTGCTGTCGTTGCCGCCTGTGGCCTCGCAGTCGGCTGGCTGCGTGTACTTCGCAGCCGATGTCGCCCCAACCAACAAACGATTCATTGTGCTCGATGCCGACAACACCGGGCCCGCCCTCAACGTTGCAGTGATGAGCAACATCGCACCGTCGTATGCGCCAGCGGGTCAACACCTCATTGCGGTTGCGATGCCTGGCGTCACCGATGGCGACCTTGAGGCACTTGCCCGCAAACAACTACGCGGTTGGTGGGGCACACAAGTCGATTCGTGGCGGCACTTGCGCACGTACCGCATTGCCCACGGCCAGCCCAATCAGAACCCGCCGTTCAATCCGAAGAAGGCCGTCTCGCTCGAAAACGGTTTGTTCGTCTGCGGCGATCATCGCGACACGGCTTCGATTCAGGGAGCCTTGTTCTCTGGTCGCCGATGCGGCGAGGCCGTGCTGCAGTATCTCAACGCCGCCAGCTGAAGCCGGCAGCAACTCAGAGTCGTTGTATAGCTTCTGCCGCCGTTGCCACACCGCTCCAGCGACGTACTTCACCGCCGAGATCGAGCGCCACCGTGCGATCGCTTTCCCAGCTCGAGCGAGGAACCATCCACACCACCTCGAACTCGATGCCATCGGGGTCAACCGCGTAGAGGCTCTTTGACATGCCGTGATCGGAAGCGCCCACAATGGCATTGCGCGCCCGCAACTGTTCTTGAACCTCAACAAGTTCGTCGATGGTGTCTACTTGCCAAGCCAAGTGGTACAAGCCGAGCGAACCGCGAGCGGGTGAAGCCGCCGCCGCGCCTCGGCTAAAGATGCCGAGATCGTGGTGGTTTCCCGAGCCGCTGGCCCGCAGGAACATCGCTTGGCCAGGCCCAAGGTCGGTGACGACTTCGAACCCGAGCACGTCGCAGTAGAACTCTGCGGAGATACGTGCGTCGCGTACCCAGAGCACTGCATGGTTCAGACGTTGGACACTGGCCATAGCGATGGTTCCTTTTCTTGAAGCTGACTCGTCAGACCTTGGCGGCTTCGATGTCGAGTTGAATCTTTACCTTCTCACCAACCAGTACGCCACCCGCTTCGAGCGCGGCATTCCACTCAATGCCCCAGTCCTTGCGGTTGATCTCGGCAGTGGCCGAAAAACCAGCCTTGGTGTTGCCCCACGGGTCGGTGGCGATGCCGTCGAACGCCAATGCAAACGTGACCGGCTTGGCCACACCCTTGATCGTCAGGTTGCCGTGGAGCGCATAGTCGCCGCCAGCGGCTTCGAGCGACGTGCTGACGAAGGTCATCGCGGGGAACGTGTCGACATCGAAGAAGTCGCCACCACGAATGTGGCTATCACGGCCAGCGTCGCCAGTATCAACCGACGTCATCTCAACCGACGCCTCGAGGCGTGAGTCGAGCACGTTGTCGGCGATGGTGACGGTTCCGGTGAATGCACCGAAGCGGCCACGCACCTTGGCCACCATCAGGTGACGCACAACGAAGCCAACAGTTGAGTGCGATGGGTCGATCGTCCAGACGCCAGGGGCGATACCGGGGTTGTTGTCAGTGTGAGCTGTGATGGACATGAGCGTTCTCCTAATTAGTTGCGATGCGAACTATTGTAAGCGCAATCATTTGCGATCGCAACTATTGCTGGCGAGAATTGTTAGTGTCTTCGACATGGCAACGAAATGGCTCTCCCCCGCAGAGATGAGAGCGTGGCGGGCCTATATCGAAACCACCAATCAATTGCACGCCGCCCTCGAGCACGGACTCGCGCCTCACCACCTCTCGCTCGGCGATTACGAGGTGCTGGTCTTGCTCAGCGAGGCACCCGATGGCCGGGTGCGCATGTGCGATCTGTCCGAGCAACTCAACCTCTCGCCGAGTGGCCTCACCCGTCGCCTCGATGGCCTCGTGAAGGCTGGCTACGTCAGCCGAGCCCAGTGCACCAACGACCGGCGCGTCACCTTCGCCTCCATCACGCCCGCAGGCCTTGCGGCGTTCAAAGCAGCCGTCGCCGACCACGTTCACAGCGTGCGCACACACCTCATCGATCGGCTCACACCCGCTCAGGTCGATGCGCTCGGTGACATCTTCTCGGCCGTCGGGGCTGGCCTGGCCGAGACCCCAAAAGGCACCCGCTAACAAACACCACGGGCATCTAACATGAGCAGCACTATGTCGCTTTCGCTCCCCCGCGGTTTCAGTTGCCACGTTGCCAACATTGGTATCAAAGACACCAGCACAGACCTTGTTGTTGTTGCCGCCGATCACACATGCGCTGCCGCAGCCGTGTTTACCCAAAGCCGCTTTAGCGGGCCCAGCGTGGTGGTGAGCCGGGCCAACATCGCCCAGCATCGTGCTCGTGGCGTGGTTGTCATCTCAAAGAACGCCAACGTGGCTACGGGCCAGCAGGGTCTCGCTAATGCACACGAGATCGTCGCCAGCGTGGCCAACACTCTCGGCTGCGCCCCCCACGAGGTGCAGATCGCGTCCACTGGAGTCATCGGTCGTCAGTATCCGATGGACCGCATTCGCGCCGGCCTGGCTTCGTTGTCATTGCCCTTCACTGGCAACGACGCACACGCAGTTGCTACCGGCATCATGACCACCGACACCGTCGAGAAAGTTGCATCTGCAACAATCGCCGGTTCAAGCGCTGTGGTTGTTGGGGTCGCCAAGGGCGTTGGCATGATCGAGCCCAATATGGCCACACTGATCACGCTGATGTTCACCGACGCCGACATCGACCCCACATCGCTCGACACCATCTTCCGTCGCGTCATCGACCGCACGTTTAACTGCGTTTCGGTAGACACCGACACATCCACCAGCGACACAGCCATTGTGCTCGCCAGCGGCGTGGCCGGTTCGGTAGACCTCGTTGCGTTCGAAGCAGCGTTGTTCGATGTGGCGCTGTCGCTCACCAAGCAGGTTGCGCGCGATGGCGAAGGCGCCGAAACCCTCATTGAGGTTGTAGTCGACGGCGCTCGCGACAACGCCCAAGCCAAGCGTGTAGCGAAAGCAATCGTGAACTCACCGCTCGTGAAGACCGCGGTTCATGGCGCCGATCCCAACTGGGGTCGAGTAGCGATGGCCGTCGGCAAATGCAGCGATGAAACCGACATCATCGAACAGAACGTGGTCATTCGGTTTGGCACACAAGAGTGCTTTCCTCACCAGGTAGATGCAGCCGGCCTCGCCCAACTCAGCGGGTACCTCAGCGGTAGCGAGGTACTGATTCATGTGAGCCTTGGCATTGCCGATGGCACGGCCACCGTGTGGGGATGCGACCTCACCGACGGCTACGTGCGCATCAACGCCGACTACACCACCTGACGAATCAGATCACTTCGGTGGCATACGAATGCCGCCGTCGACCCGGATGGTCTCGGCATTCATGTAGCTGTTGGTGATGCACTCGACCACCATGCTGGCCAGCTCGGTGCCTTCGCCCAAACGGTGAGGGAAGAGCACACCCTTTTCGAGGTTTGCTTTGAACGCTTCGCTGCCCTCGCCCTGGCCGTAGATAGGCGTGTCGATGAGGCCCGGCGCAACGGTGTTGACGCGGATGCCCGATGCCGACAGGTCACGAGCGATTGGCAAGGTCATGCCCACAACGCCGCCCTTCGAGGCCGAGTAGCTGGCTTGGCCGATCTGACCATCGAACGCAGCAACCGATGCAATGTTCACGATGGCGCCGCGCTCGCCGTACTCGAGCGGCTCAGTTGCGCTCATCGCAGTTGCTGCGAGGCGGATGCAATCGAAGGTGCCGATGAGGTTGATGGCGATGACCTTCTTGAAGGCATCGAGGTTGGCGGCCGAGTCGTAGCTGCCGTCTTTGCCGATGGTGCGCTGCGCCCAGCCGATACCGGCCGAGTTGACCAACACGCGAAGTGGGCCCATGCTCTTGGCCATCTCGACCGCATTCACGATTTCGTCGGTCTTGGTGACGTCGACGCGACAGAAGGCGCCGCCGATTTCGTTGGCGAGGGCCGTACCGCGATCTTCTTGCAGGTCGGCCACGACCACTTTCGCGCCCTTGCTGGCGAGAAGACGAGCGGTGGCGGCTCCGATACCCGAAGCTCCACCAGTGACAATTGCGCTAACGCCGTTGAGATCCATAGGTGGCAAGGCTAGGCAACGAGAGCGCTCGGCGACGATTCCGGCGACGTTTCACTCAACGAATTACGCGACGAATTAGAACAACGTGAGTGGTCCGCCAGCGTCGGTGCTCTCGACAGCATCGACGCCGAACGGGCCTTTGGCTGCGGCGACAGCAAGCTGGTCGACGAGATCGTTCATCCGGTTGCCGCTGTGTCCCTTCACCCATCGAAAGGCGGGCTGGCGAAGCTTGACCAGTTCGATGAGCGGGATCCACAGATCGGTGTTGGCAACCGGTTGCTTTTGCGAGTTGCGCCAACCGTTGCGCTCCCACTTCGCCCACCACCGGTCACGAAAGCAGTTCACCACGTAGGTGGAGTCAGAAACGATGGTGATGTCGCCGGTGAGTTCGCGCAGCGCTTCGAGCACGGCCTGCACCTCCATCCGCTGATTCGTGGTGTGCGCTGCACCGCCCGAGCCCGACGGCGAGCCATCGGGAGCAACCGCCCACGCCCATCCGCCCGGGCCGGGATTGCCTTGGCATGCACCATCAGTAAAGACCTCAATCACGGGGTAGATCTTGCCACCAGTTGAGTCGCGCAGAGGTAACCGCGAGCGAGCAATAACCCTGACAGACTAAGCAGCATGATCTTTGACGGATTCGTCAACCAACTCCCCGATAGTGATCCCGGCGAAACTCAGGAATGGCTCGACAGCCTCGATGCCGTCATCGATGTTCACGGCAAAACCCGAGCCCGGTACCTGTTAAGCAAACTGCTCGAGCACGCGCGATCCAGCCAAGTGAGCTTCCCGCCCACTGTCAGCACGCCATATGTCAACACCATCCCGTGCGAGAGCGAGCCGTGGTTTCCAGGCGATAGCTACCTTGAGCAACGGGTGCGCGCCTACGTCCGCTGGAACGCAGCGATGATGGTCGTACGCGCCAACACTCTCGCCGAGGGCGTGGGCGGGCACCTCTCTACGTTCGCCAGCAGCGCCAGCCTCTACGAAATTGGTTTCAACCATTTCTTCCGCGGCAAAGACGACGGCATGGCCGGCGACCATGTGTACTTCCAAGGCCACGCAGCTCCTGGTGTCTATGCCCGCGCATTTCTCGAAGGCCGACTCAGCGAGAACGATCTCGACCACTTCCGTCGCGAGATCGGCCGCGAAGGTCGTGGCTTGAGCAGCTATCCGCACCCTCGCCTGATGCCCGATTTCTGGGAGTTCCCCACAGTCAGCATGGGTCTTGGCCCACTCACTGCGCTGTATCAGGCCCGGTTCAATCGCTACCTACACAACCGACGCCTTGACGACACCAGCCAAAGCCGGGTGTGGGCATTTCTGGGCGACGGCGAGTGCGACGAACCCGAAACGCTCGGGTCTATTTCGTTGGCCAGCCGAGAGCGGCTCGACAACCTGATCTTCGTGGTGAACTGCAACCTGCAACGACTCGATGGACCCGTGCGCGGCAACGGCAAGGTCATCCAAGAACTCGAAGCCACATTCCGCGGTGCTGGCTGGAACGTGATCAAAGTCATCTGGGGATCCAAGTGGGACGACCTCTTGGCTGCCGACACCGACGGCGTGTTGTTGAATCAGATGAACAACACCGTCGACGGCGAGTTTCAGCGCTACTCGGTCGAAGACGGCAACTTCATTCGCGAGAACTTCTTTGGCCCCGACCCACGGCTGCGCCAGATGGTTGCGCACCTCTCAGACAACGATCTGCTCAACCTTCCTCGCGGCGGCCACGACTATCACAAGCTCTACGCCGCGTATAAGGCCGCCGTCGACAACCTTGGCAGCGGCGCCCCCACTGTCATTTTGTGCAAGACCATCAAGGGCTGGACACTTGGCCCCACTGTCGAGGGTCGCAACGCCACCCACCAGATCAAAAAGCTCAACGCCGATCAGCTCATGGCCCTGCGCGATCGCCTCTTCCTTCGCGACGAGATCCCCGACACCGCCTTCGATAACGGCGCACTCCCCTATTACCGCCCGCCAGAAGACAGCGTCGAATACCAATACATGATCGAGCGCCGACGCGCCCTTGGCGGAAGCATTCCGCGCCGCGTCATCAAGACTCGTCGCGCCCTCGATCTTCCCGACGATGCTGCCTTCGACGAACTGCGCGCCGGTTCGGCCGACGCTGCCGTGAGCACCACCATGGGATTCACGAGGCTCCTTCGCAGCCTGTGCCGCGACCCACACATTGGTCAACGCATTGTTCCGATCGTGCCCGACGAAGCGCGCACGTTCGGCATGGACGGCCTGTTCCGCGAACTCAAGATCTATGCGTCGCAGGGCCAAAAGTACGAGCCCGTCGACCACGATCTGTTGCAGTCATACGCCGAATCCAGCGACGGCCAGATTCTCGAAGAAGGCATCACCGAAGCCGGCTCACTCGCCAGCTTCATTGCCGCAGGCACCGCATATGCAACACGCGGCGTACCGATGGTGCCCTTCTACACGTTCTACTCAATGTTTGGTTTCCAACGTGTGGGCGACCTCATCTGGCAAGCAGCCGACGCGCGCACCAAGGGTTTCTTGCTCGGCGCAACTGCCGGGCGAACCACCTTGATGGGTGAGGGCCTCCAGCATCAAGACGGTCACAGCTTGGTGCTCGCAAGCACCGTGCCAGCTTGCCAGGCGTACGACCCTGCGTTCGCGTACGAGGTGGCCGCCATTGTGCGCGCTGGCCTACATCGCATGTACGGCTCGCAGAGCGAAGACATCTTCTATTACCTCACGCTCTACAACGAGACCTACGCAATGCCCGCGATTCCCCAACGCGACGGCATTGACGAAGAGATCGTTCGCGGCCTGTATCGATTCGCAGAAGCACCCGCTGCCGACCTGCGCGCCACGTTGTTGTTCTCGGGCTCGGCTCAAGGCGCGGTCCGCGCTGCAGCAGCCGATCTGCTCAGGCTCTACGGCGTCGGCGCCGAGTTGTGGTCAGCCACCTCATACAAAGCGCTGCGCGAAGAGGCGCTCGCTACCGAACGCTGGAACCGCCTGCACCCCGAGTCAGCGCCTCGGGTTTCGTTGATGACCAGCCTGCTGCATCAATCGCCGGGGCCAATCATCGCCACCACCGATTTCATGAAAGCGGTGCCCGATCAGATCGCCCGATTCGTTTCGGGTCGACAGTTCATCTCGCTCGGCACCGATGGCATGGGACGTTCCGACACACGCGAAGCGTTGCGTCATCACTTCGAGGTCGATGCGGGGAACATCGTGGTTGCCACGTTGTCTGCCCTTGCCGCAACTGGGTCGTTGCAGCCTGCCGTGGTGGCCGATGCGATCCGTCGTTACAACATCAACCCCAACGCACCAGACCCGACCCACATGTAGTCACGGTTGGTGGCTACATCCACCAACCGTTGACATCGATGATCACGTGGGTTGGGTTCGATGCATACACGCACAGTTGACCTGATGCCGACAGCGGCACTTGCGCTCCGTTGGCGATCGCGTTGAGTTGCCCGAAGTTCACCACGGAGGTGGTGGGGCGCTCGCCACACGGCCACACGGTGAGGTACCCCCACGTGGATGCGCCCACGGCGGTGAAGTTGGCAGAGATGCCCTTCGCTCCGGCAGCAATCCCGCGGGTGCCAGCCACTTGAATAACTAAGGTCTGACCCTGCGCCACGACGAGGCCGTTCGCTCCGCCTTGCATCTCAACCCGAGAACGGTCGCGGGTGTCGGTGAGCCTAAATGGTGCGGCCGGCACGAAGTCGTGCGTCGCTGCAGCATTCACCGACCCGGTGATGTCGACCACGAGATCCACTGGAGTCGAGGTGTAGATGCACACGGTTCCATCGGCGGCTATCGGGGTCACGACGTTATTGGGGGTAATCGTCCATACCGATGGGTTCAGGCTCGACACGGTTGGTCTCGGCGCATCGCATGGGTACACCGTGACGAAGCCGTTGTAGGCGGGGTACACGCTGGTCACGTTGAGCATCGCCGCAGTAGCGCCTTCTGGAATACCTTCAGCGCCGGTCACCCGAAGCACCGTGGTCGAGAATGCATCAAGGCGTGAGGGTGCTCCGAGGCCGCTTCGTGTATCCATCAAACGAGCCGGCGCCACCGAGGCGAAATGCCCGCTTGCCGTCGGCGAGAAGTAGCCGTTTACGTCAACCACCAAATCGGTGCTTGACGGCGAGAACACGCACACGCCACCAGTTGCATCAAGCGGCACGTTCGCTCCGTTGGGAACAGTCTGCATCGAATCGAAGTTCAGCGTTGACACTGTTGGCCGGCTCGCCGAGCAGTTCCAAATGCTGAGGTACGAAGCCACCTCGGGGCCGACAACGGTGAAGTTGGCGCTGATCGCTTGGGCATCGGCCGGAACACCGCCACGGCCTGCAATCTGAATGCGCTTCGTGGTGGACGCAGCAAGGCGACTCGCGCCAAGGTTCAAACGTGTGTCAACAAGTCGCTCGGGCACGATGGGCTGCAGTCCGCCACCGCTGCCGAGAGGGGCCGTCGTTGGTACAGGCTCCACACCCGTGGACGCCGCGGGATCCACCGCAAACGTCCAGCCGACAATGCGAGCACGTGAAGTGACCGACACGGTGTAGCTATCGGTGGCCAACCGGCTGCGAGGGATCACAACGACTGCGTTGTTGCCAGCCAAAATCGCTTGGGCCGTACCCGTGGTGTTGTACTGCGAGAGCACACACACCTCGAGGTTGCTGCTGCTACTTCCGCTGCGCATCGTCGCCGATGGCGCTGAGCCCAGCGCCTCTGGCATCAGCACGATCACTGGCAAACCAGCGGAGCCGCTCCATCCGCAAAAGCCCAACGGATCTGGGGTCTCGACCACAAAGTGATCAAGGTTGGTAGTGGTGCCGTTGCCCGGGAACGTGATAGGTACGATTTGTGGCGCCTGTGGCCCGAGGCCGCTGATGATGTCGAGCGTTGCACCCGAATGCCACAGCGGTGTCGACGGATCATCGCACTTTCCAAAACCAACCGTCTTCAGATTCGGGCGGAGAACTCCGATTGCGTGGAATGGCCCCGTCATCCACAGCTCAATATGCGAGCGGGCGGTGGCGTTGTAAGCGCTTGACACCGCAACGTTGCCGTGGTTGCCAGCGAAGTCACCGCTGGGGGTATAGCCAGGCAAGCCAGGAAGCTCGTCGTGGCTGATTCCGTTTTGAAGCATGTAACACGAGTGGTTGTAGGCGCCCGCGGATAACACCGAGTCGGCTGCTACCGGCGGCAGGTTGGCCATCTCGCGGTAGTAGTTGACCGTCATGAGCCAATCGGCATCGGGGGGAATGAACGGTGGCGCTGCGTCGGCAAATGCGTCGGTCGCGAAGGCGCCACCAGTCACTGCCATCGCTACAGCGAAGGTGACAACAATTCTCCAAATGCGGGCGAGTCGCCTCATAGCAAATCCTTCTCGAAAACCATCTGAGAGGTGTTTCGACACAAATGAGGCGCTGCTTGAGCGGCGAACACCAAATGTGTGGATCTTGAGAATTCCTTGAGAGTCGCTGACCACCAAGGGTGGGCGGCAAACGGCTGTCGTTGAACCGTCTCGCATAGCCATGACATCTCGCAAACCTTGGACGTACTTGCAGGCTATGAAGGTCGGCGGAAGCGACGCTTGGGTCCTTAGTCCCTGCCCTCGAGGCGATAGACCCTTCCCTGCTCAAGCGCAGAGGGTTTCGACAGGCTTCGTTTGCCGAAGCGTTAACGCCTTACGCGAGTACTGCAACCGTCTCGTTGTACGTAAACACCCGACCAGCAACACGTGGCAACGGAAACGAACGCAGCGCCACCACGCCGAGGCCGAGTTGGCCCGCAAGGCCATGCACCGCGGTGTGATCGATAAAGCGCACATGGGTGCTATCGCTCGCTTGACCCCGTTCTTGCGGGGTGATCAGAATCACTCGTCCGCCGGGCCGAAGGTAGGCAAGATATGTACTGATGAGCTCGTGCGCTTCGGCTTCGGTCATGTGCTCAATCACATGCGCCAAGAGCACGGTGTCAAACGTTTCGCTTGCCGCGTATCGGCTTTGCTCGAAATCGTCGGGCGAGAAGGCGGTGAGGCCGGCGCTGACGCACGCAGCAACGCTGGTGGGGTTGTGATCCACGCCGACGCCGTGGCCGTTGAGATGCCCCAAGTTACGGCCGATGCCGCAACCGATGTCAAGCACAAAGCCCGGGCGCATGCGCCGCAGATTCCATCGATATGGGATCTGCGGATCGATGACCTTACGCAGTCGGCCACCACGCGCCGACAGCCGCTGTAACCGCTGGGCGTAGGCGGCATCGCTGGTTGATGGCTGCGGCTCCGACGTCACCGACTCAGCCTAGGAGAATTGGCCGTAGCCCGACGCGCTCACGCGGGCGCATTAGCCTCGGCGCTCAGTGACTACCCCAGCTGCGATCACGTTCGCTCTTCCGTACTACAGCAACCTCGGGTATCTCCGCGAGGCGATCGACAGCGTTCTCGCACAAACCATCTCGAACTGGGAGATGATCGTGGTCGACGACGCCGGGCCCGAACCCGCAGCAGACCTCGTGGCCACGCTTGATGACCCCCGCATTCGCTACGTACGCAACGTGGCGAACCTCGGCCTTGCTGGCAACTGGAACGAATGCCTGCGTCACGTCACAACGCCCTACGTGACCTTGCTGCATTCTGATGATCGGTTGTTGCCTCGCTATGCAGAGGCAGTACTCGCTGCCGCGGCAGCGCATCGCGGCGCAGCCGCAGTGTTCACCGATGCCACCATCATCGGGGCCGACGGCTTGCCTGCCCGATCACTTCCCGACCTCGCCAAAAAACTCATCCGCCGACCCGCTGCCGATCACGACGTTGTGGGCGACCACGGTCTCGCTGGCATCGCTGCGGGCAACTACGTGTTCTGCCCCACGCTTTGTTATCGAACCGCTTCGCTGGCCACCGAGCCGTTCAATGGCGACTGGAAGTTCATGCTCGATCTTGAGCACATGGCCACGATGCTGCTTGCCGGTTCGCGCCTGCGCGCCGTTCGTCAACCGCTCTACGAATACCGTCGCCACGGTTCGAACCAAACATCAACCCTCACCGCCGACTCGCGACGTTTCGACGAAGAGATTCGCTTTGCTCAAGGACTTGAGGCTCGAGCGTTGAACCAGGGTTGGACGCGCACGGCGCGGGCCTGCAGA
>JBAXHD010000007.1:0-95268 GCA_037139095.1 Actinomycetota bacterium
TCGGGCGTGCCGTAGACGACGTGAGTGAGGTTCGATGGTTTCGCCGAATCACTGGCCATCACGCTTGGCGCAGGCACATCGAATCGCTCGACGCCCGCTGGCCGATTGAACGAATGCGGTGACGCTGGAGCGCTATACCGATCGGCAACTGACACCTCGACCAGCAAGCCCGTGGCGGGCTCGGTGAGCACGAGACGATCGGCGGTGTGCTCGACGATTGATCCCAAGCCGACCAATGCGACGCGAGCCGCAATGCGCGACAAGTCGTCGGCATCCGTAGCGCCGACACCAAGTCGCTTGAGTTGGCGCGTTGGCGATGTAACGAGTTGCAGTTGCTCGCCACCATCGCGAGTTGAAAGCCATCCACCCGTTGTTGCGTCAAGGCCAAACTCGGTGAAGAACGCCGACGATGCTGCCACATCGGGAACGCCAAGGGTGATCGAAGTAAGCCGATGCAAGGCCATCAAACACGCCCGTTTCCAGTGAAAGCCCGCAGCGCGAGTCTGCCTGCGAAGAATGGTTGCGAAACTAGGGCATGTGATACAAAAACGTCAACGCCATGCCGCCGTTCGAGGCTCAACAACTGGAGTCGATCATGACTGATCTCGATGTAGTGGTGGTCGGCGGCGGCCCTGTTGGCGTGATGACCGCCCTACTGCTGAAGCAGCGCGGACTCTCGGTGCGCGTGCTCGAGCGAGCTACAGAGATCTACGACCTGCCGCGCGCCATCGTGATGGACGACGAGATTCAACGTGTGTTTCAACACGCTGGATTACTCGACGGTCTCCGCGAGATAACCACCCCGGTTCTTGGCGCCGAGTTCGTGACACCACAGGGTGAACAGCTCATCGGTATTGAGCTTCCCGTTGACCTTGCATGGCCACTCGGATTGCACCCATCGGTGAGCTATTACCAGCCACAACTCGAAACGTTTCTGCGCGAGAGCGCTCGAGCTGCTGGGGTCGATCTACAACTGGGCGTCGAGGTCGGCGAGGTCTCGCAAGACGAGCACTCGGTCACCGTTCACGCGACCACGCTCAACGGCGAAACCCAATCGCATACGGCGCGCTGGCTCGTGGCTGCCGACGGCGCTTCAAGTCCGATCCGTAAACAGCTGGGCATCGACCTCGTCGACCAAGGCTTCGACCAAGGCTGGCTCGTGGTCGATGTTGAGCTCAACCGAGCTGTGCCAACACTCCCCCGGTTCGTGCAACAAATCTGCGACCCTGCTCGCCCCACCACCTTTGTGCCCGGCCACAAGAACTACCGGCGCTGGGAGTTTCAGCTGCTCGATGGTGAGACCCGCGACAACATGATCGACCCTGATCGAGTGTGGCAGTTGTTGCAGCCATGGCTTACGCCCGCCGATGCCCGGCTCATTCGTGCGGCGGTGTATCGCTTTCACGCAGTGGTGGCATCGCGAATGCATCAGGGCCGTATCTTTCTCGCCGGCGACGCGTGTCACCAGACTCCCCCATTTCTTGGGCAAGGTCTGTGTGCCGGAATTCGCGATTGCGTGAACCTTGTCTGGAAGCTCGACCTCATCGCGCGTGGCCTAGCGGGCGCCGCCTTGCTGGAGACCTACGACGAAGAGCGACTGCCACACGCTGCTGGCCTTGTGGCACACGCTGTAGACACCGGCCGGCTCATCGATCAGCTCTCGGGGCGCCAGTCCGAGGGCGACGGACTCGGTGCCGCATACGGCGGCAGCCGACCCTTTCCAATTCTCGAACACGGCGTGCTGTACGGCACCCACCCGGCCATCGGGCGACAGCTACCGCAACCAACGATTGGCGAACGCCCACTCGACGAACTGCTCGGCAACGACTTCGCCGTGATTGTCGACGACCTGTCCACAGCTGCGGGCATTGCATCACAATGGGCCGGCCTCGCCGCGATTGTGGAAGTGCCCATCGCTACGTTGCCCAGCGCCTTACCCCGCGGTGGCGCTGTGATCGTGCGCCCCGATCATTACGTGGCCGCAGTAGCGCACAACGCCACCGAGCTCGCTGCTGCATCGGCAGCTCTGCTCGCGCTGATTCGCGCCACCTAACAGCATCCGCGCCGATTAGAGGGCGCGTAGCTCGCGTCGAAGAATCTTGCCCGACGCACTCTTGGGAATGGCATCGACGATCTGCAGCAAACGAATCTGCTTGTAGCTCACAAGATGTTCTTTCACGAGCGCTTGGATTTCTTCGAGCGTGATGGTCTCGCCCGGACGCGGCACCACGAAGGCCTTGGGAAGTTCGCCTGCTTCGTCGTCGGGAACACCAATGACAGCGACATCGGCAACCTTGGGATGCGTGATGATCAAGGCCTCAAGCTCGGCTGGCGGAACCTGGAAGCCCTTGTACTTGATGAGCTCCTTGAGGCGATCGACGATGCTCATGTGATGGTGTTCGTCGATGATGGCAACGTCGCCCGTGTGCAGCCATCCTTCGTCATCGATAGTTGCCGCAGTGGCCGACGGATTGTTGAGATACCCCTGCATCACCTGTGGACCGCGAACCCACAACTCGCCGCGCTCGCCCACGCCTACGTCTTGGCCCGACTCGGGATCGACGATGCGGCACTCGGTGTTCGGCAACGTGATACCACTGGTGCCGGGCCGATACTGGCCCTCGGGCGTGGCGTGGCTCACCGGGCTGAGCTCGGTCATGCCGTAACCCTGCACGATCTCGCAGCCGATTCGAGCCGCTGCCTCGGCGGCAATGTCGGCACCAAGTGGGGCCGCACCCGAGAAAACCTGGGTGAGCGATGACAGATTGAAGTCATCGACCACAGGAGATTTCGCGAGCCCGAGAATCATCGGCGGCACCGCAAAGAAACGAGTGATCTTCAGGTTCTGCACGGCACCAAGCGCTTCGACAAGATCGAACCGCTGCATGGTGATTGCCGTAACGGCGTTGGCGAGCAGTTGGTTCATCAGCACTTGCATGCCATAGATGTGGAAGAACGGCAGCGCAGCCAAGGCAATGTCGTCGGAGGCGAACTGCATGGTGACCGAGCACTGCTCGATGTTCGCGACCAAGTTGCGGTGCGTGAGCATGACGCCCTTGGGGAGCCCCGTTGTGCCCGACGAGTACGGCAGCACAATCGTGTGTGTAGCAACGTCGACCGGAACTTGCTCGATGGGATCACCGAACAGTTCGCTGAGCGGAGTAGCCCCGGCACCCTCGCCGATGACGACGACCTCGGTGACTGCAGTGCCTTTGGCGGCGGCAATCGCCGTCTCAAGAAAGGCCGGCACCGTCACCAGAATGGTGGCTCCCGCGTCGTTGAGTTGGAACCGAACTTCGTCGGCGCCGTAGGTGGGGTTGATGGTGGTGATCGCACCACCGGCTACTGCAGCGCCATGAAACACCACGGCATATTCGGGCAGGTTCGGGGCCATCAGGCCAAGCACCGAATCGGTGCCAAAGCCGCGAGCTTGCAGCCCGCCTGCAAGCGAATGGATTGCCTTGCTCAGCTCAGCAAAGGTGTACGAGGTGGCGCCAGATATGTCGCGGATAGCCACGAGATCTGGCTTCGCCGCAGCATGGCGAAGCACATGAGCGGTGATGGTTGAAGCCGGGATCTCGACATCGGGCAGCGGACTGGTGTGGATGATGGTCATCGGGGGCCTCTCGGGTGCCTGTCGGGTGCCTCAATAGTTGGCGGGCAATGCAGTGAACAATAACCAAACAGGTACGAGCAGCCAACCGATGCCTGCTGCCTGTCGTCACTGCCGACATCAAGCCCAGTATTTCGAACTACCGAGCGCAATACCTGACTCAACGGCACATCGGGGTACGGTGAGCCAACTGCTTGTAGCTCAGCGAATGGAGAAATGACATGGTTGGTGGCGCACTGAAGATGGCCAATATGGACGACCTCGACCTGAGGATGTCCGAAGGGGTTCGCCCGCTGTATGAAGCGGTTATCGCGTTCATCCGCGACGTCGTCGATCCAATCACCGAGGAGTACTACCGCCTCGGCGAGAACCGCGCCGACCGCTGGAGCTATGCGCCTGGTCAGCTTGAGCTTCTCGAAGGCGCCAAGGCCAAGGCCCGCGAACTGGGTTTGTGGAACTTCTTCCTGCCCAACGCCGAGACCGGCGAAGGCCTCTCCAACCTCGATTACGCGTACATCGCCAACGAACTCGGCAAGAACAGCCTCGCCTCTGAATGCCTCAACTGTTCGGCACCCGACACCGGCAACATGGAAGTCATCGAGCGCGTCGGTACACCCGAGCAAAAGAAGCAGTGGCTCGAGCCATTGCTCCGCGGCGAGATTCGTTCGGCCTATGCAATGACCGAGCCGGGCGTGATGAGCTCCGACGCCAAGCAGATCCAGACCAGCGCCGTGCTCGATGGCGACGAGTGGCTGATCAACGGCGAGAAGTTCTACATCTCGGGCGCAGGCGATCCGCGCTGCAAGATCATGATCACGATGGTGCGCACCAACCCCGATGCAGACACCTACAAGCAGCAGTCGCAGATTCTCATTCCGGTCGACACACCTGGTGTCGAGATCGTGGGCCCGATGCACGTGTTCGGCGCCGACGATGCGCCTCACGGCCACATGCACATCCGCTTCACCGATGTGCGCGTGCCGAAGTCAAACATCTTGCTCGGCGAAGGCCGTGGCTTTGAGATCTCGCAGCTTCGTCTTGGGCCTGGTCGTATCCATCACTGCATGCGCAGCATCGGTGCCGCCGAGCGCGCCATCGAGATGATGGTCGATCGTGGTCTGTCACGCGAAGGCTTTGGCAAGCGGCTGATCAACCTTGGCAAGAACATGGAGATCGTGTCGCGTGCACGTATCGACGTCGAGTCAATGCGTCTGATGGTGCTCCGCGCCGCCAAGGCAATGGACACCCTCGGCAACGCCGAGGCTCGCGTCTGGGTCAGCGCCGTCAAGGCAATGGTTCCTGAGAAGTGCTGCGACATCATCGACGAAGCCATCCAGATGCATGGTGCCGCCGGCATCTCGCAGTGGTTCCCGCTGGCCGACATGTGGCACAGCCAGCGCACGCTGCGTCTGGCCGACGGCCCCGACGAAGTGCACCACCAAGTGGTGTCACGCGCCGAAGTGAAGAACCGCGAAGCCGAGCGTTTGGCCAACCTCAAGGGCGATCAGCGCCCGACAGGCGCAGCCTTCACCGGTCCGTGAAATAGCCAGAGCGCGAGCGACACGCGTCGCTCGCGCTCTGCTGCTGAGATGTTGTCCTCGAACATTGGCATCATGCAGCGGCCAGCCGACACCAACTGGTTATCGTCGGACGCGCCCCCTTATGTCGTCGTCGTCCGTCTCTCTTTCGCCATCGTCACGGCGCACTGCGTACATCTTGTTGGCGATGACCGTTGCCTTCGGCAGCGTGGCATTCACGCTCGTGAAGCTCGCTCTCAAAGAGATATCCCCGCTCAGCCTTGCCACGGGTCGCGTGGTCGTTTCGGCGTTGGTGTTCACAGCCGTAGTGATGCGCTCACCCCATCGGCGGCGACCCATTGAGCCCGCCGATCGCGTACGAGTATTGCTCTGCGGCTTTGGTGGCTCGGCGGTCTTTCATCTCCTGTTCAGTTGGGGACAGATGCACGTGTCGGTTGCCATCGCGTCGGTGATCATGGCCACCTTTCCCGTGATGGTCGCCATCGGCGAAGTCGTCTTCTTGCATCATCGTCTCAGGCGCCCTCAAGTGGTCGGCCTAGCACTGGCTGCTGCCGGGTGCGCAGCTATTGGAATCGCTGGAGGTAGCGCGCACACAGGATCCACCGTTACCGGCATGCTCGCCGTGATGCTCTCAACGCTCACCTGGGCGGGCGTCACGGTGGCAACGCGCAGCATCGCCCATCGCTACGACCCATGGTGGCTCAACACCCCGGGCACCGTGATCGGCGCAGTATTCATCTTGGTCATCGACATACCCGGCCTGCACGAGTTCACGAGTTTGTCGATCAAGGCATGGATCGCCGTGATTTGGCTGGGGTCAGCAAGCTCGGCATTCATCTATTTTGCGATGGCGCGCGTGATGACGGTGGTGTCAGCCACAACTACTGCGTCAATCAGCACGGTGGTCACGCCAACCAGCGTGATCGTTGCGTGGGTCATTCTGGGCAACGCCCCCACGCTTACTGAGGTACTCGGTGGACTCGTGGTGATCGCCGGCGTTGTGTTGGTCACCCAGCAGACACCAACAGATGCTGTCGGTCTTGAGACTGCTGCCGCCTGAGCGGGATCAGCGGTTGGTGGTCACGAACACCGGAATGATCCGGTCGGTCTTGGCTTCGTAGTCGGCGTAACTCGGATACACCGCAACCGAACGCTGCCACCACAGCGCACGTTCTTCACCGAACACTTCGCGCACCGAGACGGCAACCGGAGTAGGGCCGTCTTGCACGAACACTTCGTCGGGATCGGCAACCAGGTTCTTATACCAACCCGGGTTGCTGGGTGCGCCACCCATTGAAGCCACAAGCGCGTACTGGCCCTCGTGCTCTACTCGCATGAGCGCGATCTTGCGTACGTTGCCGCTGCGGTGGCCGCGCATCGTGACAACGATAATTGGGATACCGGTGTCGAACAGCGAGTTGCCCTCTATGCCGCCAGAAGCTTCGTAGGCATCGATCTGGTCGCTGACCCATTTCGACCTACTGGGGATGTACTCACCTTCGATGTTCATGCACGGAGGATATTTCACCTCAAGGGGCGCGCGCCACGCCGCACTGACGGTTCGTTGAGCGACCTCACCCGATCTGTAATGTCGCCGCCATGGGAGACTTCACCGCCGATTTCGAGTCGTTACAGCAACACGTTGTGCCCCAATGGTTTGGCGAAGCCAAGTTTGGCGTGTTCGTGCATTACTACCCATCGTCGGTGCCGGCGTACGCGCCAATCAACGATGATCCGTTCACGTTGGCTCGCGAAAAGGGTGACTACATCGCGTTCACCGAGTGCCCATATTCAGAGTGGTACATGAACTCACTCGCGTGCGAAGGCTCGTCGGTTCACAAGCACCATCTCGCCACCTACGGCGACAAGCCCTACGACGAGTTCGTCGCCGAGTTCTACGAAGCATCTGCGGGTTGGCAGCCGCAGCGTTGGGCCGACCTGTTCGCTGCCGCAGGCGCGAAATACTGCGTGATGGGAACAAAGCACCTCGATGGTGTTCTGCTCTGGCCGAGCAAGTTCACGAATCCGTACAAGGGGTCGGCTTGGACATCGCCACGCGACATTGTGGGCGACGCGTTTGATGCCATTCGATCCGTCGGCATCCGCATGGGCATGTACTACTGCGGCGGCCTCGACCTCACCTTCCAAGGCCTTGGTTACAACAGTTGGGAAACCATCTTCGCCGCAGTCCCGCAGAGCGACGAATACCGCGACTACGCCTTGGGCCACTACTACGAACTCATCGAGCGATATGCGCCCGACCTGATCTGGAACGACGTGGGCTTCCCCGGTTTCGGCCAAGGCGCAGCGCAGTTGATGGCCGACTATTACAACGGCAACCCCAACGGAATCATCAACGATCGTTTCGACCCCATCGGTGTTGCTCTCGGTACTTCGCATGCCGACTACATCACGCCCGAATACGCACTCGGGTTCATTCGCAACGACAAGCCGTTCGAGTGGTGCCGCGGCGTTGGCACGAGCTTCGGTTACAACCAGATCGAAGACGAGTCCACCTACATGTCATCTCGCGACTTGATTCAGTTGCTCATCAACGTCGTTGCCGATGGCGGCAACCTGTTACTCAACGTTGGCCCCACCGCAAGCGGCGAGATTCCATTCGCCCAGCAACAGCGTCTGCTCGACATTGGCCAATGGCTCAAGGTGAACGGCGCCGCCATCTACTCAACGCAACCACACCCCACCTCAACGCTGTCCACGAACGAAGGCCATGTTGTACGAGTCACCACTGGCACCGAGGGCGAGACATACGCAATCGTGATGGGTCAACCTTCGGGCCGCGAACTCGTCATCACCGGCCTACCCGAAGGGCCCGTGCAACTGCTCGGCTACAGCGGTCTACTGCACCGATCGGGCGATCTCGTCGAGTTACCCATTCGCCCCGACGATCGCCCCGCATTCGCTCTGCGAATCGGCTAACGCCAACGGAGCCAACGCCTAGCCCTCGGCAGCCTCGTCGAGAGCAATCGCTGGCCGATGCATCACCGCGCTGGTTGGCGTAAAGGTGATGGTCACGTCGTGCACCTGCACGGTGCCATCGACAATGAGGCTGTAGCCGTAGGGGTCTGCGGGCGGCCACACCATCGATACCGACGGACGAGCCCCCGCGTTCTCGGCAGTACGCCGACCGACCTCGGCACTCAGCGCACTCGATTCGTGAACCCATACCGGAGCAATCGCCACCGCTCGAGCGCCGCCTTGATCAGAGACGGTGAGCAAATAGCACCAGCCGATCTGGCGCTCGATAGCTGCGGGAAGTTCGGCAAGAGACACGACAACACTCATGCGCTCACCCTAGATGCAACGCTTGTTTGACGATTCGAAAAGACCTGTCTCGTAATTCTTGAGTGGATTAGTCGGGAATTGCACGTAGCGTATGCGCCAAAGCAGCGCTCGAGCCATCGCATGCCCGGGCAACCACTCACAGAGGAGAACCCACCATGACTGTTCGTCTTGGCGATACCGCACCAAACTTCGACGCTCCAACAACACAGGGCGACATCAACTTCCACGAATGGCTCGGCGACAGCTGGGGCGTGCTCTTCAGCCACCCCAAAGACTTCACCCCAGTGTGCACCACCGAGCTTGGCTACGTAGCCAAGATCAAGCCTGAGTTCGACAAGCGCAACGTAAAGGTCATCGGCCTCTCGGTCGACTCTGTTGAGAGCCACCTCAAGTGGGAAGGCGACATTGGCGAGACCCAGGGAACCCCCGTGAACTTCCCAATGATCGGCGACACCGACAAGACCGTTGCCAACTTGTACGACATGATCCACCCCAACGCCAACGACACGCAGACAGTGCGCTCGGTGTTCGTGATCGGCCCAGACAAGAAGGTCAAGCTGCAGATCACCTACCCAGCCTCAACCGGCCGCAACTTCGAAGAGATCCTTCGCGTCATCGACTCGTTGCAGCTCACCGCGCAGTACAAGGTTGCAACGCCTGCTAACTGGACCGCTGGTGGCGATGTCATCATCGGTGCCGCTGTGACAGACGACGAAGCCAAGCAGTTGTTCCCACAGGGTTGGACCACCGTGAAGCCATACCTGCGCGTTCTCGCTCAGCCAGGTAAGTGACAACTGCCGTTCGCGGCAACTACAACAAATTGGCCTGGACCCAGGCACGCACTGAAGGCGCCAGCCGGTCGAGATGATCGGCTGGCGCTTCGCGTATCTGGGTAGCACTGATGGGCACGTTGACTCGATCGGCATCGACCACAACCGCTTGCGCATCAAACCGTCGGGCGAGTTCGGCGATGTATGCATCGCTACTAAAGACCACCTGGGGTCCGGTCTCGTGCGGCCAGCGCGACCGAAGCAGCAGCATCCACTTGGCCCATAACTCTTCGTTATTGAAGTCGTTGTCGAGATCGTGGCGTACCTCAACGACCGAAACGTGAGGATGCAGTTCGGCAAGCCACTGGGCACGGAGATAGCCCGGCACGAGCTCGCCATCGCGCGTGTTGACGAACACAACTAACTGATCAGTGCGCTGCGCAGCCCAATCGATCATGAACGAATGGCCAAGATGTGGCGGATTGAACCGACCAATGATCAACCCCGTGGAATATCGCTCGGTGTTCAACATTGAGATCTACTTTTCGCTGGGTGAACCAGGGGTTCGCAGCATGGTGATATCCATCTGTTCAGGCTCGGCTCCCAAGGCGATGAGCAACTTGCTGAAGCCATGAAACAGCGCGAGGCCAATACCCATCTCAGCGAGCTCGGCATCGGAGAACTGCGCTGAGATGGCCGCCTGCGCAGCTTCATGTGGCGGGCCAGCAGCGGCAAAGAACGCATCGGAGAACGCAAGCGCTGCCTTATGCCTCGGTGTGAGCGCGCTGGTCTCGAAGTTGTCGTCGACCATCTCGGCAATCTCTTCGGTAACCAAGTGTTGCTTCGCGACCGCGAAGCGAACATTGCGTCAATACCCGCAATCAATCGTGCGCGCATTTCGCAGCCGCACCACTTCTTTGGTGGGTTGGTCGAGCACGCCATGGCTCCAGAACTGCGAATACAGCGTGGCGTACAGACCCACTAGCTCGGGCTGGTGATACAACATGCCGCCATACGAAGTGACCTCTTCGTTGAAGGCTGACGGCATACGTGGTGATGTGGACATCTGCGTCTGCCTTGCTTAGTCGACCGGGTTCGGGGCGAGGAGATCGAGTTTGGTGAACCCATCGAGAAGGGCTAGGTGAAACAACAGTCCCATCTGCTCGGCGTGTGTGTAGTGGTTGGAGAACGCTGCAAACGTGGCGTCGTCGAGGCCATGCACATCGACGATGAACTGCTCGACAACCGCCAATGCTGCGAGCTCGGCGGGCGTGAGGTCGGTAGGCAATGACTCGTGCCACGGAGCGCACAACAACTGCTGTACCCGGATGCGGGCGAGTTCGCCGGTGCGACCTGGTGCCGCTGCTGCAGCCTTGGTGGTGATTTCGTTCACACGTTCAGCGAGCGGCGCGCGATGTTCGATGAGCGCCGAGGCCGATGGCTGTAGCCAAGTCATGCGACAGTTTCGCGCAGCTTCGGGAGCGCATCTACCACCGAGAGCCAACCGGGTCCCAGTGCATCGACAGCGCCGACTCCGCGTTCGTGAGCGACGCCAAGAACATGCGAGTAAACACAGAGCGCAAGTGCGGTAGCGACCTGATCTTGGGTAGCTGTGGCCAACGCCACCGCCCGCTCGAGCCACATATGAGCGGCAGCGGTATCGCCTTCGGCTGCCGCCGATGCACCTGCAGCGACCCCAGCAATGACGCCGTCGAGATAGGTATGGCCACCAGCGCTAGACACACGCGTGGCGGCCTCGATGGCCTCGCCCGAACGTCCCTGCAACGCAGCCACCAGCGCCACGGCCGCCTGCATAAACGGGTGCTCATCGGGCCCGATGTCTACCTGAGCAAGCGCCGTGTGGGCTTCGTCGTATCGACCCGTCTGAGCGAGGCCGACAGCAAGAACAACCCGCGACTCATTGGGATCAGCAAATGTCTCGATGATGCGACGACCGGCTTCTTCGGCGAACGACACAGTGGTCTTGCCATCGCCAGCGTGCATCGCGATGCCCGCAGCGGCAAGCAGCGGAAACGCCGGTTGATCGAGATCGCCGGTCTGGGCCAACAATGCCTCGGTTGTACGCGACACGTTGGGATCGCGCATCGCAACCTGCGTGCGACCCAACACGGTAAGCGCCTGGCGCAGGCCGAACCCATCGCCAAGTCGCTTGAACTTGTTCCGAGCCTGCTCGGCAATAACGGCCGCAGCCTCGATCTGGCCCGACCAGAGACGCAAGTTTGCGAGCAACGACATCATGATGCTCTCGGCCCATTCGTCGCCGCGCTCGCGAGCCTCGGCTCGCACCTGGGTGGCGAGCGCTTCGGCTTCGGCAAATCTGCGGTTATAGAAGTGGATAAACGCCAGCACCCCATACGCCCAACCAAGACCCGCGCGATCGCCCAACTCGGTCATCGCAACGATCGAGTTGTTGATGCGTTGCTCGGCAAGGTTGATGTCGCCACCCAAGAACGACATAAAGCCGCGGTGCTGCTCGATGTTGCTCAGCCCGCGCCGATCACCAAGTGTCGTATAGAGGCCCTCGGCTTCGCCGAACAACCACTCTGCATCGGCAAGTGAACCGCCGAATAACTCGAGGAATCCGCGGGCGCGCAACGTGTCGGCCAACTGCTGCGGATCGTCGAGTTGACGGAAGATCGCAACCGCTTCGCCCAGTTGCCTACGAGCTGTAGCGAGGTCTCCCTCGACTTGACTGATCAAACCGCGGGCACGACGCACGCATGCCTCGGTGGCTTGATCGTGAGCGGCCATTGCTTCGGTGAGCATCGAATCAGACTCGACGCGCGCACGCTCGAGCTGCCGACGTCCGATCAATGCATCAAGTCGACTGAGGCGCAGCTCGGCGCGTCGAGCACGGGTCTTTTCGGGAAGCCCCATGAGCTCAAGCAATTCAATAGCGCGTGATGAGTAGCGCACAATGAGCCGCAGGTTTCCTTGCTCGACAGCGCGGTCGGTGGCTGCTTCGAGCGCCACAAGTGCCCGCTCGTTGATATCGGCTGGCACAAGCTCGACCGGGCCAATTTCAGCAACCAGTTCGGCCGCCGCAGCAAGGTGGTGCGCCACCTCGTCGGGGCTCACCTGGCGCGACTCCATCACCGTGGCGACGCCCATATGCCGCGCTGCGCGCACTGCCTTGGTGAGCGTTTGATATGCAACCTCACGCACAGAATCAGACCTGAACGACCAACGCCGGCCCTCGAGCTCGAGCAGACCAAGATCGGCCAATGCATCGAGCACGCCTGGGCCCATGTGCTGTCCAAGCGCATCGCTAAATCGCTCGAGCGATGCGACGGCTCCCGAAGGCCCAAGGACCGCAGCGTTGTCGATAACGGCACGTTGGTCGGGCGGCAGCTGATCGAGGCGGGCAGCCACCACAGCACGCAGCGAGTCGGGCAACGCTGCCACGTCGCCACCGTCGGCGACTAGGACGGCCAGCTCCTCAAGGAACAACGGATTACCACCGGAGCGCTCGTAGATAGTGGCCACAACGGCTTCGTCGGCGTCGTCGCCGATGATTGCCCGACACAGGCGGGCTGCGGCAATTGGCCCGAGCGGTTCGAGCGGCAAACGAACAACAGCCGCACGCGTACTGTGCGGCGGCCACACGAGTTCTGAGTCGGGACGGTTCGTAGTAATCAGCACAAACGGGCTGCGCGCCAAGGCGATGAGCAGGTGCTCGCACAATGCCAGAACCGCTGGATCGGCCCAGTGCAAGTCGGTGATCGAAAGCATCACCGGACCGCTGCGCAACCGAGCCTCGAGCACTTCGGTGACGGCGTGTGTGATGCCGTCACGCGCTACATCCGGATCGACGTCGTCGAGTTTCGAGGGAGCACCAAGCAGATGCAGCAGGGCCTCAGAAAGCTGGCCATGAGTTGCCGCG
The DNA here is from genome assembly GCA_037139095.1 of Actinomycetota bacterium. Classification (GTDB taxonomy): domain Bacteria; phylum Actinomycetota; class Acidimicrobiia; order Acidimicrobiales; family Ilumatobacteraceae; genus WLMZ01. Next base: position 13,132 of record JBAXHD010000007.1, read on the forward strand.
TCGGCGTCGGTGAAGAGCTCAGCCAAGAATGCGTCGGCGGTATCGCGCAGGCTCCCAAAATACGTAGACGCATCGAGATCGAAATGATCGAACAGCGCAGTAGCGATGGGCCACCACACATTGGCTTCTCCATATGGAACTGAGTAACCCTCCATAATGAAGGCCGATCTGGCCTCGCGGGTTGACTCGAGCAGTTCGTCGACAATGCGGCTCTTACCGACACCACCCTCACCATCGACAGCAATGAGCGCCGCCTGCGAATTCATCAGCGTGAACTCGACCGCAGCTTGCATTAACGCAAGCTCTGTCGAGCGACCCATCATCGGCACATCACGTCGGCGCGCTCTGGCCCCGGGCTGCGCCACTGCTCCAAGCGCCAGCCACGCAGCAACAGGCGCCTCGCGCCCCTTCGCCGCCAGCTCGCCCTGCGATGCGTAGGTGATATTTGCTTCAGAGAGCGCAAAGGTAGTCTCGCCAACGAGCACTCCCCCGGGGGGCGCCAACGACTGCAGCCGTGAGGCTGTGTTGACTACGTCGCCCATCGCCGTGTGATCGGTGCCAGCCACGATTCCTACAAGGGCAACGCCGGTGTTGATGCCCACCCGCATCTGTAGCTGGCTTGGCGAATCGGAGGCGATACCCGATGACGCAAACACGGCCAGAGACTCTTGCATTCGCAAACCTGCCCGAACAGCGCGTTCGGCATCGTCTTCATGCGCGACCGGCACCCCAAACAGGGCAACAATGCCATCGCCCATCAACTTGTCGACGGTGCCACCAAATGCAGTGATGTCAGCAACGAGTCGCTCGAAGCACACGTCGATGAGGCGTTTCACTTGCTCTGGGTCACGATTCTCAGACAGCGACGTGAAACCCACAAGGTCGGCAAACAGCACGGTGACAACACGCCGCTCTTCAGAGGTTGACGCTGCGAGCGCGAAGCCACACGTTGGGCAAAAGCGGGAGCCGACAGCTACCGGATTCGCGCAGGAGGGGCAAGAACTCACGCCCGAGATCGTACGGCATGAGTTCCATTCCGCGAGCAAGAGTTTGCGCGGCGCGTTGCGAACGTGACAGGAGTCCACCACCAGATGCGCCGAAATCACGCCGTACGGAGGGACCCACGCCCGTAGTGAGCTAGAAATATGGGGTGACTGACGCCCCAACCATCACTGCCGCAGCCGGAGCCGTTGACGCCACCAAGGTGTACGGCTCTGGCGATAGCGAAGTCCGCGCCCTCGACGGAGTCACCGTTCAGTTCGAGGCGGGCAAGTTCACAGCCATCATGGGCCCCTCGGGTTCCGGCAAGAGCACGCTGATGCATTCGCTCGCCGGCCTCGATGGCCTCACCTCTGGGTCGGTGTACATCGGCTCCACCGCTTTGGCCAGTTTGAAAGACAAGGAACTCACCGAACTTCGTCGGCGCGAAGTTGGGTTCATTTTCCAGGCGTACAACTTGATCCCAACTCTGTCGGCCGAAGAGAACATTCGCCTGCCACTGCTGCTTGGCAACTCAAAGGGCGACGAAGCGTGGATCAACCGCGTCATCGACACCGTGGGTCTGCGTGATCGACTCAAGCATCGCCCCAGCGAACTCTCGGGTGGCCAGCAACAGCGCGTTGCAGTTGCACGAGCCCTCGCCAGCAAGCCAACCATCATCTTCGCCGACGAGCCCACCGGCAACCTCGACAGCCGCACTGGTGCCGAGATCTTGTCGTTCATGCGCTTGGCCGTAAACGAACTCGGCCAGACCATCGTGATGGTCACGCACGATCCAGTCGCAGCCGCGTACTCCGACCGAGTCATCTTTCTCGCCGACGGCCGCATTGTCGACGAACTGCAGAATCCCACTGCCGCTGATGTGCTCGATCGCATGAAGCGCTTCGGCGACTGAGATGTTTCGTATCGCACTCAAGAACGTGCTGGCGCGCAAGGGCCGCCTGCTCCTTACCGCGCTTGCGGTCATTGCAAGCTGCGCGTTTCTCAGCGGCGTCTTTGTGTTCAGCGACACGGTCAACGCCAGCATCGACCGAATGTTCTCGACGGCCTACGCAAACACCGATGCGTTCGTGCGCTCGGCCAACGTGATTGAGGGCGACTTTGGGGTCGACACCCGGGCGCGCCTAGCTGACACGATGATCGAAAAAGTCGCAGCTGTCCCAGGTGTCAGCGAAGCGGTTGGCGACATTCAGGGTTTCGCACGCATCGCCACTGCAGCAGGCAAGCCACTGGGCATTGATGGTCCACCCAAGTACGGCGGGGTGCTTACCGACTCCCCAGGCACGCCGTGGAAACTCGCTGAAGGCAAGGTGCCAAAAGGACCTACCGAAGTAGTCATCGACCGCCGATCCGCCAAAGAGGGCAAGATCAAGATCGGAGACTCAGTCACTGTCACCGCCAAGCAGGGCGCGCAATCCTTCACGGTTGTGGGCATCGCCACCTTCGCCAACGAAGACACTTCAGGCAGCGCTACTTGGGCGCTCTTCGACCTCAAGACCGCTGAAGAATTCGTAGTTGGCGAGCCCGGCAAAATCGATTCAGTGATCGTGCGCGGCAACGGCTCGGTCTCGGACATTCAGCTCAAAGCCAACATTGCCAAAGCCCTCGCTGGCGAGACTGTGCAAGTACTCACGGGCGCCGAGATCACAACAGAGACCCAAAACTCGGTCGCCAAGTTCTTCAACTTGTTCAGCACCGTGCTCACCATCTTCGCGGCCATTGCGCTGCTGGTGGGCAGCTTCGTGATTTACAACGTGTTCCGAATCACGTCGGTGCAACGCAAACAAGAGAGCGCGCTCATGCGCGCTATCGGGGCCAGCCGCAGCCAAGTCGTTCGTTCGCTGTTCGTAGAAGCAGGCGTGGTTGGCATTGTGGGTGCCGTCTTCGGATTCCTTGGCGGCGTGGTGCTCGCATCGCTCATCCTCAGCTTGCTCAAAGCCGTCGGCAATGGCCCCAGCGACACGACGCTCACTATCAACGCGAGTTCGTTTGTCATTACATTCATCGTCGGCTTCATCGTCACCATCTTGTGTGCCACCCTGCCGGCCATCCGCGCCGGACGCGTGCCGCCCCTCGCTGCGCTACGCGATGTCAGCATCGACCGCTCGGGCCTCTCGCGCCGGCGGGTCATCACCGGTGTAGTGCTCACGATTGTCGCCGTCATCGGCACGGTGCTCGGCCTGAACAGTTCAGCAGTGTGGCTCGCCCCGGGTGTTGGTGCGCTGTTCGCCGCCCTCATCGCGCTCGGACCTATCGCCGTGGGTCCCACCACCCGCGCGCTGCTTCGCCCGCTGCGAGCTCTTCGAGGTGTCACCGGCGAGATTGCGGTTCGCAACGCGGCGCGCAGTCCCGAGCGCACCGCGCTTACCGCTGCGGCGCTCGGCATTGGCCTCGCGTTGTTAGTTGCCGTTGCGACCTTGGGTTCATCGCTGCAAGGTTCCATTCGCCAAACCATCGGCCAACAGTTCACGGGCAACTTCGCAATTAGCACCGGCGATGGTCAGGGCTTCGGCGGCCTACCCATCACGCTCACTGAAGAACTCAACAAGCTTCCCGAAGTAAGCGATGCCGCCGGCTTGGGTATTGCCCAAATTCGAGTCGTCGAAAATGGCACGCCGAAAGCCAAGGGCGTCATCACGGTCGACCCCAAGCACGCCGCTGGCCTGTTCAACTTCGTGTTTACGCAAGGTGGTTGGGGCGCTCTGAACAGCGACACCATCTTGGTCTCAAAGGACAAAGCCAATCGCGATGGACTCACCGTAGGCAGCGAACTCTCGGTGTCGTTCCTCGACAAGTCCAGCAAGACCATCAAAGTTGCTGGCATTTTCGACAACAAGACCTTCGGCAATTTCATTGTTGACCGCACCCTGTTCGATGGCCGCGGAGTCAGCCTGTTCGATGCCCAGGTGTTTGCGAGCACCAAAGCCGGGGTGTCCGAAGCCAAAGCTGCCGCAGCCATCAAGGTGGTTACCGACAAGTACCCCACGGCCAAACTCCAGAGCCGGGGCGAGTTCGTACAAGCTCAGGTCGATCAGGTCAGCGGCATTCTCAGCTTTGTCTATGCGCTCCTGCTGATGTCGGTCTTCATTGCAGTGCTCGGCATCGTGCTTACGTTGTTGCTCGCGGTATTCGAACGGCGCCGCGAACTCGGTCTCATGCGCGCCATCGGTATGACCCGCCGCCAAGTGCGCGGCAGCATTCGTTGGGAAGCGATCGTTACTGCAGTGCTCGGTGCGTTGATGGGCACCGCGCTCGGCGTGGCATTGGGTTGGATCGTGGTGCGTGCGTTGCGGCCCCAAGGTTTCACGGTGTTCAGCGTGTCAGTCGCGTCGATCCTGTCGTTCGCCGTTGTGGCGATCATCTTCGCGGTCATCGCTGCTTGGTGGCCAGCACGCCGTGCAGCCAAATCCGACATCCTCGCAGCGATCTCCACCACGTGACCTCCGCCCACATTTCGCCCAAGCGCACATAACCTCCAACCGTGCTGCGCCTCGCCCTCAGAAATGTCACCGCCCGATTTGGGCGCATTCTGCTCACTGCGTTGGCCATCATCGTGAGCACCGCGTTTCTGTCGGGCACGTTTATGTTTCGAGACACACTCGAGGGCACGTTCAACGCGCTGTTTGCCAAGTCGTACGAGAAGGTCGACGCGTATGTGCAAGCGGCCAACACTGTTGAGACGGCTTTCGGATTCGAGGTCCGAGACAAGGTCACCTTCGATGCGGTTGCAATCGCAGCAGCAGTACCGGGCGTGGCCGATGCCCAGGCGCTAGTACAAGGCGACGCCGTGGTCATTGGCAAAGATGAAAAGCCAGTGGCGCGCCTGTCTCGTGCGACCTCGGGCGGCACGCTGAACTCAGGCGACCTCTCGTTGTGGACCGTCACCCAGGGGCGAGCGCCTCGCGGCGGCAACGAAGTAGTGCTCGACGATCAAACCGCAGCCGACGGCCACTACGTGTTGGGCGATTCGGTGAAGATCAACGCCGAGGCCGGCTCGCGGTCGTTCACGCTCGTCGGACTCGCGCAATACAACAACGTGGCCACGCCGGGCGATGCCACCTGGGCATTGTTCGATGACCAAACAGCAATGGAGTTCGTCGCCAAGCCCGGTTTCATCGATGCCGTGCTGGTGCGCAGCGATGGCTCGCTCACCGATGCTGCGCTCGCCCAACGCATTCAACAAGCGCTCGATGGCGTCTCCACAACCAGCGGCACCCAAGTACTCACCGGCCCTCAGATCACCGCTCAGAGCCAGACCGAGGTGCAAAAGGGTCTCGGCTTCTTCACCATCTTCCTGTCGATCTTTTCGTTCATCGCCCTCGCCGTCGGCTGCTTCGTGATCTACAACGTGTTCTCGATTACTGCAGCGCAGCGGCGCCGCGAGAATGCGTTGCTGCGCGCCATCGGCGCCAGCCGCCGACAGGTGACCCGCATGCTGTTAGCCGAGGCCACCGTCATCGGACTGTTCGGCTCAGTGGTAGGTCTCGTGGCCGGAGCCGGCCTCGCTGTTGGCATTCAAGTGGCGCTCAACAAGATTGGCCTCGGCGTTCCGTCGCGGGGCCTCATCGTCACCTCTGGCACCATTGTCGTCACGGTGATCGCCGGTGTCCTCACCACGCTGTTGGCAGCCGCCGTACCTGCGTTTGCGGCCGCGCGCATTCCTCCGGTGGCTGCAATGACCGAGTCAGCATTCGAGCAACCGCGCAGCAACAAACGGCGAGTCATTGCTGCCGCAGCATTTGTGGCCCTTGGCGCGGCCACCATCGCTGCGGTGCTTGCTGGTGCCGACTCGGTGTTGCTCGGGGTTGCCGTTGTCGCCATCTTCATTGGCGTGTTACTGCTCGGACCTGTGATGGCCAATCCGATCTCGCGGGTTTTGGGCAGCCCCGTTGAGCGGCTACGCGGAATCACTGGCGCAATGTCTCGTGCCAACGTGCAGCGAAACCCTCGCCGTACAGCACGCACTGCGGCACCGGTGCTCATCGGCGTAGCACTCGTTACCGGCGCCAGCGTGTTTGCCGCATCAATCAAAGAACAATTGCGCGACACAATCGGCAAGCAGTTTCTCGGCGAGTACGTGATCAACTCATCAAATGGCGGCGCGCTCAGTTTCAGTCAAACGTTTGTCGACACACTGAACACGATTCCCGAAGTAGGCGCCGCTACGGGCCTTGGCTTTGCTCGCCTACAAAACGTCGACGACAACAAAGGCTTCTTCGCCACCACCGTGAACCCGGCAACGGCACAAGGCATTCTCGACTACAAGTTCGTCGAGGGTTCGTTTGCAACGCTTACCCCGCACGGGTTGCTGGTCAGCACCGGCGAGGCCAAGCGCGCCAAACTCTCGCTGGGCTCAACGGTGGCGCTACGGGTCGGACAAACCGATGTGACCGTGATCGTTCAAGGCATCTACGCGTCTAGCGATCTTGCCCAAGCGCGTGTCGTACACCGCGATCTACTGAACGGAACCTCGGTGAGCAACCTCGCTGGCTTCGTCTTCATGACCCGTACGCCAGGGGTCTCAGATAAGAACTTCCGCAAGGCTGTCGATGCGGCGATCAAGAACTATGGCATCGGCACGTTGCAAGACCGCGGCCAGTTCATCAACGGCCGCAGCGACATCATCGACCGCAGTCTGTTCTTCATCTATGGGCTACTGGCGCTGTCGGTCATCATCGCCATCTTTGGCATCGTGCTCACCATGTTGCTTGCGGTCTACGAGCGACGGCGAGAGATTGGTCTGCTGCGAGCCGTGGGCATGACCCAACGACAGGTACGCACAACCGTGCGTTGGGAGAGCGTGCTCACGTCGCTCTATGGCGCCATCGTTGGTGTGGTGCTCGGCCTTGTACTTGGCTTCATCGTCATTGTTGCGCTGCGCGATCAAGGCCTCTCGAAATACGTGATTCCCACCACCGCAGTTGCCACAATCGTGCTCAGCGCGTTTGTCGTTGGCGTACTCGCCGCAGTAATCCCCGCCTGGCGGGCAACCAAACTCGACCTTCTGAAAGCGATCGGTACCGACTGATGATCGACCCAGCAACTCCCGGCGACGCAGTGCTCGGCTTTCTCGCCGAGCGCCACCTCGCCAGCCTCACAACCATGCGCGCCGATGGCAGCCCACACGTTGTTCCAGTTGGGTTTAGTTACTCGCCCACCGAGCGCTTGGTTCGTGTGATCACCTTCGCGCCATCGACCAAAGCTCGCAACGCTGCGCGCGGCGGCAGGGCCGCGGTGTCGCAAGTTGATGGTGGTCGTTGGCTCACACTTGAGGGAACCGTGCGGCTCGCAACCGACGACTCAAGCGTTGCAGCAGCTGTAGCGGGGTACGCTGCCCGTTATCGACAGCCCGGCGACCGTATCGACCGGGTCGCCATCGAGATCACTGTCGACCGAATTATGGGTCGCGCCTGAGGACCATTGCCATGCCTGAGCTCAACGACATCCCCCTAGTGCTGAAGCTTGAGATACAAGAGGGCACGCGCATGTGCGTCGTGAACGCACCAGCCGATTTTCGGCAAACCCTTGGCGAGCTGCCGCTGGCCGTCGAGTGGGCCAACCGCGTTCGCCCTCCGCTCGACATCATCGTTGCGTTTCATCAGCGCCAGTCGGGCCTCGTCAGCAGTTGGCCAACGCTTGTAGCTGCGGTTGTTCCGGGTGGCTCAATTTGGATCGCGTGGCCCAAGAAGGCCAGCGGGGTCGAGACCGACATCACCGATGACAACGTGCGCGACACCATCGAGCGGCGCGGTTGGGTCGATAACAAGGTGTGTGCCATCGACGACACATGGACTGCGCTGCGCTTCGTGGCCCGCAAGCCTGTGCGTAAGAAGCGCACGGGCGGGCCCAATAAGCCAGCCAAACTTCGCGGACCAAAGTCGGGGTCTCACCGCTAAAGCTACGCCCAGCCTGTATGCAGTCCGGGCTCGTGAAGAATGCCACTCCACGCGGATAGCGTGCGAGCGCATGTTGGCGGTGTTGGACGGTCTCTTCAGTGGTCTCGAGAAGGTGTCCACCTCGCAATGGTTCTACCTCATCATCTTCGTGCTCGCCTTCCTCGACTCGGTCTTTCCGATTGTTCCCAGCGAAACGGCCGTCATTCTGGGCGGTATCGCGGCGGGCCAAGGTCACCTCAATCTTGCAGCAGTTGTGTTTCTCGGTGCATTCGGTGCCGCGCTTGGCGACAATGCTGCGTACGCAATCGGTCACCGCTTCAGCACACCCATCCAAAATTGGTACGCCAAAAAAGACAAGCGAGCGCGCAAGCTCGAATGGGCCAACGACCAACTTCGTGTTCGTGGCGGATCCCTGTTGCTCACAGCTCGTTTCATCCCGGGCGGGCGCACCGTTGTCACCGTCAGCAGCGGCATTACGCGCCAGCCGCGCCGTCGCTTCGCGATCTTCGTTGCCCTCGCCTGCATCGTGTGGGCCTCGTACGCAGCGATACTCGGCTTTGCGTCGGGCGAACAGTTCAAAGAGAGCCACACCAAGGCATTCGTGTTTGCCTTCATCGCCGCGGTGGCGTTCAGCGGTCTGCTCGAGGTCGTGCAGCACTTCCGCAAGAAGCGACAAGCCGCGGGCCTACTGCCGTAATCTGCGCGTTCCGCTTTCGCTATCGGCCCGAAGCCTCGTAGCCTGCACACGATGCTTGCTGTGATTCCCGTTCGAGAAGGTGTCCTGCCCTTGGGCGGCCTCGAGACCATCGCCGAATGCGGTGGCCGTGCCCTTCTCATCGGCTCCGATACCTCAAGTTCAGCAGAACTCTGCGCCGGTATCGCTACCGAAATCTGGGTGATCGAGACGCCAAGCTTCGCCCCCGGTGCATGGGCCCAAGCCTTGGCCCCCCATCTCGCCAACGAACCGCGTGTGGTTCTGCCCGCGTCGCCCGACGGACGAGATCTGGCCCCACGCCTCGCATCAACATTGCAACGCAGCCTGTGGGCTGGAGCATTGTCGGTCACGCCGCACCACATTGAACTCGCTCGTAACGGTGGTCTCGTCGTCAACGACATTGCCCCCCATCACTCGTTCGTGGCCACGCTGCAACCAGGCGTACGCGGTGTCGAGCAGTCCCCCGACCTAGCAGCGAGTACAGCGCCGCTCTCTGCGCTTACATTCGACAACGGCTCACCATCATCCGCCGATGCACGAGTGCTCGAAGTGCTCCCTCCTGATGTCGCCACGATGGACCTGTCCGAGTCGCCGAGAATCCTTGGTGGCGGCGCTGGCCTCCGATCAGCCGATGCCTTTGCACAGCTCGCTTCAGTGGCTTCTCACCTCGAGGCTTCAATGGGTGCAACACGTGTCATCACCGACCGCGGCTGGATCGGCCACGATCGCCAGATTGGCACCACCGGCGTGGTGGTAGATCCGCAGCTCTACATCGCGTTCGGTATCAGCGGTGCCGTGCAACACACCAGTGGCCTTGGCCAGCCCGACCACATCATTAGCGTGAACCTCGATCCCCACTGTCCGATGATGCAGCTTGCCGATCTCGCCATCGTGAGCGATGCCAACGATGTTGTTAACCAACTCCTCAGCAAGCTCGATGCCAATGTCTGATTTCGATGCAATCGTTGTCGGCGCTGGGCCCGCCGGATCATGTGCAGCCATCGTGCTCGCCCGCGCGGGCAAGCGAGTGGCGCTCATCGAGCGTGGGCCGTTCCCGGGCAGCAAGAACATGTATGGCGGCGTCATCTATCCACGCATCCTCGATGAGCTCATTCCCGAGTGGTGGCTGCACGCGCCAATCCAGCGCTGGATTACCCGCCGATCCACGATGATCATGACCGAGACTCAGGCGCTCAACGTCGACTTCCGAACGCAAGCCTGGGGCCATCCGCCGTACAACGGCGCAACTGCGTACCGCCCCGACTTCGATAACTGGCTGGCCGATATTGCGGTCGAAGCTGGCACCACCCTCATCTGCAGCACCACGGTCACCGGGCTGCTGCACGATGCAAGCGGCCGCATTAGCGGTGTAACTACCGATCGCCCTGACGGCGATCTCACCGCACCAATCGTGATTGCATGTGACGGCGTCAACAGTTTCTTGGCCAAGCAAGAAGGCCTCTACGGTGCTATCGACGCCGACAACTACACGCTTGGCGTGAAAGAAACTCTGGGCCTTCCCAAGCACGTGATCGACGAGCGATTCGGCGTGCGCGGCAACGAAGGCGTCGACATCGAAATCGTCGGCTGCACTGGATCCGTAAACGGCGGCGGGTTCATCTACACGAACCTCGACACCATTGCCATCGGCCTTGTGCTCAAGCTTTCGAAACTGACCGCACAACAGCAGCGACCCGAAGAGATTCTCGCCACGCTCAAGCTGCATCCCGCCGTGGCCCCGCTGATCGAGGGCGCTGAGCTCAAGGAATATTCGGCGCATCTCATTCCCAAGGCCGGCCTCAGCATGATCCCCCAACTCGTGGGCAACGGCATCATGGTTGCGGGCGACGCTGCGGCGCTGTGTCTCGCTGCGGGCATTTGGCTCGAGGGCGTCAATTTCGCGCTGGCCAGCGGCATGTATGCCGGCGAAGCTGCGGTCGAGGCCCTCAATGCCGGCGACACATCGGCAGCCGGGTTACGCGGCTACAAGGTTCGACTCGAGCAAACCTTTGTGCTCAAGGATCACAAGAAGCTGCGCAAGGTTCCTGCGCTCGTCCTCTCTGATCGCGTGCAGCACGGATACCCGAAGATGGCCAACGCAATTGCCGAGCGCATGTTTCGGGTCGACAATCCCGACCCGAAACCAGGCCTTCGTCACATCGTCAAGCAAGAGCGCAAGCTCGCGGGCATGAAATGGATGCACATGGTTCGCGACACATGGGTCGGCTTCAGGAGTTTCTGGTGACAAGTCCAGCGAACCGCATCAACCCAGATCCCACGTGGCCCACGATCGCGTTCGAAGATCGGATTGCCACCGCAGCGTTTCACGTGCACCACAATGCGCACATCGTTGTCGATGGCAAGGTCTGCGCCGACTGCAGCACTCGCGAGTGCGTGGTGGCTTGCCCCGCGAAACTCTTCGTTCCCACGAGCGACGGCGGCATCTTGTTCAACTACGAACAGTGCTTCGAATGCGGCACCTGTTATCTCGTCTGCAACCGCGAAGGCGCTATTACCTGGAACTATCCCGAGGGCGGCCACGGCGTGGTCTTTAAGCGCACATGATCGCCGTCTGTCTCAAGTGGGTCGACCAACGACCCGAGTTCGATCGGCTCGGCGTGCCCGTGGCTCCCGATTCCCGCTTCGCTGGAGTGTCGGCAGCCGATCAGGCGGCCCTCGAGTGGGCGCTTCGCTGCCGCGATGCATGGGGCGGCGCCAGCAACGAGCAAGTGGTCGCCATCACGGTGGGCCCGCCAGCAGCCGACGCTGTGTTGCGCGATGCCCTCGCGGCAGGTGCCGATCACGCCATCCGCATCGACCTACCGTTCGACGCACCAAGCCGCGTAGTGGCTGCAAGCCTCGCCGAGCACGTGAACGGCGCGTCAATGGTGTGGTGCGGCGACTACTCGCTCGACCGCGGCACCGGATCAGTGCCAGCGTTTCTGGCCGCCGAGCTTGGCACCGCGCAGGCGCTCGGGTTGATCGCAATCGATCTGCGCTCACCCACCGACACCACTGCACTGCGGCGCATCGATGGCGGACGACGCGAGCGCCTCGCGCTGGTCGGCCCAATCGTTGCCTCAGTCGAAGGCTCTACCGCCATGCTGCGCCGCGCCTCGATGCGTTCGATGTTGCGCCAACACCAGATCGAACTCATCGCTGGGCCAACACAACACATCGTCGAAACTGTTGCCGCGCCAGCGCGCCCCTACAGGCCGCGACCGCGAGTGCTGCCAATGCCCGTTGGCGCTTCCGCACTCGATCGCATTCGCACAATCACCGCCACCGATGCTCCCGTAAGCCACGGCGAAACTGTCACCCTCGACCCAGCGGCAGCTGCTGATCGCATCATTGAGGCGTTGTCCGAGTGGGGCTACCGCGCTCGTTAGTGTCAGCCCGGTGTTGTACAAAGCAGTCGCCATTTGCACCACGAAGCCGGGTCGCCTCTCCAGTGGATCGCACAATGGTTTCGAGTTTTGCGTTGGCGACGCGTAGCGTCTCGTGGCAATGACCCCAAGCCAGCCTTCGCCCCACGCAACACGGCTCGGCGACGCAACGTGGACACAACTCAATCACGTCGATGGTCAACGCCCCATAGTGGTGCTACCCATTGGCTCGTGCGAGCAGCACGGCCCACATCTGCCGCTCGACACCGACACCCGCATCGCCTGCGCAGTGGCCGATGGCATTGCATCGGCGCTCCCATATGCCCTTGTTGCTCCGGCGCTGGGCATCACCGCGAGCGGTGAGCATCAGGGTTTTGCGGGCACGCTTTCTCTTGGCAACGCTGCGCTCGAAACGGTGATCATCGAACTTGTTCGATCTGCCGATTGGAGCGCAGGGGTCGTGCTTGTCAACGGTCACGGCGGCAACCTGCAGTCGGTGAACGGCGCTGTTGCTGTGCTCACCACCGAAGGGCGCCGAGTCACTTCATGGTGGCCACGCATCGAAGGCGGCGATGCTCACGCTGGTCGCACCGAGACGTCACTGATGCTGGCTATCGCCCCACACCTCGTTCGCACTGAGGCAATCGAGCCGGGCCGCACCGATGCGCTGCGCGATTTGTTGCCGCAGCTTCAAACTGGCGGCGTCCTATCGGTGAGCCCCAACGGCGTGTTAGGCGATCCCACCGGCGCCAGTAGCCACGAAGGCACATCGCTGCTCAGCAAACTTGTTTCCGATGCAACTACCCATGTGACCACGTGGATGTCGTCGTGAGATACAAGTTCGACACATCAGTTCGTCGAGCAGGCGACGGCACGGTGCTCATCGGCGGATCACCGCTGAAGTTGCTGCGCCTCACCGGGAAGGGCGGCGAACTGCTCGACTCCATTGAGCGCGGCGAGTCAGTGCCGAGCACCCCGGGTAATAACGCCCTCATCAACCGTTTACTTGATGGCGGCATCGTGCACCCTCGGCCCGATCATTTACCCGCTGCAGACACCCTGGCAGTCACTGTGGTGATCCCTGCGTTCAACACTCCCTCCTCCGACCTCACCCGGCTTGTGCAGCAGTGCCAAGCGCAATCCGCGAGTGGCGTTGCGGCAGTGCTCATTGTCGACGACGCATCTCAGCCTCCGCTTGGCGACATCGCTGGCGCCACAACAATCCGTAGGGAAACCAATGGCGGGCCCGGCGCCGCCCGATCAACCGGTCTCGACCAGGTTGCAACGCCTCTCGTTGCCTTTGTCGACGCCGACGTAGATCTCGGGCCCGATTGGCTACAACCGCTGCTCGATCATTTCGCCGACAACCGGGTGGCCCTCGTGGCCCCACGTGTCGCCAGCATGCCCGGCGCTTCGCTGCTCGCACAGTACGAAACACTGCACTCTCCGCTCGACCTTGGGCCTACTCCCGCCCGCGTGCGCGCTGGTACACGAGTGAGCTACGTACCATCCGCCGCTCTGGTCTGCCGGGTCAGCGCACTGCGCGAGGTAGGCGGTTTCGACCCTTCGCTGCGCGTGGGCGAAGACGTCGATCTGGTGTGGCGACTCGACGAAGCCTCGTACGGTGTGCGTTACGAACCTGCCGTCACCGTCACACATCGTCCGCGTTCGTCATTCAGGGCGTGGGCCAAGCAACGCTTCGATTACGGCACATCGGCCGCCCCACTCGCCACTCGCCACGCTGGCTCGCTCGCACCAGTACGCGTCAGCGGATGGAGCGCTGCAACATGGTTGGCAATCGCCACCGGCCTCCCCATCGTGGGTGGCCTCATCGCAGTGGGCACCACTGCTCTGTTGGCCCGAAAGTTGCGCACTATCCCAGATGGAACTCGCGAGGCTGTCCGACTCGCAGGCCTTGGGCACGTATTTGCGGGTCGATCACTGGCCTCAGCGGTGACCCGCGCGTGGTGGCCTCTGGCCGCGCTCGCCGCACTGGTTTCGAAGCGGGCGCGTTACGCGGTGCTGGTTGCTGCTCTTGCGCCCACCTCGTTCGACTGGATCAACAAACGACCATCGATCGATCCGTTGCGTTATGTGGCGCTGCGCCTGCTCGACGACATGGCATATGGCGCTGGCCTCGCCACGGGCGCATTGAAAGCGCGTTCGCTCAACGCGCTGCAACCCGACTTCACGTCGTGGCCGCGGAATAAGAAATAGGTCGACGAGTTAGACAGCCGACGCTGCGAAACGACGCGAGAGGTCGTTGCAGGATTCACACACCTCGGCAGGAATGATGCCCCAACGCATCAGCCGATTGAAGATTGTGCAACCAAGGCAAAAAGCAAACACGGACTCGAGCGTGGCCGCCATTGCAATCGCCGCCACAAGCACCACGGCAAGACCGTGGTTACCAAAACCCCAGGCAATGCTGGCGCCCACCGAGAGCGAGGCACCAATGCCCTGAGCGAAACGCTTTGGTGGGCCGGGCACAAGCTTGGCCTCGCCGCCGATAAGCGGTGTGAGCACACGAGTAGACAGCTGCCCCAATGGGCTCAACGTTGGGCCGGTGAGTACACGCGCCACGAAGCCGTAGGTGAGCGGAATCAGCATCCACCACTGCCGGAACACGACGAACGCAAGACATTGCAGCACGGCTCCACCAGCCACCAAACGGGCTGAAGTCTCGTTCACCGGATTTGGGAATCGAAAGAGTGTGCGCATGACCGCGACGATATACCGATAATTCCGATCAGACAACTCGGGAATTACCCCGGTGCCCCTCGGCGGACGCTGGCGGCACTACCGTCTTGACTCAATGAGTCTTCGTCTCAGCGTTCAGCGTCGGGCGTGGCAGCAGTCTGTCGAGGCTCAGGCGGCGCTCAGGCCGGGCCTCATTCCCGTGGTGAAGGGCAACGGGTACGGCTTCGGACGAGCCACGCTGATGCCCATTGCAGGCCAGCTCAGCAACCACATCGCTGTGGGCAGCGTGTACGAAGCCAGCGACGTTCCGCACACGCAAACGGCAATCGTGCTCACTCCGCATGTTGGCCAACTGCCCACCCACCTACCGCCTTCGGCTGTGCTCACGATGGCAGACATCCACCATGTGTCCACAGTTGCCGCTCAAGGCTGGACCGGCGATGTGGTCATCAAACTTCAGTCGAGCATGCGGCGCTACGGAACCACTTCCGACAATCTGCCATTCCTCGAGCAGGCCGTCCGCGATGCTCGCTGCACGCCGGTGGCCTACTCGCTGCATTTCCCGCTCGTCGGCACAGCAGCCGATCACGTTCTCGAAATCGAGCAGTGGCTGCCCAGGCTCAACCCCGACCTGCCTGTGAGCGTGAGCCACCTCGACACCGGCTCATACGCGCGGCTCATCGAGCGACACCCCGACCGCGAGTTTCAGATTCGTTGCGGCACGTCGTTGTGGCTTGGCGAACGCTCACTGATTTCACTCACCGCCGACGTCATCTCGTCGCGGCTGGCCAGCGCTGGCGACGTCGTTGGCTACCGCGGCATCACCATCCCGGCCGAGGGCCATGTTGTACTCGTAGGCGCCGGTTCAGCCCACGGCGTGCACGCACTCAACGACGGCCGCAGCCCGTTCCACTTCAGCCGGCATCGCCTCGTGCTGCTCGAGCCGCCGCACATGCACACATCAATGCTGTTCGTCGCACGCGAACTTGTGTGTCCCGGCCTGACCGATCGCGTCGACGTGCAACGGCCACTCACCACTTCAGTGGTCGACGAACTGGAATGGGTCGATGACTGACAAACGCATCGCCGCGCTCGACGTGACCCGAGCCGTGGCCTTGGTGGGTGTCGTCATCTTGAACTACCACGGCTTCCTCAACGGCTCCGACGATGGCATCAACCGCTCGTTTGGCGAGCGATTGTTCGACACGCTTCAAGGTCCGCTCACCACTCGGTTTGCCGCCACGTTCGTGATGGTGGCCGGCATGGGAATCACGCTGCTCACCAACCGCAGTCGGCTATCGGGCGATCGGGCAGCCATCCGCAACAGCCGTTGGCGACTCGCCCGACGCGGCCTGTTGCTGTACTCGGGTGGCTTCGTCCTCGAGTGGGTCTGGCCCGGAACCATCCTGTTCTATTACGGCGCACTGTTCATGGTGGGCGCATTGTTATTCACGCTTCGGTTGCGCTGGATTGCGTTGGTTGGAGCCGTCAGCGCACTCATTGGCGCGGGTGTTGCTTGGTTCAGTTACGAGCACGCGCACACCGGCCACAACGTGTCGTGGCTCGACCCCAAGATCACTTCACCACGCAACCTGCTGTTGCGCACCTTCATTGGCTACACCCATCCGCTATTTCCGTGGCTGGCCTTTCTGTGCGTCGGCATCATGATTGGCCGATTTCTGCCACTTGCCTCGCAATCTCGACTACGGCTTGGCGCACTGGGGGCGACGCTGCTCGCAACCACCTACGCGCTCAATCACTTCGGTCTCAAACTGGCCGAATCCAATTCCACCGCAAGCGCAAAGTCCGTGCGCAGCTTCGCCGAACGCGGCATCGCCACCGACCGGTGGCAAGTGCTCCTCTCTACCCGCCCGTTCGATCGCGGCCTGCTCTACACCGTGGGCACCATCGGCTCGTCGCTGATCGCGTTCTGTGTGATCTCGGCAATCACTGAGCGCTTCCCCACTGCGTGGCCAACTCAACTGTTGCAGCACGCCGGCCAGATGACCCTCACCATCTACGCGTGCCACGCGATGGTGTTCAACGTTGTGGTGCACTGGATGCATTTGGTCAGCGCCACCGGACTCGACACTGCGCTGTTACTGAGCCTCGGCTTTTGGGTGTGCGCCATTGCCATCGGTGCGTGGTGGCACCGGTTCCTCGGAATGGGGCCACTCGAACGCATCTACCGAGGCTTCGGGGGCTAGCACTCAGATCTTGCGGCCAGTGCCTTCCCAGAACGGTGCCCGCAGTTCGCGCTTGAGCAACTTGCCCGCATCGCTTCGCGGCATCTCGGCAACCACATCAATATTTTTCGGCACTTTGTATGCGGCCATCTTGGCTCGCACCAAGCCCTTGAGATCACGGTCGAGTGCCGGCGTGTACCGAGTGTTTGGGGTGAGCTGCACGGCGGCCCTGACCTCTTCGCCAAACTCGTCGTTGGGCACACCGAACACGGCGGCGTCGAGCACCGCTGGATGGCCAATGAGAATCGCCTCGATCTCAGCGGGATAGATGTTGACCCCACCCGAAATGATCATGTCGATCTTGCGGTCGCTCAGAAACAGGTAGCCATCTTCATCGATGAAGCCAATGTCGCCAAGCGTGAAGAACCCAGGCTCCGGGTGCGCCTCAGCGGTTTTGCCCGGCTCGTTGAGGTACTCGAAATCAGTTCCAAGCAAGTTACGAACATGAATGACGCCTTCACTGCCGCGAGCGGCCTCGGCGCCATCATCGGCAACGATTTTGAGCTCAACAATCGGCATTGCCTTACCGACCGAGCCCGGCTTATCGAGCCACTCCTGAGACGAGATGATCGTGACGACACCTCCTTCGGTGGCGCCGTAGTACTCGGAGATCTTGGGACCGAACCAATCGATCATCGCCCGCTTCACCGATGGCGCACACGGCGCCGCCCCATGCAGCACGAGTTGTAGCGCGTCACCGTGGAAGGCGTCTTGCGCGTCGGGACTCACGCGAAGCAATCGAACGAACTGCGTGGGAACCAGGTGCACGTTCGTGACGCCGTAGTCGTCGATGAGCTCGAGCGTCTCTTCAGGAATGAACTTGCGCTGCATCAGCACCGAGGTGCCAGCAATCAACGGAAGAAACGAAAACGCCCACTGTGCCGAGTGATACTGCGGCCCGCATAACAACGTGAGCCCAGGCGACGGAATACCAACCGATGCCATGGCTCCAGCGCTGAGCTTCAAAATCTCGGGAGGCGCTCCAAGCGTGAACGCCGTGTTCTTCACGCCCTTGGGTCGGCCTGTTGTGCCCGAGGTGTAGAACATGACCCCGCCCAACATCTGGTCGTCGGGCTCTGCCGGATTCGCGGCGTCGAGTACGTCTTCGTACGAGGCGAATTCGGTGTTGGGCGTTGACGACATGATGAGACGGCACAGCGGCGCCGCATCGGGGGTCAAGGCCAGCGCCTGAGTTGCTACTGCTTCGAGCTCGCCATCGACGATGAACGCCCGCGAGCCACTGTCTTCGAGCACGTACGCAATCTCGTCCGGCGCGAAGTGCCAGTTGATCGGAACTGCGAGCCAACCGGCGCTGGCACAGGCCACGTACACCTCTTCGATTTCACGTCGGTTCCCCGCCAACAGCGCAACGCGGTCGCCGGGCTGCACACCAGCGCGTCGCAACACATCGATCAAACGGTTCGAACGTTCGTTGAGCTCGCCCCAAGTGGTGTCGCCAACGGCATCGATAACCGCAACCCCATCGGATCGATCCTGAAAGTCACTGAGCAGACGTACCATGCGACGAATGTAGTACCGCGCCACATGGCGCCGGGTAGATCAGCGGGCCGAGGTGCCTCGCGCACTGCGGTGCATGCCGCGCATTCCCACCGCGCCGGCACCGATCAACGGGCCGCGTTCTTCAAGCCGAGCCGGGGTAATGCGCGCTCCGCGCGAAAAGCTGAGCTGGCAGTGCTCAGACAAGCTGTCTTGCGCAGCGTTGAAGAACGTGGCCCCGAAACCGAGCGCAACAGAGCCACCGACCACCACCAAATCGAGATCGAGCGCATTGCACACCGAGGCAACGGCTCTGCCAACGAGTCGGCCGGTGCGCACCATGATGTCGTAGGTGGGCTCTGTGGGCGACCGACCTGTGATGGCTTCGATAGCAGGTCCCGAGGCCTCGGCCTCAAGGCATCCGCGCGCCCCGCACACACACCTGCGCCCATTGGGCTCAACGATGACATGACCAATGTGTCCAGCGTTGCCGGTGGCGCCGTCGAGTAGCTGACCGTCGATAACGATGCCGCCGCCGACGCCCGTTGAGACCACCATCGCCATGAAGTTCTTGCGACCCACGGCTGCGCCGACCCATCCTTCGGCAAGAGCAAGTGCCTTTGCGTCGAGGTCGCCGTAGACCGGTAGCTGAGTTATCGCCTGCAAGCGATCACGCAATGGGTACTCGCGCCACACTGCAATGTTGAGTGGAGACACGGTTGCGCAGTTTGGAGTGACCGGACCAGCCGACCCAACGCCGACCACAACCGGGCGAGCCTGGTGATGGCCGACGGCTCGAGCAAGTTGCGACTCGACGATCTCGCGTAGTTGAGCGAAGATGCCAGCCGCGTTCAGGCTGTGATCAATCTCGACTCGTTCGAAGTCGATCAGCTCGCCTGCCATCGTCATCAAGCCAGCAGCCATCTTGGTGCCACCAATGTCGATTGCGAGTACCACGTCCATCAGTTGCGAAGGGTAGTCCGCATCGCTTGAGCTCAAACGATTCTTCAGCGGCCCGAGAGCTCTGACTACGCGCGCTCGGGATTAGAGCGGCGCGCCGCCAGCAACGAAGACCGATGGGAGCCCGCCTGTATGGATGAACACCACATGGTCGTTCACGCCCCAACGGCCCTGTGCCACGTGGCCCATCAGACCGGCAAAGCCTTTGCCTGAGTACACGCGGTCGAGCACCCAGCCGCCAGTGCGCGCTGCCCACTGAATGGCTTGGTCGGCGCCGTCGGTAGGTATCGCGTAGTCCTCGCCGAGATAGTCGGGGTCGATCTCGACATCGCTTGCGACAACACCTGTTGCACCAATGAGTGCCAACGTTTCCGAAGCCAGAGCCACAACATCGGGCATCCCCATGAGCACGCCTTTGGCGGCGCCGATTGCGACAACATCGGGCACTTCGTTACCGAGGCTGCGCCACAGCGCCTTGCCTGCCACCAGTCCAGCGTGGGTGCCGCCGCTCGACGAGGTGAACACGATTGCGGTAGGCGCGAATCCGTATTCCTGGCACTGCAGCATGATCTCGATAAACCCTGCGAGATATCCCAACGCACCAACAGCGGTGCTGCCGCCAATCGGGATCGAGTGCGGACGCAACCCATCGGCAGCGAGCTCTTCGGTGAGCGCCTCGCGGGCGATCTCAAGCGCACCCCAGTGCGACGCGTCTGCCCCCGTGAAATGCAGATGAGCACCAAAAAGGTGCGCGAGCAGCTGATTACCGACAAGCGTGTCGGGGCGATCGCCAGACAGCACCAAGTGCGTTTCGAGCCCCAGCCGGGCACCTGCGGCAGCAGTCATACGGCAATGGTTCGATTGCCCGGCTCCCACGGTGACCAGACAATTGGCGCCCTCGGCCATCGCCTGACCGCACAAATACTCGAGTTTGCGGGCCTTGTTGCCCCCGGCCCCAAGGCCAGTGAGGTCATCGCGTTTGATCCACAACCGAGGTCCATCCTCGAACTGTGGGCCCTGCTCAAGGTGCGTTGGCAGGGTGGCGAGATTGGATCGGGGCAGAGTGGAGAGTCGACGCAGCGGCATTGGTTTGACTGTACGTTGGCTGTCAACCAAACCGAACGCGCTCGAGCGGCGTGTCTTCCCCGGTGACTATCACGATGATGAACGACATACGAATGGTCGACGATCTCGAATCTCTTTTTCGCGCCCATCACGGGCGTCTGGTTCGCGCTCTCACCGTGGCATGCGGCAACGAGCAAATCGCTGCCGATGCGGTGCAGGTGGCGTTCGTGAAAGCTCACCTGAAGTGGCGTTCGATCATGTCGTACGACGATCCCGTGGGCTGGATCCGCCGGGTCGCTATCAACAACATGCGCGACGAACATCGCCGTGAGTCACGCAAGCAACGAGTCGTCGACCGCCTCGGCGCAGAGCCAGAAGTACAAGTACAAGCCCCCCAACTCGACGAAGTCGCGGCAATGCTCGCAGGCCTGCCGCGCCAACAACGGTTATCTCTCGCACTGTTCTATGTCGACGGCCTGTCCGTCGCTGAAACAGCAGCAACGCTCGGGATCTCAGAGGGCGCAGTGAAGTTTCATTTGCATCAAGGCCGATCCACGTTGCGCGGGCAACTGGGTGAAGGAGTACACCATGAATGAGTTCGACGATTCGGTGCTGCGGGATCAACTGCAGCGACTTGGCGGCCACGGCCCCGACGAAGCCAGCGCATATCTTGCGTTACAACAGCGCGTGGGTGTCGCCAAGCGACGTCGCGCCGCGGCAGTTGTGAGCGCACTCGGTGTGACCCTGATCATTGGTTTCGCCGCCGCCGCATATCAGCAACCATCGAGCTCGCGCCTGGTACCCGCAAGCGGTGGAGGCGACGACGCTGTGGTCACGGTCGCAAGCACAGTAAGCAACGGCAACACAACGTCGTCGAGCACCGCGATCAGCACGCCGACGATCAACGGCAATACGCCCAACGGCAACACACCGAACGGCAACACGCCCAACGGCAGCACCCCATCAACCGCTCCACAGACCGGCACTGACTCAACCACGCCAAGCCCAATCGACGTGCCCACCACCACAGCACACACCGTGCCTCACGGCCACACCACCACTCCGGCTCCGGCCACAACAGCGCCGCCTGCCGTTCCCGTCGTCACGTCGGCACCAGTTGTTCCCCCCACCACAAGCGCAGCGCCCACGCCAAGTTCGTCGGTGCCAACCAACTTCATCGAAGATGCCACGGTGTCGTCGTCTGGTGGGACGGCCACAGTGCACCTCCAAGACGGCGTGCTCACGATTGTTTCCTACTCGGCTTTCGCAGATCACGACTGCGTCGTCGACCCCCCGTCCAAGCGCGTGCGAATTACGTGTCGCCCAACGTTGTTCAACACCATTGGGAATACGTCGCACCTCGACTTCTCGATTGGCCCCGACGGCCACCTTGTGGCCTTGGCCACCGAGTCGTAAACCCTCGGCGCACACGACCCACACAATTCGCCAAAAAGCATGAGCGCACGTTCACCGTGCGCTCATGCTTTTTTGGCGTTATGGCACCACTGCCAAGCTTCAGAAATATTTGGACACAACCAAACCGCAGCTGATCGGTAGGCGTGTCATCTCCAAACAATCGAAAGAAGGACCCAATGAGAACTTCAATAAGGGCCAACCGCCGGCTCACCATCGCTCTCACACTCAGCGCAGCGGCCGTGCTCGGCATCACCGGAATTGCTTCGGCAACCAACCGCGCGTTCGAGGACAGCCCAGCCATCACCACATCGAGCACGGCAACAACAGATGCTCCAGAGTCTCCCGTGAGCACGCCGGGCAGCGTGGACCCCACAATGCCCGCATCAAGCATCCACGACAACGCTGATGATGACAGCACCAGCAGCAGTGTCGACGGCGCTGTGCCTTCATCGAGCATCCACGACAACGACGACAGCAACGACGACGACGGCATCATCGATGGCACGGCTCCCTCGTCGAGCATC
Organism: Actinomycetota bacterium; assembly: GCA_037139095.1. Taxonomy (GTDB): domain Bacteria; phylum Actinomycetota; class Acidimicrobiia; order Acidimicrobiales; family Ilumatobacteraceae; genus WLMZ01. The sequence goes on from JBAXHD010000007.1 coordinate 35,536, forward strand.
GACGACGATGACGCGGCCGACGACCAATCAGAAGTTGAGTCAGGCGACGACAATAGCGTCACATCGAGCAGCGTCACATCGAGCAGCATCGACGACAGTGTCAGCCACTCGAACAGCAACAAGGGCGGCAGCAACACTGGTGGCAGCACCACCGGCTCCGTCAAAAGTGGTGGCCACAGTAGCGACGGCTGAGACTCGCTCCTGAGGTACTTCGAAAGAACCCGGCGCTGAGGGGCCGGGTTCTTTCGCGCTCGGGCTGCGGTGGTAACACTTGCAGCAATGCCAAGTGACTGGGACCCTCTGCTTCGCGCTGAAGCCAGCAAGCCCTACTGGCATACATTGCAGACCTTCGTGGCCCAAGAGCGCGAAGCCCATACGGTGTATCCACCCCCGGCCGAGGTGCTCGCGTCGCTACAACTCACGCCGTGTGCCAGCGCGCGGGTCATGATCCTTGGCCAAGATCCGTACCACGGCGCCGGCCAGGCACACGGATTGAGTTTCTCGGTGGGGCACGGCACAGCCATCCCGCCATCGCTGGCAAACATCTTCAAAGAACTCGCAACCGACATCGGCGTCGCGATGCCTTCGCACGGAAGTCTTGAGTCGTGGGCAGCTCAGGGGGTGTTACTGCTCAATGCAACACTCACGGTGCGAGCGGCCGAACCAGCGAGCCATCAGGGCAAGGGTTGGGAGACGTTTACCGACGAGATCATTCGCGCCGTGAACAACAAACGCGAACACGTGGTGTTCGTGTTGTGGGGCAATGCTGCGCGTAAGAAATCGGTGCTCATCGACACATCGCGGCACACCATCATCGAGTCAGCGCACCCGTCACCGCTGTCGGCGCACCGCGGGTTCTTTGGCAGCAATCCGTTTAGTCGCATCAACACCGCATTGGCCGCAGCAGGGCAGCCGACCATCGAATGGCAACTCACTGAGCCCTGAAAACAACAAAGGCGGAGCGATCAAGATGATCGCTCCGCTCTGTTGTGAGGACTTCAGTAATCAGCCCGCTGGGCTCGGATACGTGGGAGCGTTCTCGTTACCTGGCGCCTTGTCGTACATCGTGACGGCACCTGTTGGATCAAAGAACTTGTCGGTGGTGGGCCACTGGCCCGGAAGGTAGCGCTTGCCGCCATCGACGAACTGGTACATACCCACGCCGGGCTTGCGGATCTCATCGAGTCCGGTTGCCGTTGGGTCCCACCAGATCATCGTGGCGTCGTCGACACCGTGATAGTCGTCGTGGATTGCCCAGATGCCTTGGTCACCCCACGACAACGATGGCTGAGTAATAGCCGAGCGGGTTGGCTTGGCATTGAACAATGCGTCCTTCCAAGTTTTCGGCGAAAGATTGGGGCCTAGGCCTTGCAGCACTGCGTAGAAAACCGCGGGGAACGGAGCGATCAACGCGATCGTGTCCTTGGCTGGCGGAGCGTTGCCGGTGAACCACGTATACAACGCATAGGCGCCCGTGGTCTCAGGGGCGAGACGAGCCGACAGCGACGTGTAACCAAACGCATGCTTCCACTGCTCTTGGTCATAGGTACGAGCGAACGCATTCACATCGACCAATGCCGAAGTACCGATGAACCACTCGGGGAAGTAACCCTGCGCTGTTGCTTCTCTGGTGAAGTCACGAGGCGCAACGGGATCACCATCGAACACGATGGTGGTGACGCCTGCCGCCTTGAACTTAGCGATGGCCTGCGATGCAGACTGCTGAATGGTGCCCGGGTTGAGCTCGTATGCAACTGTCTCGGCTACTGGCGCACCGGCATCGACCATTCCCTTTTGGAACTGGTCGTTCGAGATCTTCGAACTTGCGCTGCTCTCGATGTAGAGCGACCCAAACTTGCGGGGGCTGTTCACGAAATCGGGGCCACCATGTGTTGCGTTCTTGCCGACGAGTTCTTTCTTAATCAGTTCAAGCTCATGAATTTGGGCCTGATCGCCGCTACCACCGATGCCCCACACGTAGGGATCTCGCTGTGTGTAGAAGTCGTGAGGCTGGCTAGGAGTACAGCTCAGGCACAAGATTTTGTGAGCCGCAAGCTCATCAGCGAACGCACTGGTGAGGTTTGGACCGCCCCACACCATGAAGGGCTTGATCTCTTCGGCGATGCGCACGGCGTCGGCACGCGCGGCAGTCTCGTCGAGCGCGGTGCCCGTGCCAACAAACGGCACGAACTTCACATGGCGCCCATATGTCTCGTAGTACGTCTCGTAGTACTTGATGAGATTCTGCATCGTCTCGGTGGACTGGTCATTGGTGTCGGACACCTGCACGGCGTCGGTGATGTAGGCCATGATCGGATCGCCGGGCAGACCTTGATACATCACGATGGTGATGTCGGTGGCGGTGACACCCTCGGCGGTGGCGCCACCGTTGTCACCGGTGAACGGCACATAACACGGCGAGGCGAAGAAGTCGGGAACAGCAACCTTGCCGGTGGTGGTGTCGCAACGCTTACCCCAGTCGACGGTGACACCAGCCTCCTTGGCCTGCGTGAAGTTCATGGGATAGGTGATGACGCCAGCAGCGCCGGTGCCTGGCGTAGACGATGAGCCAGCGGCTTCGGTGGAGACAGGGGCAGCGACCTTGTTATCTTTGCCACCCGAAATCACCAGCGCTCCGACGCCGATACCAACCGCTGCGACGAGACCAATAACGGGCCCGAATCGTTTCAGGGTGGTGGATTTCTTGGCTTCACTTTCTGCACTTACTGGTTGCATGAGCTTCCCCCTTGTTATCGGATTATGTTCCGGATCTGGTTATTGCCACAGCTGAGGTGCCGAGATAACTCTCGACCACTCGTGGATCTTCGAGCACCGCGCTGGGCGTGCCCGTGGTGACTACTGCGCCTTGGTCAAGCGCGATGAGTCGATCAGAGATCGAACTGATCAGCGGCATGTCGTGCTCGATGATGACCAGGGCTGCGCCCATCTCGGCGCGCAAGCGCAAGAGCACCGGAGCGAGCGCTTCTACTTCGCGTTGAGCGATTCCCGACGACGGTTCGTCGAGCAAAATCACCGTGGGACGATGCGCCACTTGGCACGCGAGATCGACCACGCGACGTGTGCCGGTAGACAACTCTCGAATGAACGATTGCCGATACTGAGTGAGGCCCATCAGTTCGAGCAGTTCTTCGACTCGCTCGGCCACCTTTTGCTCAGAGTCGAAGGTTTGCGGCAAGCGAAGCGCAGCGGCAAACATGCTGCGACTCTTCACGAATCGCTCGGTTGCCACCGCAAGCGTTTCGCTGACAGTGAGCTCGGGGAACAACTTGGCATCTTGGAAACTGCGACCGAGACCCGAAGCGGCTCGCTCTGCGGGCGAGGCCTCGGTGACCTCTTTGCCGCCCAAGAAAAGGCGACCAACCTCGGTTGGCGTAAAGCCCGAGATGAGATCGAACAGCGTTGTCTTGCCGGCGCCATTAGGACCGATGATGCCAACAATTTCGCGCGGCGCAATCTCGAACGAAACGTTGTCAACCGCGCGGATACCGCCGAACGAGCGCATCATGCCGTCGACCTTCAGCGCCGGAGGTTCGCCCTCGGCGGCGGCAGGCGCCTGCACTACTGACTCGCCAACGCTGGCATGCGAGAGGAACACCGATCGCAACAGATCGGGACGAGCAAGCAGATCGGCGGTTGGACCGCTGAATCGAACGGTGCCGCGCTCGAGAAAGTAGGCGCGCTTGGCCACCGACAACGCCACGTTGACGCTTTGCTCAACCATGATGATGGCAACGCCGCTAGCGGCAAGGCGCTCGACGATTGGCAACAGTTGGCCAACGATGATGGGAGCAAGCCCCAACGACAGCTCGTCGATGAGCAGCACGCGCGGGCGGGCGATAAACGCCATACCAAGCGCAAGCATTTGCTGTTGGCCACCGCTGAGGTTGGCCGCCGCATCCTCGAGGCGCTGCTGCAGAATCGGGAACATTTCGAGCACTTCGGCGGTGCTGGTCTCTACGTTGTCACTCTTGCTTCGCTGGGTCCATCCGGCCAATTGCAGGTTCTCGCGAACCGACAACGAGCCGAAGACACCGGCTCCGCCCGGCATCTGCGAGATACCCAACACCGCGATCTCGTTTGGCGGAGCGTGGGTGATGTCGCGGCCATCGAGCACCACGGCCCCGCGATCGGCTTCGACGATTCCGCTGATGGCCTTCAGCAAGGTTGATTTACCGGCGCCGTTGGTGCCGAGCAACGCCACGATCTCGCCCTCTTTCACATCGATGTCGACGCCGAACAGCACCTGACGTCCGCCGTAGCCAGCATCGACGCCGCGTACGAGTAACAGATCGGACTCGCCCGCCCGGCGCTGATACAACGCCTCTGATCGAGCAGCGGCGGCACGCCACACCTGGGCGATGTCGGCATCGATGACATCGGCGATGCTGCGCAAGATGAGGCTGCCGATGATGAACAGCGGCACCATCACCAACATGCCGACGCGCACGTTCCACTTGTCGGCGACCCACCCAATAAGCGGCAAAACGATGAGACCCGGGATGACCCACAACGATGCGACGCTGAATCCGGTGGCACGTGCACGGGCCGGAATAGCCAGCGAGAACGCCACCAAGATGCCTGGCCCCAAGGTGGCAAGCGCCGCAGAGATCACACAGTTCATTGCGATTGCCGTGCCGATGTTGGGCGACAGTGCGAACGCCACGAGAACCACCGAGGTGCCGATGGCGATCCACGACAGAAAACGAATGAGGCCCTTCATGTTGTTCATGAAGTGGCGGGTAACAAACCGAGCGCCAAGCACGATGCCCACAAGCTGAAATGGTTCGGCTATTGCAGCGGCAAACCCGCGACCGCGTTCGCCAAGACCGAACTCTCGGTCGTACAGCACCGACGCAAGGGTGACGAACCCGGTGAGCGCTGTCGCGAGAAATGGAAGCGACCACCAGATGCGGCGAAGGCTCTGCACTTTTTGAACGGTGCGCCAACTCTCGGCGAACGACGCCGGAATTTCTTCAGTGTTGATTACTTCTTCTGAGGCACCCGTTGCCGCCCGTTCCCAGCGTCCGCGAATGGGTTCACGCATTCTGAACGCAAGCACGGCGAAGATGATGGTGGGCACCATGAAGACGAAGAACGGTGTGCGCCATCCGAAGTAATACGCCAGCAGGCCGGCCGCCAGCGGACCCACAAATGACCCCACCGCGTTCGCTGCGCGGTGAGCACTAAACACCCGGCTACGAGTTTCGATTGGGTAGTAGTCGGCCAACAGTGAGTTGTGGGTGGGGTCGACGACTGCCTTACCGATGGCCGAGCCCGACCGGGCGATGGTGAGCACGACAACGCCCATGGCAAGGCCGGTCATACCGCTAAAGAGACCCCATACCAGTGCGCCAATGATGGCAAGCGGAATGCGCTTTGAGCGGTCGGCGTATTGAGCGATAGGCACCTGCAATGCCAGCGCGGCGATTGAGGCCAGAGCCACAAGGGCGAGTGCCGTCGTGAGGTTGATGTTGAATTCCTTGCGGATGTTCGGCAGCAAGATGCCAAACGCTGTGCGGTCGAGTTCGTCGACGGCATTGAGCCCAAACAGGATGATGAGCGGAAAGGCAGACTCGCCTCCGCAGATGGTGCGCAGCCACACCATCGGATGCCTGAACCCTTCGAGGAACGCTTTCATCATGCCTGCACCTCGGAGTTGGCTTGCGGTTCTGTCGGACTCGCCGGTTCGATCGCTGCGGCGGCTGGCGTCTCAGCAACATTGCGACGCCCCATTGAGTACTTTGCGAGCAGGTCACGCAGCTTGGTGACCTGGCTACCAAGTCCTCCGGGCATCACCAACAGAATGAACATCATGCCCACCGACGTAGACAACAGCCTCCATTCGATAGACGGCAAACGCAACGAGCCTCGGGCGTAGACGGCACCGATGATGACGCCGGTGATCGAGCCAAGCCCGCCGATGATGGCAGCCGTAAAGACTCCAAAGCTTTCGCCCACCGAGTACTGAGACAGGCTGAATGCGTGGTTTGAATGCACCAGCAGACCGCCGGCCACGCCGGCGATTGCGCCACTGAGCATGAACGCCGCAAGCTTGGATCGCACGGTGGCCACCGAGAAACTCTGCGCCGCACGCTCGTTATCGCGCAGCGCAACAATGACCCGCCCTGAGCGAGAACGGCGAATGCCGCGCACCACAAGAATGATCAGCGCCAAGATGATCATCGAGTACACATAGAACCGAGTTGGAGTGTCGACGTTGATGCGACCAAACAGCGGATCGATTTTGAGCCGCGTATTCGGGATCCACCCGAAGAAGCGATCGTTCAGCAACCACGACGACACACTGAGGCCAAACGCCAGCGTGGTCACAGCAAGGTACAAGCCTTGCAGCCGCAACGCCGGCAAGCCAACGAGCAATGCAGCGACGGCGCCGGCCAATGCACCAGCGAGTAGCGCCAACGACAGATCAACGTGCCAACGCGAAGTACACAGCGCACTGACTGCGGCACCAACCGCCACAAACCCCATCTGGCCGAGCGAGATCTGACCGGCCCAACCGGACAGCACCATCAGCGACAGCCCGATGACGACGAAGACGATGACCTCGGTGAGTTGAATCAAGCGGTCGACTCGCAGCGTCAGCGGTAGAAGCACCAGCGCAGCGGCAAGCAGCGTTGCCCCGCCCCAGCGAACGATGCGCATCGGAGTCAATCGGGCGACCGCAGCATCGAGTGGTCGAACCGCTTCCGAACCGCGCCACGACGAGGACGCGTCGGTGTCGCTACGGCTCACCGAGCGGCGCTGGAACAGCAAGACCACAAGCACCACGGCCGAGACCATCGGCACGACTAGAAGTGGGCTCTGCGCATGCCACGTGACCCAGTAGTCAAGAAATCCGATGGCAACTCCGGCGATAGCAACCGTTGCGAGATGCTGCAGCCGACCAATCACAAGGGCCGCGAGAGCGAACAACAAGTTGGTGACGTCGAAAGCGCTGCCGATAGGTGCGCCAAGAATTCCGGCGCGAAGGAACAGGGCCACAAATGACAAGGCCGCAGCCAACGCCCACACCACGGTGGACAACCGCGCCACGGGAATACCGAGCATGTTGGCTCGGTCGCTGCGCTCGGCCGATGCGCGCACTGCAACGCCGATTCGGGTGCGGTTCAGGAACAACGCAACAAGCACCATCACGATTGGTGCAACGATCAGCGCAACAAAGTCGTTTGAGAGAAGGCGGAACGGCCCGATGTCGAGCTTCCACGGGAACATCTGTGGCAAGCGCTGCGAGGCCGCATTCTTGCCCCACCAACGCGGTACCAAGATGCCGAGCAGCACGAGCACCTGAGTGATGCCCAACGTTGCGACAGTGAGCACAAGTCGCGATGCGTTACGAAAGCGACGAACGATCACCAACTCAACAATTGCGCCAAGAGCTACCGCAATCACCAAGCCGACAACAAAGCCCAATGGATACGGCCAATGCGAGAAGACCACGAGAGCGACGGCGAACGAAGTAGGCACCGAGCCGAGGTCGGCCTGCGCAAAGTTGAGTACGCGGTTGGCTCGATAGACAAGCGCCAGCCCGATAGCCAACAGCGCATTCAACATTCCGAGCACAAGCCCGCGCACTGCACCACCCCAAGGCAAGGGCCAAAGGTTGAACGCGACAACGAGCGCGACAATGACTGCGAAGCCAAGCGAGGCGCGTTGCGCACGCCGCGCAGGCTCGGATCCCCTCATCCGTCCGAACATCCCCATGCAGGTAAGAACGTACACCGCTGGGTGAGCACTATTGTGAACCGGATGGCCGCGCGCGACAAACAGACGAAACCCGCGTGGACAAGCCGTGCGTTCGCAACGCGACTTCGAAGTCGCTCAAAAACAATCGATTTCGTTTTTGACGGCATCGATGGCTTCCGGAGGCACCGCACCGGGCGCCACGCCGCACTGCTTGCCCACTACGGATTCCTGTCGATCTTTCCGTTGCTGCTTGCGCTCACGACCATTTTGGGATTCGTGTTGCAAGGCGATCCAGGGTTACGCAATCGCATTATCAACTCGGCGCTCGCCAACATTCCAATCATCGGCCAGACCCTGAGCGTGAACCCGGCCGATCTTCACGGCAACGTTGTGGTGCTCATCGTAGGAATCGGTGGCAGCTTGTGGGCTGGCACCAAGACGTTCGTGTTTGCGCAGATTGCAATCAACGACATTTGGGAGGTCCCCGACCATCAGCGACCAACTATTGCGTCAAGCCGCCTACGCGCGCTGCTCGCTATTGGTGTGGTGGGCTTGGCGCAAATCGGCACCGCCATCGTCACCGGAATCATCGGCGTCAGCGGTGTCTCATGGCTCAACCGAATCCTGTTGGTGCTGAGCGCTGTGATCATCAACGTGGCCGTCGTCGCTGTCAGCTATCGAGTGCTCACCGCCCGACACCTCACACGGCGCCAACTCATACCTGGCGCAGTGGGCACTGGCCTGAGCTTCTCGGTGCTGCAAGTCTTCGGAGCCACCGTGGTGCTGCACGCGATCACCAATGCGGCTCCGGTCTACGGCACGTTCGCATCGGTCATCGGACTCATCACGTGGATGAGCCTTCATTCGATAGTTGCTCTTCTTGGAGTAGAGGCAAACGCTGCGCTCGATCGCCTCCCCCGACAAACCCCTACGCTGACGACATCATGAAGCTGCACCCGTTCAACGAATCGTTTGCATGGCGCTCAACGAACACCACCAACGGCCACACGTTTTTGTCTACGGCGCAGATCGAGCAGTTCGACCGCGATGGCTACTGTCTCGTCGAAGACGCGTTCTCGTCTGAGACATTGGCAACGCTCACTGCGGCCATCGACCCCTTCGAACAACAGGGCACTGAGTTCTTGCGCACCCAACCCGACGAGACCTTCTTCATCGCCAAAGCAGATGCAATTACGTTCACTGTGCATCTCGTGGCGCGTAACGAGGTGTGCCGCGAGTTCACTCGGCACGATTCTCTCCTTGGCGTCACGGGCGATCTCATCGGCGACAACGTGAGCATGTACTGGGACCAAGCTGTCTACAAAAAGCCCGAGCCCGTGCGCGACTTTCCATGGCATCAAGACAACGGTTACGCATACGTAGAGCCTCAGCAATACCTCACCTGCTGGGTACCGCTCACCGACGCCACCGTCGACAATGGCTGCCCATGGGTTGCCCCTGGCGTGCATCGGGTCGGCACGCTCGAGCATGCGGTGGGTCCATACGGATTGAGTTGCTTCGATTCATTCGAAGACGCCATTCCAGTAGAGGCCCCGGCCGGCAGCATCGTGGTGTTCTCATCGCTCACGCCGCATCGCACCGGGCCCAACCGCACCGATCAGGTTCGCAAGAGCTACATCGTGCAATATGCACCGACCGGCTCGATCATCCGTAACGGCGCAGACCCCACCAACACCACCGCAGCCAACGACCCCAAGCGCCAATACGAAGTCCTTCGTCACGGAATCGCCGTTGCCTAACTCCTCGCTGAACCCGCGGTCCCTGAGACACCTTTCACCGCGAGACACGTGACTCAACCGTCAACACCGAAAAACTGACCGTTAGTTTCTGTGCGTCGGTTTGGAATCAATCTCACCGCAATCGGGTTCAATAGACACCCGCTCCTCATGTACGAAGGACTCCGCATGGACAAGATCGAAATCACCGGCCTTCGCGTGATGACCGTCGTTGGTGTTCTGGCGCACGAACGCGAGGCGGCACAACCGCTTGAGTTCGACATCATCCTCGAGGGCGACCTTCGCGACGCTGGCGTCAGCGACGACCTCGTCGACACCGCGCACTACGGAATGGTCGCCCAGCGCGCAGCAGCAATCGCCCGCGAATCCAAAGACGAACTTCTCGAACGTTTGGTGCACCGCATCGCCGAAGACGCACTCACCTTCGATCGCGTCGAAGCGGTCGATGTCATTGTTCGCAAACTGCGCCCGCCAATCCCCGAAGATCTCCAGCACACCGCCGTGCGCATTCGCCGCACCCGCGCCGACCTACAGATTCCGGCACGCACCAGTCACCGCGCCGTCATCGCGTTGGGCACCAATCTTGGCGACCGAGTTGCCTACCTCAAGCTCGCTGTCGAAGAACTCGGCAACACGCTCATCGGGCAGTCGCAGGTGTATGAGACCGCCCCAGTTGGCGGCCCCGAGAATCAGGGTGCCTATCTCAACATGGTTGTGGCGGTTGAGACATCGCTCGACCCGTTCGCGATGTTGCGCCGCTGCCAGCGCATCGAGTCACTCGCGCTGCGTCAGCGCGTGGTGCATTGGGGCCCGCGCACGCTCGACGTCGACCTGTTGTTCTTCGACGACATCACGATCACCAGCCCCGAGCTCACGATCCCGCACCCGCGGTATGGCGAGCGTCGTTTCGTGCTCACCCCATTGACCGAAGTGGCCCCCGAACTGTGCCCCGAGAACTGGCAGGCAACGTTGCCTCCCGACGACATCACTCCACTCGGGCCGCTGGCCGATCTGTACTGATCGATCACTCGTGATTGACCCACCACTAATCGATCAGGCCGAGCTTTCGCTCGAGCGCGCGCACCTGATCGGGATAATGCACACGGCCGTACTCGGGCCGTTGCCGCAACACGATCTCCATCAGTTCCCAATGTTGCGGCGTGTCTTTCCATGGCAACGCGATGTACAGCGGCAGGTCCCAACGACGCAACTGATCAAGGTTGCTGTAGACCCGCTTTTGATACACGTAGCGGTCTTCCCAAGCCCAGTTGCTGGGAGCAAAGCCAGTACCCGGATCGATGATGCAACGATGGCGCATCCCGAATCGATCGGCGTCGAGAAGGCGAGCTTCAAAGAACTCGATCAGTGTGTCTACCGGGTCGGCCTGAACGTGCTGCATCTCGCGAGGGTTGGGGCCGCTCAAGAACGGCAACACAATCGGCACGTCGAACTCGGCCGCAACCTCCCACATCTCGTCGGTCTGCATGCCATCGGCCGCATTGAGCACCGTGGCACCAGCCTCGATCGCTCGCCGCGCCACTTGCGGGCGCCAGGTATCAACGCTGAGCGGGGTGCCCAGCGCAGCCAGAGCAGGCACCAAGTGCTCAAGTCGCTTCCACTCGGTTTCCCAGCCCACCACGGTTGCCGAGTCGGTGCTGCCTTGGCCACCAAGGTCGAGTCCGTCGGCGCCATCGGCCAGCAATTTGCGCGCTCGGCTCACTGCCTGTTCCACCCCCGAAACGATCGAGTCAGTATTCAGCGAGTCGGGCGAGGCATTAATCACAGCAAACAGTTCCACGCTCAGCGAGGTTATTGGTCGTGAGTCCATCTACCCTCAGCGACGTGAGTCCCGTGCGCACATTCGATGCATCATCGTTCACCATGAGCGACGCGCTTCAGGCCAAAGGAACGCGCACCATCAGCGTGTGCCTGCCGTGCAAAAACGAGGCAGCCACCATTGGCGAACTGGTGCACATGTTGCGCACGACACTGGTCGATACCCACGGCTTGGTCGACGAACTCATCGTGCTCGACGACAACTCAACCGACGACACGGCGGCTATCGCAGCCGCCAACGGCGCAACCGTTGTGTCGGTGAATACGGTCAACGATGTCTACGGCGAAGGGCGGGGCAAGGGCAATGCCCTGTGGGCCACGGTGGCCGCAAGCACCGGCGATTTCATTTTGTGGTGCGATGGCGACGTCACCAGTGTCGAGCAAAGCTGGGTTCTCCGCTTGCTCATGCCGCTGCTCACCACCACCGATGTGGCGCTCGTGAAGGCCAGCTATCACCGCCCCACCGATCTCGGCGGTGGCGGTCGCACCACCGAACTTGTGGCCCGCCCACTGCTCAGCTTGTTCCTCCCCGAACTCACCGGGCTGCATCAGCCGCTCAGCGGCGAGTTCGCCGGGCGACGCAGCGCTATCGAGCAGATTCCGTTCGTGCAGGGCTGGGGTGTAGAGATTGCGATGCTGGCCGATGTGGCCGAGCGTTTCGGCGCCGCAGCAATCGCGCAGGTCGATGTTGGCGAACGTCACCATCGCCATCAAACGCTCGACCGTCTCGGCGTGCAAGCAGCCGAGGTGATGGCCACCCTGCTCACTCGCGTTGGCGCCGACAAAGCGTTCGCCAATCAGCAACTTGCTCTCCTTCGCCCCAACGGCGTGGGCGAACCATTGAACCTCGACGAGCGCCCACCGATGCGCTCGGTTCGCTAGGCCTTCGCTCGGCTCTCACTCAGGCCTTCGCCGCTACAGCGAGCGCAGCATCTGCAGCGATTCTTCGAGCAGCGCGAGATGCTCATCCACTGTCGAGCACGGCCGGTCGGTTGCCCCCAACATCTTCGACGACATCGTGCTCACTGAGAGGTGGGTGCCTCCAACGGCTTTCCATCCGGCCGCTTCGGCCGCACACTTTTCGACGCCGCGACCCGTGTGGATCTGCGCACCCACCGGATACGTGACCGAGTCACGACCGCGCTCATGAAGCATTGTCCGTAAGCGTTCGAGCGCTGCCTCAATACGGCCACCTGCCGCACCGAAGTAGAACCCGTCACCCACTGCTGCGGCACGAGCCATCGCTGCGTCGGAACCACCACCGAACCAGATAGGAATCTGGCGTTGCGGCAACGGCAGCAAACCAGCGCGATCTACTCGGTGATAGCGGCCCGTGTAGTCGATTACTGGAGCGCCCCAGAGCTGACGTAACAGCTCGATCTGCTCATCGAACCGCCGAGCGCGGTTGCGGTACTCGGTGCCCAACGATTCGTACTCAACATGGTTCCAACCGGTGCCAACACCAAGCACGAACCGACCATCGGACAACAGATCGATCTCGATGGCCTGCTTGGCAACCAAGGCCGTTTGGCGCTGGGGAAGGATCAGCACACCGGTCATCAACTCAACATGCTTCGTGACGCCAGCGAGATACCCGAACAGCACCATTGGTTCGCGAAACGGATCGGTCTCTGTGTAGGGGCCCCACAGCGGAGGTTCGCGGTCAGCGTGCACTGCGCCGAGCACGTGGTCGTACGCAATGATGCGGTCGTAACCCATCTGCTCGACAGCTTGAGTCCAGTGTCGCACTGCACCCGTATCGTTGCCGATCTCGGTTGTGGGAAGCACTGCGCCAAATTTCATGTGTCTGTGCTAGCAGATGTCGTGGCCGCCATGCACCAAGATGGAGTCATGTCTAACGCTTCGCTCATCACCACCTCCCAACAAGTACGCAGCGGCGAGCGCTCTGCCGTAACCATCGTCGCCGAGGCGCTTGCTGCGATTGAAGCGCACAACCCGCGCGTGAACGCGTTCATCGCCGTTCAAAGCGACCGGGCCCTTGCCGACGCAGCGGCGCTCGATGCTCGCATCGCCAATGGCGACGTTGTCGGGCCACTCGCTGGTGTGCCGCTCGGAGTCAAAGACACCGAAGACACCGTTGGTTATCCCACCACGTTCGGTTCATCGCTGTGGCGTGATGCCCCAATCGCAACCGACGACTCGGTGCTGGTGCGCCGCCTCAAGGCTGCTGGTTGCATCGTGGTCGGCAAGACCAATACACCCGAACTCGCGGCCAAAGGCACTACCGATAATCCATTGTTTGGGGCCACACGCAACCCGTTCAATCTCGATCTCACATCGGGTGGATCATCGGGCGGATCAGCCGTAGCAGTGGCCACCGGTATGGTCCCCGTAGCCACGGGCTCGGATGGCGGCGGGTCAATCCGCATCCCGGCGGCCGCATGTGGGCTTCCTGGTTTCAAGCCATCGCTCGGCCGTGTGCCTGACGGCGGTCCACAACCCGTCGATTGGCTTGACCTCACCACTCGTGGCGCGCTCACGCGCACGGTCGACGAATTGATTGCCGTGCTCGACGTAATCGTTGGTGCCGAACCCACCGATCTGCGCTCACTGCCATCGCCCTCTACGCCATGGACTCGCGCTGTTGCCGAACGCGCAATGCCAACTCGCGTGGCCTGGAGCCCAACGCTGGGTTACGCCGATGTCGACCCTGCTGTAATCGCGGCGTGCGAGATTGCGGTACAGCAACTTGCGAGTGACGGAGTCGAGATCGTTGAGATTGCAAACGTGTTCGACATCGATCCCGTGATGGACTGGATCACGCTGGTTGCCAGCTACCTCAAGCGTTCGGTAGGCAACCGCGATCGCAGCGAAATGGACCCGATGGTTGCAAGCTACGTGGGCATGGCCGACGGCATCACGGCCCAGCAGATGGTGCTCGCCGAGGATGCTTGTCATCACCTCAACCTTCGCCTCGTCGAAGTGTTTTCAACATGCGATCTGCTGCTCACACCAACGCTTGCCTGCGACCCTGTTGACGTGAACGGCAGCGACGTGAACTTCGTGCGCTCCACCTATCCGTTCAACCTCACCCGCTCGCCCGCAGGCACCATGCCCGTGGGCAAGAGCCCAGCCGGTATGCCCGTGGGTCTACAAATTATTGGCCCGCAGCACGACGATGTGGGCGTGCTGCAACTGATGCGCCATCTCGAGACGCGCGGCTGACCCAACTGCTCAGGCCGCGGGCACCTGCTGGGTGATGCAATGGATGCCGCCGCCGCCATAGGCCAAGATCGGCCCGACATCGAGACCGATGACATCGCGTGTCGGATACTGCGCGCCGATGATCGCCAACATGTCGGCATCGGCCGGATGATTGGCGGTAGGCACAAGCACAAAACCGTTGCCCACGTAATAGTTGCCATAGGGAACTGCACAGCGCAGGCCGCCGATCTCAACGAAGGGCAGCACTGGAATCTCGACCACCTGCAACAGGCGACCCGCAGCATCGTGTGAGCCACGCGCCCAACGCGCATTTACGTTGAGACGCAGCCAATCGGCTTCGGTCGGATCATCGCACCCCTGCATGACCAACAGCCCCGGTCGGGCAAACACAGCAACGTTGTCAACGTGGCCGTCGGTGTCGTCATCGTCGGCCAATCCATACGGCAACCACACCACCGTGGACACTCCGAGTTCGGCGCAGATGCGCGCCTCGATCTCGAGCTTGGTGAGATCTGGATTGCGGTTGGGGTGCATCAGACATTGGGTCGTGGTGACCAAGGTGCCCTCGCCATCTACCGTGAGCGAGCCGCCCTCAAAGACCATCGGCACCCGTCGGGTCTGATGACCCGCGTGCTCGGCCCAGCGCGTCGCCACCTGAGCATCGAGATCGAAGGGCGTGAACTTTGTGCCCCACCCGTTGAAGTTCCATGCCGTTGCGGTACGTGCACCTGCGCCATCGGTGACATAGATCGGGCCGCTATCGCGGAACCACGAATCGTTGATCGGTAGCTCAACGATGTCGACCTGGCCGCCGCACAGTTCGGCGGCGCGCGTTGCAGCGGGCCCCGGGTTCACAATCATCGAGACAGGCTCATAGTGCACGATTGCCCGCGCCACTTGAGCGTGCGCGTCTTCGGCTTGGCTCATCAGTTCGCCGTATACCGAGTCGCGAGTGGGCCAGCACAGCACCGTGCGCTCGTGCTCGCTGAACTCGGCCGGCATGCGCATCGTCATCGTTCACCAACATTTCCGTCGAGCGTCAGCAACGACGAATACAGATCGGGGCGTCGATCGCGAAACAGCCCCCACGCGTGGCGCATCGAGCGGATCGCTGCTAGGTCGAGGCTGGCGATGATGACGCGCTCATCGTCGCGCCCAGCTTCGGCCACCTTGGCACCGGTTGCATCTGCAATGAACGACGAGCCGTAGAACGTGATCTCGCGATGCGCATCGCGACCGACTTCGCGACCGATGCGATTCGCCGCAACCAGCGGGGTGATGTTGGCGCCAGCGTGGCCCTGCATCACCCGTTGCCAGTGACCGCTTGAGTCCCACTCAGGGGCGGGCGGTTCGCTACCAATAGCAGTGGGATACAGCAAGATCTCGGCACCCTGCAACGCCATCGCGCGCGCAGCCTCGGGGAACCACTGGTCCCAACAGATGCCCACGCCGACGGCTGCGTGCTTGGTTGCGAACACTTTGAATCCGGTATCGCCGGGATTGAAATAGAACTTCTCGGTGTAGCCGATGCCATCAGGAATGTGGCTCTTGCGATAGATGCCAAGCTGCGACCCGTCGGCATCAACCATCACCACGGTGTTGAACGTGGCGTTGTTGGCCTGCTCGTAAATGCTGATGGGCAGCACCACATTGAGTTCGGCCGCAAGACGCTGAAAATGTGCAACGGTGGGATGACCCTTCAGCGGCACGGCGCGAGCAAAGTGTTCGGGCAACATGTCGATGCAAAAATACGGACCCTCGAAGAGTTCGGGAATCAGGATGATCTGCGCACCCCCCGCTGCGGCCTCGCGCACTAATCGTTCGGCGGTGGCGATGTTCTCGGCAACAGAATCAGACATGGCCATCTGGATGGCCGCAACGGTGAGGTTCATCGCCTCAATCTAATAGCGCCCAATTCGCGGGCAGCCACAAGCCGCTCGAGTTGCTCACCATAGAACGCGCTCCTCGCCGCATCGGGTTCGTGAATGGATTCGATTGGTACCAGTGACGGCAGGTCGTCAGCACTAACGCGACCAAGTTGGTGCAACGCGAGCAGCGCTGCACCTCGTGCGTTGGTGGCGCGGGGCTCATGCACGCGGTAGATGACACGACCACATACGTCGGCAATGATCTGCGCCCACAACGCGGAGGCAGCGGCACCTCCGCCGAATGTGACTTCATCAAAACGCGACCCAACAAAGTGTTCGACTGCAGGCAACAGCGCAGCCATATTGAGGGCCACTCCTTCGAGCACCGCACGCGCCATATGAGCCGACGTGGTACCCAACGACAGCCCAACGAATCCAGCGCGAGCACCTGGATCGGGGGCCGGCGCCATTGCACCCACCAACCACGGCAAGAACATCGTGCCCTCTGACCCAGGCGGAGCTTGGCTCGCAGCGTCGAGCAAGTCGGCTGCTGACAGACCAAGCAGGGCGCCAACGTATTCGAGTGTTTTGCCGCCAGCGCCGTTCTCGGCCAGCACCACGTATTGCGAATCGAGAGGACTTGGCGCGGTCATGAGTGCTCGCATGTGATCAGCGCGCGACGACGTGACATGCGAAACGGCAACTGCTGTCGTGCCGATGACCACACCACCGCGTTCGGGGGTGGTGGCGCCAGTGCCAACTGCTGAAGTGGTTGAGTCGATCGAACCGCTCAACACCACAACATCGGGTCGCAGACCGAGCTCATCGGCAACCGACCGACGCACCACGCCCACAGCCGCGCCCATCGGCACCAGCGGTGGCAGCTTGTGCGGATCGACACCGGCGCGCGCAATGAGGTCGGTGTCGTAGTGCACTGCGCCGTGCACCCGGTTATCGACCAAGAGCAACGGGAACGCCGTGTTCTGGTTGGCAGTGACGACGCCCACAAGCCGAGCCGTGATCGCATCAACCGGCTCGACAAAGGCCGCTGCGCTTGCGTACGCCTGCGGGTACTCGTGGCGCAGCAGCACGATGTGGGCAAGGTCGTCAGAGCCGAACGGGGCCAACCCGTGGCGCTCGAGCCACACCATGATGTTCTCGCGATGGCGCAGATGACGCGTGCGCTCGGCGGCGCGACCATCCATCCACATGATGACCGGCCCCACCGGAACCCCGTCGGCCGCTATTGGGACAACCGACATGTATTGGCTCGTGCACACAACCGTGCCCACGTTGGCCGACTCGTTGGTCAGCTCCAGCACTTCGCGTATTGCCTCAACAATGAGCTGCCACCACTCGTGAGCGTCTTGCTCAACGCCACCACCGTCAACGAAGTGAGTGGTGATGACACGCGACGCAATCCCGAGCACTGCGCCGTCGTCGCGCACCACCGCAACCTTGAGCCCAGTGGTACCGAGATCTATGGCAAGAACGTGGGGCACGCCGTACAGCCTGCCCTACAGCGTCACTTCGTTGGTGGAACAGCGCGGTCGCTGACCCAATTGCCGTGAAAGCCATACGGCACGCGTTGCGGCAACAGAACCCGTGCCACGGCTGGGCGACTGAAGTCTTGAGCATCGAGCACAATCAACTCGGCAGTGTCTGCGGCAATATCGTGAACAAACGTGATGAGCCAGCCATCGTCTTCGGCGGTTGCTCCTTCGCGCCCCACGAACACGGGCTCGCCCGCACCGCGCCCAACGCCGTGGTCGAACACCCATCGCTCGCCAGTAACCATGTCGTGCTTCAGCGTCTTCCACTCTGGATCTGTGGGCGACGGCGATGCGCAGTAGCCAAAGCGATACGGCTTGCCGGTGAGCCGACCGCGGTGCCGTGGAAACTCTTGTGGAGTGTCGTCGATAACCGTGACGCTCGAGGTACGCGCGGCCACGTTGAGTTCCCATCGCTCGAGGCGCGCCATATTGTCACCGAACGGGCCGAGCAGATCGGCAGCGAACATCTTTGAGTACACACACAAGTCAATGACCACATTGCCTTCGGGAGTGTCGTAAGCGTTCATCGGATGGAACGAATAGCACTCGGGCACATCGATCCACACGATCTCGGCGGCATCGCCTTCACGCGGCAACAAACCAACGCGCGAACCAGTACCCGGCTGCCAACTGAATGGAAACCGGCCGGCAAAGGCGAGATCGAAATCGAGGCGAACCGGGAAGTCGTAGACGACCGCGTAACGCTGCGTGAGCGACATATCGTGCAGCATCGTTGTCTGCTCAAGCGGTATGTCGACGGTCCGACGCACCTTGCCATCGGGCGCCACAACCACGTATTGCACGTGGTCCATCCACTCGGGCAGCGCGTAGACCATGGCGTGCATCTCGCCCGTGTCGGCATCGATCTTGGGATGCGCCGTAAACGCTCCGGGCAACGTGCCGAAGAAGTCGTTGCGGCCCACCGTCTCAAGGTCGTAGGTGAGTTCCACCGGGCAACCACCGGCTTCGACCATGGCGAAGGTGGTGCCAGCGAATCCACCCACATTGGTGTTCGGACCGACATCGCTGTTGTTCCAGTTGCGGCCCTCAATGTCGGGCTGGCCGCGATGCTGGCTCAAACGACTGCCGCCGACATAGCGATTGCGATACCACGCGGCGTTGCCGTCGTGGAGTCGCACACCATGGACCATGCCGTCTCCAATGAACCAGTGATGTGTCGCTGGGTCTACGGCAGCGAACGGATTCGGTCCGTTTCGCAGGTAACGACCGCTGAGCTCAGCGGGAAGCTGACCAATCACGGGCAGGTCAACAGCAGTCACTTCCTCGGTCACGGGCGCATAGTTGCCCGAAAGGTAGAGGCTTTTGGTCATGGCATATCCCCCTGATTTTCCGGTGGTGCCTCGCCGCGCAAGACAGCCCGAGTCGTTACGAAATCATGCGCCGACATTTCACCACGAGCGAAGCGCTCAGCGAGAATTGTTTCGGCAGTTCCGGTGGTCTGAGCACGAGGCACTTGAGTCGATGCCGGATAGGTGTTCATCGGCTCAGACTAACGATGGCGAAGTGCCAGCGATGCCGATCGTTACGGCATCTCACCCAGTTCATACGTGCCCCGACGATCTCAGGCGGTGACAAGTTCCTCGATGCGAGCCAAGGTCTTAATCATCGCTTCACGAGTGGTTTTGCGAAGCCGACGCACGAGAAACCGAGCCCCACGCTCTTGGCTGATGTCCCAGCTTTCGCGCACCAATGTTCCGCCATCGACGGGCTCAAGCTCGTAGCGCCAGATGCGACCACCACCGAACAACGAAATCACCTTGTTCGGTGAACGCGACTGCCAAGCAATGCGCCGATCGGTGACGAACTCGATGATGGTGCTCTCCATCGAATAGGCCACACCCACCTTCATGTTCACTCGAAATCGTGATCCCAAAGCCAAGCGCTCGGAGCCCGCTGTTCGATCGCGCACGGTGCCGGAGCCATCGATGTCTCGATGCCGCGATGGATCGGCGAGCAGATCGAAAATCGCTGCTGGTGGGGCCGGGATGAACCGCTCAACCGTTTCGACATTCTTCGTTGAAGTCATGCGGCATGTTAGCGAACCACACCCCGACACCCGAACGGGCTACACCGCGTCGAGTCGGTCGCCAACCGTGTCGGTAGCAGCACTCGTGGTCAACGTGCGCGGACCGAGCAGCTTGGCCATCAGGTGCTCGCCAGCAGTAGTGGGCGGATAGCGCGGCGGATTGTCGGGCGAACTACAGGTGGCAAGGCACTCGATGGTGGCGTCATAGTTGCCATCCAAGAAGAAGGCCACTGATCGCCGCAATGCAGAGCCAGTGCCGTCGGTAGGTGGTGGCACCACGCGGTGCAGCGTCGATCGCCAACGGTCGTTTGTCCATTGCGCAGTGAGGTCGCCGAGGTTCACCAACAGAGCTCCCGCAACCGGCACGACATCGTGCCATTGACGATCGGGGCCAACAATCTGTAGTCCCGGCACCGCGTCGGCATAGAGCACAGTGACGATGCCGTAGTCGGTATGGGCGCCCATGCGCATCTGGTCGGAAACAGGAAGCGGATCTTCGGGTCGGCGTTCGTAGTGGTTCACGCGCATGGTGGCTGTTGATCGATCAACGAATGGCGTCAGCAATCCAGGCTCAAGACCCAGCGCTGCGGCAAAGACCTCGGTCAAGTGCAACGCCACCTGATTGGCTTGCGCAAAATATGCGTTGAACGCTGGGCGCAGATCGGCCGGCTCATCTGGCCACACGTTGTCGGCAAAGAACGCGTAGGGGTCGTTGGCATAAAACGGATCGGAGCGATCGACGTTGTCAGGTCCAATGTTGAATGCCTCGAACAGGTCGGGGCGAGACGACGACACGCCAAGGCTGTAGGCCAAAGCCTCGGTGCCCATCGCTGCGTATCCACGATTCACACCCGGATGCGACGGAACGGCAGAAAGCTTGGTGGCTAACGGAAGCGAGAAAAACTCATCGGATGCCGTGAGCATCGCATCAATGACACCTGGATCAATGCCGTGGCCAACCACCTGCATAAAGCCCACCGAGCGGCACGCCTGATCAACCGCCTCAGCGACCTCAAGCTCGTGACCATCGAACCATTGCTGCAGATCGATAACCGGCACATGCATAGTCCCGACACTAGCGATGCCACTCGCTATAGCGTCTGGCCATGCGCCTCTGGCCGAAACACTGGCACCCCGAAACCTGGATCTGCTCGATGCGCGGTCACGCAACGCCTGCAGCCGATGCATCGTCCGTGGGCCCACACGACTCACAACTCGGGGCAACGCTGAGCGACGGCCGACGTCTTGCTCGCTGCCTGCGCTGCGACACATGGATCGAGCATCCCGCACCCGACCCGGGCACAGCACGATGGGTCACGCTTCCTGCGCTTGATGAGATCGCCAAACCTCGGCGCGGTAAGCCGCTCCACGAAGCCATCGTGATGAAGCTCATCGCAATCAACAAAGGAACACATGCGTTTGTGTTCTCGCTGCTGTCGATTGCGCTGATTCTGCTTGAGACGAACCTGCATCGCATTCATCAATGGGCCAATCGCATGGTCACCTTGCTCTCGGGCCCACTCAACGACACGGGCCAACAGGCCAGCCGCGGATGGTTGGCACGTCAGGCACAGCATCTGTTCGATCTTCAACCCGGCACGCTGCGCTTGCTGTTGCTGCTTGCGCTGCTCTACGCGGTTATCGAATGGACCGAAGCCATCGGGCTGTGGCACGAACGTCGCTGGGCCGAATACCTCACTGTTGTTGCAACCACCGGTTTCTTACCGCTCGAGATCCACGAACTATTGAACCGCGTCACCGTCTTGCGAGTTGGCGCGCTCATCGTGAACATCGCGTTGATCATCTGGCTCGTACGCGCCAAGCGACTCTTTGGTCTTCGCGGCGGAGCATCGTCGCTTGAGGCCGAATCGGAAATCGACTGGGACGAAGTTCTCGCCGCGCCGAACCCAGCGCGGCCACGCCAATAGGACACAAACCCTAGGCAGCGAGATGGGCGTCGTCGGACTCAGTTGAGCCTCCGATGGCCAGCAATTCGTTGAACATGTCGAACATCGTGTCGATCCTGCGATCATCGACGATCGTTTGCGCGACAACTGGCTCCGCAACCCGTGCGGGCTGCACAACCGCAACGGGCTGACCAACAGGAGCGGGTTGCACAACAGGAACGGGTTGCACAACAGGAACGGGTTGCACAACAGGAGCGGGCTGAACAACAGGAGCGGGCTGCACAACCTTTGGAGTGGGGGGAGGGAACGCTGGGGCCACGAGTACGGGTTTGGGCTCAGCGAAACTGCTCGCCGCTGGAGGAGTCTCATCAGCCATCACGGGCAGGTCGACCCGCGCATACACGGCGAGAGGAATGAGCCCACCCATCTCGATGCCGGTGTTGGCAACTCCGAAGAACACGTTGTGGTACGAATCAGAATCTGCGCTATCAGGCATTGGTAACTGAGGCACTCGGGCTGGCCGACCGTTTGCAGCAAGAAGGCGCAAGCCACACTGCGTCTCAATCCACCGACCAAGATCGATGCTGGCGTCGTAGGCGCGAGTCAGCCGCTTTTGGTCGACGGCAAACACCGAGACAACATCGATGATCGGTCGGTCTGCCAACGATCCACCACTTGTTCCAATGGCCTCGGTGAGCGCGTTGATGCTGGCACGCAAACCGCGAACCACCGACATCGTTCGCTGCGGCGCACCGCCATCGGCTTGGTCGCTACGGAATGTGAGCACGCTGATGAGGTAGTCCTCGTCGTTCACTGTCTCGACCGCCGCAGGCGCCTCCACCTCTGGCTCAGGCGCAGCCGATGCAACAGCGCTTCGCGCTGTCGTAACGGGTGTGAGCGAACGCGCAACAAACGGTGCCGTCAGTTCATCGCCAACAGGTAGCGAATAGGTCTCAGCAGCAGCTTTGGCGCGATGCAAGAGCCAACGCACGGGCCGACGTTTGCGGAACAAGTAGATCAACACAATGACCGCAAGTGGAATACCGATGGGGAGCCATGGAAACGACGAGCCGGTGGAAACGCTGGCCGGATCGACGTTGGGGTCAAGAGCCGGCGGCGGAGCCGATGAGTTTGAGTCGTTGATGCTCGACACAAACACGCCAACCGCATAGCCAATGATGATGGCCGAGACACCGGCGATCACAAGCGCAAGGCTGCGGCGCAACCATCGCGAGAAGCGAGCCACTCTGCCCAAGCGAACTTCAGTCATGGCCGCGCACCCAGCGCATGCTCGATCGGTCGAACGGCGCGACGAAACGACAGGCGTGCCGTCGTTCTGCGCAGTCCAAATGAAACTCTCATGAGCGTGTGTTCGACCTATCGGGGGGGTACGGCGAGCGATTGGTCATCGTCGCCTAGCACTCGTCGCTGCCGTTGTAACGGGGCGACTCGGGCAATCAATACAGCAGCCACGCATGGCCACGACCGGGCGATCATACACACGACATATCCGCTCAGGGTAGAGATCTTGACCAACTCTAAACAAAGCGTCTAGCTGCGGTTTTGTCCAAAATCTCAACGTTGCCGACCTCAACATTTTCGGCCGCAGAACGTCGCTGACAGCCCACTCACAGAGGCTCAAGTTGGCCCCATCACCTATGATTTCGGCCACGTCGCAGGTGAACCGATTGGGGTCACCTCAATGACTCCCCAACGAGGCAGGACCCCTACGATGACCGACAATCAACGCTTGGCCGATGCTCTTGATCACAGCGAGATTCGTCGACTGCAAGACGCCTATGCCGACACCGTGTCGCGTCGCCAATGGAGCGAGTTGGCCGATCTGTTCCTGCCAACCGTGGTGCTCGAACTCGACCTACGCGACTCCACTATGCGCCTCGAAGGGCCACAAAATATCGGTGAGTTCATCGGCCGATCGGTTGCCCAATTCGAGTTCTTTCAATTCGGCATCCTCGGCACTCGCATACACCTGCGCAGCAACGGCGACCCCGATGCAGCATCGGCACGCATGTACATGACCGAATTACGACAGACGCCGGCCGGACACTGGTCGCAGGTCTACGGCGTGTACCACGACAAATTTGTCCGACTCGAAAACCGCTGGTGGTTTGCCCATCGCACCTATCACTCACTCGCCCGCAATAATCAGCCAGCGACAGTGTTCGAGTTCCCGCATCACCTGCGGCTCGAAGATCTCTGATCTCGTTACGGCGCCGGCATCGGCTGCGTCAGCCCGACCCGCGGTAGCTCAACAAACGTGCGACCTGGCGTGAGGCCCACCACTGAGCCATCATCGGCGGTGAGCACAAACGGCAACAAGCGATCAGTGCGCTTCCATGTTGCGTGCACATAGTTGCCGCCAGTGAACACATACGCCTCGCCCGTACCGATGGTCTGCGCATCGGGGCTATCGGAGATACCGGGGAGGTAGTTCATCTCGAGCACAACCACGTTGTTGGTCGTGACCTGACCGCCCGCTGCGTCGAAGTGAGCGTTGCCGCCCATCTGGCGGTAATACAGCCCCTTGGCTGCGCTCCATTGCCAGTTGACCTTGATTGAGTCGAGCTTCACGTCGACCCCGGCGCTTGGCGTACCTGCGACAGCATCGCCATCGCGTCGGTACGAGAACTGTCGCACCGGAGGTTGCGATCCAGCGGGAGCCTTCGTCCACAACGCGCTGGTGTTTGAGTACAGGTTGTGCGGCACCGGCTTGTCGGAGGTGCGGAAGTACACCCCAACGCGAAGTTGACTGAGGTTCACTAGATCGCTCGCATCAACCGCTGCGGTCACGGTCTTATTGCCGCCACTCCATGCAAAAAGAGGATGGTTGTACGATCCAAACAGGTTGATGTCTTGAATGCGACCCGACCGGATCGGGCCAACTGGATCGCTGTTGTGGCTTTGAAAGACCATCGCAAACCGCGTGATATGGGCGTTCACAATTTCTTCGAACACGATGTCGGCGGCGTTGAATCCAGTTTGCGGACGGGCGCCCCCGGCGTTGTCGATCTTCACCACAAGTGCTGGACGCGCAGCGACGACTGGGTCGGTAACAGCGATACCCGTGAGCGGATACACGGGCGGGCCGGGATCGGTAGTGGTGGTAGGAGGCAGCGTTGTTGGCGCAACAGTTTCGGGCGGCACGGTTGATGTGGGCACCAGCGCGATCGTCACTGGCGCCGACACCACGGTTGCGCTGCCCGATGAACTGCTGCAACTGGTACCCGCGACAAACAACCCGAGCAACAACGCCGTCGAAGCGACACGACGAACCGGCAACACAACAAAGGCTGAGCGCATATGAATCCAAGCTTCTACGAGGGGAAGGCTTGACCACGGTCTCGCCAAAGAAGAAACCCCAGTCTGTCAAATATCGAGCGACCACGTTGGTCGCTTTGCCATGCAATGCATCGCAGACCTCGGCGACCACTCGAGCGCCGCGCAGCGGCTACTTGTCGATGAACACGTGCAGCGAGCCGGCGTAGTTCGCGACCCAGACTTGGCGGGTTGGCGCATCGTAGGTAACCCCAACCGGATGCATCCCCGACGGTTCGGTCTGCAGGATGTTCATATCGACCGTGCGTACCTTGCTGACCGTTCCGTCTTGGTAGTTCACCACGTACAAGCTCTCGCCGTCGTCAGACAGCGCCATCGTGCGAGGCTCGGTTCCGGTTGCGGCGGTGCCCACCTCGCGATCAGCGCTGAGGTCGATCTTGCGCACCGAGTTCTGATGATTGTTCGACACGTAGAGGTAGCGATCGTCGGGCGACAACAACAAGTGACGCGGTGTCACCCCGGCATCGGCTACAGCGCCAACAACCGCTTGCTTGCCGAGGTCTACTTTCACAATCTTGTTCTCGCCCATTACCGCGACGTAGGCGTACCGCGAGTCTTTGGTGATGGCGATTCCGCGAGGATGCCGGCCGATGTTGATGCGCGTGATCGGCGTGTCGTTGGCGGTATCGATCATGGTGAGATCGAAGCCACACCAGTTTGAAACGAGCAGCTGCGCGCCATCGGGCGTGATGGCCATGAACTTCGGCACAGCTCCAGTAGGGATGGCTTTATCGATGCTGAATGTCTTGGTGTTGACCTTGTAGATATAGCTGTCATCCCAATGGCCGCGGTTGCAATTGTCGTCGGCAACAGGGTTGAAGCCATGGCCGTACATCTTGTAGTTCGATACGTAGACCGACAGTCCATCGTGGGCGAACGCGGCCTCCACCGGAGCTCCCTTCGCGTTGACGCCGCCCGCTACGCCCAACGCAGCGAGGTCTACGTTGTCGGGAATCTTGGCAACCAACGTGCCCGTGCGATCGAACACCATCATGTTGTGGCGATACATCATGTTCTGCGCGAAGAAGAGTCCAGTGCCCGACGCAACAATGCTCTTCGGTTGAAGGTCAGCGTTGCTTACTACGAACGCACTCTCGAGTCGACGCTGCGCGCTTGTCTTGCCGTCGCCTGTAGCGAGAGGGGCCGCGGCAATCGCAGGTGCCACGGTGGTCGGTGATGGCGCCGAAGATGTTGATGTGGATACCGAGGCATCTGGCTGGGCGACTGCGCTCTCGCGAGCGGATGGACGCAGCGCAAGCGCCAGGGCTACAGCAATGAGAGCAACAAGCGAAATGAGGCCAAGGGAACCGAGCAGACGAGCGTGCGTTCGCACCCAACCTCGAAGGCCCGGGGTTCGAGTCATGGGTCAAGAGTACCTGCAACGCGAACGCCCCAACCAGCAACGTATGCTGCGACCACGGTCAAGAACCTCTCCCCGACCACTCTCGGTCGAATGCGTACAACTGAAAGCAGGCGGTGATGACTGATCCGGTCGTCGAAGTCGAAGGACTCTGGAAGACCTTTGGCAGCGTAAGCGCCGTCGAAGATCTTTCGTTCAGCATCCAACGCGGTCAGGTGTACGGCTTGCTGGGCCCCAACGGCGCTGGCAAGACCACCACGTTGCGGGTGCTGATGGGTCTCGAACGACCCACCCGCGGATCAACACGGTTGTTCGGAACCACGGTGACACCCAGCAGTCCCGAACTGTTCCGAGTGGGCGCCCTGGTTGAGCAAGCGGCGTTTGTGCCGCACCTCAGCGGTATGCGCAATCTCGCGCTGTGGTGGGAAGCCGCCGGGCAGCACATGCGCGACGCCGACCTCGATGGTGCGCTCGCCATTGCTGGCCTTGGCGACGCAGTGCATCGCAAGGTGAAGACCTACTCGCAAGGGATGAAGCAACGACTCGGATTCGCTCGTCTCTTGCTCAGTCGACCCGAACTGTTGGTACTTGATGAGCCAACGAACGGACTCGACCCGGGCGAGATCCGCGAGATCCGCGAACTGATCGGCAGGCTCACCAGTCACGGCGCAACCGTGTTGCTGTCGAGCCACCATCTCAGCGAGGTAGAGCAGGTCTGCAGCCACGCGCTGGTCATGAACCATGGCCGCCTCATCACCAGCGGAACGGTCAGCGAACTTGTCGGCACCACCCGTTCGATCTATGTCGAGGTCGATGATCGCCAACGCGCCCTTGCTGTGCTGTCGGGCTTGCCTGAAGTGGCCCACGTTCAGACGCAGGGAGACGGACTCGTGATGGAGTTGGTTGGCGGACAACGTTCTGATGTCGCCGCCGCAATCGTGAGCGCCGGGCTTCAGCTTGAGACGATCATGCCGACCCAACGACTCGAAGATGCCTTCTTAGACCTACTCGCTGCAGGCGATGCCGCACGACCACAACTGCATGGCACCTCGCCTGCCAACTCAATTGGGGCCAACTGATGATCTCGCTCATTCGAACAGAGTTCACCAAGGCGGCAGTGCGGATGCGCTCGCTCATCATCGCTGTGTTGCTTGTGGGCCTGCCAACGCTCATCGTCGTGGCAATCAACGCGCGAGGCGATCGACCAAGCCGTCGCGGCGGCGAAGGCGACGGACTCTTCCGGCTTGCCAGCCAAAGTGGATTGTTAGTGCCTGCGGCTGTGCTCAGCGTGACCAGTGGCTTCTTGCTCATCATCATTGCCGGCACTCTCGCAGGCGACTCGGTAGCCAGCGACTCAAGCTGGGGCAACCTTCGCTACGTTCTCATGCGGCCTGTGCCCAGAGGCCGACTCCTCGCCGCCAAAGCATTTGTGGCGGCCACGCTCATTTGGGCGGCAACCATCTTGGTTGCCGTCGCTGGCCTCGTAGCGGGCATCGCAATGTTTGGCGTGCATGCGGCAACTGTGCCCGGCATCGGGGGCATCGGCGGTCTCGGCGGCGGGTTCACCCTCACGACCGGCGACCTCTTGGTGCGAGTGGTCGCAGGCACTGCATACGTCGCCTTCGGATTTACTGCCCTCCTGGCATTGGGAACGTTGTTCTCAACGCTCACCGATACAGCGGCCAGCGCTATCGGAGCAACCATCGGCGTGTACATCGTGTCTGAGATCCTCGACAGCATCAGTCAGCTTGGCGTTGCCCGCTATGGCTTTCCCACGCACTACCTCGGCGCATGGGAGGCAATGTTCACCCAGAACACCTACTCACGCGACATGATCGCTGGGGTCGTGGTGCAACTGTGTTACCTCGTGGTGTTCGGCACGGCCGCGCTGTACTGGTTCAAGCGCAAGGACATTCGCTCGTAAACCTGGCCCTGAACGCGAAACAGCGGGCTGGGACGCGCCCAACCCGCTGTTCTTTCAGAACACGTCAAGTTCCGATCCGATACGGACCGGAGAAGATCAGATAACGCGAACCTTTTGGGCTTCTTCGCCCTTCTTACCTGGGGCAACTTCGAATTCGACAGTGTCGCCTTCGCTGAGCGACTTGTAGCCGCTGCCTTCGATATTGGAGAAGTGCACGAACACGTCGGCGCCACCTTCTCGAGAGATGAAGCCGAAACCTTTTTCGGCGTTGAAAAACTTGACTGTGCCTGTGGCCATTACTTTTCCTTATATACAAAATCGAGTCGCCCTCGGCGACTGCTTGTCACCCTACCCCACCTTGGGAGGTGTTGCACTCGTTCGACCAAATCCAACCTCTCATCGAACTATTTCTTGAGCGCCGAAATCTGGCCGATACGGTGCTGTGATGCGTTGCCACTCCGCCGAACTCCATCGATTCCAGTGAGTCGCCTCGTCGACATTGGCACCGCCGACGGATGGCGTTGCTGGCTCTGCGACGAACCCGTCGATCCCGAAATGTCGGTGAACGATTCGCGCGGGCCCAGCATCGACAGCATCCTCACCAAGGCCAAGAGCAAGTCGAGTGGCGCCGACCCACATGCGGGTCGGCTTGCGCATCGCGGTTGCAACACAAAAAAGGGCGCCGTTGCGCCAGTGATTCCCTGGCCGAGCAGCTTGTTTGTTTTCGACCCGGCGCCCATCTTGGCAAGCATCGAACGACTGCAGCGCAAAGGCGGGCGCGTCGTGATGGGTCGCTGCCCCACGCTGGTCGACGGCAACGACGCGGCCGCTTGGCTACTCGATCGGCTCTCTCGCTTGCGCCCCGAACTCGACGTAACAGCCAACGTTGAGCCCGGCGGCGGCCAATTCATGTTGGTGCTCTGCAGCTAATTCAAGCGGTGGCACAACACGTGATGCGCCGTACATTGACTCAATGCGTTTTTCCCTGAGTGCTCTTGTCCTGTCGTGCGTCGTCCTTGCCGGATGTGGAACGAGCGGCGGGTCCACCAATGCCGCCCCGTCCGGATCAGCCGCAGTCACATCTTCGGCTCCGGCCGCCACCGAGCCAACCGCAGCCGATACTCCAACATCGACAACGATCGACCCGACCATTGCCCGCCCCTTCGACGTGTTCGTGCCCTCCACCTACAACGGCACCAAAGCAGTTCCGTTGGTTGTACTGCTGCACGGCTACGGCGCATCGGGCGCGATCCAAGAGGCCTATTTTCAAATTCAACCAATTGCTGAATCACACGGCTTCCTCTACGTGCATGCCGACGGCACAAAGAACGCCACTGGTAGCCAATTCTGGAACGCAACCGATGCGTGTTGCGGTGGTCCTGCGGCAACAGTCGACGACTCGGCCTACATCACCTCGATTATCGAGTCTGTTCAAAAGAACTACAAAGTCGACCCCAAGCGCATCTACGTGATGGGGCACTCAAACGGTGGATTCATGTCGTATCGCATGGCTTGTGATCACGCCGACAAAATCGCAGCTATCGCCAGCTTGGCCGGAGCCACGTTCAGTGATATCAGCAAGTGCGCACCGTCCGAACCCGTGAGCGTCCTTGAGATTCACGGCACCGGCGACCAGACCATCAAGTACGCCGGCGACCAGATTCAGGGCCGCGGCTACCCAGGCGCACAGACCACTACCGCAACGTGGGCTGGCTACGACGGCTGCGCGGCAACATCTACTACGTCGCCTACAAAGGTCGATCTCGAACCCGGTATCGACGGCGCAGAATCATCGATCGCAGCGTTCGATGGTTGCCCAACAGGGTTGGGCGTTGAGCTCTGGAGCATCGAAGGTGGTCAACACATTCCGTCGGTGTCGCCAGCATTTATTGGCGCCATCATCGACTTCCTGCTGGCTCATCCAAAGGCCTGAACCCGGCCGAGTTGAGTTGACCACTTCGGTCAGCTCGCGAGCTGCAACACCAAGGCCGTAGCGATCATCGCTACGCAAATCAAATGGTCTCGCAAGATCGTTCGAGCCATGCGGCTCTGCATCTCTGGCGTGTCGCGTTCAGCGCCAAGTCTCACTGCCATCGGCACCACGCGGCCGCCCGCCAGTGCCATCGGGAATACCGCGATTAGGAACGCCACCAACAGATACCAGCGCGGACCCTGATGGACGATCTGCGCGATGAATCCGATGATGCTCGCCAGCATTGCCAACACCACCAAGCGACCCATTGGCGAGGCGTCGGTGGTGACCCGGCGATAATACGTGGCGATGGATTCGACCACCGGCTGAGGCAAGTGCTCAGCGTTGCGATGTTTGATCGCCTGCACGTCGAACATCAGGTCGAACCACAACACGGCGAGTAAGAACCCGAGGCCCGCAGTGGTGAGCGCGTGCACCTATGCGCCGGTCCGCGCTGAGCGATCGTTGGCCACGCGATGCAGCAGCGGGACGAACCGCTCGAACGGCGGATCGACCGTGTCGTCGCTCTTGCCAGTGTCATCCCACGTGCGCAGCTGCGTGGCCGCTGCGAATTGTGGATGTGTCTCAAACCGAGCTTGCTCGGAGGTTCTCATTGGGCCTCCCTGCAGCAGCAAGCTCGCTGCAGAGGCGGGGCTGAGCGCATCGCGATACACGGGGTCGACGGCACACCGCCAGCGTTTCGCCTCTACGTGCAACGCGACAGGTGCGGTCACCGCCGCAGAGAACAACTTGGCCAAAGCTTGCGCACCAACGGCTTCGTGTTTGAGATCGGTGTCGAGCGAACCCTCGTGCGCGCCGGAAGTGTCAAGGTCGATGAGGTGACCAATGTCGTGCAGGAGCGCTGCAACGACCAGTTCATCAGAGGCTCCAGATGCCTGCGCCAACGACGCGCACTGCACCGCGTGCGAGAGCTGAGTGATGTCTTCGTCGTAGTTGTCGTTACCCCAACGCGTGTAGAGGTCAACCACTTCGGCGACCGATTCGAACTGCCTCATACTGGCTTGCCTTCGAAGTCGCTGATGAGTGAAACCTGCACGGTTTCGCCCGAGCTCGGGGCGTCGCGAAACTCGCGCAGCTTCTGCTCGTAGTAGGCATCGCGCAGGTTGCCCTCGCGCAAGGCATTGAACGTGGGATACATGGCTCGGCGATCGACGCTCGACGTATTCGCCCCACTTCGGTGCGGCGTGAGCGAGTGGAACCACAGCGCGTCGCCGGCCTTGAGTTCAACGGGCACCCAGGTCATCTGCTGCACAAGTTCGTCGGTGATGCACCCGCGATCGTTCATCTCTAGTAGTTGCTGATGCCGAGCATTCACCACTTGCAGGCAACCGTTCTCAAGCACCGAATCGTCGACCGCGATCATGCACGAGATATGCGTATCGACAAATCGATATGCCGGTGCGTCTTGATGTGGCGAGTAGCCCGCACCGCCTGCCAACTTGTAGTTGATCTTCTCTTTGTAGAGCACCGCCGGTTCGTCGAGGAGCGCCGTAGCGATCTCGATGATTGGCCCTGCGGTAAGCAACTCACGCAGGGACGCGTGGAACGGAACAAAGTTCTCGGTGCGGCATAAGCGAGGGCCGTGATCGGTGCGCTCTCGGTAATGCAACCAATCGCCGTCGTCGGGCCACGACTGCACATCGTCGACCCAGTCTCGAATCTCGTTGACGCGATGAGCGGAGAAGGGTTTGGTCAGCAGCCAGCCGTTACGACGGAAGTGATCGAGATCTTGCTCAGACAGCAACACGGCACGACTGTACCCGTCTCAAGGAGATCGCCTCTACTCGCCTGATCGCCGTATTGTGTCGCCAATGGTCGCGAGCATCGTTGGTGAGTCGAGACTGTCACGTCGAGCCCGGCCCCATCCCGTTGCGTACCTCACGCTGGTAATCGCAAAGCTCTGGCTGGTCGACGGCCAGCGGCTGACCGCGTACGGTTCGTTGACCATCGATGACCAATGGTTTGTCCGTCGCGCCGCTGCGATCAGCGCGGGCAACTGGCTTGGGCCATTTGAGTACCGCACGTTGATCAAACAGCCTGGCTATCCACTGTTCATTGCCGCTGTGCATTTCACGCGCATCCCACTCTTGCTCGCCGAGCACTTTCTCTACACCGCGGCCGCCGGGTTGCTGATCGTTGCGCTACGGCCGTTGCTGCACTCGCGTCGTCGGCGCCTCATCGCGTTCGCTCTGTTGTTGTTCAACCCAATGACGATGAACACCGCCATCTCAGCGCGGGTGGATCGAGCGGGCGTCTATCCGGCAATGGTCATGCTGTTGCTTGCTTGTTTGGTGGGCCTTGTTGCGTCTTCGGGCAAGCCCGACAGCTTTACGCCAGCGTGGGCGGCGGGTGCTTCAGCGTCGCTTGGTTGCATCTGGTGGCTCCGCGAAGAGTGGCTACTTGTGTTGCCAGCCGTAATCGTGGGACTCCTGCTTGCCATTGTCCGGGTGCGCCGTTGGTCGCTACCGACGTCGCGACGGCTAGCGATGATTCTGGTCATCGCCCTCGTGCCGGTATCGGTGGTGACGAGCAGTTACACCCTTGAGCAACTCAACAAATCCCACTACGGGCTTGCGATTACAAATGTTGAGCAAACCTCAATGTCGGCGGGTATCGGCCCGATGTTCCGCGTCGAGCCGGTTACGACTATCGACCGATACCCAATCACTGCTGAGACCCGGGTACGGCTATACACCGCGAGCCCAACTTTCGCGTCGCTGCGCAACCAGATCGAACGGAACACCGACCAGCGATACTTCAGCACTCGACCCGATGGCGTACGCGACTTCGATGGCCAAGTGTTTCAGTGGGTGGTTCTTGATGCCATCGGCCGAGCTGGCCTCGCATCAACCGCTACTCAACTAGATGACACCTTTCGATCTATCGGCCACGAAATAGACGCAACCTGCGCAAGCAAACGACTTCGCTGTGGCGCTCCTCACGATGGAATAGCTCCGGCGTGGCAATGGAACCGAACCCCTTCACTCGCGCTGCGCACGCTGCGAGGATTGCGCAAGACCATCGACCTCAACGCATTCAGCGCCATCTCCCCCGCTGGCGACGGCACCTCTGCAGAACGAGCGTTGTTCGCCGACATGACCAACGAGTCGCTCGCACCCGGTCCCAGCAGTGCGCTCACCCGCCTTCGCGTGCATCTGGTCAGCGCGTTACGTCTGCTGTACAAGCTGCTGATTGGCATCGCCATCATTACTGCCTTGACCCGCGCGCGTGCAGCCATTCGCCAACGTCGCAAACCGTCGTGGCCAATGTTCGCCGCACTAACGCTCGCTTTGTTGGTCCTACTGGCACGCACATTGGGCCTTGCCTATCTCGACCTCACAGCGTTTCCAGGGTTCTCACCCACCTACCTTGCTACGGGCTACGCAGCCGCTGTCGTGATCGTTGTCGTGGTTCTTCTCGGCAAGAACCCGCAAGCGATATTGGTGACCGAGGTCCCTACCGCCGCGGCGTCGCCTACTGCACAATGACCCCCATGGATGTTCCAGAACCGTTGGGCGCGCCCGACCGAAGTGTCGCGACTCTGGACGCACTCGTGCCATCAGCGATCGCTCGTAAAGCCGAAGACGTTGGCGTTACGAAGGCCGAGATGCCGTTCGCCAAACTCTTCGTTCTGGCCATTCTCGCCGGGGCCTTCATCTCGCTCGGCGCCCTGTTCTCCACCATTGTTACGGCGGGCGGTGGCACATCGCCCGGCGTGAGCCGACTGCTCGGCGGCGTCGTTTTCTCGCTTGGCCTCGTGCTTGTGGTCATCGCTGGGGCCGAACTGTTTACGGGCAACACGTTGGTCATCATCGCGTTCGCGAGCAAGCGTGTTCGCTTCACCAAACTGCTGCGCAACTGGGGCATCGTGTATCTCGGCAACGTGGTTGGAGCTGTTGGTATCGCTGCGCTTGTGGTTCTTTCGCGTCGACTCGAATCCGGCGACGGCTCGATCGGCATTCGCGCACTCGACATCGCCAAGGCAAAGACTCAGCTGCAGATGCCTGATTCATTTGTGTCCGGCGTGCTGGCAAACATGCTGGTTTGTCTCGCCGTATGGCTGTCGTTCTCGGCGCGATCAGTGACCGACAAAGTTGTCGCGATTGTTCCGCCGGTAGCCGCGTTTGTCGCTGCTGGGTTTGAGCACAGCATCGCCAACCTCTACTTCATTCCGGTGGCGCTCTTCCATCGCCTGTTCGCGCGCGACGCATTCTGGAGCACCACCGGTTCAAGCGCCGACGCGTATCGGTCAATCACGTGGTCGCGCTTTTTGGTACGCAACCTGTTGCCCGTCACAGCGGGCAACATTCTGGGTGGGGCGCTGTTAGTTGGGCTCACCTATTGGTTCGTCTATCTGCGATCACCTCGCAGCGCTGACCGCACCTAACTCCTGCAGAAACCCGCGATGTCTCGAGCGGTATCGCGGCTGATGTCGGGGCACACGATGGGAAAGATCTCGGTGCCGTGCATCGTGCCCATCATCTGTCGACAACGAGCGCTCACTCCGTTGGCAATGAGTAGCCGATAGAACGCGATGCCTTCGTCGCGCAATGGGTCGCACTCGTTCACGTTGATCACCGTTGGGGGTAGACCCACCACATCGTGGGCTTCGGCGAAGCCTGGCCACGCGAGCGGATCACGAGCGTTGAATGCCTCGATGCCGTAGGCATGAGCGCCACGGTTGTTGTGTAGCTCCAGCAGGATTCCGTTGTTCTCAATGGACGATGGGTTCGAAGCAAGCGGCCACTGGCCAGCGATGTATGGGCACAGCGCGTACAGACCCTTGATGAGGTTCAACTCTTCGTCGCGCTTGAGTTTCAAGCCCACAGCCAACGTGAGGTTGCCGCCGCCGCTCTCGCCCGCAACAACGACTCGGGTGGTGTCTACCTTCAGCGCAGCAGCATTGGCGTGCACCCACTTGAGACCAGACACACAATCGTTGAGACCGGCCGGGAACGGCGCCACCTCTGGAACCGACGAGGGCGTCAACGCGTTGCGGAAGTCGACCATTACGACCACGAGATCGAGTGCCGCAAGGATCTTGCCCCACGCCCGATAGTTGCCGTCGAAACACGACAACGCCTGCATGCCGCCGCCATGGATGTAGTACACACATGGCAACACGTGGTCGTTGTCGGGACGAATGATCTGCAGGTTGATCTCGTTGCCGTCTGGCTGGGACACGATTCGCTCAGTGGTCACGCGCAAACCTGCCGACGGCGCGATCTCGTCGACATCGCAGATTTCCATCATCGCCCGATACATGTCTACCGAAGCCTTCGCCGCTCCAGATTCGGCCTCGGCAAGCAACTCATCGCGGCTCGCTACATCGCCGGCTGCGAAGGCAGGCATGTTGGCGAGAAGCGCTTTGACCCTCGGATCGATGCGCGGATCGGATGCAATATCGAGTGCCATGGAATGAGTCCCCCAGTTCTTGTCGCGAGACCGCGATGCGTGTGAGTCTTCCAGTGCCTCGCCATGGTGATCGAACCCAGCCGGGCCTACAGCGGTGCATCATGCGGCGGGCTGCGAGATGCAACGCGGGCTAGATTACGCCGGGCAACAAAAGGAACCTTGGTGACGGGTAGAAACAGATGAGCGCATATGCACTGGGCATCGACCTTGGCACATGCTTCACTGCTGCTTCCGTCGCCCGCGAAACCAACTCGACGCCACTGAACCTCGGTAGCCGCGTTGCCCAAATGCCGTCGGTTGTCTTCATCCGCGAAAGCGGTGAAGTACTCGTTGGCGATGCAGCCGAACGAGAAGCCATGGGGAATCCGTCCCTTGCTGCGCGCGACTTCAAACGACGCCTTGGCGACCCGATACCCATAACAATCGGACACACCACACACTCCGTCGAGTCACTGTTAGGACACCTCATTCTCGACGTCGTTCGGCGCGCGACAGAGCAAGAACGCCGATCGCCGACGTTGGTGGTTCTCACTCACCCAGCCAACTACTCGACCTTCAAGATCGACTCGTTGTGCGAAGCGGCACGGCTCGCAGGTATCGCAGCCGACCGCATCGTGCTGTTGGCCGAACCACAGGCAGCAGCAGTCGCGTTCGGTAATCGCGCCCCCACCGCACACGACGAATTCATGGCCGTCTACAACTTTGGTGGCGCCACGTTCGAGGCTGCAATCGTTCGCCGCTCCGGGGAACAGCAGGAGCTCGTGGGCATTGGCGAAGCCAGCGAGCGATTGGGTGGCAACGATTTTGACCAAGTGATTTACAGCCATGTCGATGCATCGCTGGGTGGTTCAGTCTCAAAGGCCGACCGCCGCGATCCTCAAACTCGACTCAGGCAATTACGTCTTCGGCTCGAATGTCGTCGAGCTAAAGAATCCCTATCGAGCGAGATTGAAGCGCTGATTCCCGTAGAGCTGCAAGAACTCGATACCGACGTGCGCCTGAGCCGTTCCGAATTCGAGTCGCTCATTCGTCCACGAATCAACGAAACGGTTCGCTCGCTCGAACGCGCCGTCGAGTCCGCTGGCGTCGCGATGGAAGGTGTGGCTCGGGTACTGCTCCTTGGCGGCACATCTCGCATCCCACTTGTCGCCGACATGGTGGGGCGTGCAACCTCGCGGCCAATCAGTCTCGACCCGTATCCGAAACTGTCGATTTCGATTGGGGCATCTCTCTACGGCGCCGCGCGTCTTCCAGAGCCGGAGGCAGTCGAGCCGCTCGAACTTCAATCGCCCGCTCTGCCGAATCAGTCATCGGCTGCGGTGCAAGCGTTACTCGCGGCAGTCCCACGCGAGCGCAGCCGCCGTCGTCGGCGCGTTGCCGCGAACATTGCACTTGTCGCGCTCGTCATCGGCGGCACAGCGGTTGCACTGACTCGGTTGCTCGGCAGCGATTCGACAAACGACAACGGCACCGATGCGAACTCGCCGACCACCGTTACCGTCGTGGCTTCGTCAACCACCACCGCAATAACGAAGCCCATCTCCACGACAACCACAGCGGAGACCACGCCCCCAACTGTCGTTCCGGGTCGTGGGGTTACATCTGTGGTCGATCACTTTGCATTCGACCCTGCTGCCAGTCCCGGCGACGGTCTTCCGGGTGCCGCCCTCAAGGCGGGCGTGTCAGGAATTGCTGCTGTCACCGTGGACAGCGGCGGCGCCGTCTTCGTCGCCACCACCGACGGCACCATTCTGCGCATCAACAAAGATCTCGTCTCGATTGTGAGTCGGCTCGCCAGCAACAACGGCCAGCCGGGCGGAATCGCAGTAGCCGCCGATGGCACCGTGCTCGTGTCGGTCAACGCTGGCGTCGTGGCGGTGCGCAAAGGTGTCGAGTCACTCTTTCTCAACGGCGCCGAAGCATCGCTCGGAACGCAGCCTGGCCCTATCGCGCTCGATGCGTCGAGCAACCTCTATGTGGCAGACAACGCACGGCATCGAATCGTGCGTCGAGGTTCCGACGGTGTCATCACAGTGATCGCTGGCAACGGAACGGCGCCCGACCCCGCGCCGTTCACCGGCGAACTGCAGCCCGCAACTTCTGTTGCAATTGGTTCAGTCGTATCACTCGCGGTAGACGCCGCCGGCAACATCATCTTCGCCGACGCTGACTCACATGCCGTACGCGCGGTTGCGACGAACGGCGTGATTGTCACAGTGGCTGGCGGCGGTGTAACGCCATTGCAAATCGCCGGATCGTTCGTAGCCGAGGGCACCAAAGCAACCATTGTGAAGTTCGCAACCATCGAAGGAATCACGGTTGCTCCCTCGGGTCAGGTGTATATCGCCGACTCAACCGATGGAGCCATCGTGAGGGTCTCCGCGTCTGGTGGCATCGAAGTGATACTCGCAAGGCGTCTCGACATTGGCCCCGCAAACGGCGTTCCGGCTCAACAATCGTCAGTATCCACCTTGGGCGTGCTCGCGTTGGGTGGAGAAGCAGACCTGTTCTTCGCCGACGCCGAACGGCTGCGCGTGATCAGAAACGTGAACTAGTCGGTTAGCCGCGCAGCCGGTGCCCGATGTGCTCAACCTGTCCGTCGGCATTGGACAACAGCGCATCGTTGTAGTGGCGCTCGCCACGGTGTTGCACGGCATCGGCGCGCGAGAACGACAGCAGCACCGACACTCGGTGCGGACCGCTCAACGATGTTGGCGGTAGCGACACGTGCATCACGTCGCCATCGTGAACCGACACATCACCAGCACTGACAGCAACCGCTACACCAGTGGGGGCACCGACGGCGTTGCCATCGATGAACGGGTGGCTGGTGGTGTGCGACCCTGGCAGCGCACGAAGTTCGCCGGCTTCGGGCGTACCTTCGGTGAGGCAGATCGTCATCACCAACGTGGGACAGTTCGTGGCGTGGCCGCCCATTCCGCAGTCGCGGTGCCACGGCAGATCGGCGAGGCCTTCAACCATGTCGGGGATCTTCCACAACACGGTCACGCCATCGACCTCGTCACGGTAGGCGCTGCGAAGTTCAAGACCAGTCGCAGCAACAATCGCACGAACGCTCTCGTTGTCGTACAGGGCATTGAGGGTGGGCATGGTCGAGCCATTGAGCACGCGCGTAACCACTGCCTCGCCATCGGCATTCTTGCCCCACCACGACGTGCCATCACCTGGTTGGGCCAAGGCACGCAACATGCCGGCTTCGCTCAGCAGCGCCGCCACCTCGTGCTCATCGAACACGCCACGCGCAACAACAAACCCAACTGCGGACAGCTGGTCTGCGAGCGCCTGCGGATCGCTGTGCACTGCATCCATCTCGAATGACGCCAGCGGATCGATGGGACGGCCCTGAGAGTCGCTGAGCGAAATCGTTGCGGCGTCGTAGATAGGCCGACCATGAAACATCGCGCGCAGCGCGGGTTCCCAACGCACGAACCTCAGCGGATTGCCGCGGACAACCGTGGCTCGGTTCTGATAGAGCATCGCAACAGGGGTATCGAGGTCGGCCGCGAGATCGGCGAACGATGCGTTGTCGATCTGAACGACGACACGCGACTCGTCGAGCACGCCCTCTCGAACGTGAATCGCGCCGTCCTCTGGCACGTAGGTCCATTCACCCGAGTCGGTCACGAAGGTGATCGGACCGAGCGGTGCGGCATCGGCGCCAGCGAGCGCCCCATTGCCTGCACTGAGACGCTCAGGCAGATCGACCAAATGAAATCGCTTCACATCGAATGCGTCGTTCACGCCGACATTGTTGCAGGCGCGGCGCCGAACTTGCGGTGCAAGCGGACCTCATCGCCTACCGTGTCAACCATGACAAAAACAGTGATGATCACAGGTGCCGGATCAGGGTTCGGCAAGAACGCCAGCATTGCACTCGCAGCCCTTGGGCATCATGTGATCGCCACCACGGAGACAGAAGCCCAGGCCGCTGCGCTTCGCGCCGAGGCACCGCAGCTCACTGTCGAGAAGCTCGATATCACCACCGACGATGTGGCCAAGGTCGCTGCGTGGGATATCGATGTGCTCATCAACAACGCTGGCGCAGGCCAGACCGGCCCGATGGCCGATGTTCCCATCGACCGTGTTCGGCATCTGTTTGAAGTGAACGTGTTCGGCACGCTTGCCGTGACCCAAGCTGTTCTCAAGAACATGGTTGCCAAAGGCAGCGGCCGCATCATCATCATGTCGTCGATCGCTGGTGTGATGGCCGGGCCAACATTTGGTCCGTATTCAATGACGAAGCACGCCCTCGAGGCAATGGGCAAGGCAATGCGCGCCGAGTTGGCGCCATTGGGAATCGACGTCACGTTGATCAACCCCGGCCCCTACCAAACCGGCTTCAACGACCGCATGGCCGACTCGATGTGGGAGTGGTTCGGCGACGCGTCGTTGAACGCGTCGGCTGCACCGTTGTTCAAGATGATCGGCGAGATGATCACCGGCGGCCAGATGGACCCTGCCGAGGTGACCCAAAGACTCGTTGAGCTCACCGAGGCAGAGACCACCACCGAGAACAACTTCGTGCCACCGCACATCGCTGCTCAGCTCGCCGCACGCCTTCAAGACTGAGACACGTCACGACGCAGCACACGCCTGCGCCACCCGCGAGCTCTCAGGTTTCTTCGCCTTCGAGACTGAAGCATGAAGCCGCATATTCGCGCGATATCGAGATGTACTCGGCCAACACTTCCGCTACGTGGTCGGGCACCAACACGCTGGATCTGATCCTAAATTCTGAGGCCACCGCATCATGCACACCTGCATCAGATAGGTCACTCATCCAGTGACGAAGTGACCAACGCAAGATGTGGTCAGTGCACCGGATGGTCTCGCTGCGCACAATGTGCCATCGGTCGAACAGCAATCGCCCAGAAGAAGGCGTTTGCGCGGGCCGACTTCTGATCTCGTCAGCACCACTGATCAAGCGGATCAGCGGCAAGGCACATCTGATGCACAGTTGGTCGTCGATCGCGCCCACTGTCGTCCATTTGTATTGGCGGGTACCTTCGATCTGGTCGCACCGCATGCCGTCTATATGCGCAACGCCGTTGTCGTCGATAGTCACCCACAACTGAGCCATTGGTAAGCGGTCCTCGAACCGGGTGAAGAGGTCGGTGGGATCATTCGGGCCTGTGGCCGCGTCGATGACCAAATCGTGAGAGAGCACATCGTCCGGACCAGGCAGAAACTCGCTCGCGCGACGGGAGAACTCGTTGTACACCCACTGTGCGTCCGAGCCTTCGTTCACCCGCTTGGCGCGGGCTAACAGCTGCTCCATCACCGGACGACGATGCTCGAGCTGCCACGCCAAAATTCGCTCCATCTCGGGCACCGAGGGGATTCTGGTCTCCCCAGCAAGCTTTCTCTTCGGTTGAGGAATGCCGGCGAGGTGGCACACATATCGCAACGCCATTGGGCCGCCGATGACCACGCCATAAACCGGCGAGGTGTACGCAACTTCGGGCTCGCCACGAGTGACAGCGAAGCCATCGAGAAACACCCGCTGCTCGCCCCAGGTTGAGAACAATGCCCGATTCTCCGACGCAGGAACGTGCAACGCATCCAACGTCTTCTTCGCTGTAGAGAACGCCGACTCACCGGCACCCTCCGTGCGGTCGTGGTCTTGTGACCACGCAACATTGGGGCAACCACGCGGACGCCGAAACGCATCGCTCCACAGGGTTACCTCTTCATCGTCGTCGAAATCGAAATCATCATCGTCGTCGTGATCGCGATGCTGAGTGCACTTGGGTAGCGCACATACAAGGCGTCGGTTATCGGTTGGTGGTTTCTTACTCATTGATTGCTCCTTGTGTAAGCAGCAACCCCGATACGGACATCCCAAAACCTGCCGAGCAGACTCGGACACTTCGTTGCCCATGCGGGCCACATGCCACTTTCGTGGAAGCACCTTGGGATGTCCGTCCCAGGTTGCTGGACCCCAAATGGGGTCGCTCTTCATGACAAGAAGCACCATACGAAAATGAGTTGAAACTGTCAACACCCAATGTAGTTGCAAATGCAACTACATTGAGTAGTGCTTATTCCATGCCGAGGCGATCGGCCATCGAACGCGGTCCGATGACCGTGAGCCCAAAGATGGCACGGCTCACTCCTACATAGAGCAGCGAGTCGGTAACCCTTGTTTCGGCGTCGTCGGCAGTGGCGACGAGCACTACGTAGTCGAACTCAAGACCCTTTACGCGATGAACGTTTTCGCAAATGATGGTTGTCGTGGTGCCCTGTTCCCACGGCACATACGCGAACTCCTCGCGCAGCCGATCGCGAAGGTGGGTTGAAAACGTGGCAACGAGAATCCGCTCTGGATCGTGTCCCTCGAAATCGAGGAGTCGATCAACCTCCTCGCCGACGAGCTCAGCGACCGAGTCAACATCGTTCGCCTCGACGAACGAAACTCCAAGCGACTCGGGGCCGCCCGAGGGTGCTGGCGCACCGCCGAGTTGCTTACGCAATATCGAGGCAATACTGAACGTGTTGCGGCAGTTGTTCACCAGTTCGCAGCGGGTCCATCCGTCATCAACCGACGGCATCGCAAAACCGCGGTTGTGCAGCACCTGCGCGTAGTCGCCCACCATCAACATTCGGCGCGGCCCTTTGGGATCGAGCAACGTTTCGAGCAACGCGATCCATGCCGGGCTGAAGTCCTGCGCCTCGTCGATGACAATCGTGTCGAATCGCTGCGTGACCTGATGCCAATTCGCGACAAGGTGCCCAACAACACCGTTCTCCCAAAACTCGCGATCAGCATCTGGCGGTATGGCCAATGTGGGTAGGCCCTGCATGCTCAACGCGATATCGAAGAACGGCCCAACCACGAGTCGGTCGTCCTCAGCGAGACGCTCACGCATCATCCCACCGAGCGGATCGTTGTAACAGGTAATCAACACACGCTCGCCACGCACATGAGCCCGACGCGCCCACGCCATCGCAAGGCGGGTCTTGCCGCTGCCAGCTCCACCAGTGACCATCACTTTGTGGTTCATGTCGAGTCGCTCAAGAGCCCGCACCTGGTGACCGCAAATCTTTTCGAGCCGTGATTGCGCAAGCTTCATGCGAGCGGCGGGATCCCAGTCGAGGTCGGCATCGGGACGCAGCATCTCCACCAACGCCTCAAGGCCAGCAGCCCCAATCGGCGAGAGTCGGCGGTACGACATCAGACGATCGACGGCATCTCGAATATCGACGAGTTCTTCACCGGTGATGAGCTGAGCGGGATCAACGTCGGACGGAAGTTTGCCGACAACCTGCATCACGTTTGGAAACGCCACCGCAGATTTGATCTCAACGTCTTTGAGTTCTGACGAATGACCACGGATGGCATCACGCAGCGCGTAGGAGTTGTTTGAGGCTTGATCGAAGGGCTGTGGGACAAGCTCGCTGCCGCTGTGAATCCATCGTCCGTTACGAATCGAAACCCCGCGATGACCCTTCACTTCGATGACCGCTATGCCATCTTTCTGATGGGCAATGACGATGTCCATCTGATAGTCGCGGTAACCGGTAAGCCCCACATCGGGAAGCACATACCAACCGTCGGACAAACCCTCGCAGAGTGCATTGACCACGTCGCGCTCGGCATCGTTACGGAGGGACGACATTGGAAAATCGTGCGGAATGAGCAAACCCATGGGCGTGAGTCTGACACGGGCGCAAAGCCGCCGGGGTCGCTTTGGCACACCGAAACCGTGTCACACCCTTGCTTCATACTCGTCCTGTCAGCCCGTCCCAACGGGTTGGCAGTACGCAAGTGGCAGACCGCCCACCGGGCATCTTCCGTCTCCAGAAAGCAGCACGATATGCAACCTTCAATCAAGCTCGACCGCACGCTCGTTGCGGTCAACGTCGATGGTGTCGTACACCTCATGCTCGAGCTGGCTGCGCCGCCAGCGGCCCCCACTACTCGGGCTCCGCTCGATGTCGTGCTCGTGCTCGACCGGTCGGGCTCAATGGGCATCGAGCCCATGCACGCCGTTCGCGAAGCCACCTGCAGCTTGCTGCGTCTGCTTGGCCCCCACGACCGTCTCGGCGTGGTGGCATTCGACAACGAGATCGAGATGGTCTTGCCACTCACCAGTCACGACCTCGACACGGCTTGTGCTGCTGTTCGCAACATCCATTCACGCGGCTCAACCAACCTCAGCGGCGGCTGGCTCAAGGG
Organism: Actinomycetota bacterium; assembly: GCA_037139095.1. Classification (GTDB taxonomy): domain Bacteria; phylum Actinomycetota; class Acidimicrobiia; order Acidimicrobiales; family Ilumatobacteraceae; genus WLMZ01. The sequence goes on from JBAXHD010000007.1 coordinate 79,664, forward strand.
CCTTGAGATGCTCTCTGACAATGTGCGGCCGCACGCGTTGCGGCGCATCATCGTGCTCACCGATGGCCACGCCAACGAAGGCATCGTCGATTCTGCACAGCTCTGCACGATGGCCGCCGCCGCCAAAGAGCAGGGCATCACCACCACCACAGTCGGCTTCGACGATGGCTACGACGAAGTGCTGTTGGCAGCCTTCGCCGATGCAGGCGCCGGCAACAACTATTGGTGTGCTGGGCCAGACCAAGCACCACAGGTATTCGCCGCCGAGTTCGAGGGCTTGGCCTCAGTCGTGGCACAGAACATCTCAGTCGAGCTGCGCCCTGTGGCCGGCGTCGAGATCGCCATTCTCAATGAGTACCCCATCACCAATGTGCCGGGCGGCATGCAGGTGGCGCTCGGCGATGCATACGGCGGCGAGCGACGGCGGGTGGTGGCCATGCTCACCATGCCATCAGCCGATGCGGTCGGCGCAGTGAGCCTTGGCGACATCATCGTGCGCTGGGTCTCCACAATCGGCGATGTCTCGCTCCACACGGTCACCATTCCTGTGGTCATCAACGCCACCGACGACCCCAGCGCCGACCAAACACTCAACCAAGAAGTCATCGAACAGGTCAACATCCTGCGCGCGGCCCAGGCGAAGAAGCGGGCCCACGACAGCCTGCTCAATGGCGACGAATTCGGCGCCCGCTGCGCCCTTACCGAGTCCATCGCGCTGCTCAGCGCGGTGCCCGGCCACAGCGACGAACTCGATCAGGCACGCGCCGATCTGCTCGAGTTCAACAACGGTCAGTGGAGCGAGGCGAGCAGCAAGCGACTGTTTTCAGAGGTGCGGGGTACCCAGCGGGGTCGAGTGTCCCGCTTCGACACCAACAAGCCCAAACCAACGAACCCCTGACCCAGGGCCGCCCAAGCATGTGACACTTCACGTCGGCACCTACTGTCTAGGTCTATGCAGCAGACCGGCCGGCAACGAAGCTTTTCTACCTCGGGGGTAGACACCGTCACCGCCCCAAATGGCGGCGTTACCCATCGCGATCACCTCCAGCAGTCGCAGTTGCTTGCTCGCACGTTCGCAACGGTGCGACCTGGAGTGTGGTCGCTGATGGGTAATGGGCTTTCGAACCAGACCTTCATCGACGCACCCGAAGGCATCATCGTCATCGATACCGGCGAGTCAATTGAAGAGATGGCCGAAGCACTGGCCGAACTTCGTCAGCACACCGACCGTCCGATTGCTGCGGTGCTCTACACGCATTTCCATTACGTGTCGGGTACCGCCGCCGTACTCAGCGACAATCACGTCGAGCCATTGCCCATTTGGGCTCACGAGCGCGTGGCCATCAACCGGGCCCGTGCCGCAACCGAGATTGCCCCGGCCTACGGACGCGGCCTCGCCGAGCAATTTGCTACAAGCCTTCCCTCAGTTGGCGAAGACGCAATTGTCAATGTGGGCCTCGGCCACTTCTATCGCAATCCCGCTCACGCTCCGTTTCGTTACGGACACATCCCGGCTACCCACACGTTCGCTGGCGACACCACCATCACCGTGGCGGGCCTCACCATCGAGGTCACCCACGCCCCCTCAGATGCCGACGACTCAGTCACCTACTGGTTCCCGTCGCTTGGTGTCTGTGTGAACAACCTTGTGTGGCCGCTGCTCTTCAACATCTTCGCCATTCGCGGCGAGGAATACAGAGACCCGCGCGTGTTGCTGCGCGGCATCGATCACCTGCTATCGCTCAACGCTGACTACCTCATTGCCGCGCACGGACCGGTCATCTACGGCCGCGACGAAATCAAGACCCGAGTCACCAAATACCGCGACTCAATCCAATACCTATGGGATCAAACAGTTCGCCACATCAACATGGGGGCCACCAGTCGCGAACTGGCGCATACGGTCACGCTGCCCAGTTTTTACGACGACGATTACCTCACCTCTGAGTTCTACGGCGTGTCCGAGCACCACACTCGCCAAATTCAGATTGGGTTGTTCGGCTTCTTCGACGGCGACGAATCTAATCTCTTCCCACTTCCGCCGGCCGATCGATGCAATCGGCTCATCGCCGGGTTTGGCGGGCACGACACCGTGCGTTCGCAGGCGCAGGAAGCCATCCAATCCAACGACCTGCGTTGGGCGCTCGAGCTCTGTAGTTGGCTCGTCCGTAGCGACGACGCAACCGAAGCCGATCGTCATCTCTTGGCGCGAGTGTTGCGCACCATTGCGCAACGCACTCCGGCTGCGAACATTCGCAACTGGTGTCTCGCCCGGGCCCGCGGCCTCGACGGCAGCGAAGACCGAGCACGCTTCTATGTGCACCGCTTGCACAAGCGGCAGTTCTCGCTGTCGCCGCCCAGCGACGCCGTGCACATTCTTCGCGTGCTGCTCGAACCCGAACGTGCGCTCGGCGTCGACACCCACATTGCATGGAGCTTCGACGATGGCTCCACATGCGGGCTACACGTTCGCAATTGCGTTGCCTGCCCCACCGATGGCACCGGCGCCTCGATCACCATTGCGTGCGCTGCGTCAATGTGGATCGACATCGTGACGGGCACCACCAACATCACCAATGCGATCAATGCTGGCGACGTTCGTGTCACCGGCAACACCGCCGAACTGCTGGCAGCCCTCGATTCATTCGAGGTCGCCGGGCTGCGGACCAGAGCGTGAGCCTCCCCCGCCCAACTCCGCCGTTTACCGGTTCGGCCGAGCGACTCATCACCGACTCAACGCCACGACGACTCACGAACCCAAGCACCGTCGACTCGGCACCCAACATCTTGCTCGTGCTGCTCGACGATGTGGGCTTTGGGTCCTTCGGAACCTTTGGGGGTCCGGTCAGCACACCAGGCCTCGATGCCGTTGCTGCTCGCGGGCTGCGTTACAACCAGTTTCACACCACGGCGCTGTGCTCGCCCACCCGCGCCGCCATGCTCACCGGACGCAACCACCACTCAGTGCACATGGGCGGCATCACCGAGATCGCCAACTCATTTCCCGGTTACGACAGCGCCATTCCACCCGAGTCGGCAACCGTCGCTCAGGTGTTGCGTATGTCCGGATACAGCACGGCATGTTTCGGCAAATGGCATCTCACGCCGTCGTGGGAACAGAGTCCAGCGGGGCCATTTGATCGTTGGCCAACCGGCATGGGCTTCGACCGTTTCTACGGCATCATCGGCGCCGAGGCTTCGCAATGGGAACCGCCCGTGTACGACCAAACCACAGCGATCTCACCGCACCTGGGCAAAGCGAATTACCACCTCACCGAAGACCTTGCCGATCAGGCAATCACATGGATCCAACGGCAAAAGGCGTCCACTCCGAACCGTCCGTTCTTTTGCTACTTCTCCACGCCAGCGGTGCACGCACCGCATCACGTTGCGCCCGAGTGGAGCGACAAATATCGCGGGGCGTTCGATGGCGGCTGGGACGAACTACGCCAACACATCTACGACCGTCAGATCGCCCTCGGAGTCATTCCACCAAACACGGCACTCACTGCGCGCCCCGAACAGATCCCTGCGTGGGCCGACTACCCCGACAAGTACCGCCCCGTGGCGCGGCGACTCATGGAAGTCTTCGCTGGTTTCCTCGAACACACCGATGCACAGATCAAGCGCGTGATCGATGCCGTCGACGCAATGGGCCTTAGCGACGACACGGTCGTCATCTACATCACGGGCGACAACGGTGCATCCGCCGAAGGAACCATCCACGGCGCGTGGAGCGCGCCGTCGTTCCAGAACGGCGTGCCTGAAGATCCCGATTGGCTGCTTGAGCACATCGACGACTTCGGCACAGCGCGTTGCGAGAACCATTTCAACATTGCATGGGCGTGGGCGCTCGATTCGCCATTCCAATGGATGAAACAAGTGGCCTCACACTTCGGCGGCACTCGCAACGCAATGGCTATTTCGTGGCCAAAACGAATCACCGATGCCGGCGCGCTTCGTCAACAATTTCATCATGTCATCGACATCGCCCCCACTATTTATGAAATTGCGGGCATTACCGCGCCCGCTGCGGTAAACGGAATCGAGCAGATGCCCATCCACGGCACCTCGATGACCTACACATTCGACAATCCCCACGAAACCAGCCATCGCACAAGTCAATACTTCGAGATCCTCGGCAACCGAGCCATCTATAACGATGGATGGATGGCTTCGTGCTTTCACGGTCGTCTTCCCTGGATTCGTCTGCAGGGCTTCGAGTTTGATGGCCCGCAAGAGAAGTGGGAGTTGTACAACATCGACGACGACTTCTCGCAAGCGGTAGATCTCGCGGCTACATATCCCGACAAACTTCGCGAACTGCAAGAGATCTTTCACCAAAGCGCAATCGACTACGGCGTGTATCCGCTGCGAGACCCCGGTTCGCCTCGGCATGGCGACTTCGCAGTTCCGCATGTGCTCGACGGCATCGACTCGATGACCTACACCACTGCGCACACGCGCATGCCCGAATCATCGGTGCTCAATCTGAAGAACTGTTCATGGCGCATCAGCGCCGACATCGTGGTTCCCGCCGACGGCGCCACCGGGGTCATTGCCTGCCAGGGCGGCAACATGGCCGGTTGGTCGATCTACCTCGACACCGACGGACATGCCACCTATCTCTATAACTGGTTTGGTCACGAGCACTATGTGGTGCGAGACCCCCTGGCGCTTCCCGCCGGCGAACACACCATCACCGTTGAGTTCGCGTACGACGGCGGATTTGGGCAAGGCGGCCAGGCAGCGCTCATTGTGAATGATGCAGTGGTGGCGAGCGCCCGCGTTGATAAGACCGTGCCCCTCGTTTTTTCGATGAGCGGCGAGACCTTCGATATTGGTATCGACACCGGCGCTCCGGTGGGCTCATACCCACCTCAGTTCCCGTGTACGGCCCAAATAGTCGGCGTCACCCTTACCCGACTCGATCACCCATCTGAGGCCACCCGCGCAGCAATGCGCGAGGGCGAGTTCAGGGCCAGCATCAGCTCGCAATAACGCAACTGGTGTACCGCTTTTGGCCCCTAGTAGGCGCCAAAAACGGTCTAGGTGTACCTAGGTACATGACATTGCGAAGGGGCTTCGTGTTACCTTCACGCTGCCATCACTGTAGGGAAGTTGCACCCGCTCCTTACCTGCAGATTGCTGTCGATTGTTGCCTATCGGGGTAGGCAACAACTCGTTGTGGATGTTGCGAGCGGTTGGGTCACACTTTTCCGCATATCGCGCGTTCACGTTGAGTAATAGTCATCCTCGAAAGCAAAAAATGATTCACTACTCTTCCACCTCTTTCACCGATAACTGCCGCCAGCAATCTGAACCCGGAGACCCCTCATGACCGACTTCGATCACGAGGGTTCGACGATGAATTCAACGATGAATTCAACGATGAATTCAACGCAGCAATTCGCCAGCCAAGGGCGCAACTCGTTCTGGGCGCGCACCTTCGATCAAGCGCGTTCCGATGGTGGCTGGGTCCGCGTCGATCGCCTCTATACACGCACCACGGCCGCCCAGATCTCATCCGATATTGCGTGCAGCCATCGTCGCGATATCAACTCTCATCGCATGCGCGGCATGCGCCCCGGCGAGCGCTGGGATTCGTTCTGGGGAGCCGCCGACAATGGCCCCTCCGGCGATCACGTTGTATGGATTCGCCTCGCTACCGACGAGTGACCCCAACGTCGCGAATCGTTGCGAAACGTTGTGACACCCCTGCCGCATACTCGCCTCAACAGACCAACAAGCCGCGTTCCGTGCGGCAACTGTGAGCGCAGAGGCACCGTTCCAAACACTTACTCCACTCCCATCACCAGCCGTCAGCCCCACAGCGTTGACGAATACGCCACCGCAGTCTTTTGTGAGACGATCAAGTTCTGTGGGCGGCGCGGCCAGCATGATGCCAGCGACATTGCTCAAGCGGTGGCTGAGACATTTCTCACCGATGCAGAACGCATCATGGCCCGCTTTCCAAATCCCGTTCGCTTCGCGCGTGGTACCGCTCGGTACACCGCTATCTCATTCGATCGGCGCGAACGAGTTCAACGGGGCGAAGGCATCCGCCTCGCAGACCTCGGCGGCGGCGCACGTGCTCCACGCCGGCGTTACCTCTCTGGCAACGCCACCATCGCCGACTCCGGGTCCGAGCTCTTCGATACGTTGATCGACACCAGCGAGCCAGTCGCCGACAACGTGGCGCACCAGTGCGACATTGAGGCTCTGTTGGCGCGATGCCTGGCAGGCATCTCACCCATCGACCGCGAGCTCCTCATGTTGGTCGACGGTTTTGGCTACAGCGTGAAAGAAGTCGCGCAGCTCGTTGGCCAGCGTCGCGAAACGGTAAGCCGCCGCATCGCGCGCATCCGTCAGCAGGTCGCCCGAAATGGAGCAGGCCTGTTAACGCTGTGAACTATTGTCCGTGCCAAGCCGCCTCGGCCATCAACCGCAATCCTGTTGGAGACCCCCATGTCTGACTCATTCCCACCACCACCGCCACCGCCGCCACCACCAAGCAACTACTTCGGTAGCTCTTCGAGCTCGGCGACAGTTGTGCCATGCAGCAACGGCGTGCGCTTCGGTGCCTTCATGCTCGACATCTTGCTCGCCATCGTCACGCTGGGCATCGGCTGGCTGATTTGGGACATCGTGCTCTGGCAACAGTCCACCTCGCCGGCGAAGAAAATGCTCAACCTGCGCATCGTCGATACCAACACCGGTGCCCCTGCATCCATGACCCAGATGCTGCTCCGCGAAGGCCTTGGCAAGCTGGTACTCGGATCGATAACGAGCGGCATTCTTTGGCTTGTCAGCGCCGTGCTCATTCTGGCTGACCCAACCCGCAAGGGTGTCTGGGATTACCTCGGCACAACCACGGTGGTTCGCGACGGCTGAACCGTTCGTCGACCTCGCTAGCCGAGATCAACAAGCACTCGACCGTCAACAACCTTGGCCCGATACGTGCGCAGGTTCTCGCGTATCGGCACGCCGCGGCCCTCGCCAGTGGTGTAATCGAATCGGCCATTGTGCTTGGGGCATTCGATGACGTTGCCCATCACTAGGCCATCGCACAAGCGCACTTGTTGGTGGGTGCAGAGCCCATCGGTGGCGTAGTACGCGTCGTCGGGCGAGCGATAAATCGCGTACGCCCGGCCATCAATCTCAACGCCAACCACATCTTCTTGCTCGATGTCGTCGGCTGCGCCCATGTCGGTCCAGGTGCTCATGCGTTCAGCGTCCCTTCGGCATTGTGCGGTGCTGGCAACTGCGGGTGAATACACACGCTGCGGTCTGCGCGCTGAGCAAACATCACCGGCACAAACTGACGATATGCCGCGGCGATACTCGGTAACGCCGGAGGCAGATCGTGCTTGATCTCATCGTGCAACTCGCGTAGGTGATGAAACGGCACCAACGGATACATGTGGTGCTCGAGGTGATAGTTCATATTCCAATAGATGAATCGACTGATTGGATTCATGTACACCGTGCGGCTGTTGAGTCGATGATCAGTGACATCTTCTTCGAGACCACAATGCTGAGTGAGCCCAGTGAGCACATGATGCCAAGCGCCATACATGCGCGGCAGCCCAACGAGCAGCACCGGAAGCCATGAGCCCCACACGATGCTCGCAGTGACAACCACGATGTAGATCGCTGTCCAGATTCGAGCGTCACGAAACACCTTGCGATGCTCGGACTCGGGGGTATAGCTGGCCTCATCGGGAGAGATGCGTCCGAGTGCATGGCGCACCATGGCCCGCAGGCCGCGTGGCAGATCGAGAACCCCAAAGAAATAGAGCGCAATGGAGCCGAGCTTGGGTGGCCGCATTCCGATGATCTCTGGGTCACGCCCAACGATGATGGTGTCGGAGTGATGTCGGGTGTGGCTCCAACGCCATGTGGTGGGGTTGCGAACGATCATGAAACACGCGATCTGGTACACCGCCGTGTTCATCCATCGAGTCTTGAACGCAGTGCCATGGCCGGCCTCATGCCAGCGCGAATCGCTAGCCGAGCCGTAGAGAACTCCGTAGGCGGCAAGGAACGGAACGCACCACCACGACGACCACAACATGACCGCAGCAACAGCGAACGCGATCATCAGGCCAAGCCACAGCACCGTGTCGCGGATAGCTGGGCCATCGCTGCGCTGCATCAGTTCTTTCATTCGTTTGCGCGCAACCGGTGATTGATACCACTGGGCATCGGCCAGGCCGCGCTCGACTGCAGCACGACCATCGTCGCCCATCATCGAATAGTCGCGCTGTTGACTCACCTGCACGTTGTCCCCCAAATTCAGCAAGTGCAACGACCCAGCCGCGATGGGCGGGGTAATGCAGCCATAGTGCCATACTCATTTGATGCCGAACCACATTTTGACCCTTACGTGCCCTGACCGAGCGGGCATCGTGCACGCCGTTTGCAGCGCCTTACTCGACATCGGCGGCAACATCTTGGAGAACTCGCAGTTCGGCGAGCCGATCACCCAAACCTTTTGCATGCGCACCGTGTTCTCAACACCCGAAGCCGACGCAACGAAGGTTCGCGACGCGATCGCAGCTCACCTGGTTGACCCCGACGCGGTGATCCACGTGAGGGCCGAGTCGTATCGGCCGCGCGTGATGGTGATGGTCTCAAAGTTCGATCACTGCTTGGTCGACCTGCTCTACCGCTGGCGCAGCGGAGCGCTGCCGATCGACATTCCACTGGTGGTCTCGAACCATCCAGATTGCGGCCCAATCGTTGAGGCGCACGGCATTCCGTTCATGCACCTTCCGGTAACCGCAGCCACGAAACCTGACCAAGAAGCACAACTCAAGAACCTGATTGTCGAGCATGAGATTGAACTCGTGGTCTTGGCTCGCTATATGCAAGTGCTCAGCAACGACCTGTGTCGTTACCTAAACGGACGAGCCATCAACATCCATCACTCGTTCTTGCCCGGGTTCAAAGGCGCCAAGCCCTATCACCAAGCGCACGAGCGCGGAGTGAAGTTGGTTGGCGCCACAGCGCACTTTGTCACGGCCGATCTCGACGAGGGACCAATCATCGAGCAAGACGTTGCGCGAGTGAACCACGCTCACACCATCGAGCAGTTGGTCAGCCTTGGTCAAGACACCGAACGGCAAGTGTTGTCACGCGCTGTGCGCTACTGGGCCGAAGACCGCGTGCTGCTTGTGGGCGCCACCACAGTGGTGTTCGCCTAGAGCCAGCGACCTAAGCCGTGACACCAATCGCGGCGTAGGCGGCACGCACCAAACTCTCGCCGCGCACGTCGCCAACGAGGCCGGCATCCATGCGGTTCATCATGTAGGCAACGGTCATCCGGCGATCAGTGTCGACGATGATGACCGAGCCACCCCAACCACCCCAGAAGCAGATCTTGCCCGATGGGAAATATGGGTACGACACGCCGGGCAAGCCGTAGCCGATGCCAAACGTGCTGTCGATGCCGAGCACAAGATCCATGCCCGACGACTGCACTTGGAAGATCAGGTCGATGGTGGCGGGTGACAACAGCTTCACGCCATCGAGTTCGCCACCGCAGGCAACGATGGACTGCGCTCGCGCAACTGAGCGAGCATTGCCGTGGCCGTTGGCGGCACCGATGTCGGCTTGACGCCAGTCGGTGGTCCACGCGACCGAAGCATCGGGAGCAGGGCCCATAAAGGTCTTCACCAACACACTGTTCATATCGAGCGTGGCGAAATCGATCTCCATCGGCGGTGGCGGGATCACGTTGGCGATGCGGTGGTACTCGCTTGGGTCGAGGCCGATATGGAAATCGATGCCAAGCGGGCCAGCGATCTCGCTGGCGAAGAACTCGCCGGGCTTTTGCCCGCTGACGCGACGGATCACCTCGCCAACGAGGTGGCCTTGGTTCAACGCGTGATACCCCGACTGCGTGCCGGGCTCCCACCATGGCTCTTGTGCTGCGAGCATCGAGGTGGATTTTTCCCAGTCGTAGATGTCGTCGACGATGACCGGCTGCGCCCACGCAGAAACGCCCGAGGTGTGCGACATGAGGTGGCGCACTTCGATTGCTTCTTTGCCGTTGGCAGCGAACTCGGGCCAATACTTTGAGACCGGAGCAAACACGTCGAGCTCACCGCGATCAACCAGCACCAAGGCGGCCAGCGAGGTCATGGTCTTGGTGGTGGACCACACGTTGGTGATGGTGTCGGCCTGCCACGGCGTGGTCTTCTCGGCGTCGGCCCAGCCACCCCAAATGTCGACCACGGGAGCGCCGTCGATGGTGACCGCAACCGACGCACCAACGTCGGTGCCGGCATCGATGCTTGCGCTCAGCAGATCGCGCATTGCTACGAATCGGTCGTCGAACGTGCCATGAATCTCAGCCATGTTGGCCCTCCATCCCCCGGGCCCGAACATCGAGCCAGCCGTGTGCTCGAAGACTAGAACGCGTGGCTACGGACAGCCGAGTCCGTGCAACGTGGCGCATTCGCGACACAGCCACGCCCGGCCTTCGGACGTGCCCCACTGCGTGGCCAGGTGAGATCCGCATGATGCACACGACGGCGCCTGCTGCCTTGTGGCGGCAGCGGCCGATTCGCTGATGTCGCTGTTGCTCATCCGCCAAACGTAGCCGCCACGATCGTGCGGCCTAAGGTGGCGTGATGTTCGTGGTGACTCTCGCCGTTGTGAAACACCGATGAGTGCCGCCCCATACGAAGCCTTCGCACAGGGTGACCTGCGCGTTCTGCTGATGTGTCTCGTGCATCTCACTGGCGATCGGCGCTGGCTCGAGGCGCCATACCTGCCCAGCCGAGACGCCCGCATAGTGGCCGACGAGACGGCTGGCTTTCCGCCGCACATCGCCGACGAAATCCGCGCCGCTGCTGCTGCGCACGCTGACGACACCCCCGTGATTGGCGAGCCCGACGACGAGCTGATGTCGCTGATGATGAGCGTGTGTATGAGCCAGCGCATACCTACCGAATACATCGGCATGATGCGCGAAGAGATGGGCCTCGTGAGTCGCGATGTTGAGCCGCCCGCAGACCCGCAACCGCTGTCTGGTTTCGACGCGCTCATCGTTGGCGCAGGCGCCAGTGGCATTGCCATGGGCGTGCGCCTGCAGCGGTTGGGAGTCCCCTATCGCATCGTCGAGTTGGGCGAGAACGTAGGCGGTGTGTGGCGCGATAACCGCTATCCCGGCTGTGCGGTAGACACGCCGAACCACGCATATTCGTTCTCGTTTGCGCCGCCGAATCGTTGGTCGCGGTTCTTCGCTCCGCAACCCGAACTAAACGAGTACATGCGTCGCATCAGCAGCGAATACGGCGTCACCGAGCACGTGCAGTTTTCGACTGCGCTGACGAGCGCTACGTGGGATCACGCGACCCACCGCTGGAATGTGACGCTCGAAGGCTCACACGGAACCGAGCACACAAGCACTGCAATTCTGATCAGCGCGATTGGTCAACTCAACGAACCACAGCTTCCCGTCATCGATGGCCTGCACGACTTCGCTGGTGCCGCGTTTCATTCGGCTCGCTGGCCCGACGATCTCGACCTCACGGGTCTCAACGTGGCCATCATCGGCACCGGCGCTTCGGCGATGCAGATCGTGCCAACCATTGCCGATCAAGTCGGCTCACTCACCATCTACCAGCGCAGTCCGCAATGGGCGCGGCCGATCGAGCGCTATCACGAGCCAATTCCCGACGGCACCCAATGGCTGCTCGAGCACCTACCGTTTTATGCAGCGTGGTATCGCTTCACGATGTTGTGGCGTTTCTGCGATGGCCTGCATGCGTTCATCCAAAAGGATCCGCAGTGGCCCCACCAAGACCGCTCGATCAACGAACGCAACGACGGACACCGGCGCGAGATGACCGAGTACCTACATTCAGCGCTCGGCGACCGTGCTGACCTGATCGACAAATGCCTTCCCAACTATCCGCCGTTCGGTAAGCGCATTTTGCTCGACAACGGTTGGTTTCGAGCGTTGCTGCAGCCCAACGTCGAGTTGGTTACTGAACCGATTGATCACGTTGCGGCCGATGGCATTGTTGATGCCCACGGCACCCATCGCGAGGCCGATGTGGTGGTGTTTGCAACCGGCTTTCAGGTGAGCCACATGACGGCCAAGCTGAATGTCACCGGACGTGATGGAGTGAACCTTCGTGATGTGTGGGCCGACGACAATCCATCGGCGTATCTGGGTATCACCGTGCCCGGCTTCCCGAACATGTTTGTGATGCAGGGCCCAAACACCGGACTCGGTCATGGTGGAAGCGCCATCTTCCAATCCGAATGTCAGGCTCGGCACATCACGTCATGCCTCGTCGAGATGTCGCTGCGCGATGCTCACACAATTGAGGTGACTGCGGCCGCACACATCGAGCATGTTGCCGCGGTCGACGCTGCGCACGAGCAGATGATCTGGACACATCCGGGGATGAGCACCTACTACCGCAACCGGCATGGGCGAGTGGTCACGGTGATGCCGTGGCGGCTCGTCGATTACTGGGGCATGACCCACGATGTGGACCCCGCCGCGTACGAATTGAGCTAGCTGTGGCGCTGGCGGTTTGAGTCCGGGTTCACGGTTATGTTCGGACTCCGGACAGGGTTGACAACTATTAATATTCGCTGCAGGATGAGCAAATGAGCAGCAACACGATGAGCTTTGCCCTCCCGGAGTCGCTTCGCGCGTACATCGACGAACGCGTGCAGTCGGGGCACTACGGAAACACCAGCGAATATCTGCGCGAACTCGTGCGCCGCGATCAAGAAGACCAAGCCAGGAAACGTCTCCGCGAACTCATCACCGATGGCCTCGAATCAGGCCCGGCGCGCCCGCTCAATCGTCGAACCGTGGCCGACCTACGCAGCAAGGCTCTGGGCCCGCAAACGTGACCCCAGCCTGGCTTCGCCCGCTCGCCGAGGCCGATCTGATCAGCTCAACAGCTCACTACCGTGCGGCGGGCGGAGCGCAGTTGGCGACCCGATTTTTCGACGCAGCTCTCGCTTCGATCCGTTCCGTCGAGCGAATGCCGCATCTCGGCTCGCCGCACGTTGGCGAGGCGTGCGACATTCCCGGACTTCGGGCCTGCGCCCTCAAGGGATTCCCGTTCCACTGGTATTACTTCGTGTCCGAAGATCGGCTCGACGTTGTGCGCCTGTTGGCCGACGCCCGCGACCTCGTCACGATCCTTGGCTCCGAGAATCCATAGAAGCCCCGGAAAACCGGCATTCTGCTAGCTGTGGCTCTGGCGTTGGCGCTGCATCAAGCTGCACCAGTCCCATTGCGCTCCGCCCATTTCGTCGACTTCATCAAGCATTCCGCTGACCATTGAAGTAACGGGCAACGGAACATTCATCTCGCCTGCCTCGGCGAGCAGCAGCCCAATGTCTTTGCGCATCAACGTGGTTGAGAAACCGAAGTCGAAGTTGCCAGCGAGCATCTTGTCGGCGCGGTTCGCCATCTGCCACGAAGCCGATGAGCCCTGCAGCATTACGTGCACAACCTTCATCACATCGAGTCCAGCGGTCTCGGCGAAATCGAGTCCCTCGGCCAACGCTTGGCAGAGGCCGATCACGCAGATCTGGTTCGTCATTTTGGTGAGCTGACCGGCACCCGAATCACCCATCAAGATGTTGCGCGCCGCATACGCGGCAACGATTGGCTCGGCCGTGGCGAACGCTGCTTCGGTGCCGCCGGCCATCACCGTGAGCGTGCCGTTGCGAGCGCCATCGACACCGCCCGACACAGGCGCATCGAGGAAGCTCGCTCCGCTCGCAGCGACAGCCGCGGCCACTTCTCGAGCGGCCTCAACCGATGTGGTTGAGTGATCGATCCACACCGCATTCGGTGCGAGCGCGTCGGCGATTCCAGCGGCCACCGCTCGCAATTCGCGACAGGCGGGTAACGAGCTGATGACGAAGGCACAGCCCTTCACTGCATCGACCGGGCTGTCGGCCATCGCGCCGCCGTGTTCGTCGACCCACCGCTGGGCCATGCCGGGCACAACGTCGCACACAGTTACCGAGTGACCAGCGTGCGCCAAATGTGCGGCGATGTGCCAGCCCATGCGTCCGATGCCGATGACCGCAATCTGCTGTGGGTTGTCGCTGAGTGCGGGGCTCATGCCGGCACTCCAGGATTGCCGCGGTCAGCAAGCGTGAAACCGCCGGCTAAACGAGCGTGAGGGCGTCCACCAATGGCCATAGCCAAGATGACCACCATCTCGTCGGGCTTGGGCCCATCGGGAACACCGACTTCGATCGCGTCGTAATGGCTACCCACATAGCTCCACTCGAGATGCGTAAGCGGCACATCGAGGCGAGCGCCCATGCCTGCAACCTTCTTCGTGGACGGCACGATCGAGGTGCCCTTGCCAAGCGCCACACGCATGCCGGCGCCGCCAGGAATGTGCCACATCGCGCCGTGCTCTATCTCACCCGCAGCGCCAACGATGATGCCCTTGCCATACGCATCGATCGCGCTCGCATCACCACCGAGATGAGCGATGAGTGTGTTGCCCATTCGCTCTCCGAGTGCTTTCAACTCAGCGCTTGCCGGGCTCAGATCCTGCACATATTGACCCACATACGGATTGGTCACCACGGCGGCGATCGCGCCCTTCATCGCTGGGTGTTCGCGAACCGGACCGAGATCATGATGGATCTCTTCAGTGAAGGTGACGATCTTGCGGACGGCAAAGAGCATGGTTTCCTCGTTCGGGTGGGGATCGATAGCTGTCAACGATTCTCGCAGACCGAGCCGCTGCACGCCTATGCCACCAACGGGTTCGCTCGGCTTCGAAGCCTGATCAGGTGCCGCAGAACGTGCGATATGGCGCGCCTTCAGCTGGCGCAGGCAATGCGTATGCGCTCAACCCTGGGCGCTCAACAAATGGGTGGGCAAGCACATCAACCAGTTGGGTGAATGGCTTCATATCGCCAGCGGTCGCTGCCACTAGCGCTGCCTCAACCAGATGGTTGCGAGGAATGTAGATCGGGTTCACGCGATCCATCGTTACGGCTACCTCGTCGGCGGGTCGGCCATCGCTCGCTCGAGCCGCCTGCCACCGTTGCGCCCACGCATCAAACGCCAACGCGTCGGCGAACATCGCACGAGTGGGTTCAGCGTCGCCTCGCACCACATTCGAAAGCGACCGGAAGAACGACGTGAAGTCGATTGCCTGCGCGTGCAACAACGCGAGCAGATCGTCGAGCAACGTTGGGTCGTCAGACCCAACGCCGGCAAGGCCCACCTTGGCGCTCATTGCGGCCGATCGATGCGCATCGCAGCGCTCGGTAAACGACACCAACACTGCGGTTGCCAGTTCAACTGCTTCTTCTGTGGTCTCTGCAAACAACGGCAGCAGCGTCTCGGCCAAACGCGCAAGATTCCACTGCGCCACTACTGGTTGGTTTCCATACGCGTAGCGCCCGCCGTGGTCGATCGAGCTGAACACTGTGGCCGGGTTGTAGCGATCGATAAATGCGCATGGCCCGTAATCGATCGTCTCGCCCGAGATGGTCATGTTGTCGGTGTTCATCACACCGTGCACGAAGCCCACCGACATCCAGCGCGCCAACAGCGACGCCTGCGCCTCAACCACCTCGGT
>JBAXHD010000008.1:0-84695 GCA_037139095.1 Actinomycetota bacterium
TGAAGCTGCAGTTGTTGAAGCTGCAGCTGTTGAAGCCGAGGCTGTCGTCGAGGTTGAGGCCGTCTCTGTTGATGCTGAGCCAGAGGTCGAGGTCGTCGCCGCTGAGGCTGCGCTAGAGGCTCCGGCCGACCCAGCCTGATCACACATCAGTTCGCATCGTAGAGCTACTCGGCTCTACGATGCTTCACTATGTCTGACATCGTCCAGTACGAAACACAAGGCCGCATCGCGGTCATCACACTCAACCGCCCAGATGCTCGCAACGCGATCAACGGCGACGTCGCTGCCGGCCTTGAGGCTGCTATCGACAAGCTCGAGGCAGATCCAACGGTGTGGGTTGGCGTTCTGCGCGCCAACACCGAAGGTCAGCAAAAGCCAGTCTTTTGCGCTGGTGCCGACCTGAAGGCAATCAACTCGGGTCAAGCCGGTGGCCTCAACACCAAGCGCGGAGGCTTCGCCGGCTTTGTGTACCGCGAGCGCACCAAGCCAGTGGTCGTGGCCGTCGATGGCCTCGCCACAGCGGGTGGCTGCGAGATCGTTCTTGCTGCCGACCTCGTGGTTGCCAGCACTCAGGCATCGTTTGGTCTCGCCGAGACCAAGCGCAACCTCATTGCTGGCGCTGGCGGCTTGTTCCGACTCCCCCGTGCTATTGGTCAGGCTGCGGCGATGGAAGCCATCCTCACCGGTGAGCCATTTACCGCACAGCGCGCCTACGACCTCGGCCTGGTGTCACGCATTACCGAGCCCGGTCAGGCCTTCGACGAAGCAATGCGCTTGGCGACCCAGATCACCAATGCCGCCCCACTCGCTGTATACGCCAGCCGC
Organism: Actinomycetota bacterium; assembly: GCA_037139095.1. GTDB lineage: Bacteria > Actinomycetota > Acidimicrobiia > Acidimicrobiales > Ilumatobacteraceae > WLMZ01. Next base: position 826 of record JBAXHD010000008.1, read on the forward strand.
AAGGTTGTGCTTGCAGCTGCCTACGAAGACGACGAGACCTTGAAGAACCTCACCAATGCTGAGTTCGCCAAGGTGATGCAGTCAGAAGACGTGAAAGAGGGTCTCACCGCCTTTATCGAAAAGCGCGCACCCAACTGGCAGGGCAAGTAATCACCTGCGTGGTGTCAGTCGGCGTTGCTCTGCAGCGCCTTGTACACGGTGAGTTTGCGGGCCGTGAGACCGGCCCGCTCGAACATGTTCTTCGTTTCGCGATCGCCGGGTAGGGCGACGGCTTCAATGCCGTCGAGCCCGGCGGTGCGTACCGCAGCAATGAAATGCTCAACCATTGTGTCGCCGAGCCCGAGTTCGCGCGCTTCGGCTTCGACATAGGCGTGGGTAATTAAGCCGCGGTTCTTCTCAGCCGATAGCTGCATCACGGCGTAGCTCATCACTGACTCATCGAGTGTGCCGACCACGACCACCGTGTGCGGGTCGTTGATGAGCGTATTCCAATCGGTCACCACAGGGCACTCAGCGAGCCGTAGCGCTCCGCCGCGCACGTCTTCGATGCCTTGCCGCGCCAGATGCTGGAGACGAGCAAGGTCGGTCGTGTCGTTGAGGGTTGCCCGGCGTACGACGGGGTCCATGCTCAGCGAGCCTGAAGTTGAGTGATCTTGCCCAAGATGGTGCGGCGGGCACGATTGGCTTCTTCGTGGGCGCGAACTGTTTCGAGCTCGGCTGGCGTGAGCGTGTTGAGGCGCTGCACCACTTGCGAGGCCGCCAAGCTGTCGTAGCCATCGATGGGTAGGTCTGCAACGGACGTGTTGCGTGCAGAACTTGGCGCAATGTCGAGAACCGGAAGAATATCGATGACCTGCGCAGCGGCGGGGGTGGTCGTGCGTGAGGCTTCGGCAGCGCGCATGCGTCGCTTGAACTCGTTCGAGCCTTGCTTCACAGCCATCTTGCCGATGAAGCGAGCCAGCGTTATCTGATTATCGACTCGTGTCTTACCAGCGCTAATGAGTTCAGGAAGCTCGCGCTGAGCCAACGTGATCAGACCCACGGGTGCGTACACCACGAGATCGACCACGTGGCCAAGCGGAGTCTTCCCGGCTGCCATGAGGTGGCTACTTCTTCTTCGGCTTGGTGAGCAACGGACAGTCGTCGTCGCCGATTGGGCAATTCGGGGCACCGTTGCGAACGAGCAGGAAACAGCTTGGGCAGAGACGTTCGTCGGAGCGCTTTGGCTGCAAGCGATCGGACGACTCGGAGCGATCTTCGGGCTCTTCATCTTCGTCTTCGTCACTGTCGTCGGTGGCGACGAGGCGGTCTTTGAGAATGGTGTCAAGGTCTGCCTCGACATCGTCGGGTGCAAGCATGTCGTCGTCGTCGTCGTCGTCGGTGGACACAGTGCGTCGCACTGGACCATCGGTGTCGTCTTCGTCTTCTTCGGTCTCATCGGCGAACTCGTCGTCGATGACTGCGAACTCATCGTCGCCGTCAAGTTCTTCTTCGCTGAGTTCGTCTGGGTCGACGTCGTCGGCTTCGTCTGCTTCTTCGGTCTCAGGTTCTACGATTTCGTCTTCTGGGTCGATCATGTCGTCATCGTCAGCCATATTGTCTCCTCATTCAAACCCCCGCGCGGGCGGCGAGCATACGTGTGTTGTTCCCAGTACTTCTCGCACAACCTCAGTGACACCGGTCACAAATGCAGAAACCCTCTGGCTGCGGCAAATTGGCGGCAGTCTAGGTCTGCTGGCGGCGCTTCTCGGCGCGTCGCTCTGACTCGAGGCGTTCCAGTTCTGGAACCTCTTGAGTCATGTGCGACATCGCCTCGGCCACGGCGTGGTGCCCGGCCTTCTCGGCGATGAGTCGGTGCATCTCGAGTGCCACGCGACGGTATGCCGGGTGGCCTTGTGGTGATGAGCGAAGTTCGAGCATGTGCATTGCCTCGCGGGCATTGAACTGCATCGAGTAGCGAATTCTGTACGCCATCGAGACGGCGTAGCTGGCCTGGTGTGGGAAGTCGTGACGCAGCGCGTCGTAGAGCGCTGCTGAGCGCGACATCGCGTCGTCGAACACCTCGGTCATGCCCGCGCCGTCGACAACATCGGGCCGCACGTAGCCGTGGTTTGGCGTGAGCGGCTGCCAATCGATGGTGAGCATGCGATGGCGTTGGAGGTCTCGGAACGCTCCGTAATCGCTGACCACGTCGAAGCGGTAGTCGATGCGTTCGAATGCGCGGCCGGGACGATGGCGGCGGTTCTCGCGCTCGCCGACGTAGGCGCGCACCAGCGCAATTCGTTCGTCGGCGCCAAGCTTTTTGACCCGCTCAAGAATTTGCGACTCGGGCAAGTTGGTATGCGGGTAGCAGATGGCTGCGAGCAGCTTGTCTTCGGCTTCGGGATCCCAGTCGAGCAGTTCGACCGAAGCGGCTGGCTCTACGGGTGTGCCGCCGAAGATGCCATCGACGAGTTCGGCGGTTCGGTCGCGGGTGCTGATCATGTATTCGCTCCAGCGACCACCGCGATCGGGTAGATCGACGCGGCGCAAAAAGCTAGGGATGACCTTGCGCAGCTCGTGCAGCATGAGCTCGGCGTAATGCTGAGCCTCAGGCAGCGGATGCGACTTCATGCGCAGCAGCAGCATCTCAAACGCCTGGCCGGTGCCGTAGATACCGACGTTGCTGAGCGACGCTGCCGGCAGCACGCCGCGTACGGCATCGAGACCCTTGGCTCGGGTGGCTTGGCGATAGATGAAATCGCTGTCGTCGGCACCGCGTGGCACCGTAGCCCGAACGTGCTCGGTGACTTTGTTGATGAGCAGGCTGTACGAGTCGAACATGCGGTCCATGTCGCCCACGTAGCGAGTGCCGAAGGGACTGTTGAGCACCGCGGGGTCACGGTAGAACCGGTAGCGGCCGCCAAGACGCGAGTCATACGCGATGTAGCGAGTGCTCTGCTCGAGGTAGCTCATCAGGCGGCCCCACTCGAGCACCTTGGTCAAGATGTTTGAAGCCTGTTCGCATGCAAGGTGAACACCGCCGAGCTGAGCGACTGAGTCGTCGCCATACTCGAAGAAGACTTTTTCGTAGAGCTCTTCGGCTCGTTCGAGGCCGATCGTTGCATCGACCGTTTGGTCTCCGCTGATGTCGAGGTCACCGACGAACTCGTCGAGGAACAACCGCCGCAGGCTCTTCGGGCTGCGGCTGTATCGGGCAAACAACGCGCCCTTCACCACTTCGGGCAGATTCACGAGCGCGAAAACTGGGCCGTCGAGGTTGGAGAAATAGCGACGGAGTACGTCGCTTTCTTCGCTAGAGAATTCTTCGGGGACGTAGACCGTCACGAGTGTCAACTCTACGGGTGCGGCAGGGCCAGAAATGGTATTGCGCGCCCGCTGTGAGCAGGACTTAGAGAACTTCGACGTTCGTTGGTCGGCGACTGAAGGCCTCTTTGGTGTTGATCATGAGGTCGGGATCGCACCACAGGTCGATCACGGTCATGGCCATTGCCTTGGCAGCATCGATGAGCGCTCGCTTCGCAAGCGGACTGATTGCCCAGCGTGCAAAGTCGACGGTGTGAATCGCGACTCCGTCGGGAGCGGTCTTGATCATTGGATGAATCGACGGGACGAGGTAGCTCACGTTGCCCATGTCGGTAGAGCCAACGACGCGTCGGCCGAGCGCGGTGGGGTCGACAACTACTCTGCCGAGGCGACCTGAGTTGGCCACATATGAAGCGACCATCGGGCCATTGTCGATCATGTCGGCATAGGTAAGGGTGTTCCATGTGCTCGACGTGGTGCAGCCACATGCAGCCGCTGCTCCCCCGAAGCACTGCAGCACTCGGTTCTTGAGCGGTTGCAGCGAGGCGATGGTTTGCGAGCGGACGATCCAGTTCATTTCGGTCTCGGCCGGCACGATGTTGGCCTTGTCGCCGCCCTTGGTGAAGATGCCATGAATGCGTTCGTTGGGTCCGATGTGCTGTCGCAGCGCCGCCACGTTCATGTAACCAAGCACCGCAGCATCGAGAGCGTTGCGGCCCTCGTGCGGAGCGGCGGCGGCGTGGGCCGCTTTGCCGTGGAACTCGACATCTACGGTTTGCAAGGCAATCGTGTCCATCCGGATCAGATCGGCATCGGCGGGATGAACCATCATCGCGGCGTCGACACCAGCGAACGCTCCGTTGCGCGCCATAACAATCTTGCCGCCGCCGCCTTCTTCGGCCGGCGTACCCATGATGCGCAGGCGGCCGCCGGCGCGCTGAGCGACGGTTGCTGCGGCGAGACCGGCGCCAAGCCCCGCTGTAGCGATGATGTTGTGACCACACGCGTGGCCAATGGCGGGCAGCGCGTCGTACTCGCACAGCACGGCAATGTCGTAACCGGTGTCGCCAGCGCGAGCCTCGAAGCCGGTGGCGACGCCATACGCATGGCGCTGGGTGGGTAGACCTGCCTGCTCGAGCAGATCGGTGAGCAAGTCGTGCGCGTAATGCTCTTCGAAGTTGAGTTCGGGATGGGCATGAATGTCTTCGCTGGCCTTGAGTAACTGTGGGGCGAGTCGATCGACCTCGGCACAAACAGCATCCTTCAGGCTCTCTATGTCATTGTTCATTCATTGCTCCTTGGCGATGATGTAGCACAATTTTTCCGAACTGGTCGCCTGCTTCAAGTCGATGCAAGGCCTGTTCGTAGTTGGCGAGATCGTACGTGGTATCGACCCTGACCGGCAGGCCAGCGCCCACAAGCCGAGTTACCTCGTCGAACTCTTGATAGCTCCCCAACGTTGAACCGATGATTTCGTACTGCTTGAAAAACAGTCGGGGCATCGTGATTTCAACCTTTGGGCCACTGGTGCTGCCGCAGACGACAAGCCGTCCGCCGGGCTTCAGCGAGCGCACCGATTGATTCCATGTGGCTGGACCAACGCTTTCGATGACAACGTCGGCCTGTACGGGCCATGACTCGGCGGCCGAGTCGTAGACGGACTGGGCTCCCATGCTGAGGGCTTCGGCGCGCTTGGCTTCGCTACGACTGGTTGCCACGACCTCGGCGCCCATGTGGCGGGCCAATGCCACGGCGGCACAAGAAACGCCAGAGCCAACGCCCACCACCAAGCAGGTTTCTCCGGCCTGCAGTCGGCCCCGCTTCAGCATGCGGTAGGCCGTGAGATATGCCAACGGGTACGCCGCACACTCGGCCCATGACCGGCCGTTGGGTCGGGCCACTACGTTGCGCGCGGGCGCTTGGGCAAAGGTGGCGTGCCCACCCCAGCAGTGTTCGCCATAGATGCGAAAACCTGGCCCCATCGGGCTGTTGTTGCCCCACGTGACGATGTCGTCAACGGGTGAGACACCGGGGTTGATCACTACTTCGTCGCCGACGGCCACATTGGTGACCCGCGCGCCAATCTCGCTGACGATGCCAGCCACATCGCAGCCGGGCACATGCGGAAGGTGAGGTCGAGGCGTGCCGCGTGTGACCCATAGATCCATATGGTTCAGTGCGCTGGCAACAACCTCAATACGTACTTCGTCGTCGGCAAGATCGGGTAAATCGATCTCGCCCCAGCGGTAATTGCCTGGTGATGTATCGAGTATCCATGCGTGCATCGTTCGACCGTAGCCGAAGTGATTTCACACCACAGCGACGAAGGCATCGGGTTCGACGGTGATTGTTATTCGGCGAGCGCTTCCCCATCGCTGACCATCGAGCCACAGAGGCGTCTTGCCTGGCAGGTCGAGTACGACGCTTGCCACTTGGCGAGTTGTGATCAGGGGATGCGGAACGTGAGTGCCGAGTGGAAGGCGCGATCGTGCCAACCAGCGCTGCTGAAGGTTCATTGTTGAGGGCGCTGTAACAAGGTCGACGAGGCCGTCGTTGGGGTGGCATCGTGGCGCGACATCCCACGTGTTGATGAACTGAGCGTTCATGGCTGCAACGATCTGACCGCGCCACCAAGAGTGCCGCGCCACCAGGTGCGCAGCGAACCAACCTTCGCGTGAGTCATCGGTGACCACGCGCACAAGGTCGATAGGGAGATGTGGCACGGGCTCGCCAGAGGTAAATCGGGATGGCTGCGCGCTGCCGCCAAGTGTGCGCATCAGATCGCCGCCGAGCAGACCCACCGTGGCGATATCGCCGCCACCCTTGCGGGCAGTCTCGACGAGCGCGCGTAACTCTGCATTCGAGGACACAGTGACCATCGCTGTTGAGGCGACAGCAAGCGAACCCCATTCTTGGCCCTTGCGGATGGTCATTCGGGGAGAGCCTCAGCTGGGACATCGGTGACGGTCTCGGTGTCGCTGTCGGTTTCGATTTCGACGGCGCTTGATGCAGCAACAACCCCGCGGAACAAGGCTTCGGCGGCCTTCTCGGCGTTGCGGCGAGTGGCGGCTACAGGAGCAACGATGGCGAGCTGACGCAAAAGATCAATGAGCTGCTTGATGGTGCGAACGAAGTCGCCACCGGAGAGTTCTTCGGCCTCTACTACTTCGGCGAAGCCCTCGCCTGCGGCCCACGCAAAGGCAATTGCCAAGAACGTAGCGTCGGGGGCTCGATGCACAATGAGGCCGTCTTCTTCTTCGATCTCGCGAAGGTCAGAACTCAGCGACGCAATTTGCAGCCAGCGCTTGCGCACCGATGCGTTCGGGAACCACGCCAACGGCGGCTCATCAGAACTGCGGTGCTCGTAGACGAACACCGATACGAGTCCGGCGAGAGTGGCCGGATCGAGATCGTCGAGCAGGCCCTGACGAAGGGTTTCAACGATGAGCAAATCGCTCTCGTGAAATGTGCGCGCCAACATTTGGCCGGCATCGGTGAGCTTCCATCCATCGATGTAGCCCCAGGCCGAAAGAATGCCAAGCACTCGGTCGAAGTCGCGTGCAATGGATTGTCCGCGACCTTTGACGCGCGTACGAATCTCTTCGACGTCGCGCGCAACGCGCTCGGCTTGCGCAGCGGCTTTCAGGCGAGCCTTCAGATCGGGATCATCTTCAACAGGGTGATACCCGTCGAGTGATACGACCGGAATGCGCCGACCGTGTGGCTGCGCCTTGAGCTTGGCTTTGTCGAGGCGTGCAGCAATCTCGCGCTGGAAATCGTTGCGGTGCGGTGCGAATCCGGCGGGCATATCGATGCTGCCCAATACGGCGGGCGGAGTTTCGAAGTCGGTGCCCGACAGCATCAGTAGATCGTGACGTGACGTAATCACGCTGAGGCGCGTGCCGCCTTTGCGGTTTGCTGTGGCCACGACGGCAGCGCGGCCGGCGTACTTGCCCTTGTTGACATAGATCACATCGCCCGGTCGAAGCTTCATGATCGCGAGGTCGATGGGGTCGTCTCGGCCGGGCATGTACGCCGCTGGTTTGTTGGCTTCGCGCAGTTGCGCTCGGTAGTCCTCGATGTCGCCGAACGGACTGGTGGCTTGCTCGGTCAGCTCGGCCAGCTGTGCCTGGCGTCGAGAGAGCTTGGTTTCAAGCCGCACCACATCTCCGTCGGCTTGGTACTGAGCAAACGACAGGTTCAGCAGATGATGTGCTTGTTCGCTTGAGTAGGTACGAACCAAGTTGGCCGCCATGTTGTACGTGGGTCGGAACGCAGAGTTGAGGTGGAACCAGCGACTTGCTGCGATGCCAGCGATCTGCTCGAACGGCGTAAACGGTGTCCACAGCACGATTGCCTGACCGTATTCGTCGATGCCCCGGCGGCCTGCGCGCCCGGTGAGTTGGGTGTACTCGCCGGCGGTGAGCGTGGCGTGATGTTCGCCGGTGAATTTGGTGAGCTTGTCGATCACTACGGATCGGGCGGGCATGTTGATTCCGACAGCCAGCGTTTCGGTGGCAAAGACGATCTTGATGAGGCCCTCGCTGAAGCACGCCTCGACCACTTCTTTGAACGGAGGAACCATGCCCGCATGGTGCGCCGCAATGCCAGCCTCGAGTTGAGCAAGAAACTGTCCGTAGCCCAACACGGCAAGGTCGTCGATTTCGATACCCGCAAGACGTGCATCGGCAATCTCGCGGATGCGGTCGCGTTGCTCGCCAGTGGTGAGCCGAATACCAGCAGCGAGGCAGGTCTTGGCTGCCTCGTCGCATTGGTTACGACTAAAGATGAAATAGATAGCGGGCAACATCTGCTCTTGCTCGAGCCGATCAACGACCTCTACGCGCGACGGTGGATACAGGCGCCGAGTGCCATGACCGCCGCGCCGAGACCGGCCACCTTTCCACTGATGCGTGCCTTCTTCGGTGAGTCGCATGGCAACTGCGTTGGGTCGGTCGTTGACCAGAGTGGGAAGCAGGTGAATCTTCTCGCTGCTGCGATCGCCAACCATGAACAGGTTTTCGAGTTGCACGGGTCGGGTGTCTTCGAGCACAGCCGTGGTGGGGCCGCGAACGGTGCTGATCCAATCGGTGAGTTCGGTGGCGTTGCTCACCGTGGCTGACAGGCAGACCAACTGCACCCGTTCGGGGAGGTGGATGATGACCTCTTCCCACACCGGGCCTCGATACGTGTCCTGCAGGAAGTGCACCTCATCGAGCACCACTACGGCGAGATCATCGAGAGCGCTCGAACGGCCGTAGATCATGTTGCGTAACACTTCGGTGGTCATCACCACGATCGCTGCGTCGCCATTAATGGCATTGTCGCCGGTGAGCAATCCCACGCGGTCGGCGCCGTAGATGGCGACAAGATCGTGGAACTTCTGATTCGACAGCGCCTTGATGGGCGCTGTGTAAAACGCTCGCTTCCCGGCGCGAACGGCGGTCTCGATGCCGTACTCGGCTACCACGGTCTTGCCTGAGCCTGTCGGTGCAGCGACGAGCACTGATTGGCCATCGTCGAGCGCGTCCATTGCCTGCAATTGGAAACGATCGAGCGGAAATGTGTAGTGGGCAATCAACTCGGCCCGGTCGGCACGCACGGCTACCAGTGTGGCGCATCGGGCGCCGGTTTATGCGGACGTGGAGGCCCCTGCGGTGTCGCGGTCGTCGTCATCATCATCGTCATCGTCATCGTCATCGGTGGCGTTCAGCGCATGCTTGCGCTTTTGGCGTTGCATGATGAGTCCGATGACGATTGAGCACAGGTAGAAAATGCTCATCGGCACGGCCAACGCAAGCATCGAGATGGGGTCGCCCGAAGGCGTAATGACCGCAGCGATCACGAAGATGGCCATGATCGCGTAACGCCAACCCTTGCGCAGCGTTTGCGGGGTGAGCACGCCAACGATTTGTAGAAAGACCAGCAGCACCGGGAACTCAAATCCGATACCAAACGCGAACACCATCAGGCCCACAAGGCTGATGTATTTGTCGATTTGGAAGACTTGGCCAACCCCGGAGCCAGACCACGAGATCAGGAACTCGAGTGCCTTATCGAGGGTCCAGTAGGCGATGTAGCCGCCCAGCGCAAACAGCGCAATGGTGGACGTGATGAACGGGATCGCGTACTTCTTTTCTTTCGCGTGAAGCGCCGGAACCACAAAGCGCCACACCTGCCAGAGCACAACGGGTAGCGCCAGAATCAAGCCGCCATACATCGAGACGGAGATACGAGTAGAGAAACCATCGAGTGGTCCGAGACCGAAGAGTCGACCGTCGCAGTTGAGGTTCGGCTTGGCGTGGCACAAGTCTTTGTATGGCCGCACCAAGAATCGAAGCACCGGGTCGTAGAACGCCAGCATGAACACGATGCCCAAGGTGACCGCCAGCATGCTGCGCACAATGCGAACTCGCAGTTCGGCGAGGTGATCGCGCAGGGTCATGCGATCTTCGGGCCCTCTGAGAGCGGGGAGGCTGCCGGAGAGAAAGGGGATCTTCATGCGGGTGTTGCCTCGTCGGTTCCGGCCGAAGCGTCGGTGGACTCGGGAGCCACGTACGACGCATCGATCTCGCTGACGTAATTCGAGATATCGAACGATGGTGTTCGCGTCGGCGCTGGCGGGGCTGCAATCACTGGAACAGGCTCGGTGGTGACCGCCTCGGACGGCGTCACCGGCGTGGCAGCTGGAGTTTCGGCAGGCTTGGAGTCGACCTTTGGATCGAACATGGCCGAAGTTTTGACGAGGTCGGCGGTCTCACGCAGTTCGCGCATGGGCTCTTCGAGCACCGTGCGCATTTCGTCTTGGAAGCCGCCAGCCATCTTCTTGAAATCGTTGTAGGCCTTCGTTGCTCTGCGGATAGCTTCGGGAAGCTTGTCGGGACCAAGCACAACGAGGGCAATCAACACGAGAAAAATCAGTTCGCTGCCCGACAGGTTGAACACGTGGTGGAGTCTAGGGCGGGTTGGCTCATCCACGGAGCTTCTGTGGTCGCGAACCGGCTCAATCTTTCGCGGGCAACAGACAGCTGCCACAATGCTTGCGATGCAACAACGGCTCCCCTCTTTGCTCGCACATCCAATTGCGTTTGCGCATCGCGGGGGCAAAGCTCACGCCCCCGAAAACACCATCGCTGCGTTCACCTTGGGCCTCAAGCTGGGGGCTACCGGCCTCGAGAGCGATGTATGGGTCACTTCCGACGGCGTCCCGGTGCTCGACCACGACGGGTTTGTACGGCATCGCCTGAGCAAGCGCCGCATCACCGAGATGCGCCGATCGCAGTTGCCGTCGTTTATCCCCACCCTCGCCGAACTGATTGAGCAATGTGGCTCGCAGTTCCATCTGTCGCTCGACCTCAAAGGCGACAACAGCGGGCTGCCGGTACTCAACGTGGTGCGCGACGTCGCGCCTCAGCTACTCCCCCGGCTGTGGTTGTGTCATCCGGTATGGCAAACCCTGCTCCCGCTACGAGCCCATCTTGATGGCGCCAAGTTGGTCGACTCGACCCGCTTGACCCGCATCAAAGAGGGTCCCGAGCGTCGCGCCGCATCCCTCGCTCACGAGGGTATTCACGCACTCAACATGCATCACACCGATTGGAACGGCGGCCTCGTGTCGCTCGTTCACCGGTTTGGTCTGTGTGCAATCGCATGGGATTTGCAGTACGAGCACGTGCTGCGCCCAATTCTGCGAATGGGCATTGACGGCGTGCACAGCGATTGGGTCGATCGAATGATCGATGCCTACCGTGCCGAGCTCGGGGCGCCGTTGCTCTAGCGCTGAGGGGTGGCTAGAGCCACGCCCAATCGGACTTGGGCCAGATCACCACAAACGCACGGCCAACGATTTGCGAGTAGTCGACCTGGCCGAGGGGCCCGCGGCTGTCGCCAGAACCGGGGCGATTATCGCCCATCACAAAGACATGGTGAGGGGTCAGGGTGGTCTTGAGCAGATCGCCGCCGCAGTTATCGGGCGTGACCACCGCCGGATCGAGGTAGGGCTCGTTGAGCACCTTGCCGTTGATGAGCACGACACAATGGCTGATCTCGATGGTCTCGCCCGGCAGGGCGATGACCCGCTTGATGAGATCTCGTTGTGTCAGGCCTTGGGCTTCTTGAAGCACCACAACATCGCCACGGCGTGGGTCGTGCAGATCGTAGGAAAGCTTGTTGACGAGCACGCGATCGAAGTCGTGCAAGGTGGTGTCCATCGAGTGACCCGATACATAGAACTGCTGGACGACGAACACCTTCATGAGCACTGCCGCAGCGATTGCAATGACAATCACCACGATCCACTCGCGGAAGGCCTTCGTGAAATGGTTCTGCTTCTTCGCTGGAGGGCGCGGCGCGCTGGCTTCAGCGATCTCTGTGGCCTGCTGCGGAGTTGGTTCTAGTGAGTCGCCAATGTTCATTTCAGATCTCTCATCGCTGATAACGAGGACACCGGGGCCTCATCGCTCGGATACCGTACCGCCTCATCGCTGCCGGTGGGTGCCACAAAGCGATTCGGGTGTTAGAGCGAGGCGATCAGTTTTTCGACGCGTTCGTCGCGACTCTTGAACGGGTCCTTGCACAGAACCGTGCGTTGCGCTTGATCATTGAGCTTGAGATGCACCCAATCGACCGTGTAATCGCGCTTGCGTTCTTTGGCGCGTTTGATGAACTCGCCACGGAGCCTGGCCCGAGTTGTCTGCGGCGGAATGTCGACCGCAGCCATGATGTCTTCGTCGGTACACATGCGTTCGACCATGCCCCGATCTTGCATTTTGTAGAACAGGCTTCGGCTACGAGTGACGTCGTGATACTGCAGGTCGAGCAATTGGACTTGCGCATCGCCCAGAGCGAGGCCGTGCTTTGCTCGATAGGCCTCAATCAGCTTGTGCTTGATGACCCAGTCGACTTCTCGATCGAGTTTCAGCGGGTCGTTCTCGATGGTGCTCACACAGTGTTCCCACATCTCGAGGGCGCGTTGTTCGAGCGGAGGAAAGCCCTTGGTGTCGGCGTATCGCAAGGCTCGGTCGAGGTATTCGCGTTGGATGTCGAGCGCGCTGACCTCGCGACCATTCGCCAGCTTCACGGTGCGCCGGCAGGTGATGTCGTGGCTGATTTCGCGAATGGCTCGAATTGGATTTTCGAGGGTCATGTCGCGCAGCACGACCCCGGGATCTTCGACCATGCGCAACATGCACGCCGCTGCACCGACCTTTACAAAGTTGGTGTATTCGCTCATGTTGCTGTCGCCAACGATGACGTGAAGGCGTCGATACTTCTCGGCATCGGCGTGTGGTTCGTCGCGAGTATTAATGATGGGTCGACTTCTTGTGGTTGCCGAAGACACGCCTTCCCAAATGTGCTCGGCGCGTTGAGCAATCGAATACACCGGGCCGCGCGCTGTCTGCAGAATCTTGCCGGCGCCGGTATAGATCTGGCGGCTCACCAAGAACGGGATCAGCACTTCGGCGTAGTGGCCGAGGTCGTCGTCGCGACTGGTGAGGTAGTTCTCGTGGCAGCCGTAGCTGTTGCCGGCCGAGTCGGTGTTGTTCTTGAACAGGTAGATGGTGCCTCGAATGCCCTCTTCGCTGAGGCGCTGCTCGGCCGACTCAACCAAATCTTCGAGGATCCGCTCGCCGGCCTTGTCGTGCACCACCAAGTCGTAGAGCGAGTCGCACTCGGGGGTTGCGTACTCGGGGTGCGAACCAACATCGAGATATAAGCGGGCCCCATTTTGCAAAAAGACGTTGCTGCTCCGACCCCAACTCACCACCCGCCGAAACAGATAGCGAGCCACCTCGTCGGGACTGAGACGTCGCTGCCCGCGCAACGTGCAGGTGATTCCGTACTCGCTCTCGAGCCCGTAAATGCGCCTGTCCATCGCGCCAACCTAGCGAACCCAGCAGCGACCGCTGGGCTCAATGCCCAGATGCGCCTTTGGTTGAGTGAACGAAAGGACGAAGTGTTACGTCGGCAGCCGCGAGCGCGTCACGTACTGCGCCAGCGATTTGGACGGCTTGGGGGGTGTCGCCGTGTACGCACAGCGAGTCGAAGCCAGGCTGAATCTCGGAGCCGTCGATTGCGGTCACGGTGCCGTGGATGACCATGCGTACGGCCCGCTCGGCGATGAGGTCAACATCGTGCAGCACTGCACCGGGCAGTAGCCGAGACACCAGCGAACCGTCGTTGTTATAGGCGCGATCGACATAGCCCTCGGTGACCGTAGGCAGATCGGCTTGCGCGGCAAGACGAAGCGCCACTGAGTGAGACAGACCCATGAGCGGCAACCGGCCGCACGCTGCGACACCCGCAACGACCGCGGCGGCTTGTGCCTCGTGCGTCACGATGGCGTTGTACAACGCGCCATGAGGTTTCACATAGCTCACACGCGAACCCGCAGAATTGGCGATGGCTTGCAAGGCCCCGATTTGATACGTGACCACATCGGCGAGCTCATTCGGAGCGATGTCGATAAACCGGCGGCCAAAGCCAGCGAGATCGGGGTACGCAACATGGGCTCCAATGGCTACCCCTGAGCGCGCTGCAATCTCGCACGTGCGTCGCATAATCGACGGGTCGCCAGCATGAAAACCGCAGGCGATATTGGCGCTAGTAACGATGCCGAGCAGGGCTTCGTCGTCGCCCATGGGCCACTGACCAAGGCCCTCGCCAATGTCGCTATTGAGGTCGACGGTAATCACCCTTGTTTGCGATGCCTATGCGGCGAGGTGAGCGGCCACGGTCTCATCGTCGAGACGCCGAAAGCATCGGCGCGTCGCTGCACGGTCGAGCAACGCAACTTCAAGATCGTCGGCCACGAGCTGACGATCGGGACCAGCCAACGCCGCCACTGCAGCTTTGAGGCACGCATCGAGTTCGAGTCCCTCGGACCACGATTCGTTGAGCCGCGCCGTGATGGCATCGGCGTCGCCACCCAAGACGCTGAAGCGCCGCTCGTCAACCACGGTGCCGTCGTAAAGAATATGAAACAGCTGGTCAGAGATATCGTCGTGGGCCACTTCGGCCACCAGAATCTCGACCTCCATCGGCTTCATTTCGTGAGTGAAGATCTGGCCGAGCATCTGTGCATAGCTGTTGGCCAAGCTGCGCGCATCGACATCGTCGCGGCTGTATTGAAATCCTTTGAGGTCTGCAGCCCGCACACCCGCTACCCGCAATTGGTCGAACTCGTTGTACTTGCCAACCCCAGCGAAGGCAATGCGGTCGTAGATCTCGCTGACTTTGCGTAGCGTGTTAGAGGGATTCTCGGCAACCAACGCAATGCCGCCGGCATAGCGAAGGGCCACCATCGCCCGACCACGAGCGATGCCCTTGCGGGCATAGTCGGCGCGATCTTTCATGATCTGCTCAGGCGCTACGTAATACGGCATGCTCATGTGCGTGACCTCATTTCGCTGGCAATGGTTACGTAGCGGGCGGCGAGGTCGTCGTCGGTGATGCGCTGCCAGCCATCGGCAGTGATGGTGGCCACAACCGGATAGATGCCGCGAAGTGCGTCGGGTCCGCCGGTGGCCGAATCGGCGTCGGCGGCTTCCCACAAAGCCCGGCAGGCAAGGTTGATCGCTTCGTCGCGAGAAATCTGCGGGCGATGACCAAGCTTGATGACCGTGCCAGCGTGCAGGCTGCCTGAGCCGGTGCTCACGAACTCGTGCTCTTCGTAGCGGCCACCGGTGACGTCGTATGTCCACAGCCGGCCGGTGCCGCGCCGCACATCGAAGCCGCCAAAGATTGGCACAACGGCGAGGCCCTGCATTGCTGCGGGCAGGTTGCCGCGCACCATCATCGACAGTTGGTTGGCCTTGCCTTCGAGGCTGAGCGACGAGCCTTCGACCTTTTCATAATGCTCGAGCTGCAATTGAAAGAGCTTGATCATTTCCATTGCTGGGCCGGCTGCGCCAGCGATGGCAACGCCGCTGAATTGATCGGCCTGGACCAGCTTTTCCATACTGCGATGGCTGATCAAGTTGCCGCTGGTGGCCCGACGGTCGCCCGCCATCACCACGCCGTCGGCGAACCGCAGCGCAATACATGTGGTGGCGTGCGGGGTGAGGAGATCGGAGGCATCGGAGGTTGGTGCTGCGGCCTGCAGACCCATACGTCGCAGCAATTCGGGGAAGCTGGCGCCGGGATCGTCGCCAGCGGCAAACATCGGCATCGACATGTGCTTACTCGCCGCCCTTTTGTACGTAGCTCTTCACGAAATCTTCGGCATTGGTCTCGAGCACATCGTCGATCTCGTCGAGGAGATCATCGAGTTCTGCCTTGAGCCGTTCTCCCTGCGGCGCGGCAACGGGAAGGTCTTCGATGGTCTCTTCGGTGCGTGACGGCGCCTGTTTTTGCTTCTGTGTGTGTTCTGCCATGTTGGGTCCCTCACTTCGCCGTGTGGTGGTCGCTGCCGTAGTTGTTCTTGTGAGCCTACGCGTCTAACCGCGCCAACAACTCGGCGGCGGTAGTGCATTCGTCGAAGAGAGCGCCAACCAGCGTTGCGGTGCCGCGCAACGGTTCGAGCATGGGCACACGGCGTAGTGGTTCGCGGCCTACGTCGAACACCATTGAGTCCCAGTTTGCGGCAACGATCTCGCTCGGCCAGCGCTGCAGACACTTTCCGCGGAAATAGGCCCGGGTGGTCTCCGGTGGCTCGGTCATAGCGGTGCGGGCATCGTGGTCGCTGATGAGGGTCTCAAGTCCGGCCCGCGTGGCGAGGCAACGGTCTGCGCGCATGTCGTGATATTGCAGATCGATGGCCTTGAGCTTGGCGTCGCCGGGGCTGAGTTGATGGCGATCGGCGAAACCATCGACCAAGCGCTGCTTGGCCACCCAGTCGACCCAGTGAGCGACCGAGTTGCGGTCAGTCTCGAGGCCAGCCAACACCATCTCCCAACGGGCGAGCAGGTCTATGGCAACTTCTTCTCCCACGCAGGCAAGGCCGTGGCTGCGTTCGTATTTGCGGGCGCGTTCGAACAATGCCCATTGCAACTCGATGGCGGTGAGGCGTGTGCCGTCGCGTAGCGCAACGGTGGTGGTGAGCGACGGGTCCTGGCTGATCTGCCGAATAGCCGAAACGGGATGTGCCAACGTGAGTTCGCTGCCGATGATGTCGTCTTCGATCATGGCCAGCACAATTGCTGTGGTACCCACTTTGAGATAGGTGGCTACTTCGCTCATATTTGCGTCGCCAACAATCACGTGAAGTCGGCGGTATTTCTGAGGATCGCAGTGCGGTTCATCGCGGGTGTTCACAATGGGCCGCTTCAGCGTGGTCTCGAGACCAACCTCTTCTTCAAGAAAGTCGGCGCGCTGACTGATTTGGTACGGCACGGCGAGGGAACTGGTGCCAGAAAGTTCGCTGCCAACTTTTCCTGCGCCGCAAAACACTTGCCGTGACACGAAGTGCGGAGTGACCTGGCTCACGATGCGCGAAAAGGGCGTGGCTCGGTCGACGAGATAGTTCTCGTGGCAGCCGTAGCTGTTGCCTTTGCCGTCGGAATTGTTCTTATACGTAACGATCTCGCTGCCGTCGTTGAGCAACTGTTTTGCTGCGATCATGCTGGCCCGCACGATTTCTTCGGCGGCACGATCGAAGCGCACCACTTCGAGGGCCGTCAGGCACTCGGGGGTAGACACCTCGGGATGAGCATGATCTACGTAATAGCGAGCGCCGTTGGTGAGTACCGCGTTCACGAGCTGCATCTCGATCTCGGGCGCAAATGAGTCGGGATAGCTGAAGCCGCGCGCATCAGAGCCGGGGCGCTCGTGGCCGAAGTCCCAATCAACGTTGCGCAGTTTGCCGCTGACGTAGGCGTTGATCAGCGCGCTTGAGGCTGCAACTGGATTCGACTCCGCGCCGCGAACCTGAATTCCGTATTCGGTTTCGATGCCGCACACCTTGGCGATGGCCATGCACTGACCATAGCCCGACGATGCCTACAGATATTGACCTGTGGCCATGCGCTCGATCGAGCGTCCGCCTGCGAACGGAGTTTCGTTGCGGCCCTCGGCAACGAGCGTGCGGATAAACACGATGCGCTCGCCCTTCTTGCCGCTGATCTTGGCCCAGTCGTCGGGGTTGGTGGTGTTGGGCAGGTCTTCGTGCTCTTTGTATTCCTGCTTGATTGAGTCGAGCATGTCTTGGGTGCTGACACCCTTCACGCCGCCGGCAATGAGGCGCTTGATCGCCAACTTCTTGGCGCGGCGCACGATGTTTTCGATCATCGCCCCCGAAGCGAAATCCTTGTAATAGAGCACTTCTTTGTCCCCGTTTTGGTACGTGACTTCGAGGAACCGATTGGCTTCATCGTCGCGATACATCTCGTCGACAGTGCACTCGATCATGTCGGGGACCGATTCGTTGGGCGCGATGGGGATCTCGGTGGTGAGGTACTGCGCAAAAATCTGCTTGGCGGCAGCCTCGTTCGGTCGCTCGATCTTGATCTTCACATCGAGACGGCCGGGGCGAAGAATGGCTGGATCGATGAGATCTTCGCGGTTGGTCGCACCGATCACGATGACGTTGCGCAAGCCCTCGACACCATCGATCTCGGCGAGCAGCTGCGGCACGATGGTGCTCTCCATATCGGAGCTAATGCCAGTGCCACGGGTGCGGAACATGCTGTCCATTTCGTCGAAGAACACAATGACGGGCCAGCCTTCTTCGCTCTTTTCGCGGGCTCGTTGGAACACGAGGCGAATCTGACGCTCGGTTTCGCCAACGTATTTGTTGAGCAGCTCGGGGCCTTTGATGTTGATGAAGTAGCTGCGGCCCTTGTCTCCCCCGGTGGCCGCCGCAACCTTCTTCGCCAAGCTGTTCGCAACCGCTTTGGCAATCAGCGTCTTGCCGCATCCTGGAGGGCCGTAGAGCAGAATGCCCTTCGGCGCTGGCAAGCGGTGCTCGGCAAAGAGTTCTTGATAGAGGTACGGAAGCTCGACAGCGTCGGCGATCTGCTCGATCTGGGTATCGAGACCGCCGATGTCAGCGTATGAAATGTCGGGCACTTCTTCGAGCAACAAATCTTCGACCTCGGGGCGGGCCAACTTCTCGAGCAGCATGTTGGTTCGCGGATCCATACGCAACGAATCGCCAGGTCGAAGGTGCATGCCTCGAATCGCGTCAGCAAGCTCGCAGATGCGTTCTTCGTCGGCGCGGCCTACCACAAGGGCGCGGATGCCGTCGTCGAGAATCTCTTTCACCGTGACGACTTCGCCGCTGATGTCGGGCTGGCGGGCCATCACCACGTTGAAGCTTTCGTTGAGCACCACTTCGGCGCCACGCTGCAACGATTCGTGGTCGATATCGGGATGCAGGCTGACCCGCATCTTGCGACCGCTGGATGCAATGTCGACGGTGCCGTCGTCGTTTTTGCCAACGACCACGCCGTAGGCCGACGGCGGTTGAGTGAGTTTGGCCACCTCGTCACGGAGTGACGAGATGTGTTCGCGGGCCTCACGGAGTGTGTAGCTGAGCTTCTCGTTCTGCGAGGTGAGGTGAGCAACTTGGCCCTTTGCCTCAAGGAGACGTTCGTCGAGGGCGCGCATGCGCTTGGGCGCGTCGACGAGTTTTTGACGTAGATGGCCGATCTCTTCTTCGAGCACGATTACCTGCGCCCGAAGAATGTCAGCTGCCTCGCTGTCGTTTGATGTCATCGGTGCACCTCCTGATACCTGTTCGCGAAGCTACACCGATCGCGGTTGCTGCTTCAGACAATGGAAGCACCATTTCTGCGAAGCCTCGGTGTACAGTGGCTCTACTTTTACCCCCTTGTTATACGCCTCCCAAGGAGATACATACACCATGAAGGTCTGGATCGATCAGGATCTGTGCACCGGCGACGGGCTCTGTGAAGAGATCGCCGCCGACGTTTTTACGCTGCTTGACGATGGCTTGGCGTATGTGCGTGAGGGTGCAACCATTTATGCCACCGCAAAGGGCAACCCTCAGGGCGCCGAAGGCATGGCCAACTTCGCCGACAGCCAACTCGACGCAGTGATCGAATCCGCCGAGGAATGCCCCGGCGAGTGCATCTTCATCGAGCCGTAGTCACTGCCTCGCTGCGCTCTGCGCAGCGATTACATCGTCTGTACACATCGAAGGGGCGCATTGCGCCCCTTCGTCGTATACAGATTCAGTTTTGGTGACGCTCAGTCGGCGTTGTGGTGCGAGGTTTCGTCGTGGGTGCCGTCGGTGGTCTCGATGTCGGCATCGTCGACCACATCGTTGACCACGATGGTCTCAGACACCGAGTCGAATGCGGTCTCAGGAGTTGACTCGCGTTCGCCCAAGAAACGTGCGGTGGTGAGAAACCCGGTATGGGCCACCATGCGATGATCGGGACGAACCGCTTGGCCTTCGATATGCCAGCCGCGATGCAACACCTCGAGGGTGCGTGCGCCGTTCCATGCGCGACTGCGAGCAAACGCTTCGCGAACCTGAGCCGCTTGGGTGATCGATGGTGTGTACGCAACCAAGATGCCGCCGCGACGCAGCGCCTTTTCTGCGTGTGGCACCACGTTCCATGGCTCGGGTAGATCGAGCACCACGCGATCGAAGTCGCTTTCGTCGATGCCGTCATAGGCGTCGCGAATCTGCACGTGATACCGCGACAGCGCATCTTCGCCCAGGAACGAGCGCACATTGGTGGTGGCGCGGTTGGCGAAGTCTTCGCGAAGTTCGTAGCCGGTGATCTCTGCGCCATAGCGCAACATGGTCATCGACAGAGCGCCGCTACCAACACCGCTCTCGAACACACGCACGCCCGGGCCGATGTCGGCCAGCATGCAGATGGGAGCGAGATCTTTGGGGTAGATCACCTGCGCGCCGCGCGGCATCTCGACGACAAAGTCTTCGAGGGTTGGCCGCAGCGCTGTGTAGGGCGACGCCTTGGTGGATTTCACGTAGAGACCCTCGAGTTGATCGACGATAAGCGAGTGAGCCACAAAGCCGTTGTGGCTATGAAACTCACCGCCCTCTTTCAGCGTGATCAGGTAGCGGCGTTGCTTGCTGTCGAGCAGCAGCACGCGATCTCCATATTGAAACGATCTGTTCATCGTCGTCGAGCCCCTCTTCCGGTGATCAGTTCTACCGGCACCGGCTCGTGTGCGCTTGCGGTGGTAACCAGATGGCAGAACGCGCAGACTTCGCCAGTGGTTGGAGCGCCGCACGAGGTGCACGGCGCCAGTACGAGATCGTCGCTGAGCGCAAACGCGCTGAGCAGCGGCGCCACCTTGTCGACAAAGTTGAGATAGAAGGCGGTCTTGGTGCCTGGCGACTGCGACTCGATCTTGTTGAGTGCGTCTTTGTAGTTGAGGTGGCGATTGCCGGCGGCCATCGGGCACTCATCGACGAGATAGTCGATGCCGCGCACGACGCACCATGCCGCAGTCTCACGCTCGGACAAGCGCACCAACGGCTTGACCTTCTTCGGGAATCCGTTACGGGCTGGCAGTGTCGGTAGCTGGCGCGCCAGATATGGCAGCTCCCATCGCAACGTATTGCCATAGAGCACAGCAGCCTCGTCGTCGAGATTGTGCCCGGTGACGAGCGCGGTGTAGTTGCCATCAAGCGCCGCTTTGTCGAACAGGTGGCGCTTGCTCATGCCGCATGCCGAACACGGCACGCGACGCGTGGCGCGAGTGGCCGTAGGAATGTCGTATCCGTAGTCGTCGCGAAGCGAGATCTCGACGAGCTTGAGGCCGCGCTCGGCGGCAAAGGCGCGGGCGTAGTCGCCAGAAACATCGCTGTAGCTGCCAATGCCGAGACCGATATAGAGACCGTCGGCTTCGTAGCCGAGGTCGATGAGCATGTCCCAGATGGCCAAGCTGTCTTTGCCGCCCGACACAGCGACCAAGATGCGGTCGTCCTTGGTGAGCATGTCGAAGTCATCGATGGCTTTGATGACCTGCTTGCGGCACATATCGAGGAAGTGCGGTGCGCAGAAGTTGGCGTTGTGGCGGGGTACGTCGATAATCGCAGGTTCGCGACAGACGCG
The DNA here is from genome assembly GCA_037139095.1 of Actinomycetota bacterium. Lineage (GTDB taxonomy): Bacteria > Actinomycetota > Acidimicrobiia > Acidimicrobiales > Ilumatobacteraceae > WLMZ01. The sequence continues at coordinate 22,128 of JBAXHD010000008.1, forward strand.
ACATTTCACAGCGAACCGCCACTGATAACAGGGCGAATCTCGACGACATCGTCGGCGCCGAGTTCTTCGTCGCTTGGCACCAACGTGCCATTACGAATCACGAGATGCGATTCGCGGTTGAGATCGAGGTCGTTGAGGAGGGCATGAACGCGTCGGGGCCCAGGAATGTCGAGTTCGCGCCGCGGGTTACGGAGAAGAACTTTCATGACTGACTCGCTGACATAGGTGTTTCCTTCGGGCAGTTCGCAAACAAGCAACCATTGTGGTGGCGCGCACGACGTATCGGTGCACGATTGCTTGTCAGCGACGAGATTTTGCAGCCCGCTGTGACTTTCGCTGCGAGCGAGACTGAGGCTGAAGCGCCTCGAGGCGCAGCACTTGCCCGGGCTTGAGAATCTCGGTGGCGATGACCCGCTCGGTGCGGCCAAGCGCCTGGCGCAGCACACGAACACCCCAAAATGTGCCACCCACAATGAGCCAGCTGCGGCTGCCGCCCATCAAGCCTTTACGCAAACCCTGACGACGAATGTAGGCCGAGGGCGACGGCCCAACGCGAGGAGCCATGGCTCAGACCCTGCGAATTTCGACAAACGTGTTCTTGGTCTTGCCGCTGCGACGACCCATCAGGAAGAACGCAATGAGCAAGATGATGCCGCCAGCTACAACGCCGGCGACCAAGGTCTGCTTACGGTCTTCGACCTTGTTCTGCACCTCGCCTTGAACGGCACGGAACTTGGCTTCGAGGTCGTCGCGAGTGACTCGGTGTTGCGCCTGTGCCATCAGTTGAATTCCTTTTCAATCTTGGTGATTCGCGACAACGCGAACCCGGTGATGGCCACGCAGACCACGAAGACAATCAGGTACGGCACGAACGACCACGAGCCGTGCGCAATCGAGTGAACCCGTGCCTGCAGCAGGCGCAGCAAGCCCAACGAGATGAAGAACAACGACAGGGCTAGCGCCGCAGCGCCTGCAAGACCGAAGCCGATCTTGCGACCGATGCCCTTGAGCGGTCCGAGCGTTTCTTGCTTCGCATAGGCCTTGACCAGTTCGATGACATCGGCGATGTCGCCTGAATCGGCAGGCTTCGAAGCTGAAGCAGGCGTGTATCCCTTTTTTGCCACGGCACTATTTGTAGCACGTTGGGCAGGTCAGTTCCTACGGGCGATCGAGATCAGGGGGCATTTCGACCCCTGTTTCGTTCTGCAACCGAAATTGAAGAAGCGCCTCGACATCATCAAGTGCACGACCAAGACGCACCAACCGCTCTGACGGGCCGGGCGCAGCCAACAGATGTTGTTGATCGGACGTGCCGAGCGGCGCCAATGAACACAGTTGGTAGCTGCCCAGCACTACATCGTTGCTGATCTCGGCCATTGGATCGCCATGCCGGTCGCCCATCTCTGTGGCAAGTGCGTTGACACGGCGAACACGTTGAACCATGTCGGAGAGATCGACCGCCACGCTGTCGCTCTCTGACAGCTCGTCGGACCAGTTGCTGATCTCGGCGCGTGGGTAGGGACTGTCTTCGAGCCATCGATCGACGCGGATGCGGCGAGTACCAATGGTGACCAAGGCGTACCTGCCGTCGTCGATCTCGGCCACCTGAATGAGACGCGCCACGGTGGCGACCATGCTGCGGAGGTCGCCGCCGCCTACTTCTGAACCTCGGGTAATGAGCGCAACCCCGAACTCGTGCTCTTCGCTGGCGAGGCAGTCGCGGACCATCTCGCGATAGCGCGGCTCGAAGACATGGAGCGGTAGTACAGCGCCCGGGAACAACACTGAGCCAAGAGGGAACATCGGCAAGGTAGCTATGGCCGCCACTCTACGACTGATCGACCCGACGCGAAACCGACCTAGCGAGGCTGCAGCGTTGCCGGGTCTGGGCCCGACGGGTATGTGTTGAGTGCAGACTGAAGCGCCGACCAGATTGGCCTGAAGTTGTTTGGATCGCGGGCGTTCGCGAAATTCAACAACAGCGAGAAGGTGATGTTGCCAGCTTTGTTTTCGACGAATCCCGACAGCGACTTTGTGTTGCGCAGCGACCCAGTTTTGGCGTGCATGCGGCCGACGGCGTCGGTGCCGCTGAACTCGTCGGTCAGAGTGCCTGTTCGGCCTGCGATAGGGAGCGCGGCCCCAATTGCGCTGTCGAGGCCTTCGTGCTGGAGCACCTGCACCATGAGCGCGCACGTGGCCTTGTCGGCTGCGTCGAGGCCGGATCCGTCGTGGATCAGCAGCTGGCTGGTGTCGAGGCCGCGGGCAGTGAGGGTGAGCATCATCACGTCGGCACCTGCTTGGCGGCTGCCAGCGTTTCCTGCATGAACGCCGAGCTCTTTGAGCAGCAATTCGGCGGTGTTGTTGTCGCTGTTGGTGAGCATCTCAGTCAGCACGGCGGTGAGCGGAGCCGAGGTGACCGAGGCAAGCACCGCAAGGTCGGCCGGAGCTGTGCCGGTGGTTGCCGTGCCGCCGACGGTGATACCTGCCGCGCGCAATAACGAGATCAGATCTGTGGCTGCGCCCGCCGCAGGATCTGAGTAACGAGCACCGGCGTTTCCGGTAGCGGCTCTGCTCGCGTCGTTCACCATGAGCGCGCCGAGCGGACCCGCCTCAACCCCCACCACACCACTTCCCCACGCCGCCGAGAATCGCTCGCTGTCATATCGAGAGTCGTCGCCGACAACGTTGCCCTGCACCTGGGTAATGCCTGCCGCAACCAGATCGGAGACCAGGGTCTCGAGCGATGTGGTGTTGGTGGGGGGATACTTCTGCGTGGATGGGTAGTTAGCGGTAGAAAGCAACGGGTCTCCCCCACCAACCATGTACAGATCGCCTGCGATGATGCCAGCGCTGGCCATACCTTTGAGCGAGGTCGTGAAGGCATAGTCGGGGCCAAGCACTTCGAGTGCAACTGATGCCAGGAGCACCTTGAGATTGCTCGCAGGTGTGACCGCCAGACCGGCGCCGTAATCAAGAATCGTTCGGCCTGCCACCGACACCTGCAAGCACGAGTTGCCAATGAGCATCTTGCTCACCGGGATCAAGGCGGCTGCGAATGCATCGCGACTTGCCGAGATGGCCAATGTCTGCGGGGCTCGACGCAAGGACAGCACCGGTGTTCGTGACGGCGTCGCTAATGGTGTCTCGACCACCACTGGCTCTGATGGCAAGGCGATGCGATGCGAATCGGCCCATTGCCAGATTGCACCAAACAGAACTGCTGGGACAATCGCACAAACAATGAGCACGGCGACGGGATTCACCCGCCGCGTCGGAGCCTTTGGTCGGATCAATCGAAGCCTCGTGTGCGCCGAAACTCTGCGTAGCGGTAGAGGTGCCCGAGCGCTGTGACGGCGCGGTTGCCCGAGGCGTAGCACAGGCGACCACTTGCGCGCACCGCTACCGGACCTGCGTTGTCAGGGTCGGCCACGGCCAACTCGGTGGCGGTGAGAATCGGCTTGTTGTAGCGGCGTGAGAGTTCGTCGGCGGCCTGCGCGAATCGTTCGTCTTGGCGGCGGTGATACGACACAATGCGCTCGAGTCCGTCGCCTGGATAGAAGTGTCCTTCGGCCATCAACCGCGCCTGATTGCTCTGGATGCCGAGGCCGAGGTAGACGATGGCGTGAACGTCGGGGTGCGCTGCGATCATCTCCATCACTTCGGGAATCGTGTCACGAACTTCGCCACCCGCGCAGTCGACTGGGTTGTTGCGGCTCCAGCGAGGCGGCAACTTGGTGTCGATCTGCGCCTCAAGGTCGGCGGGCAACGGCATCAGTTGTAGAAGTCCGTCGCGATACAGCGCGTCGCTGGTGACAACTCCCCACCCACCCGCAGTGGTGAGCACGATCACGTTTGGACCCTTGGGTAGCGGCTGCGTTGCAAAGGTGGCCGCTGCCTCGAACGCCTCTTCAACCGTGCTGGCGCGGGTGACGCCTGCTGCCTTACATGCGCCGTCGAACACTTTGTCGTCGGCAGCGAGGGCCCCGGTGTGGCTCGCCGCTGCTGCAGCGCCGGCAGCGGTGGCGCCACCCTTGACGATGACGAGTGGCTTTTTTGCTGCAACGCCAGCAAAGCGTTGGAGCAGGCTGCGCCCGTCGGTGATGCCTTCGACATACGCGAGGCCAACTTTGGTCTCGGGGTCGTTTGCGTAGAACTCGAGATAGTCGGCCACGTTGACTGCTGCAGCGTTGCCTGCCGATACAGCGCGGCTGATGCCAACACCAGATGCGCGCGAATAGTTCAGGAAGCTCGACACGAAGTTGCCGCTTTGGCTTGCAACACCAATATGGCCGGCAGGTGGATATGGCGCCACGATTTGAGCGCACAACTGAACTGGCGTGCTGACGACACCTTGGCCGTTTGGTCCGGCAAGCAAGATGCCGAGTTCGTGAGCGAGCGCAATGAGGTCTGCTTCGGCCTTGCGACCTTCTTCGCCCGCCTCGCCGTAGCCAGCGCTGGTGAGGAACGCGGCCTTCACGCCCTTGGCGGCACACGCACGCAGCAACGCCGGGTTGGCCGACGCAGGCGTGCAGACGAAGACAAGGTCAATCTCGCCATCGGGCAATTGGGCGATATCGGCAACGGTGCGAATGCCGAGCACTTCTTCGCCTTGCAGGTTGGTGCCGTAGACGCCACCCGCGTAACCACTGGCAAGGATGTTGTGCAGCGAGACAAACCCGAACTTGCCGGGGTGCGTTGACGCGCCAGTGACCAACACGCCGCGTGGGTTAAACAACGCGTTGAACTGCTCGGCCGTTGGCGGTGTGTGCACAACATGTGCTTCGTTCTCGGGTTCGCCAATTTCAACGAGCGCATCCACAGCAATGGGGCTTCCATCGGCGCGAACGATGAGCGGGTTTACGTCGATGCTGCGCACATCGGGACGGGCGTCAATCACGGCTCCGAGGCCCACGAGCACATCGATGAGTTCGTTTCGGTTCACCGCGCTCTCGCCGCGGAACGCACCGAGAAGCTTTTGTGTAGCGAGGCTGTCGATCATCTCGCCGGCCTCAAGGCGGCTCAGTGGTGCGGGCCGAAACACAACATCGGCAATGGCCTCGGCCAGGACTCCCCCGACTCCGAGCATGACCGTTGCGCCAAACTGCGCGTCTCGCAGCACGCCAGCAATCAGTTCGCGGTTTCCCGAGATCATCGGGGCAACAAGCAGCGACACGGGTCCGTCTTCGGGTGTGGCCTTTGACAACAGCTCGGCGGCAGCGGCCTCAACGGCTGCGGCATCGGCCAACCGCAGCTTGACCAAGCCGCGCTCGGTCTTGTGAGCGATGGCATCGCCGCACAACTTCACAACGACCGGATAGCCAAGTGCGCTCGCTGCGATGGCCGCAGCCGAGGCTGTTGAAACCTCGCGCTCGTCGGCAATTGGCACGCCGTAGTCGCGCAGGAGCGCCTTGGAAGCAGATTCAGAAAGGGTATGGCCGCTGTTTGACACATGCGTACCGTAGCGATTCGCCGCCGCGAGACGCGACTTCGCGCAACGTTTGCTCGCACGCGAACCGGGCTGGCGACTATGAGCTCACGTTGTAGGTGAGAACGCTGCGAGCTGCAACCTTGCCGGTGGTGGCGCAGATTGCTTCTGATTCGCAAAACACCACGGTTCGTCCGCGCTTGGTGACCCAACCCTCGGCGATGATGTCTGTTTGCTTTGCGGCATTCATGAACTGCACGTGCATATCAACTGTTGAGAAGCGCACGTCGCGAGCATATGCAGCGCCAACAGCAGGAACGACCACAGCATCAAGCAGTGAGGCAATGGCTCCGCCGTGCACGAGTCCTTGAGGCTGATCAAGCTCGGGTTTGTACTGCATGAGCATGCGGCAGTAATCGACCCGCACTTCTTGAACCGTCATCCCGAGCAGCGATGGGAAAAAGACGCGATCCCAGCTACCAAATTTCAGCCAACGAGCAGCAACGTCGTCGGGCAAGGGGGCGAACTGTTCGGCGCGGCTCATACGCCCGCGATGTGAGCGTGAAGGAGCGTCGCTATGTCATTGGCCAGCTCTTGAATGGCGAGGTGGCCCGCCGGGAGTTCAACGAGTTGGGCCGAATGAATGGTGTCGGCAAGCGAGCGGCTATGAGCGATGTCGACCCACCGGTCCTCGGTGCCGCCGATGATGAGCGTTGGACACGCGATGGCCGGCAAGAGCTCAGTGATGTCGAGCACTTTGTCGAGTTCTAGTTGCGCTGCAGAGCCTGGAGCGAGTGTGCCAGCACCCATAGGGATCATCGCCTCAAGCATGGGCTCAAGCATCGTGAGCGCACCGACAGTGAATCCGTCGGCCATTGCATAACGCATGAACAACTCGGGGTCGGTTGCGATGAGTCGGTTCCACAGTTCGAAGGTGACTCGCATTCGTGCATCGGACACAGCCCACCCACTGAGCGATGTGGTGGACAACACGCGCTGAGGCGCGATCGCCGCGGTAGCGAGAGCCACCACGGCTCCGAGCGAGTAACCGCCGACATGAAAGGTCTGGTGACCGAGCTCGGTCATCAGTGCCAGCGCTTGGTCGACGATGCCTTCGATGGTGAGGGCGCTCGTAGGCATCGAGGACTCGCCGCTGCCGGGGAATTCGAAGAGGACGTATTGATAGGTGTTCGCTGGCATCGCCGCGCGAACCATGTCCCACGACGTGCGCGCCATCGTGGTGCCGTGAAACAACAGCACCGGAATGCCGTCACCTTCGATTGCGTATCCGACTGTTGCCTCGCCCAGCTGAAGAGTTGCCATGCCAAACGGTAGCCAAGCGTGGCGTTGGGTCACCTAGTGGGAACGTGCGCAGCAGAGGTTCTAGGGAACGAGGGCGCTGCGAAAGAAGCCGAGCACATGCTGCAGGCGTTGTTCAAGCATGGGACTCGCGAGCGGTTCGTCGTCGAGTAGCCCACCGAGAAACGGCGCATCTGAGAAGTAGCTCAGCAACGCGCCGTAGCCGGTGAGCAAGAGTTGCTCGGGATCGTGTTGACGGAAGTTGCCGTTGTCCATCTCGCGCTGGAAATATGCGGCCGCGCTATCGAACGCTGGACGCAATACGCCCGCCAGATCGATACCAAGATGGGCCCCATTGTCGAGCGCCTCACGGCGCATGAGGCGCACGTAGTCGGGGTTCTCGCTGAAGAACTGAAAGCCTGCGATGAGCACAGACTCGACCTTGGTCCACCCGCTCTCGGTGCTGCCGATTGCGTCGGTGAGGCGCTCGAACCAATCGGAGAGCAACTGCTCGAACACCTCGCCGTACAGAATCTCCTTCGAAGCGAAGTGATGCAAAAGACTCGGACGGCGAATACCAACAGCCGCAGCAATGTCGTTGAGCGAGGTGCCGTCGTAGCCAGCCTCGGCAAAGCAGTGCAAGGCCTCAATAACGATCTGGTCCCGCGTCGAAAGTTGCTCGGTCGCGTCGGCCATTGCGCGTACTGTACATGACGTGTCCGTCATCACTGCCAACTCCGTGCTCACCCCCGGTGGGTGGACCCAACCGAGTTCGGTCACGGTTGACGATGCTGGATTCATCGTCGACATTGCCCCGACGAGCGGGCCGGTTCAGCACCGTTCGTTGGTCCCTGGTTTTGTCGACCTACAGGTAAACGGCGTCGACGACATCGATGTGTCACGCGCTGCCGACCACGACTGGATCCGCATCGGAGAACTGTTGCTCGAGCAGGGTGTCACCTCGTGGTGTCCCACGTTGGTGACGGCTCCCCTCTCGAGGTACGAACAGCCATTGCGGCGAATTGCCGAAGCGCAGGCTCTCGGCGGGCCAGCCATCATCGGCGCACATCTCGAGGGTCCGTTTCTGGGTGGCGCCCCCGGAGCGCACCGTCGCGACATGCTTGCGCCAATTGACCTGGCTTGGCTCGCAGCGTTGCCAGACATTGTTCGGCTCGTCACGTTGGCGCCCGAACTCGAACTCGCTGCCGAGGCGATCGAGTTGTTGGTCGAGCGCCACATCGTGGTGTCTCTCGGTCACAGCACACCATCGATAGCTCAGTGCGATGCAGCGGTCGAAGCAGGAGCGGCGATGGCCACTCACCTTTTCAACGGAATGTCGGGTGTACACCATCGGGACCCGGGTCTCGCTGCCTACGCGCTCGTGAACGACCGATTGACGGTGGGCCTCATCGCCGACCTCATCCACGTTCATCCGTTGGCCATCGAGCTTGCATTTCGGGCCAAGCCCGCCGATGGGGTCGTGCTCGTCACCGACGCCGTTGCGTGGCGCGCCGGTACCGCCGGAGCTGTTGGTCTCTCGATGAGCGATGGCGCACCCCGCTTGGCCAATGGCACGCTCGCCGGTAGCGCCCTCACGATGGATCAAGCGATTCGCAACGTGGTGAACCATTGCTCGGTACCGCTCGAGCAAGCAGTGCGTGCAGCGTCAACCAACCCAGCGCACCTCATTGGTTGTGCCGACCGCGGCGCTATCGCTGTTGGCAAACGCGCCGACCTTGTCGAACTCGACGACGAACTTCGCGTCGGCGGAGTGTGGCTCAACGGCGTCCGCGCTCGTTAGCAAGCCGATACCCTCGCCGCATGCAGATCGTCTCAGCACTCTTTGTCGAGAACTTCGAGATGCGTCAGGCTCCTGGGCCGTCGACACGCATCGACCTCACTGGCGCAATGTTCTCTATGGCTGCGCCCTCACCCGTGCCCGTCACCGTGTCTCCTCACCTTGTGGCGCTCATTTCGTGCGCGCCCGACGAGGTCGGCAGCGGCGTGTTCGAGGTCATCTTCCGCAAGGGTCGCAGCGAAGACGACGAACAAGTGGCACGCAACGTGAGCCCGTTCACGGTTGAGCCCGGCAAGTTCACCTACCGCCTTGTGCGCGGCGAGTTGGAGTTCGACACCTATTGCCAGATCTTCGCTCACTGTCGCGTTGATCATGGTCCGTGGCATCTCGTGCCGCTGACCTTGCTGCCGCCAGTGTGATTTTCAGCCAATAAATGGCCACGCGCGCCATTTGAAACGGGGACTCGCGACACCCCAGCGATTAGTGTCGGCCGAGTGCCATCTACGTTGACGCCCGAACAAGACTCTGCAGCTATCAGCCTCATTCGTGGCTTCGCCATGGATGCTCCCCTCTACGCCAAGAGCGGGCATCAGGGCACCGCAATGGCGCTGGCCCCTCTGGCTCATGTGCTGTACAGCCGTGTCATGCGCCACGATCCCGCCAATCCGTCGTGGCCCGATCGAGATCGGTTCATCCTCAGCAACGGCCATGCCAGCATCTTGCAGTACTCGATGCTGTACCTCAGCGGCTATGGGCTCGAACTCGACGACATCAAGCAGTTCCGTCAGTGGCAATCGGCCACTCCAGGTCACCCAGAGGCGGGTCACACAGCTGGCGTCGAGGTCACAACCGGACCGCTCGGACAGGGCTTCGCCAACGCAGTTGGCATGGCTATCGCCGAGCGCTCGTTGGCCGATCGGTTTGGCTCCAACGTTCAAGATCACCACACCTTCGTCATTGCCGGCGATGGCTGTTTCATGGAAGGCCTCAGCCACGAAGCTGCATCACTGGCGGGTCATCTCAAACTTGGTGGTCTCATCTGCGTTCACGACGACAACGGCATCACCATCGACGGAAACACCAACCTCGCGTATAGCGACGACGTTGCCATGCGCTTTCGGAGCTACGGCTGGCATGTCGAAAGCGTTGGCGAGATCGCCGACGATTGCGATGCGCTCGAAGCCGCACTGCGCCGGGCGATGGCGGTCACCGACCAGCCGAGCTTGATCATCCTTCGCTCGCACATCGGCTACCCGTCACCCGATCTCACTGATACGCACGAGGCCCACGGCAACCCGTTCACGCTTGATCTCACCAATCGAACCAAAGATGCGATGGGCATTCCTCAAGAGCCGTTCTGGGCGCCTACCGATCTGGTCGATGCGTACCGAGCCTCTGCTGCCCAGCGCGGACAAGCCGCCAGTGCTCAATGGCAGCAACGCTTCGAAGCATCGGCGCTCAATCACGCCGAATGGGATGCTTGCTGGGCAGCCACTGGCCTCGCTGATTGGACCGATTCGCTGCCTACGTTTGCTCAGGGCGACAGCATCGCAACCCGCGTTGCGATCCAAAAGGTGTTCGACGCAACGCTTGCACAATTGCCAGGCCTGGTCGCCGGATCCGCCGACCTCACCGGAAACACCGGTACCAAGCTGGCGGGTCAGGTTGCCCAATCGGCTGCTGCGCCGGGCGGACGTCAGGTGTATTACGGAATCCGCGAGCACGCGATGGCAGCCGTAATGGTCGGCATGTCGCTGCATGGCGGTGTGCTTCCCGTGGGCGGCACCTTCTTGGTTTTTGCCGACTACCTGCGCCCTTCTGTGCGCCTCGCAGCTCTCTCGAAGGCCAAGGTTGTGTTTGTGCTCACGCATGACTCGGTTGGCGTGGGCGAAGACGGACCCACCCATCAGCCGGTCGAGCAGCTTGCGTCGCTACGCATTATCCCTGACCTGCAGGTAATCCGCCCGGCCGACGCCAACGAGACCGCTCACGCATGGCGCGTTGCGGTGGAGCACGACGGCCCAACCGCCTTGGTGCTCAGCCGACAGAACCTGCCCGTGTGCACCGATGGCGCCGCAGTAGAGACTGGGGCGGCAACGCTCAGCGCAGCGGCCGATCCTCGGGTGGTGCTCGTGGCTACCGGCAGCGAGGTGCATCTCTGCACCGCTGCCGCCGAACAGCTCGCAGCGCAAGGCATCGGTGCCAACGTGGTGTCCATGCCATCGTGGGATCGCTTTGAGCGCCAGTCGGCGGCATACCGTGCCACTGTGTTCCCCAAGGGAGTACCCGTGCTTTCCGTCGAGGCTGCAGTCACCTTTGGTTGGGCGCGCTACGCCCACGACAGCATTGGCATCGATCGTTTTGGGGCAAGCGCGCCAGGCGCGCTGGTGCTCGACAAGCTCGGCATCAATATCGACAACATCGTTGCTCGGGCGACTGCGCTCGCGACGAACGCCTAGGAGGCATCTGTGGATCGGCTCGTACATCTCGCTCGCGACTTTGGTCAGAGCCCGTGGCTCGACAACCTGAAGCGCAGCTACATCACCTCAGGCCAGTTGCAGGGACTCGTCGATCGCGGTGTTCGCGGGCTCACCTCGAACCCAACCATCTTTCAAAAGGCCATTCAGGGCTCGCCCGATTACGACGAGCAATTCTCGGCGCTCGCCGCCGGCGCTCCCCATCCCATCATCGATGACTACTGGGCGATGGTCTTGCGCGATATCAACAGCGCGCTCGACATCTTTGAACCGGTCTATGCCGCAACGGCGGGTCTCGACGGATACGTAAGCGTCGAGGTCGATCCGGGTCTGGCCCACGACAGCGTTGGTACCGAAATCGCCGCACGCGAGCTCAGCGAGCGCGTGAATCGCCACAACCTGATGGTGAAAGTACCGGCCACACATGCTGGCTTGCCTGCTATCGAGCAGATGATTGCCGAAGGACGCAGCATCAATGTCACGCTCATCTTCAGCCTCGAGCGCTATGCAGCGGTTGTCGAGGCCTACATCAGCGGCCTTGAGCGCCTCGCCGCTTCGCCAACGGCCGACCTCTCTTCGGTCGCCAGTGTCGCAAGTTTCTTCATCAGCCGTGTCGACACCGAGATCGATAAGCGGCTCGACGCCATGGGCTCTCCCGAAGCATTAGCGCTGCGCGGCAAGGCTGCTGTTGCCCAAGGCAAGCTCGCCTACCAGATGTTTCAGAAGGCGTTCAGCGGTCCGCGCTGGCAGGCGCTGGCCGATCGCGGAGCTCGTGTGCAGCGTCCGCTGTGGGCGAGTACCAGCACCAAGAATCCTGCGTACCCCGACACGTTGTATGTCGACGAACTCATTGGTCCGCACACGGTGAACACGTTGCCCGATGCCACGCTCGAGGCGTTCGCCGATCACGGCAACCTCGTTCGTCGCGTTGATGTCGATGTCGATCAAGCGGGGCAAGATTGGCAAGCTCTCGCCGCTGTCGGCATCGACCTCGATGCCATCGCCGAGCAACTCGAGACCGAAGGTGTCGCTTCATTTCAAGCCAGCTTTAACGAGTTACTCGAAGCGCTCGAGGTGAAAGCCGCCTCGTTGCGTCACAACGCGTGACCACACCCGAGCTGTCTCCCGAGGTTGCACTCGCAGTGCAGCATCTGCTCGATGTGCTTGGCCCCACCCACGACCGTCGCCTTGCCGAAGAGTTGCTCACGGCGTCTGCGGGCATGATCGCCGATCACCCGGCAACGCTCGATCTCAAGATTGCTGCCTCCGCAGTTGTCGAAATGCGCGATGCCTACGGCATGTTTGCTCCGTATCGCGGGCGCAAGAAGGTGACTATCTTTGGCTCGGCGCGCACCAAGCAATCCGATCCGCTCTACGAGCAAGCGCGCAACGTCGCAGCCCAACTCGGTGACCACGGATGGATGGTGATCACTGGCGCAGGCCCCGGAATCATGCACGCCGCCATGCAGGGTGCAGGCCGCGAGATGAGCATCGGCGTTTCGATTCGCCTGCCATTTGAACAGCAGGCGAACCCGGTCATAGCGGGTGACCCCAAGTACGTGAGCATGAAGTACTTCTTCACGCGCAAGCTCATGTTGGTCAAAGAGAGCAGCGCGTTTGTGTGCTTGCCAGGCGGGTTCGGAACGCTCGACGAGATGTTCGAACTGCTCACGCTGACGCAAACAGGCAAGGGCGTGCCGGTGCCAATTGTCTTTCTCGAAACTGTTGGCGACAACTATTGGGAGCGAGTCGCCAATCTGATCAACGATCAGTTGGTCGCTCGAGGTTTTGTCGATCAGATCGACACCAATCTCTATCTCATCACCGACAGCACCGAGCTGGCAGCTCGCGAAATCCGTCGCTTCTACGCCAACTACGACAGCATGCGTTATGTGGGCGATCTCTTGGTGCTGCGCATGAAGCAATCCCCCGACGACGAACAACTTGCGCTGCTTAACGAACGCTTCGGGCACCTGTGCACGAAAGGCGTCATCGCCCGAACCCCTGCCCTCCCGATCGAGGTGCGCGAGGGCGATAGTGTCGCGCTACATCGGGTGGCATTCACGTTTGCCAAGCACGGCTTTGGCGACTTGCACCAGATGATCGACACACTGAACTCATTCGTTTCTTAAGCAGTAGGGGCCTCCATGCAACTCGACCAAATCTGGCAGTACCCGGTGAAGTCGATGCGAGGCTCCAACGTCACCCACGGAGCGCTTGCAACCAACGGTGTCGTTGGCGATCGGATGTGGGCGCTGCGCGACGACCAACGTGGAGCAATTGCCAGCGCCCGCCGAATCAAGTCGCTCAGCCGTCTCGAAGCATCGTTCGACAGCGATGGCAACGGTGTCTCCGTTCGCCTTCCCGATGGATCAACAGTGTGCAATACCGACGCCGATGCCAACGCTCGCCTCAGCGCAGAACTTGACCATCAGGTGTCGCTATGGGCGAAAGAACCGATTTCGAACCTCGATCATTATCGACGCGGCCGTCCCGACAGCGACGACATGATGGCCGAACTCCGCTCGATCTTCGGACGCCTCGAGGACGAACCGCTCCCCGACCTGTCGATCTTCCCGCCGGAGATGCTCGAGTTCGAGTATCCGCCGGGCAACTACTTCGATTGCTACCCGTTGATGATCATGTCCACGTCGGCGCTTGCCGCACTGCGCGATGCGCTTCCCAACTCAGCCATCGATGAGCGGCGCTTTCGGCCATCGTTGGTCATCGACACCGGCGACGCAGTTGGTCATCCCGAGTTCAAGTGGGTCGGGCGCCGCCTTGCCATCGGCGGTGCCGAGGTGCAGATCCTTTCGGCGTGCCCGCGCTGTGCCGCTGTTGCCAATGAGTTCGCTCCCGAGCTCCCACGGGACTCTGAGGTGCTGCGCCACGTGGTGCGCGACCTCGATCAAAACGTGGGCGTGTACGCAACAGTGACGCGCGCCGCGCCAATCACGATCGGTGACTCAGTCGAGTTCGTGTGACCCTGATAGATCGTTGTCGGCGTCTATCGAACGCAGCAAATGTGCCGCTTTCTCTACCGCGCGGCGGGCCTGAGTAACTGCTCGTTCGGCGGCCGGACGTTTGCTGGCGCCGCCCCGAATGGCTTGGCTCAGTTCGGCGAGAGCCACTTCGGCAAGCTCTTCGGAGATGGCATCAAGGCGGTCGGCCAGTGTGTCGAACTGCTCGCTCATGGCAACAAGTCGGCGACGATATCGAGTGGGTGCATCGTGACCACTGAGGCGGCCGCAAGGTGCATGGCGCAGCCTGGGTTAGCGCTGGCAACCACAGTTGCTTGCGATGCCGATGTAGCACGCGCGATTGCTGCAAGCTTGCGGTCGCGTATCTGGCCGGCGAGCTCGGGCTGAAGCGCCGAGTAAGCGCCGCCAGCGCCGCAGCACAATCCGTCGTCGTCGAGCTCGACAATGTCGGCGTAACGGCCAAGCACTGTGCGCACTGGCATGTGCGCTTTTTGCACGTGGCGCAGATGGCACGGGTCTTGCACGATGATGCTTGGCCGGGCTCGGGTTGGGTCGGCGGCGGGCAACGAGTGGAGCCTGTCGGCAAGCCACTCGTGTACGTCGAGCACGCGTGACGAAAACGTGCGCGCTTCATCGGTGTCGAGTAGATGCCCGTAGTCCTTCATGGCCGCGCCGCAGCCTGCCGAGTTGACCAACACTGGTGAGTCGCCGGGCATGCTCGCCATGGTGCGGATAGCCAGACGTTGTGCCTGCGATGTGAGGCCCGCGTGTGAGTGCAAAGCTCCACAGCATTCGCCTCCCTTGGCAGCCACCGCGCAGGTGGCTCCGGTGGACTCGATGACGCGTTGCGTGGCGCGATGTGTGGGCCGCTGCCACGCGTCCATCACGCATCCGGTGAATACGTACACGTCGGTACCGGTGGGCTTGAGCGCCGGGCCTCGACGCAATGCAAGTTTGGTGAGTCCAGCGCGCTTGGGCACCAGATGCAGTCGTTGGGCCACGGCGATAAGCGAAGAGCCCACGAGCAGCAACCGATGATGAGCGAGCGCACGGAACGCGAGGCGCTGCCAGCGCGGTGTGCTGCGATGGTGAGCGGCCAGTGACTCACGCGTGTCTTCGATGAGATGCCCGTAGTTCACGCCAGATGGGCACGCCGGTTCGCATCCGCGGCACTGCACGCACGTTTCCATGAACCCAATAAACGCGTCGTCTACCGGGGCGTCTTCGTAGATGACCGTGCGCATCGCCGCAATGCGGCCGCGAGGCGACAAGCTCTCTTCGCCAGTAGCGCGGTATGTGGGGCAATGTGGCAGGCATAGGCCACAGCCCACACAACTCGCTAGTTCGGCTTTGTTGAGCTGTAGCTTCATCAACGCTTCACCGTAGTTGCCCGATACCAGTTGAGAGACATACGAACGCATGCCCGAAGGCCACACAGTCCACCGAATCGCTCGGGATCATGGCCGACTCCTTGTCGGCGAGTCGCTGCGGATCACATCGCCTCAGGGTCGATTCGCTGCCGATGCCGCCCGGGTTGATGGACAGGTACTCACTGATCTCGAAGCAGTTGGAAAGCATCTTTTTTATTGGTTCGCGAGCGGCGACATCGGCCATGTGCACCTCGGTCTCTTCGGAAAGTTTCGGGTGGCCAAGGGTCCAGTGGCCCCCGACGTTGTTGGCATGGTGAGAATGCGAATGCAATCGCGCAACGCCACCATCGATCTTGCCGGTCCCACCGAATGCTCGATTGGCACGCTCGATGATCGCGCCAAGATCCTCAAACGACTCGGACCTGACCCGCTGGGCAAACAGGCCGACTCAGAGCTGGCCATCACGCGGATGGGTAAGTCGAAGCAGGCCCTTGGCGCAGTGCTGCTTGATCAAGCAGTGCTCTGCGGGGTGGGCAACGTATATCGCGCCGAGGCGTTGTTCGTGTGCGGCATACATCCGTCACGTCTTGGTCTCGCACTGAGCCGCCACGAGTTGCAGATGTTGTGGGACACGGTGGTCGCAATGCTTCGTCAAGGCGTGAAAGACAATCGCATCATCACCGTGGGCCCGGAACACCTCACCCGCGTCAAGGGTCGAGCATTTCGCCGAGGAGAAGCCACGTTCGTGTATCACCGCGACCGTTGCCTGCGCTGCGACACGCCAATTCAGACGGTTGAGCTTGCTGGTCGGCCCTGTTACTTCTGCCCGACCTGCCAGCCGCGCTGATTCTTTTGTGTCAAGAAATTGTGTAGATCTTGCGTTTGGTGTTCACATGACGATTCTTTTTCGCTGAGGGAAAGTATTTTTCGACGGTCTGGTCGTGGCGGCCAGAGTCGAAAGGGCGAAGACACATGTTCGGTGATCGGTTTGCAAAGTCAGCCATGCGTTCGAGGTGGGCGGCAATTGGAGCCGCAGTAGCGGTGGCGTTTGGCGCTGGCGGCGTCGGATGGGTCGCTCATGCGACATCGGGCGCCTCGATCTCGTCGCTCGTCAATATTGCACCGTGTCGTCTGTTCGATACTCGCGGCGGCGGAGACACCGTGGGCGACCGGTCGACACCGCTTGGATCGGGCGAAACATTTGACCGGCAAGTGTGGGGCACCAATGGCGACTGCACAATCCCGTCGACTGCAACCGGCATTTCGTACAACCTCACTGTGCCTGACCCCATCGTTACTGGATTCGTGAAGATCTATCCGGGCGACGCCGCCGTCCCGAACGCCAGCGCAATCAACCCGTCGGCTCTCTTGGGCACCAAGGCAAATGGCGGCATCGTCGGCCTGTCGGCTTCGGGCAGCATCAAGTTGTTCAACCAGGTCGGACCGCTGAACGCAATTCTTGACATCACCGGATACTTCGTTGGGGTCACGCCCGGCACCGCTGGCGCCCCTGGCGCGCTCGGTACGAACGGAACCAATGGAACGAACGGAACGAACGGCACCAACGGCACCAACGGCACGCCTGGAACCAATGGCACCAACGGCACCAACGGGACAAACGGCCTCGATGGCGTCAATGGTGTGAGCGGAGCCCAGTACGGCCGCGACATCGCCGCGGTTTCGGCGGTTGTGGCCGGGTCGCCCGGCGCCACGCCCAATGATGTGTCGATCACCGTGGGGGCCGATGGGTTCCCAGTGTTGGCGTTCCTTGTGCCCAACGATCCCCTGTTGCCGTTGAACGGCGAGTTGACCATCGTGAAGTGTCTCGACCCTGCATGCAACGCTCCTGTATTGCCAGTGGGCACGAGCTACACCGGATTACTGACTCATCTCACGTCCATATCGATTGGCTCCGATGGAAACCCGGTGGTGGCATTCAGCGACACCCTTGGAGCGCTCAGTGTTACAAAGTGCGCTACGCCGAACTGCGTCAGCTTCGGACCCGCCCAGACGCTCGACCTCATCGCTGCGCTCGATCCGTCGATCACTGTCGGTGCTGATGGAAACCCAATCGTGTCGTACTACGACTCGTTGAATACATCGCTGAAAGTGGCACATTGTGCCGATGTGGACTGCCTTGTCGTAGACACACCGGTCACCGTTGACCCTGCCGTGGCAGATCCCACGGTGGACGCTGGGTCCTTTTCCTCGATCACGATTGGTGCCGATGGGAACCCTGTGATCTCGTATTACGACTTCGCCGGCTCTGTAAAGCTCGTGAAGTGCAGCGACGCTACCTGCGGCACGTACAGAGCTCCGGTCACGCTTGACGCATCAGCGCTTGGCAACACCTCAATTGCTATTGGTGTCGACGCCAATCCAGTGATCTCGTACGCCGATTTGAATAGCACGGCGCTGAAGGTTGTTCATTGCAGCAATCAAGCTTGCTCTGCTGCGGTTACGCCGGTCATCTTGGATGCCGCTGCCGGCGCAGTGTTCACAACGTCATTGGCCATTAGCGCCGACGGCAATCCGTACGTGAGCTACACCAGTGGCGGCGACCTGAAGGTTGTCCGCTGCACGAACGTAGCGTGCACCACCACGAAGGCACCGCTCACCGTGGACGCTACGGGTGGTGTTGGATCGCAGGCGATGACGATCGGCAGCGACGCCAACCCGGTGCTCGCATATGTTGACTCGGCTGTGACAGGCGACGTGAATGTGGCCAAGCTGACCCACAGCTCGTGGACTCCATACGGCTGGGGCCGCTAACTTGAGCCAGATCTACGCGCTGAGCGGCTCAACCCCAGGGTTGAGCCGCAGCGTCGGATCAAACTCGTGTTTGAGACGCTTGTGGAGCGCAGCGATTGCCGCATCGGCCTTTCGAGGCTGAGCGGCATCGCTGCGGTGCACAACGCCAATACCAATCTCGGCCACAAACGGTGTGCTGATCGACATTGATCGCAACGTAGATGGCGCGACCGACCATCGATGCGCCGTAGGCAACGACGGCGGACCGTCGACCGGTGCTAATCCCGCTAGGGCCGCCTGCTCGGCGACATCGGCGCCGTGGCCTTCGAGGAGCACCCATGTGGTGGTGCCGTCCCAGAGAACGCTCACAGGGCGATACAGCGTGGCGAAGGTAACCCACGGATCGACCGAGGTAGAGAACCACTGCGACACAGCAGCCAGCGGCCGGGTGCGAAGAATCACGTGCCCGAGAAAGCCCAATGTGCCCTGCGAGCCCACCAGCAACCGACACAGATCGAAACCCGACACGTTCTTCACGGTTGGCCCGCCAGCTTTCACCACGACACCCGCAGCCGACACGTAATGAGCTTGCAACAACGCATCGCGAAGAGGTCCGTAGCCGAGTCGGCGAATGTCGCTGAGGCCACGAGCCAACGCGCCGCCCACAGTTCCGGATGCGGGCAGTGACACGCATTGGCCAACAGCGGCCAACGCCTCGTTGAGTTCGACGACGGGTGTACCTGCGCCGCAATGCACGATCATCTCATCAGCTTGAATCGATTCGATTCCGCTGGGCGCAGCAACAACGCGGCACCCGGCCACGGGCCCGCCACGCGTAGAGAGTCCGGAGATTGTGACATCGCCGTCGTTGATGCCACCGACCTCGCTGGCGAAGGCTGTCAGATCCATGCGCCCTCCGGAACGTGATGCACGTCGCCA
This sequence comes from Actinomycetota bacterium, assembly GCA_037139095.1. Classification (GTDB taxonomy): domain Bacteria; phylum Actinomycetota; class Acidimicrobiia; order Acidimicrobiales; family Ilumatobacteraceae; genus WLMZ01. The sequence goes on from JBAXHD010000008.1 coordinate 41,168, forward strand.
CAACCCGATGCACTGGGCAAGACCTTGGTTGGGTTAGCAAGCGCGGTGGGGTCGAATGCCCGGCGCATTGCTGCCTGTGCTTCGAGATCTGCTGCGGCGAACATCAGCGGCATGAGGTCGCGCTTTTCAAGACCGATGCCATGTTCGCCACTGAGCACTCCCCCAGCGGCAATCGACACGCGCACGATCTCTTCGCCGGCAGCATGCACGCGCTCCATGATTCCGGGCTCACGCTTGTCGAAGATCAACAGCGGATGCAGGTTGCCGTCGCCGGCATGGAACACGTTCATCACCAGCAGATCGTGGCGCTTGGCGATCTCGTACACGTGCTTGAGCACCTCGGGCAGCTTGCGCCTTGGCACCACGGTGTCGTGCAAGTAGTAGTTGGGCTTGATGCGGGCGATGGCGCCGAAGGCGGTCTTTCGGCCCTTCCAGAGCAAGGCCCGCTCGGCTTCGTCTTGGGCCACTCGCACGGTGCGCGCCCCGTGCGATTTGGCGATGGCGATAATGCGTTCGACTTGGTCATGAAGGCCGTGCGGTAATCCGGCGACCTCGACCAACAAGATGGCCGCTGCATCAACCGGTAGCCCAGCGTGGATGTAGTCCTCTACTGCTTGGGTGCACAACTGATCCATCATCTCGAGCGCCGCTGGCACCATGCCGTCGGCGATGATTGCGCTCACGGTTTCGGCGCCGTCGTCGACGCGGTTGAAATCGAACAGCATCGTGCGAACCGTTGGCGCGTTTTGAGTGAGGCGCACGCAGATCTTGGTGGCAATACCGAACATGCCCTCGCTGCCTACGAATGCGCCGCGCAGGTCGAGGCCATCTGGGTCGGGGTCTTCGCCGCCGAGGGTGACAATGTCGCCTTCGGGGAGCACCACTTCGAGCGCCACAATGTGTGCCGCTGTAACGCCGTCGGCTAGGCAGTGCGGACCGCCGGAGTTGTTAGCCACGTTGCCGCCGATGGTGCAGCTTTGTTGGCTGCTCGGGTCTGGGGCGAAGTGCAGTCCGAGGTGTGCAACGGCCTTGGTGAGGTCGAGGTTCAACAGGCCGGGCTCTATCCATGCTTGGCGATTCTCAGCGTCGACCGACAGCAGGCGATCCATCTTGGCAAGCGAGATCACAACGGCACCATCGAGTGGGATGGCCCCACCCGCTAGACCTGTGCCACTACCCCGCGCCACATAGGGCTTGTTGTGTCGAATGCACGCCCGGATAACGCTCTGCACCTCGGCGGTTGTTGTTGGGAAACACACGATCGACGCGTCGCCGGAGAAATTTGAGGCGTCGCGCCGATACAGGCTCACCTCGGCGGCGCCCACGCGCACACGGTCGGGAGCCATTGCCCGACGCAGATCGTCGGCAAGCGTTGTCATGCGCCGCGTCGCGTGCGGCGAGCATTTCGACTGTGGCCCTCATCGTTTGCATCGCGAACCTGGCGCAGCACGATGATCTGCCCCGGCTCTACGGGCTTGCCGTCGACCAAGACCTGATCACTTGAGCCGAGTTCGTCGGCGGTCTCGAAGGTTCCGTCGCGGCGGGCAATGAGCTCGGCTTCTTTGCTCTGCATCGCGCTGCGGCCATCGCGGAGCGCTTCGCTGACATCGAGGCGTCGCTCGCGCAGGCGAGCCCGGGCCGACTTCACGACATTGGATGGCGTGAGGTGCGAGGCGGTGGCCTTCACCTTCTTCTTTGCGTATCCAACGCCAGCGACACCCGCCAGCGCGCCACTGATGAACCAGCTCAGCCGTTTGATCATCTCGGGACTCCGGTGATGCTGTGGCGCTTTGAGCTGCGCTCGGCTTTGTTCGTTGCTTTGTGGTCGACGCGGCGCAGGCGACGCCAGGCGCGGTTGGTGCCCGTAGCGATGCCCGCAACCTTGATCACCGGTACCGATAACGCTGCACGAGCAACGCGGCCTCCGCCGGATACGGCATCGCTAATGGCCTCGGCTGAGCCCAACACCCGGTCGAAGCGATCGAGATCGTGACGTGCCTCGGCCATCGTGGCGCGTGCCTCGTCGGTAGAGAGCTGCAACTCGGCGAGCAGCGGGCGGGTCTCGGCGCGCAGAGATTCGACCTCACCGCGCAGCGACTTGAGCGTGTCGAGCACACGCAGCAACACAACAATGAGCGCCGCGAAGCCAATGGAGCACAGCACCGTGGCGAGCACAACAGCGAGTTCGCCCGCTGTCATTGCGTGTCCTCGCTCTCGGTTGTGGTCTGGGTGCGCATCATGCGAAGCGTAACTTCCTGCTCAAAGCCAAGTGTTGTCGGATCATACAACGTGGTGCCAATGAGCTCTTCGGGCCGATACGTCTGGGGCACCCAGCCGCGTGGATCATCGTGCGGATACAGGTAGCCGGCACCGTGGCCCAGCGCAGCAGCGCCTTGATAATGCGCGTCGCGTAGGTGTGCCGGCACTTCGCCTACGGCGCCATCGCGCACCATGGCGCGGGCGTTCCATATGCCTAGAGCTGCCCTGTTGCTTTTTGGCGCAGTGGCGAGGTGAACCACGGCCTGCGCCAAATTGAGCTGAGCCTCGGGCAGACCCACATGTTCGAGTGCGTGGGCAGCGGCCACTGCAATCACCAACGATTGGGGGTCGGCCATACCGATGTCTTCGCTGGCCAACACAATCAAGCGCCGAACAATAAAGCGAGCATCTTCGCCCGCTTCGAGCATGCGCGCCAGCCAATACAGCCCAGCGTCGGGATCGCTGCCGCGAATGCTCTTGATGAACGCGCTGATGACGTCGTAGTGGTCGTCTCGCCCGTAACGCAACGCACTGGTGCCAAGTGCCGACTCGACATGCTCAAGTGCCACTGGATCAGGATGCGCGAGCGCGCAGGCAACTTCGAGCGCAGTGAGCACCTGTCGACCATCGCCCCCTGAGCGGTCTGCTAGCAGCGCTACTGCGGCTGGGTCTGCAGTGGCCGCTTCGGAGGCGAGCCCGCGCTCGATGAGCAACACGATTGCCTCGCGGTCGAGCGGCTCGAGCCGAAAGAGCGTGCTTCGGCTACGCAGCGGAGCATTGACCTCGAAGAACGGATTTTCAGTAGTGGCGCCGATCAATGTGAGCGTGCCGTCTTCGACCGCAGGCAAGAGCGCATCTTGTTGCGCCTTCGAGAAACGATGGATCTCATCGAGAAACAGAATGGTTCCGCGAGCATGCTCACCGAGGCGCTGCCGCGCCCGTTCGATGACCTCGCGAACATCTTTGACTCCCGCAGATACAGCCGACAACTGTTCAAACTGACGTTTGGTGGTGCCCGCAACTGCCAACGCAAGCGTGGTCTTGCCGGTGCCTGGTGGCCCCCAGAAGATGGCCGAGCTGAGTCGGTCCTGCTCGACAAGTCGACGCAGCGGCCTGCCAGGACCAACAAGGTGCGCCTGGCCGACCACCTCGTCGAGAGTGCGCGGCCGCAGCCGCGCGGCGAGGGGTGCTTGTTGGCGCAGTCGATCGGCCGCGGCCGAGCTGAACAGATCGTCGCTCACAACGAGCTCAGCACCAACTGATAGCCAGCACGTCGGAAATCGACAACACTCTCGAGCAGCCATTCGCGTGTAACCCATTGCCACGCAACGAACTCTTGATTATCGGGCGTGGGCACGATGTCGGCACGGAGCGCGTCGAACAAGAACCAGCGATGCACCTGCCCGAGGCGACCCTTGGCGGTCTTGAGCTCATCGGGGTATTCGTACGGCACCCAATCGGGGTATTGCGCAACGGCTTGCACCTCGTTAGGGCCGAGTCCGGTTTCTTCGCCGAGCTCACGCCATGCAGCAGCGAGTGGATCCTCGCCAATTTCTAGGCCGCCCTGCGGGAGTTGCCATTGCCCTCGTACGTCGCCGCGTTCGAAAGCCAGCAAACGGTCGTCGACGCCGCGGACGACCATCACGACTCCTGCTCGGAAATGTGCGCTTGCCATATGGCTCAGAACCTACAAGCTCGTGGTGGCGCCGGCGCGATGCGCCGACGCCAACAGCGACTTAGGCCTTGGGTGGCATCGTGCGGATGCCAAGCTCGGCCAACTGCTTCGGGTTTGGAGCCGTCGGAGCGTTGGTCATTGGGTCGGTGCCGCTTTGGGTCTTCGGGAAGGCAATGACCTCACGGATGTTCTCTTCGCCAGCAAGGATTGCCACAAGGCGATCGATACCAAACGCAAAGCCGCCGTGCGGCGGGGCGCCGTATTCGAATGGGCGCAGGAAGAAGCCGAACTTCTTCTCGGCATCTTCGTCGCTGATACCCAAGGCGGTGAACACCTTGCGCTGAAGGTCGCTCTTATGAATTCGAATTGAGCCCGAGCCCAACTCCCATCCATTGAGCACCAAGTCGTATGCCATTGCTCGCACCGACATCGGGTCGGTGTCGAACTTGTCGAGATCGTCGGGGTGCGGCATGCAGAACGGGTGATGGCCAGGCTTTGGCTTTCCGGTCTCTTTGTCGACACCTACGAACAATGGGAACTCGATGACCCACACGTAGCGATACGGCCCCTGCCAAACCGGTGGACGACCAAGATCGTTGCGGATCTGACCGAGAACTTCGCAGGTGGTGTCCCACGCATCGGCAACGATGAGAATCAGGTCGCCAGGCTTCGCCTCAAGACGTGCCATCAATGCGGCCTGCTCGTCGGCGCTGAGGAACTTTGCCACGGGCGATTCGAGGTTGCCGTCGGCGGCAACCTTGAGCCATACCAAACCCTTGGCGCCCATCTGCTTGGCGCGGTCGGTGAGTGCATCGAGCTTGTTGCGGCCCAACTCTTCGGCTTTGCCCGAGGCGTTGATGCCCTTGATACAGGCCGCGCCAGCAAATGCCTTGAACTCGGTTGCTGCGAAAATGTCGGTGAGTTCGTGGAGTTCCATACCGAAGCGAAGGTCGGGCTTGTCGACGCCAAAGCGGTTCATGGCGTCGCGCCATGTCATCTGCTCGATGGTTGGTGGACGCTCGCCGGTGACGGCCTCTGCTGCTGCCATCACCGCCAAGCTGATCGCGGCAAGGACGTCGTCTTGGCTTACGAAGCTCATCTCAGCGTCGAGTTGCATGAACTCGTACTGGCGATCGGCGCGCAGGTCTTCGTCGCGGAGGCAACGTGCGATCTGGTAGTAGCGATCCATGCCAGCCACCATCAGCAGTTGCTTAAAGAGCTGGGGGCTCTGAGGCAAGGCGTAAAACGCACCGGGCTCTTTGCGGCTTGGCACCAAGAACTCGCGAGCACCCTCGGGGGTAGACGGCACCAACATTGGCGTCTCTACTTCGACGAAGCTTTGCGCTTCCATTGCCCCACGAATAGCCGAGTTCACTTTGGCGCGCACGCGCAGGTTCTTCTGCATGCGCTCGCGGCGAATGTCGAGATAGCGGTACTGCAACCGGGTGGTCTCTTCGACCTTGTCGGCGCGTGAGTCGATGGGGAACGGCGGTGGCTCGGCGGTGCGCAACACCTCGACCACACACTCGCCCAGTTCGATCTCGCCCGTAGGCAGGTTGGGGTTCACGGTGCCTTCGAGGCGGGCTCGCACAGTGCCAGTGATGCGCACCACGAACTCGCTGCGCACATCGACATCGTTGTCGACCACGCACTGCACGACGCCGGTGTGGTCGCGCACATCGACAAACGCCAATTGCGTGCCGTGCTCGCGGCGACTGGCCACCCATCCGCAGACGCTGATGGTTTGGCCGATGTGGGTAGTACGGACTTCGCCGCACATGTTGGAGCGCATGCTGGTAGCACTCATTGTGTTGCCTCTTTCGGAGCCGTTTGAAGGGCTTGGATGACTTCGGATATCAGTGTGTCGCGGGCGACAGATCGCTGAGCGTCCTCGCCGCGCAGAGGGCGGATCACGACCTGGCCCGCGTCGAGTTCGTTGGAGCCGACGATGATGGCCAACGGGGCGCCGCTGCGATCGGCGCCCTTCATCTGGCTCTTCATACTGCGATTCTCGAATGCACGATCGGCTGAGATACCAGCTGCACGTAATTGTGCAGTGATGCGCAACGCTTCTTGACCGCCGGTGGTGTCGACGACGAACACATCGACAGTTTTGTTGGGCGCACCAAACACGCCTTCGTCGTCGCAGGCCAACAAGGTGCGATCGAGACCGAGTGCGAAGCCAATGCCATGGGTGGCTGGACCGCCCAATGACTCGACGAGTCCGTCGTATCGGCCGCCACCGCCGAGCGCGTTTTGCGCTGAGTCGAGCGTGCCGCCCTGGAACTCGAACGTGGTGCGTCGGTAGTAATCGAGGCCGCGGACCAAAGCGGTGTCGATAGTGAACGGGATGCCCAGATCGGTGAGGCCCTGCTGCACCGCTTCGAAATGTGCCGCAGCCTCTGGGCTGTAGAACGATGCGATGCGTGGAGCATTGGCCAACACAGCAGCGTCGGCCGCACGCTTTGAGTCGAGCACACGCAACGGATTCTTGGTCAAGGTGATCTGGCTCTCGGGCGACAACCGATCAAGGTTGTCGTTGAAGTACTGCGCCAAGCTGGCCTCGTAACGCGCCCGGTCGTCGGGCTCGCCCAGAGAGTTGAGCAACAACTTCACCTGACGAAGCCCCAGTCGCTGATAGAACTCCCAGCCCAACGCAATGACCTCAACGTCGAGGTACGGATCATCAGCGCCGAGCACTTCGATGCCCACTTGATCGAACTGCCGGAAGCGCCCGCGCTGGGGCTTCTCGTAGCGAAAGTTTGGGCCGGCGTAGAAGACCTTCCACGGCGTGGCAGGGCGATGCTGCGCAAAGATACGACACACGCTGGCCGTGCATTCGGGCCGCAGTGACACGTGACGACCACCGCGATCGATGAAGTCGTACATCTCTTTGGTGACAACATCGGTTGCCTCGCCAACGCGTTGGAAGACAGCAAGATCTTCCATGAGTGGCGGCATCACTTCGCCGTAACCGGCAGACTCGACTACCTGTGCGAACACGGCCTGAAACTGTCGCCAGCGCCCCGAATCGGGAGGCAGGATGTCGCGCATCCCTGGGCTGTGCTGGAACTCGGGCATAGGTGACAAGGTTAGAGCACGGCAGGCGTGAACACTCGGAGTATTTCGTGAGACGAGACGTTGCGAGTGGCAGCGTATGGGCTCAGGTGCCCTTTCCTGGCACGAGTCGATAGGCGTCGTACACACCATCGACAGTCTTGATCGTGCGCAACACCGAGTCGAGCAAGCTTGGGTCTCCCAATTCGAACTCGAAGCGCATCTTCGCCACGCGGTCGCTACCAGTGTGTGTGCTGCACGCAACGATGTTCACGTGCTGCTCGCTCAGCGCATTGGCCACATCGCGCAGCAAGCGAGAGCGATCGAGCGCCACTACTTCGACACCGGCGCGGAACACGGCCTTGCGGTTATCGCCCGCCCACTCGACCTCGATGAGGCGCGATGCTTGGTCGCTCATCAGCGACACTGCGTTGGCGCAGTCGGAGCGGTGCACGCTGACACCACGACCGCGGGTGACGAAGCCCATAATCTCGTCGCCGGGCACAGGAGTGCAGCAACGCGAGAGACGAACTAACACATCGTCGAGACCCTCAACATGAATGCCAGCGGTAGACCGTGCCCGACGAAACCCTCGAGGCCGCACGACCTGAGATGACGACAGCTGCTCATCTTGGTTGCCAGTGCGAAATTCGTGTGCCACCTTTTGCACCAAACCACGCGCCGACAGGTGTCGCTCGCCGATAGCAGCAAGGGCAGTGTCGAGATCGGTAAAGCCGTGCGCTCCGAGCTCTTTGAGAAACACGTCTGAGGTCCACATGCCGTGCACCGGCAAGCCTTCGCGTCGGAACTCTTTGGTGAGTTCGTCGCGGCCAGTGTCTACGGCGTCGTCGCGACGCTCGCGACTGAACCACTGACGAATCTTGCTTCGCGCTCGCGGTGACTCAACAAAGGCCAGCCAATCTTGTGAGGGTGCCGCAGATTCGAGTTTGGAGACGAAGATCTCGCACGTGTCGCCACTGCGCAGTTCGCTATCGAGTGGCACGAGTCGGCCATTGACCTTGGCGCCGATGCACTTGTGGCCCACTTCGGTATGCACGGCGTACGCAAAGTCGACCGGGGTTGCGTGAATCGGCAACGTGACCACTCGGCCCTTGGGCGTGAACACGAACACTTCTTCTTGCTCAAGGTCGCTCTTGAGGCTCTCCATGAACTGGTTCGGATCGGTGATCTCGGCTTGCCAGTCGATGATGCGGTTCAGCCAATCGATGTCTTGGGTAGGCGCATCTTCTTTGTAGGCCCAGTGTGCAGCCACGCCCCACTCGGCGCGTTGGTGCATTTCGCGTGTGCGGATTTGAACCTCGATGGGCTTGCCATCGGGCCCGATCACCGTGGTGTGCAAGCTCTGATACAGATTGAACTTGGGCATTGCGATGTAGTCCTTGAACCGGCCTACAACGGGCTTCCACCGGCCGTGAATACATCCGAGTGCTGCATAGCAATCTTTGATGGAGTCGACCGTGACGCGAATGGCCACGAGGTCGAAGATCTCGTCGAAGTCGCGGTTCTTCTGGATCATCTTTTCGTAGATGCTCCACATGTGTTTGCCTCGACCCGTGACCTCGGCATGAATGCCAAGCTCAACAAGCCGTGACCGAACATCGGCCAAGGTCTTGGCCAAATACATGTCGCGCTCGGGGCTACGGGTTGCCACAAGGTGATCGAGTTCGGCGAAACGCTTGGGATAGAGCGAGGCGAAACTGAGGTCTTCGAGTTGCTGACGAAGCTCTTGCATTCCGAGGCGGTGAGCCAGCGGAGCGTAGATATCGAGGGTCTCTTGGGCGATGCGGCGCTGCTTGTCGGCAGGCATGCCGGCGATTGTGCGCATGTTGTGCAAACGATCGGCCAACTTGATGATGAGCACGCGTAGATCGCGTGCCATGGCAACAAGCATCTTGCGCATGGTTGCTGCTTGTTGCGCTTCTTTCGAATCAAACTGCAGCCGCTCGAGTTTGGTGACGCCATCGACGATTGCGGCCACATCTTTGCCGAACTGCTTTTCGACCTCGGCAATCGTGATCTCGGTGTCTTCGACAGCATCGTGCAACAGCGCGGCAGCAAGCGATGTTTCATCGAGCCCGATATCGGCGACAATACGAGCTACTGACAGCGGGTGATTGATGTAGCTCTCACCGCTACTTCGGGTTTGATGCATGTGCGCTTCGCTGGCCATTGCGAACGCACGAGTGATCATTGCAGTGCTGGCCTTGGGGTGGCGCTTCTTGTAGGCGGCGAGCACGGGCGCAAGGGCATCGTTGGTGGGCTGATGTTGTCGACGCCACGGCAGCACTCGGTCAACGGTGCCCATTGGCTAGTAGACCGCCAGGCTCTCGACCAGATGCTCGCCGAGTCGAGCACGACCATTGAGGCCGCCAATCTCGAGCAGGAATCCGAGTCCGACTACGACTCCCCCGAGCTCTTCGATGAGCCGGCACGTGGCCGCTGCGGTGCCGCCGGTGGCGAGCACATCGTCGATGACAAGAACTCGCTCGCCGGGATGAATGGCATCGCGGTGCATCTCTAGTTTGTCGGTGCCGTACTCGAGGCTGTATTCCTCACGTACTACAGCCCACGGCAACTTGCCCGCCTTGCGTACCGGCACAAACCCGGCGCCGAGTAGATACGCAACCGGCGCCGCGATGATGAAGCCTCGAGCTTCCATGCCGAGCACGCGATCGATTTCGAGATGCTCGAAGCGCTCGACCAAGCTCTGAATGGCTCGGCGAAAACCGTCGGCGTTGCCAAGCAACGGGGTGATGTCACGAAACACCACGCCCTCGGTGGGATAGTCGGCGATCTCTCGCACGAGGCCACGAAGCCAAGGGGTGTCGGTCATTGAAACGTCGGCATCCATGCGTGCAGGCTAGCGAACCTGCACGCAGTAGCGCTTGGATACAGAAGCGTCAGCGACGCTTCTTCTTGCGAGGGCGTGGCTCGTGTGTCAGCAACGACGCGGGAGCGTTTACCGCTGCGCCGCCTGCTGCGACTGCGTCTCCGGCCCGAGCAGCGCGCAAGCGCTGAGACTCGCGGCGAGCAGCCGGTGAGCCACCCATCACGAGGCGCTCGAGATCGACACCAACGGCTCGTGGGCCACGCATTGCTTTGTACTTCGGCGTCTGGCCCTTGATCCAAGCCAACAATGGCGATGCAATGAAGATCGAGGAATACGAACCGGTGACCAGACCCACGAACAATGCCAGAGCGAATTCGCGCAACGAGATGGCACCGAGCAAGCCTGCGCCAACAACGAGAAGGGACAGCACCGGTAACACCGCAGCGAGGCTGGTGTTCAGCGAGCGCATCACAACCTGGTTCATCGACACGTTGATCACGTCGTCGTAGGGCAGACGAGAACCTGCAAAACGCGCCGTGTTCTCGTCGACCTTGTCGAACACCACGATGGTGTCGTAGAGCGAGAAGCCCAAAATCGTCAGGAACGCAATGACCGTTGCGGGTGTTACCTCAAGCTGCAGGATCGAGTAGATACCAACGCTGATGAGTACGTCGTGAAGCATGGCGGCAATGGCGCTGAGGGCCATGGCCCATTCGAACCTCCACGCAATAAACAACGCCACCAAGATGATGAACACCACCAAGGCTCGAACGGCCTTTTTGGTGATTTCCTTACCCCATGACGCTGTAACAGAGTTGCTGCTGATGTCTTTGATGTCGACCTTGGCTGCCTTTGCCAATGCGGTGCTCACCTTTTGGCGAACATCGGCAGGCTGCTCAGAGGTCTGGATGCGCAGGCGCTGAACGCCGCTTGCAGACACGGTGACAATCTTCGCGTCGGCCGCTTTTACGCCGTTTGCCGCGAGCACGTCGCGTGCTTGGGCGTCGCTGATGTTTGCGGCTGGCACTTCCCATTGAACGCCGCCATTGAAGTCGAGACCGAGATTGAGTCCCTGGGCGAGCAGCGAAACGAGCGTGGCAGCGATGAGTGCCAGCGAGATGCCGATGCCCCACCACTTGCGACCCATGAAGTCGACACGCGTCTCTCCGTGGTACAGGCGGGCACGCGCCGTGCGATGCAGCGACACTTCGATTTCGGGTGCGAGGACTTCGGTCACGACGTTGCTCCTAATGCCTGGGTTGCGTCGACAGAGGTCTCTATACCCATGATCTTCTTACCGCTCATGAACTTGCTACGGGCCAGCAACAACACCGCTGGGCGGGTGAAGAAGTAGGCAACGAACACGTCGACCAGGGTGGACAAGCCGAGGTAGAAGGCGAAGCCGCGAACGGCTCCGACCGAGAGGTACCACAGCACAGCCGCACCGATGAGCGACACGGAGTCGGCCACCAAGATGGTGTGGAACGCTGCCTTGAACCCGCGTTGGGCGGAGTTGCGAAGCGATCGACCGGCGCGCATTTCGTCCTTGAGGCGTTCGAAGAAGACCACGTATGAGTCGATGGTGACACCGATGGACACGATGAGACCAGCCACACCGGCGAGCGACAGCACGCCGTTGTAGAACCGCGAGATGAATGAGGTGATGCTGTAAATCAACGTGCCCGAGACACACAGACCAAGCAACACCACGATCGCTAGGCGGCGGTAGTAAGCGAACATAAACGCCAGCACCAAGGCCACGCCGATAGCGCCCGCAATGAGCGCTGCGCGCAGCGAGTCCTTACCCAGCGTTGCCGACACGGTTTGTACCGCTTCGGCCTGCAACGTGATCGGAAGCGCACCCGAGTTCATTACCTGAGCCAATTTGGTGGCTTGATCTTTTGTGAAGCTGCCCGTGATCTGCACGCTGCCCGTGAAGTTTTCGGCGTTTACGGTTGGAGCAGACTGAATTTGACCGTCGAGCTCAATTGCCAGCCGCTTGGACGGGCAGGTTGCAGTGGCGTTGAAGCACTCCTTTGCAAGAGCGTTCCATACGCCTTCGCCGCTGCCGCCGGTCTTGAGGTCGACCGTAACACCCCAACCGCCGCCGATAATGCGTGGAAGCGCAGAGTCACGAACAAACACCTCGCCGGTACCGCCTGATGGACCCACCTGACACCTGCCACCGTCGCGGGTGGGCAGTATTTGCGTTGCGGTTGGGTCGGAGAAGGGCAGTCCGGTCGTTGTTGTTGCACCGCTCACCACCGTTGTGGTTGAAGCGCCAGCGACCACAGTCGTGTCGGTGGATGCAGTGCCTCCCGTTGGAGGCGTTGCGGTGAGAGCCGGAGTGGTGGTGCTCACAGGAGATGTGGGTGGCACGCTGTTGACACGGCGAGACGGCCCGGGCGAACCCGATGTTGGGGTGGTGCCAGACGATGCGGTTGCGCCGGTGGTAGCCGTGGGCAGGCTGATCACCGTGGTGTTGGCAACAGTGGTAGTTCCAGTACCAGCGGTGCTCGTGGCTGTGCCCACGATTGAGGTCACCGGGGTGGAGGTCACAGCGCTTTGGCAACCGATGACTGGGCGCAGGTACACCTTGCCGGTCACGTTGACGAGATCGATCGCCTGCTGCTGATCGTTGACACCTGGCAGGTTGACCACAATGGCGTTGTCTTGGCGCAGAATTTCGGGCTCGCCCACGCCGAAGCTGTCGACTCGCTCGCGAATGCGCTCAACAGCGAGGTCGAGGCTCGACTTATCGTAGGCCTGCCCGGTGACGGGACGCAGCGTGACGGAGATTCCGCCCCGAAGGTCGAGACCCAACGCTGGGTGATACCCCGCGCCGAGCGTGATGGCGATGAGGCTGACAGCGAGCAGCAGGATCGCGCTCAACGAATAGATGAGTTTGCGGCGCATTATTTCTCTGACTTGTCGTCGGCCGCTGAATCGTCAGCTGCAGTTTTGGATCCGCCCGCAGAGCCGGCCGACGTGTCGACCTTCTTCTGGATGGCGGCCTTGGCAATGCGAATCTGAACGGTGTCATCGATTTCGATCCACACGATGTCGCCATCGAAACCGGTGATGAAGCCATAGATGCCCGAGGTCGTGATGATCTCGTCGCCCTCTGAAAGACTCGACTGCATCGTCGTTTGCTCCTTCATGCGACGCCGCTGCGGCCGAATGAGCAAGAAGTACATGCCAACCATCATCAGCGGCAAGATGAGCAGGCTCAGTGGGCTGCCGCCGGATTTAGTGGCTTCAAGAAGTAACGGATTAGGCATCAGAACATCCAAAATGACTGTTGCGCGGCAGGGGGCCGAGCCGACGGCAAAGCATAGTCACACTGATGCGCAAGTTCAGTGGATGCCTCGCCCTGAAAGTTGTTAAGGATTCTTGAGCTTTGTCAGCCCCAGACTGCAACAACGTGGCGTCTGAGCGACTCGAACGTGCCCGCCTCGATTGCTGAGCGCATGTCGCGCATCAGCTGCAAGGTCCATGCAATGTTGTGCATGCTCACAAGCCGTGGGCCGGTTGGCTCACCCACCTGAAACAGGTGGCGGATGTAGCCGATCGAGTGGCGTTGACACACTTCGCACGAGCAGCTTGTATCGATCGGCTGGTCCGAAGTGATGTGCTTGGCGTTCTTCACATGCACTTTGCCGGTGCTGGTCAGCGCCGTGCCGTGGCGACCAATACGCGTCTGCATCACGCAATCAAACTGATCAACTCCCAAAGCGACTGCCTCGATCAGCGAGGCAGGGTCGCCCACACCCATCAGGTACCGCGGCCGGTCAGCGGGAAGGTGTTCGATGGCGGCAGCCAGTGCCGGAAGCATTTCGGCTCTGGTTTCGCCAACGCTGAGTCCGCCGATGCCATATCCATCGAAGCCAAGTTCGACCGTGCGTTGCGCCGACTCGGCGCGCAGCGTTTCGTCGAGTCCGCCTTGAACGATTCCGAACAGGGCCTGGTCGGGTCGCTTGTGTGCAGCATGAGCTCGTGCCGCCCATGCGCTCGTGCGGTCGAGCGCAAGGCGGATCACATCGGGAGGAGATGGCAACGGGGCGCACACATCGAGCACCATTTGGATGTCTGCGCCGAGCAACTCTTGGGTGGCCACTGCCGACTCGGGTGTGAACCGATGCATCGACCCGTCGTAGGTGCTGCGAAATGTGGCGCCGTCGTCGTCGACCTTTGGCTCGAGCGAGAAGATCTGAAATCCGCCTGAGTCGGTCAACGTGAGGCCGCCCCATCCGGCGAAGCGGCCGAGTCCGCCAAGGGCCGCCACTGTCTCAGCACCAGGGCGCAGCATGAGGTGGTAGGTATTGCCCAAAACGATCTCGGCACCGATCCGTTCGTAGTCGGCAGCCGACAGGTACTTGATCGCGCCGCGGGTGCCCACCGGCATGAAACACGGCGTGTTGTATTGGCCGCGCGCCGTATGACCAATGCCGGCGCGGGCGCTGCCATCGGTGGCGAGAAGTTCGAACCGAACTGGGTGCATTACAGGCTCCTGTCGAGCAGCATCGCGTCGCCGAATGACAAGAATCGATAGTCGTTGGCGAGCGCAGATTCATAGAGCGAACGCCAGCGCGGGCCAACGAACGCATCGATCATCATCAGCAAGGTGGTCTTGGGCAGATGAAAGTTGGTCATCAGTACGTCGACCAGCTTCCACTCGTAGCCGCGGTGGATGAACAAACGGGTTCGGCCTTCGAGTTCGCCAAACGTGGCGGCCGACTCAAGCGCTCGCGTGGCGGTGGTGCCCACCGCAACCACCCGTTTGGCGGATCGGCACTGTTCGAGTACCTCGGCGCTGACGCGGTAACGCTCGCTGTGAATGCGATGCTCGAGTGGGTTATCGACGCTCATTGGTTGAAAGGTGTCGAGACCAACCACGAGTTCGACGCGAGCTATCTGAACTCCGATTGCTTGCAGCGCTTCGAGCACTGCTGGCGTGAAGTGCAAGCCAGCGGTGGGCGCTGCGGCGGATCCGGGTTCGTTGGAATAGACGGTCTGGTATCGCTCGCTCTCGCCGAGACGCGTCGTGATGTACGGCGGCAATGGCATCTCGCCATAGGCAGCAAGCAGCTCGAGCACATCGCCATCACCGAGCAAGGTGACCTCGAACGTGTCGCCGGCCGCAGTGCGCGGACCGATCTCGACTACAGCTGAGTTGTCGCTTGCAACCAACTGCTCGCCCACCTTGAGCTTTTTGCCCGGTCGAACCAGTGCCTCCCACACCCGACGATCGCTGCCGGAGCCAGCCACGGGCTCGAGCAGCAGCACCTCGGCCGCTCCCCCGGTGTGTCGATGCAACGAAAGCCGTGCCGGAATCACTCGTGAGTCGTTGACCACCAGCAGATCGCCCGGACGAAGCATCTGGTGCAGATCGCTGACGTGCAGGTGCAGCGGCGCCGAGGCTCCCTGATCGACGAGCAGCTTGGCGCTGTCGCGTGGCTCAATGGGTGTTTGCGCGATGCGATCGGTAGGGAGCTCGTAATCGAAATCAACCAAACGCACGAACGTTGAGGCTACGGCCGACAAACGGGTTGCGCTAGCTGAAAAGGTTGGGGCGTGCTTCGCTCGGAGCTGGCATCTCGAGCCCGAGGTGTTGCCACGCAATGGGCATCGCAACTCGGCCACGTGGGGTGCGCGCCAGCAGGCCCTGCTGGATCAAGAACGGCTCGTACACATCTTCGACCGTCTCGGTTTGCTCGCCGACGCTGATGGCCACGGTTGACAGACCCACGGGCCCGCCCCCGAACTGCACACAAATGGCGGTGAGAATGGCACGGTCTACTTTGTCGAGACCGCGCTGATCCACGCCGAACACAGCGAGACCGTCACGAGCGGTGTCTTGATCGATGGATCCGTCGCCGCGTACTTCGGCGTAGTCGCGTACCCGTCGGAGTAACCGATTGGCTATGCGCGGGGTGCCGCGACTGCGGCGCGCAATTTCCCATGCTCCTTGCTCGGTGATGCTGACACCCACGATGCTGGCGGTGCGACGCACGATCGATTCGAGTTCATCGTCGTGATAAAAGTCGAGCCGAGCCACGAGACCAAAACGATCGCGCAGCGGGCCGGTGATCATGCCCGTACGTGTGGTTGCCCCGACGAGCGTGAACGGGGGCAAGGGCAGCCTGATCGACGATGCCGCGGGGCCTTTGCCCACCACTATGTCGAGCTGGAAATCTTCCATCGCCGGATACAAAATCTCTTCGACAGCGCGAGAGAGCCGATGGATCTCATCGATGAACAACACGTCGCCCTCACCGAGTTTGGTGAGAATGGCAGCGAGGTCGCCTGCCCGCTCGAGCGTGGGGCCCGAAGTGATGTGTAGGTGCACGCCCATTTCGGCGGCAACGATGCCAGCCATTGTTGTCTTGCCGAGTCCGGGAGGGCCGGCGAGCAGGAGATGGTCGATGGGTTGGTTGCGTCGTCGAGCAGCCTCAATGACGATCGCGAGATGCTCTTTGAGTTCGCGCTGGCCAACGAAGTCGCTGAGCCGGCGAGGGCGAAGACCAATCTCGTCGCTCTCCTCGATCTCGTTGTTGACCCCTGGGTCGAGGAATTCCTCACGCACGTTTGGCCCCTAACAACTGCAACGCATCGCGCAGAAGAGTAGACGCATTGTCGCCCGCCGAAATCTCGCGCAGCGCGTCGCGTACTTCTTCTGGTGCGTAGCCCAGGCCATACAGCGCCTCGCGCACATCACCAAGCACCGAGTTGCCCGTTGCACCGCCGCCCATCGAGATGGGATCGAGCATGGGGATGTTCAGGCGATTCTTGAGTTCGATGAGCAGACGTTCGGCGGTCTTTTTGCCCACACCTGGCACCATGCACAGCGACGCATTGTCGGCGCTGGCAACGATGTCGATAAGCGCTGACGGCGTGTGCGTACCCAAGATGGCCATCGCCATCGAGGGGCCAACGCCGTGAGTGCCGATGAGCACCTGAAATGTGGCTCGCTCTTCGCGCCGCAAGAAACCAAACAGCGTCTGAGCGTCTTCGCGGATGTGGTGATGCACATAGACAAACACGTTGGCGCCGGGCTCGAGTTCGGCCAAGGTGCGCGGCGTTACGGTGACGAAATAACCGACACCGCCAACCTCGAGCAGCACTTCGCTATCGGCGCCGCGTTCGAGCACAGCGCCACGCAGTGAGCCGATCATCGTGAGCCTGCCGTTGCCTCACGCACACGCTGACGCAACGGCGCCATCGCGAGATGACATAGCGCCAAGGCCGCAGCGTCGGCAGCGTCGGCGGGTTTCGGAACGGCCGTGAGGCCAAGTCGGGCTTGCACCATCTTTTGTACCTGGGCTTTATCGGCGGCGCCCCAGCCGGCAACGGCGCCCTTCACTTGGTTCGGCGTGTATTGCACAACCTCGCAGCCACACAGCCACGCCTCGGCGAGGGCAAGCCCACTGGCTTGGGCGACGCTCATTGCGGTGCGTACGTTGTTCTGAAAGAACACTTGCTCAACGGCAACAACGTGCGGTCGAAACTCAAGCAGCAGCGCAGCAAACTCTTCGCGAAGCTCTCCCAAGCGCTTGGGCAGTGGATCGCCTGGAGCGGTCTTGATCACGCCCAGACTCAGTGCGATTGCCGCGCCGGGGCCACTGGCTTGTACGGCTGCGTATCCGCATCGGGTGAGACCCGGGTCTATCCCGAGCACAACAAGAGGCTCGTCGAGGGAGCGCATCACGAACATAGGTTCGTATGGTACCAAACAGGTCTTGAGGCACCGCGGATGAGCCACGCTGAAGCGGGCGCTTCGCGGAGCGCAGTCCTCTTGAGTCGCCGATGTGTGTGTCATAGTCGGTGCATGCGTCACTCTGTTCAAGCTCTGTGTATTACTGCCACGCTGCTCTTCAGCGCCTGTGCGAGCAGTAGCAACAGTTCGTCTACGTCGCTTTCTGCAGTGCCAGCGGCAAGCGGGCCCGCAGACAGTTTGGTGCCCACGGCTATTGCAGATGCCGCACCGCTGCCGTGCGACCCCATCGATCCGAGCGCTTGCTTGCTTCCATGGCCTAACGACGCATTCACGAAAGCAGACCCCGCGTCTGGCACCGGTCGGCGCCTCGCCATTGCCCCAAGCGCACCACCGTCAAACGTTGGCGACAAAGTCATCGATGTCACCGACCAGAATCGAAGCGACGGATTCTCGCCTGGCTCAGCGATGCTCGTGCGGGTGCCTCAACTTGATCTGGCGGCATCGGGAGTCGCCTCCAGCACCTTTATTGCAAAGTCGCTCGAAGCTGACGCCCCGATCGTGTTGCTCGATGCCACCACCAAGCAGCGCTGGCCGTACTGGGCAGAACTCGACGCCCATGCAGTGCACGACGATCAGCGGCTGCTGATGATCCATCCTGCAAGTTCGCTTCTCGAAGGGCATCGCTATGTGGTCGCGCTCCAGCATCTGAAATCGGCCACTGGGCCGATCGCTTCGCCCAGCTCGTTCACCGATGCGCTCGCCAGTACAGCCACGCCCGATCGCGCAGCCCACCTTCATGGTGTCGTTGCTGAAGCGACTGCTGCTGGCGTTGACCCCGCAACGCTGTACATGGCGTGGGACTTCACGGTTGCAAGCGCACAAAGCTTGTCGGCGCGTTTGCTGCACATGCGCAGCGATGCCTACGCCTCGGTGGGCTCAACTGCACCGGTGTTCACCGTTGACTCGAGCGTCGACGAGGGAGCCGTGCGCACGATTCGCGGCACGTATTTGATTCCGAACTACCTCACGGGCACTGGCGCACCCGGGTCTTCGTTCGAGCTCGGCTCCGATGGCTTACCCGCGCGCAACGTGGCCAATCCCGATTTCAGCGCGCCGTTCCTGTGCCTGGTGCCAGTGGCGCCATCAGCGCCTACTCCTGTTGTGGTCTACGGCCACGGCTTGTTGGGTTCGCGCGAAGAGATCAACGGCCTCCGCGCTGTGGTCGAGCAGGGCTCGCTGTCATTGTGCGGCAGCGACTGGATCGGTATGTCGAGTGAGGACATCGGCAACCTGGCCGGAATCCTCGGCGATATGAGCAACTTCAAGCAACTGGCCGATCGCTTGCAGCAGGGGCTACTCAACATGCAATTCCTTGGACGTGCCATCAACGCCGCCGACGGATTCGCGTCGAATGCCAGCTTCCAAACAGCTACACACGCACCGCTGATTGCGCCCGGCAAGACAACGCTGCTCGGCAACAGCCAAGGCGGCATTCTTGGTGGAGCTGCTTCGGCGATCTCTACCGAGTGGACCAATGTGGTGCTTGGCGTGCCCGGCATTAACTACTCGCTGTTGCTGCCACGATCATCCGACTGGCCCGAATTCGAATCGGTCTTCAACGCTGCATACACCGGCGATATCGATCGAGTCATCGCGCTTCAACTCATCCAGCTGTTGTGGGATCGCGGCGAGAACAATGGATACGCGCAGCACCTCACCCAGGACCCCTATACAGGTATCTCAGCAAAGAAAGTTCTGATGATCGAAGCCTTTGGTGATCATCAGGTCTCAAACGTGTCCACCGAAGTGCTGGCCCGCACCATTCATGCCGGGGTCCACTCCCCTGCGCTGCGTCCATCGCGAAGCCCCGATGTGAATCCGTATTTCGGTATTGATGCAATCACCGACAAGAACGTCGACCGGTCGATCGTTGTGCAATGGGACTACGGCAATCCGGCGCCACCAACAGTGAATCTGCCTCCGACTGATCCAGCCTTTGGTGAGGACCCCCACGGCAAAGGATCGAGTGAAGCGCGAGTGATTCACTTGGCGCTTGGGTTCCTAACAACGGGCAAGATCTCGATCCCGTGCGACGGGCCGTGCGTGAGCGACAGCGTGGCGGGCGGCTAGCGATTGCGAGTGATGCGTTATGCCTGTGCAGCTCGCACGGCATCGACCAGTTCATCCACCGGCCGGTAGGTAAGGCCAGCAATGGCTCGATGCACATATCGCACGACACCGTTTGCATCGACAACGAACACGCTGCGACGAGGGAAGCCAAGTGGACCCAACGTGCCATAGGACGACGCAACTGCCTTGTCGGGATCGGCCAACAAGGGGAACTTGAATCCGTGCTTGCTGCTGAACTTGTCGTGACTGCTCACGCTCTGCGCTGAGATAGCCAAGACCTGTGCGCCAACCTCGGAGAACTCGTCGAGATCGTCGTTATAGGTATTGAGTTGCTTGGTACACACCGGCGCGTCGTCGCCCGGATAGAACACAAGCACCACCGCTTGTCCGCGGTACGACGCCAATGAATAGGTTTCGCCGCCGGTACCGCTCAGGGTGAAGTCGGGTGCCTTGTCACCAATGCCAATGCTCATGTGCTGACGGCCTCCATCAGTTCATCGGAGATATCGAAGTTGCTATAGACATCTTGGACATCGTCGTTGTCTTCGAACGCATCCATGATGCGCAGAATATTACGCGCGTCGCCAGCATCGGTGACCTCGATGGTGATTGACGAGACCATGGTGCTTTCAGCCGAACGAACCACAAGGCCCGCCGCCTCAAGCGCAGCCTGCAGGTCATACACGTGGCTCGGCGTGCAAGTGATGCGCCAGTCGTCGCCGTCGCGGGCTACGTCGTCGGCCCCAGCATCGAGTGCCGCCATCATTACGTCGTCTTCGCCGACAGCGCCATCGACAATGATCACGCCCTTGCGGCTGAACTGCCAGCCAACTGCGCCGGGCTCGGCCAAACTGCCGCCGAGCTTGTTGAAAATGTTGCGAACATCAGAGCCGGTGCGGTTGCGGTTATCGGTGAGCGTGTCGACCAAGATCGCCACGCCGCCAGGCGCGTAGCCTTCGTACATGATGGCCTCGTAGGTGCCGCCGTCGTCGGCGCCAGTGCCGCGCTTTATTGCGCGATCAATCGCGTCGTTGGTCATCTGTCCGGCCTTGGCCTTTTGGATGGCGGTACGCAGCGAAGCATTGCTGGCTGGGTCGCCACCGCCTTCGCGTGCCGCTACCTCGAGGATGCGCGCAATCTTGTTGAACAACTTGCCGCGAGCTTTGTCCTTGGCACCTTTTTGGTGCTTGATTGTCGCCCATTTTGAATGACCGGACATGGTTAAACCTCCTGAAGGAACAACGAGTGGAGACGATAGTCGGCAGTGAGCTCAGGGTGAAACGAGGCCACAAACACTGAACCCTGGCGAGCCAGCACGGGGACGCCTGCGTGTGAGGCGATGACCTCGACACCGGGACCCACGCGCTCGACTTTTGGGGCCCGAATAAACACAGCGTGAAACGGTTCATCGAGCTTGGGTATGTCGATGTCGGCCTCGAAGCTGTCTACCTGACGGCCGTAGCCGTTGCGACGCACGGTGATGTCGATAGCGCCAAAGCTCACCTGATCGAGGCGACCATCGAGCACTTCGGTGGCCAGCAAGATCATGCCGGCGCAGGTGCCGAACACGGCGAGGCCGTCGGAGATGCGTTTGCTCAGCGGGTCGAACAGACCCGAGGTGGCGAGCAGCCGCGACATCGTGGTGCTTTCGCCGCCAGGCATGACCAACGCAGCGATGCCATCAAGATCGTCGGCGACGCGCACCTGACGACAACTGACTCCGCACTCAGCGAGCGCCCGTTCGTGCGCGGCGAACGCGCCTTGCAATGCAAGAACGCCGACGAGCACCAGGGGGCTCCGAACTAGATTGCTGCACTCGAACCGCTTTCGTGCCGTGAAGAACTGTGACTACCAGCCGCGCTCAGCGAAGCGTTGGTTGATTTCGTCCATGCCGATACCGGTCATTGGGGCGCCGAGACCACGGCTCACCTTGGCAAGAATGCTTGCGTCGCGGAAATGAGTGGTGGCCTCAACAATGGCCTTGGCCCGCGGTGATGGATCATCGCTCTTGAAGATGCCCGAGCCCACGAACACCGCTTCAGCACCAAGCTGCATGGCCAATGCTGCGTCGGCCGGGGTTGCGATGCCACCTGCACAAAACATTGGCACGGGGAGCCAACCGGTCTCGGCTATCTCCTGAACGAGCGGCAGTGGGGCTTGCAGGCGCTTGGCCCACTCGAACAGTTCGGCCGAGTCGGCCTGGGTGATCTTCTTCATGTCGCCGATGATCGAACGAAGGTGACGCACTGCCTCGACGATGTTGCCAGTGCCAGCCTCACCCTTTGAGCGAATCATGCAGGCGCCCTCAGAGATACGCCGCAATGCTTCGCCAAGGTTGGTGGCGCCGCACACGAAGGGCACGGTGAACTTGAACTTGTCGATGTGGTGGGTCTCATCGGCGGGGGTGAGCACTTCGCTCTCATCGATGAAGTCGACGCCGAGCGACTCGAGAATCTGCGCCTCGACAAAGTGGCCGATGCGCACCTTGGCCATCACGGGGATCGACACCATGGCCTGAATGCCTTCGATCATTTCGGGATCGCTCATGCGTGACACACCGCCATCGCGACGAATGTCGGCAGGCACTCGCTCGAGCGCCATCACTGCGCATGCGCCGGCGTCTTCGGCGATTCGTGCTTGCTCGGGGGTGACCACATCCATGATCACCCCGCCCTTCAACATCTCGGCGAGCCCGCGCTTGACGGGATAGGTACCGGTAGCGCGCGCCGTGGGGGAATCGGGTGAACTCATTTGGCCATCGTACAGAACGAGGCCCCGAACTCGCCTACTCGTCGAGCCTCAAACAGCGCCAGAGCGACCAAGATTTTGGCTACGGGAAAGGAACTGACTTCGGATCGGTGCCAGCTGGCACGATCGCAGCCGAGTCGACGCGCCCAAGTTCGACAAAGGTGCGTCCGGCCGTGAGGCCAACAGGCGCTCCCGCTGCGTCCTTGAGCGCGAACGGCTGAAGCCGGTCGGTGCGGCTCCACGTGGCTTTGACGACCTTGCCGTCAGAGAACACCAACGCAGTGCCTTTGCCGAGGGTCTGTGCTTCGGGACTCTTGAGGTCGGCCGGGCTCGGCTTGTAGTCGACATACAGCACCACCACGTTGCTGGTGGAGACCTGCGAGTTGTCGACAGCGTCACGGTGTACTTTGCCGTCGCTCGACCGAAGGAACAGCTTTGTCGCTGGATCCCAGACCCAGGCAACTTTGACGCCGTCCATCGAAAGATTGAGGCCGTTCACAGCGTCGCCAGTCGATGCAGCGCCAGCGGCGCGATAGCTGAACTGGGCGGGCGGTGGGCCAGCGTCGGCGGGAGCAAACGCAAACAGCGACGCAGTCTTTGAGTACAAGTTGTGCGGTGCTGGCCGGGCGTTAGAGCGGAAGTAAGCCGACCTGTGTTGCTGAGTGAGGGCACCGACGTCGCGCAGATCGCTTGCTTCGATAGCAGATGTGACCCGAGCGTTACCGCCGCTCCATGCAAACAGTGGGTGGTTGAGCGAACCCAACATGGCTACGTCTTGGGTGCGACCTGATCTGATAGGACCCACGGGATCAGACGACCCGCTCTGGAACACCGCTGCGAACCGCGTGAGTTGCTCGACATTTTCTTCGAACACGATGTCGGCCTCGTTCAGGCCACTTTGTGGACGAGCCAACGGATGGTTATCGATCTTGACAACAAGCGCTGGGCGAGCAACAGCGGCCGCGTCACTTGTAGCGAGGCCTGTCAGCGGGAACACCGGGCCTGCGTCGGCGGTGACGATAGGTGTGCCTTCTACTGGGACGGTAGCAACAACTGTGGTGGTGTCTGGAGCCGATGATTGCGGGGCCGCAGATGATTCGGTGGTCTTCGACGAGCTTGAGCTACATGAGCTCAGAAGCAGGCCGATGCTCACGACAGCGGCGAAACCGCCTTGGCTCAAACGCTTGTGGGTACTTGTTCTCATAGCTCCCTCAGCAACTCAATTCGCTCTTCGAGCGGGGGGTGGGTATCGAACATCCGGTGGAAACGACTTGGCTTGCCCTCGCCCTTCATGCCCGACATGGGTTGCTCAATCCACATATGTGCAGTAGCTGTTGAGGCCGATCGAACCTCGGTGGAATCGTCGCGAAGCTTTTCTAGCGCAGAAATCAACCCCGGTGGGTAACGCGTCATCTGACATGCCGATATGTCGGCCAGTGTCTCTCGTCGACGGCTCACGGCGGCCTGCATTGCCTTGGCGATCAGCGGAGCAAAGATGATCAACACGATGCCGACGATGGCCAGCGGGCCGCTTGAGTTGTTGTCGTCTGAGCGTCGGCTGCGAGCGCCACCCCACCACAGCATGCGAATGGCCATGTCGGTGAGCAACGCAATGGTTCCCACAAGTGTGACCGCCAACGTGGACACCAGAATGTCGTAGTTGCGAATGTGTGAGAGTTCGTGAGCGAGAACACCTTCGAGCTCTACGCGGTTCATCTTCTCGAGCAGACCAGTGGTCACGGCGATTGCAGCGTGCTTTGGGTCGCGTCCCGTAGCGAAGGCGTTTGGCGACGGATCGTTCACGATGTAAACGCCTGGCTTTGGTAAGCCGCTTGCGATGCATAGCCCTTCGACCAAGTTGTGGAGTCGGCGATACTCCTCGGGATCGGCGGGCACCGCACGACTGAGCCGCAACGCTATTGCGTCTGCTTTCCAGTACGAGACGGCGGCGGTGGCACCAGAAAAGACAAGAGCGAAAAGTGTGCCGGCGATGCCATAGCCCACCAGCACGCCAACCGCAGCGCCCACGGCGCACAGCAGCACAACAAATGAGGCGATGAGCGCGACGCTTCGGCGCTTATTAGAACGGATCAGATCGAACATGGTGAGTCGCAGGCTAGAGGCCGCAGGCCCCGAACCGGGGGAAGGTCAGAACTGCACCTTGGGGACTTCGCGAGCGGCTGGCTCAGCTTCGAAAAACTCACGACGCGTGAAGCTCATCATCTTGGCGAAGATCAGGGTGGGGAAAGTCTGCAGCGAGTTGTTGTAGGCCAACACCGAGTCGTTGTAGAACTGGCGGGCATAGGCGACACGGCCCTCGGTAGCGGTGAGCTCTTCTTGCAGCGCTAAGAAGTTTTGGTTTGCCTTCAGATCGGGATAGGCCTCGCTGAGTGCAAACAACTGACGCAGCGCACCCGTGAGCATGTTGTCGGCTTGCGCCTGAGCCGCCGGGTTCGCAGGCGCAGCCATTGCTGAGTTGCGAGCCTTGATGACAGCGTCGAGAGTTTCCTTTTCGTGGGTTGCGTAGCCCTTGACCGTTTCGACCAGATTGGGAATGAGGTCGATACGGCGCTTGAGCTGAACGTCGATCTGCGACCAAGCGTTCTCTACGGTGTTGCGCCGACGAACGAGTCCGTTGTACAGCACAATGCCGAAGATCACGAGCAGGGCGATCAGGCCGATCACGATCAGTAGAGCGGTCATGGTTCTCCTTCGTGGGGGTGTATTGCAGCGCAGGCGCTTAGAGTTAGTGCATCATACGTTGCACTGCGGCACGCAGACGTGGCACTGCGCCCAACTGTGCCGGCTGCGCAATCGGCTGCTCACGTGCAAGCCGTTCGTAGATCTCGGCGTAGCGCGTAGCCAACGCCGACATGCTGAACTGCTCGGCGCGTTGTTGGCCTGCGCATCGGAGTCGGTCGCTGAGTGCGCTGTCGTCAATGACGCGTAGCAGCGCAGCCGCCAGCTCGGCCACGTCGCCAGGGGCGCACAACAACGAGTCGACCTCGTGCGTTGCAACGTTCATATAGCCGTCAAGCGAACTAGCGACCACGGGCGTACCGGCAGCCATCGCTTCGAGCAGCACCACGCCGAATGACTCGCCACGCAGCGACGGGGCGCAGAACACCGCCGAGCCTTGTAGGTAGGCCACTTTCTCGTCTTCGGTGATTCGCCCTACCCAGTCGATACGGCTGTCGGCCGCGTATTGCTGCTGCAGTCGCTTTGTGTCGGGGCCGTTGCTCGCAATCACAAGACGCACGTTTGCGGGCAGTGACGTGAAGGCCTCGAGAAGAACGTCGAGTCCCTTGCGATCTTCGTGACGGCCGCAGAAAAAGATGGTTGGGTGCTCAAACGAGTGCGCAGAAGCTTCGCGAAAACGATGTAGCTCAACGCCGTTGAACAGCACCTCGTATTCGCCGCCCATGTAGCCCTGAATCAGGGCCAGCGCATCTTTGCTGACCACAACTCGGTGCGAAATGTTGTCGGCCAAGCGAGACAGCGGAGCAGTGAGCAACTTGTACGACGTGGACTCCCCTGCTGCGTGAAACGTGCCAACGATGGGTGCTGGATGCAAGAACAACGCGGTCTGCGCCGCGCCGGGCGCAAGCGGTTCGTGCACATGGAGCACGTCGAAGTTCTCGTCGTTGAGGAGCTGGATGGTGCGAAACTGAGCACTCGGATCGGGCGCGATCGGTACGACCGAACCATTCGATGCGGTGGGCAGGCTGTTCCCCACGGGACTCACGAACGTGGCCGGAGGCGGACCGTCGCACGGGCCGATGACTCGTGCTTCATAACCCATCGAGCGCAGTTCGCGGGCGAGGCCCATCACCTGTGCTTGAACGCCGCCAGGAATGCTGAGGCTGTACGGACACACAATGCCAATACGCAGGCCGCGCTGCTGGCGCTGTAACTGGCCCCCGTTGTCCTGCTGCACGCGCCAGACGTTACCCGCGGATCACCACTTGTGTTTCAGTCCAGCATTCGGGCCTTGGCCTGCTGCGGCTACCGTCGACACATGACCTCAACTGTCACCCAACTTCCCGCATTGTCAGTCATCGGCTCAGCCAACAAGCGCACTGCCATTCTTGAGTTGGCCGCCGAGGCCGAGACCCGCGGCTTCGCAGGCCTGGCATGCCCCGGAGTAGGCGGCAACCTCGCGCTGTGTGGCTCTCTAGCGCACGTCACGAAGTCGATCCCGTTTTGGTCGTCGATCCAGCCGATTTACCTGTCGCACCCGATGGAGACTGCTGCTACTGCGGCGCACATCGCCGAAGTGAGCGGTGGCCGATTCCGCCTCGGACTTGGCGTGAGTCATGTGCCGATGCTCGATCGCATTGGCTTGGCCACGGGAAAGCCGTTGTCCGACATGCGCGACTACGTCGCTTCTCTTCATGCAGCCGAGCGAGGCGCGGGCGCTCTGCCCCCGATTCTTCTTGCCGCCCTTCGTGATCGAATGCTCGACCTTGCTGTCGAAATTGGCGACGGCGCGTTATGGGCAAATGCCTCGCTGTCGCACACGCCCACCCAAGTAGCGAGAATTCCTGCAGAGCGACGCAGCGAACTGCAGTTGGCCAACATGGTTCCCACAGTTATCGACGCCGACCTCAATGCGGCACGCGCCATTCATCGGCGCACACTCGGCGGCTACATCGTGCTTCCGAACTATCGCAACTATTGGCGCGTCGCTGGCTACGGCGACGAGATGGATGCAATCGAGGCGGCTCTCGAGCGCGGCGACCGCGATGCTGCAATCGCAGCGATGAGCGACCGGTGGATCGACGACTGCACCATTAGCGGCGACGCAACCCAGGTGCGTGACCGACTCGCAGCGTGGTACTCAACTGGCGTCACACCGATCGCCGTGATGTCGAGCACCACGGGTGGACAAGCCAAGGCCATTCGCGAACTGTTCGACCTCTACAGCTAAAGCTCAGAACAAACGGTCGGCAGCCGGCGACGCGCTGACGTCGTGTGTCGCTGGCGAGCTATCGGTGTCGGCTGGCGCAATTAGTTCGGCGCCTTTGTTGCGAACGCTGTTCACTGCACTTGAGACCCGATGCATTGCGAGAATGTCGTTTGCGGCGGGACGCAGCAACTGAGCGAGCTGCTCGGCATCGTCGATCGCTGGGTCGAGCCACTCGTGCCACGCCGACGCCGGAAGAATTGCGGGCATGCGATCGTGAACAGTCGACATCGTGTCGTTGGCCGCAGTGGTGATGATGGTGCAGCTGTGTAGCCACGGGCCATTAGTCGGCCCAGCCTTATCTCGCCACGCAGTCCACAGCCCA
Source organism: Actinomycetota bacterium (assembly GCA_037139095.1). Classification (GTDB taxonomy): domain Bacteria; phylum Actinomycetota; class Acidimicrobiia; order Acidimicrobiales; family Ilumatobacteraceae; genus WLMZ01. Next base: position 68,896 of record JBAXHD010000008.1, read on the forward strand.
GCAACCGCAAGTAGGTGGCCATCGGATCTATGGATGAACATCGGTTGTTTCACCGGCTTGCCTTTGGCGCTCAAGGCTGCGGCGGGCGCTGGGGCCTGCCATTCGTAGAACCCATCGATTGGGATGATGCACCGACGCTTGCGCAGTAGTCCTTTGAAGGAGGGCTTCTCATTGAGGGTCTCGGCACGGGCGTTGATCATCGACGAACCGATCTTCGTGTCTTTCGCCCAGACGGGCACAAGGCCCCAATGAAAGGCGCGCACGGCTGGCTCTGGGCCGTCTTCGTTTACTACTGCGTAGACATCGGTGGTTGGCGCCACGTTGTAGTTCACGGGCAAGGGGTCGCCCTCGAACGAAGCGCCAAAGAAATCGGCTATCTGTTGAGGGGTGCTAGTAGAAACGACACGTCCACACACGCTTCGTACCGTATCGGGTGGGTGACGTCGGCTACGTTTCTGACACGCCGTCAGATTTGAGAAGAGGAAGACGCAATGACAGAACTCGGCTTTTTGCCCTTCGACGCAGACAACCATTACTACGAGGCAACCGACGCCTTTATTCGCCACATCGAGCCATCGATGGCGAAGCGATGCATGCAGTGGGTTGAGCTCGACGGTCGGCAGCGCTTGCTGGTTGGCGGCGCAATCAACCGGTTCATTCCGAACCCAACGTTTAACCCAGTCTCCAAGCCAGGCGCACTCGACTTGTACTTCCGCGGCAAGGTCGCTGGTTCAGATCTCAAGTCGATGTTCGGAGAGCTCGATCAGATCAGCCCCACCTACCGCGACCGTGATGCTCGCCTTGCGCTGATGACCGAGCAAGGGCTCGATGCTGCGTTCTTCTTCCCCACTCTGGGCGTCGGCATGGAAGAGTCGCTGAAGCACGACATTCCGGCGTTGACCGCTGCGTTTCGCGCGTTCAACCGCTGGCTCGACGACGATTGGGGCTTCGCCTACAAGAACTCGATTTACGCTGCGCCCTACATCACCTTGGCCGACCCGCAGTGGGCGCTCGACGAACTCAACTGGGCAATCGGTCGCGGCGTTCGCATCATCGTGATGCGCACAGCTCCGGTGCCCATCGCCGGCGGTCTCACCCGCTCCCCCGGCGACACGATGTACGACCCATTTTGGGCGCGTGCTGCCGAGGCTGGCGTCACGGTTGCGTTCCACTCAGGCGACGCTGGCTACGGCAAGTACATCGACGACTGGGAGCCCGGCGGCGCGTTCGAGGCGTTTAAGTTTTCGGCTCTACGCACCATCACCGGAGACCGCGCACCGTTCGACATGTTTGCTGTGCTCGTGTGCCATGGCGTGTTCTCTCGGCACCCCGACCTTCGCTGCGCCAGCATTGAAGCCGGCAGCGAATGGGTGCAGCCCTTGCTCAAGAAGTTCAAGAAGGCTTACTCGCAGAACCCCTACATGTTCCCCAGCGATCCGATTCAGCAGTTCCGTGATCACGTGTGGGTGGCGCCGTTCTACGAAGACGACATCCGTGGACTCGCCGACGCAATCGGTACCGAGCGCGTGTTGTTTGGCAGCGACTATCCGCACGCCGAGGGCCTCGCCGTGCCGGTTGCGTTCATCAACGATCTGCACGGGTTCAACGACCAAGAGGTTCGCCTCATCATGCGCGACAACGCACGCGAACTGATCGGAGCCTGATCATGGCCATGCCCGCAGTTGGTCCCGGCGGCCTCGGCATCATCGAAACGATGATGGGATTCCCCGACCCAGATCCTCGTCATCTGTATGAGTTCTTCCGCCCCAACATCAAAGATGTGGCCAGCAAAGAGACCATGTTCCCGGTGGAGTACTTGTTTAAGGGCAACGTTCCCGGCGCCATGCCCGAAACCCTCGATCCCATCGAGGTAGCCATCAACACGATGGACCATTTCGGTATTGAGCGTTCGCTCATCGGCATCGAGGGCGAGGTTGGGCAAAAGGCGATGCGTCTGCACCCAACGCGTTTCATTCCATCGCTGTCAGCCGACGGCAACAAAGGCGTCGACGAAGTTCGCAAGATTCGTCGCGCTCACGAAGAGTTCGGGCTGAAGGCCGTAGGCACCTTCCCCGCTGGCTGCCATCCGCAGATCCCTATCGATCACGCGCGCTGGTATCCCATCTATTCGGTGTGCGCCGAACTCGGCATCCCCATTTTCATTTGTGCAGGCATTCCCGGGCCACGTTTGCCGAGTATGTGTCAGCACGTAGAACTGCTCGACATTGTTTGCTACGACTTCCCTGAGCTCAACATCGTGACCCGCCACGGCTGCGAGCCGTGGACCGAGCTGGCCGTGAAACTCATGCTCAAGTGGCCGAACCTGTACTACAGCACCAGCGCTTTTGCGCCGCAGCATTACAACCAGCGCATCATCGATTACGCCAACACCCGTGGCGCCGACAAGATCATCTACGCCGGCTATTGGCCGATGGGTCTCACTTACGAACGCATCATGGGCGACATGCCCAAGGTTCCGTTTAAAGATCACGTGTGGCCCAAGTTCTTGCGCGAAAACGCTATGCGGGTGCTCGGCCTCGACTGAGGGTTGGAGCGCGCGATATGCGGCGCTACCCCACGGCCCATGTGTTCACGGCGTATGCGCCGTTGGCGTTGACCTGCACCACTGCATCAGAAGTAACCACTGGCGTGCCCGAGGTGGTCGCGCTCTTGAGACGCAGCACGAGTTGAGTCACCACTTCAGACACTCCTACCTTGAACTTGGCTGGGCTGTCACCGGGAACCTCGATAGTTCGAGCCAAGACTCCACCGTCGAAGTTGATCGAATCCTTGACTCCTAGTCCGGCGCCAATCGAGATCAGAAAGCGGCCCTGTGGCACGTCGACATAACCGGGCACCGAGATGGTGGTGGCAGTGCCCTGGGTGAGATTGACCTCAACGATCGCCGAGTTATCAGGCACTGCAGGAACCAACGTAGAAGGCCGATACTTGTTGAGCGTTGCGGCGCCAAACGTGGTGGCGCCGGTGGGCGCCAGCGAATAGGGCACGTACAACACGCCCGACTGGTCGAGGTCTTGGATCGAGTTGCTCAGGTTCGAACTCGGGAGCAAGCCATTTACCGACATGATGTTCACGGTTGCCGACGGCAAGTTGTTCGTGTCGGTAGAACTCACGTAGCGCTGGTTAAACACCAAGCTGATCGAGTCGGTCGCAGCGCCGGTGTACGGCACGGAGTTCTTCACCACGAGGCGTCCGGTCATGCCGAACACAAAGGTTGCTCCGAGTCCGGTGATGTTATGCGTAGCTGGCGCGTTCACTGCGTAGAACGCAGCGAACTGGTCGGTGGTACAACCATCAACGCCACCGCCCCCGACGACAACATTTGCGTTGTCGGTAATGGTCACCGAGTTTTCGAAGTAATAGATGCCTGAGGTGAAATAGACCGGTGTCGATCCAGAGATCACGATGGGGTCAACATAGGTGCCAGGGAAATACACCTTGCAGGCGTCGAACCCGTCGGGCATGACGTAGGCAGTGGCCGAACGTGGACTCAGCGCATGCACCGGAAGGTTCTGCGACCATATGGTGTCAATCGTTCGGGTCAGGCTGATTGCGTTGCGCCATGCTCGAGTATCGCTTTGCCCCGAACCCGGGTACACCGAGTGAACGTTGGCGGCCGATGGCGTATAGGCCGCCGGGAGCGGCACTCCAACTTGTAGCGAGGTGGCGCCGTACGGGCGCTTCGTTGCGTCTTCGGAATAGTTCACTGCCATCAGCGCACAGGTCGTTGCTACCGGTACCCGCAACGATGGGCTAGCGAGCGCTGGGTTGAGGCTCACTCCGGCTTTGTCTTGGTTGCACGCTTTGAAGAGCGCCACCGGGTCAGCAAGAGCAGTGCGCAGGCCACCCTTCACCGCTTCGAGTCGCTGCGCTTTGTTGTCCACGAGTCGACTCGCCCTGGTAACGGTCACCGCGTAGGTGAGCATTGGGGTAACGATCAATGTCGCCACGATGATGACCACCAACGACAAGATCAGCGCAGACCCCTCGTCGCTGTTACCGCACTCACGCGCCAAGCGAAGTGCCTCGAGTCTGCGTCTGACCAGGTTCATAGGGTCACCGTCTGCACGCACGACACGGCCTCGTTGGCCGCCACCTTGACTCGAATACCCGAAAAGATCGGACTCGCAGTGGGCACGAGTGTGAACGTTCGATTCGTGACACCTGCTTTGCAGCTCCATGTCCCCGATTTGTAACTCGACAAGCCAGAAAGGTTCTGCGGTTGGATCTCGACGGTTTGGTAGGTGCCGTCGCTGATGTTGAGGTCGAAGGTGCCACTCGAGAACTGCTTCGTCGTAGTGATCACCGTCATGTCGGATACCAACGGCTTGCCGGCCGAGTCGGTGAGCGCCGTCTTTTGGTAGGTGAACGGATCTGCGGCCGACGTACTGCCCACCTTGGTTTGCAAGGTCAATGTGCCGCCGCACTGCGAGAGCGCGATGGTCTGTAGCGCAAGGCCGAAGTTGGTGTAGTCGGGCGAGATATACATGTTGGCGGTGAGCGCATTGGTGTACTTGCCATTGACCAGTGTTGCGGGCACGCCGGTATCTGAGTTGGCCACCAGCCGCGACAAGATCTGGGCGCCAGTGACCGTAGATGTCACTGGCGAGTCGTATGCCGTGTACGGCAGGCTGTACTGCTTGGCCGATCTGGTCCAGCTGGAATCGGTGCTGCTGTAACCAGTACCTGTGGTGTCTACGGGATCCGAGAGCGAGTACGGCGACGTATAGCTCTTACCGGTCCAGCCATCGGTGGAGTCGGTGTCGGGCGCTCCAGGATTCATCACGGAATAGATGCTCTGGTTGGTAACGGTGGGTGAAGCGTTTGTGGTCCACGATGTTGTTGGGTTGGCGATGGCTGGGTCTGTCAAGTTGACCGACCGGGCAAATGAATACGGCGCACTGAATGCGGCGCGTGATGAGCTTGACAGTGACGTCGATGATGTCGCCGACGTGTTGATCTCCCAATACGTGTAGGGCGATGTGTACAGGCGCCCGGCAGACCAACCGTCGCTGCCGTCGCTCACCGAATTCGCTGCGATGTCTTGGGCAGTGAACAAGGTCAGGTTGGTCGAACCCGACGAAGGCGCCGTCCATGTGGTGGCCATGTCTTGCGATGCAATTGCGCTGGCGCTCAGCGACGTCTTCGACAAGCGGAAGGGCGATGTAAAACGGAGGCGTCGTTGGCCATTTGAGGTGCCGAGTGTGCTATTCGAAGTCGCTGACGAATCGTCGACCCACACAGGCGAACTCGTGCTGCCCGTGTTCTTCTCCATGTGGTACCAACGCGTCATCGTGGTGTCGGCGTGGTATCCCTTTTCGATGTGGTAGTAGCGCGAGTATGCGAGGTGATAGCTGTGTGTGTAGTTGTAGTGGTAGCCAGGGATGCTTGAGATCCACGTTTGGTTACCGCTGACGCCCGGACCAACGCCCACTCCGATGAAGCGTGTGCTGTCGCGGAATGCGGCCGCAATGAGGTTCGCTCGGTCGAAGCCTTGCTGCTGGTAGTTGCCGTTCATTGTCGTTGAGTAGCCAGGCTGAGCGAGAGGCGGTTCTGCGGGGATCGAGCTCGAAGAGTTGTTCAAACGCGAGTTGGTCGGAACACCGTCTGTAAAGAACACCACCATCCCGGGGAGGTCTTGCGCCACCGTTCCGTCTGCGTTGTAGAACGTGCGGAACATCGCATCTTCCCAGTTGGTATATCCAGCTGGGTATGTCATGTTCGTTACTTCGTTCAACAACGCATTGGACTCAGTGCTGTTGAGCATGTTGTACGACATCGTCCATGTGGGCGATGTTGCGCCGACCGTGCTTGCGACGGTGTCGAAGGGAACAAGCTTCAATCGCACCGGTGTACCGACAAACATGGTCACGAATTGGCCAACAGCTGTTTTGATCTTGGCGAAGTCGGTAGATCCGATTGAGCCCGATCGGTCGATGATCAACGTGATCGAGCCGCCGCACAGCGAGCGAGCGGCAATCAACGACGGCGCTCCTTGCATGCTGGTCGAGTCAATCAAAGTGCGGTTCGTGCCACCCGCGCTGAGGCTGATCTGATTCGTCCCGCCGCCGGCGCCTGCCGACTTGCCGCCGCCGTTCACGGTAACGACAACTCGCTGTGCGTTCTTGACGGCAACGGCTGATGCCGAGCCCGCGATGGTGGTGACTGTTGGATCGATTGCTAGGGGATCCGGCGGGGTGCTGACTTTGATAATCCAGTCGGGCACGGTGACACCTGCAGTGAACACACCGTCTGGTGGAGCATCGAGATTGTGCAATACAACACTGGCTCGACAGGTGACCGCGCCCTCGGTCTGATCGCACTGCACTCGAATGAGTTGGTACTCGCTACCGACCAGTACATAGCGGTATGACACCTGTGTCAGGCGTGTGACCGACTGTCCGCTGGCGTTGGCCACGAGAGTGCTCCACGAGAGCATCATCGCGTTGGAGCCACCGACATCGGCCCCAGGTGGGCAGGCTCCGAAACAGGAATTGATACCCGGAGAGGTGTCGACGTTCTGACCCGCTGACGCAAGATCGCCTGGGATCCACAGACCCGCCCCGTTCTCGGCGCGGGCGTTGTTGAGTCGGCCGTTGCCCGTGGACTGCTGATTCATAATGACCACAACCGCTCCGGAAAGCGCTGTGACGAGCACACCTGTGAGAGCGATCGAGATGAGCAACTCCACCAGCGTCATTCCCTCGTCGCGGCGGGGATCTCGATTGGTGAAGTGTTTGCGGAATTGGCGCAAGAGACGGACGAATGGGTGTCTACACATCGCTCTTCACCACCTGCAGAGATTTTTTGATTTTTCCGTCGGGACTTGTGACCGTGATCGTCACGAGTTGAACTGCAAGGTCGGCAGGCGCAGATTGGGTTGTGAGACAAGCAAGGTCGGCCCATTGGCCTTCGGTGCTTGCAGTTGCGCCAGGAACAAAGTGTTGCTGAAGAACTGACGTTGTAGTGGCATCCCACCCGTTGGTCTGTGCCGCAGCCTGCGCATACAACGTGTAATCGCAACTCTTTGGCGCACGGTTCACGCGGTCGGCTGCATTCTGGAGCACGGTCTCAACCGCTGACATGTTGGTGTTCAATCGGCCAGCTGTGATCGTGGACATCACCGCGTTCAAGGTCGGAACCATGATGATCGCCATGATCGTGATGGTCATCACGATCTCAACCAACGAGAATCCAGCGTCAGCGCTCTCGGTGTCGCAGCGCACAGCCTCATCGCGGGCGTACATGAGCCAGGAGCGTGTGCCGCTCTTGTCATGCTTCATACGACGCCCGTCCTGTTCGCACGCCACAGCCGATCTGTGGCACCACTAATTCATCGGTATCTGCGTTGCAGACTTGAGGCATTTCAGCATCGCGCTGGACTTTGAAGGCCCCATTCGGCAATCCTGCATCCAATGCTCGAGCGTGTTTGCCCCCTATGTCGAGGCTCCTTGCGCGTCTCTGAGCGCGTCTATGCGTGCGTCACCTGCACTGAGAGCTATTCCCGGGTTGACAACATCGATCTGTTCTTGCCTGCGGCGCGGGTGGCGCACTTCGAGCAATTCCTGAACGATTACACGACAGTGCGACTCGCTGAGGGCCGCGCCAGCGATGACCCCGAATACTTCAGACGGTTGCCCGAGACCGCACCTGGAGCACCGTTGGAGTGGCAGTGGAACATGCGAAGTCGGTCGTGGCGCACCGTGCGGTCGCGCGTGTTTCGTCCTCGGACGCAGTCGCTCGTTGTCGTCGATGTTGGAGCCGGAGTCGGCTGGCTGTCGAACCGACTCACTGAGCTCGGCCACGAGGCTCTGGCAGTCGACCTCACGATTGACCCTCACGATGGTCTTGGCGCTGCTCGCCACTATCAACACAAGTTCTCGTGCTCTCAGGCCGAGATGGACGCCTTGCCCTTCCCAGATGCCAGTGCAGATGTCGTGATCTACAACGCCAGCCTGCATTACTCATGCGATTACGCCGTCACGCTCGCCGAAGCGCTGCGAGTGCTCAAGTCCACAGGCCGAATCGTGGTCATGGACTCCCCCATCTACCGACAACGCTCCGCCGGCGAGGCGATGATTGCCGAGCGGCACGCCGATTTCGAGCAGCGGTTCGGATCGCGATCCGACTCCGTGCCGTCGGTTGGATATCTCACGCCACACATGCTGCACGATCTGGCCCTGAGCCTCGGTCTCCGTTGGCGCAGGCATCACACCTGGTACGGCTGGCAGTGGGCGTGGAAGCCGTGGCGAGCCCGCCTACGCGGCAAGCGTCAGCCAAGCCGATTCGTGGTGCTCGTCGCCAAGCGTGTGGGTCCGTAAGCGACTCCATAAAGCATCAGCGCACGCTTACCGTGCGCTAGCGCTTCGTGGGACCGAGCAACCCGGTAGCGGCCAGGTGGCTAAAAAGCAAAAGGGCCACCCTTGCGGATGGCCCCTGACCTGCTACTTCGTGGTCGGGCTGGCGGGATTTGAACCCACGACCCCTTGTCCCCCAGACAAGTGCGCTACCAAGCTGCGCTACAGCCCGTTGTTACGGAATGGCCAGCGTAGCGGATGCCGTTGCAACCACCCACGCCAAAAGCCGATGAGAGTTCTACTGCGTCGATGCCTAGCGAAAGAGCTGCACGATGCGGTACACGAAGTACAACACCAGCAGTACCATCAGCAGCTTGAAGTGCCACGGGGCCTTCATGTCTTCGTCGGCGTCGTCTCCGGCAGCCAATTTGCGAAGGTCGAGATTCTTAGCCGTGATTGGCGTCTTCGGTACCTGCGCCTCAAGGCTTCGCCCGCATGTTGGACAGTTGCCATCTTCGGTCATAGCCGATGGCGCGAAGTACTTGGCGCAGTCTTCACACCAGGGCATGCGCACTCCTGAGATCGGTGATTGTCATGGCCATGCTCGAACGCTATTCGGTGCGGCGACGAACACGAAGTTTCAGCGGCGTAGAACCGAAGTCGAACGCTTCGCGAATGCTGCGCTCGAGATACCGCAGATACGTGTGCGGCAGTTCGCGGTTCACGAACAACGTGAAGGTCGGCGGGTCGGTGGCTCCCTGCATCGCGTAGAGCACCTTGGTGCCGCCCGGTGCTGGCTGCTTTTGCTGAGCCGCGGCGATCACTTTGTTCACGTCGCGTGTCGGCACGCGCCGGTGGTACTGCACGATGGCTTCTTTGAGTACTGGCGCCAACTTGTTGACACCTTTGCCGCTGAGCGCAGAGATCTTCAGAATGGGAGCGTCGCCGATGAAGCCCAGCTTGCGCTTAACCTCGGCCAAAATGTCGAGGCGCCGCTCGGCGTCGTCGATCAGTTCCCACTTGTTGAGCAGCAGCACGATTGGGCATCCGGCAGCATCGACACGCTCGGCCAAACGCTGGTCTTGGCCGGTAATGCCTTCGGTGGCATCGATGACAAACAGCGCGATGTCGGCGTCGTCGATGGCGCGAAGCGCTCGAACTAACGAGTAGTACTCGGCCGAGTCGTCGATCTTCGAGCGGCGGCGCATACCTGCGGTGTCGACGAACACGATGGGACCGTCTTCGGTCTCGACCAATGTGTCGATGGCATCGCGCGTGGTGCCAGGCATGTCGTGAACCACAGAGCGATTCTCTCCAACCAACCGGTTGAACAGAGTGCTCTTGCCCACGTTTGGTCGCCCCACAACAGCAACGCGCGGCGCTGCTTGCTCTGGCGGTGTCCAGTTTTCGTCGTCTTCGAGCAGGGCTTCGACAATGCCTGCCGGGCTGACATCGGGGATGCGAGCAATAACTTCGTCGAGCAGATCGCCGGCGCGACGGCCATGCAGCGCGCTGACTGGCAAGGGCTCGCCAAGGCCGAGCGACAGGAACTCCCAACGCGCCCCTTCTCGTTGATCGTTGTCGGCCTTGTTGACCACCAGCAGCACGGGAGGCTTAATGCGGCGCAGCCAGATAGCAATCTGCTCGTCATCGTCGGTGACGCCCACAGAGCCATCGACGAGGAACATCACCAACGATGCGCGCCGTACGGCGGCTTCTACTTGGCGGCTGACCTTGTCGTCGAGCTCGCTGCCGGACGGCAACCAGCCGCCAGTATCGACCAACGTAAACGGTCGCCCAAGCCATTCGGCCTCGACCTCTTTGCGGTCGCGAGTAACGCCCGGACGGTCTTCGACGATGGCCACTTGCTCACCCACAATGCGGTTGAACAAGGTGCTCTTGCCCACGTTTGGGCGGCCAACAATCACCACGCTTGGCAGTTCGGGGGCTTCATCTACTTCGGTCATCGTCCTACCTCCAGGGCGTGTCGCAACGCGATTCCGTTGGTGGGAATGACCTCAACGGAGCGGGGCAGCGAATCAACTGTGGTGCCATCGAGGAAACGTCCCTCGCTGAGGCACACATCGGGCAACAGGTAACGGTGAGTGAGCGGCTCTTGGCTGAGCACTCGGGCAATATCTTCGCCCACCATCAACCCGGTGACGGCGGTATTGCCGCCAAAGAACAAGTTCGGAACGGCGATGACGCGCACATCATCGCGGCCGAGTTCGGCAACAAGCGGCCCGAGCACCTGAGCGCCAAACACTCCGGTAAGGATGCCGATGGGCGCCGTGGCGCGTGGCCGAAGTTGTACCGAACCTGCGGTGCCTGAGTCGCCACCGCAGCCACGAAGGCCCGTGTCGCCAGCGGGATTGCGAGGAGCGCGGTAACCCGCAGCAGGCGCGCCATCGACCGAGGCAAAGAATCCAGCTTGTGGACCGACCGGCGTATCGACCTTGCCGCTGAACTCCATCTCAAAGGTGCGTGCCATGCCGATGCCGTCTTCGTGCATTTCGAAACCTGCGTAGGTTTCGGCGTCGGGGAATGGACGGCCGGTCATGAGGTAGTACTCGTCGGCGGCAAAAACCATGCGGTGGCCAATTGTCGCTTTGAACAGGTCCTGCCAATCGTGAACGGTGTCGAGTACGGCGTTGGCTTCGGCCAGAGTGTGCTCGCGCATTGCTGACTCTGCATTGAACTTGCTGAGACCCAACGGCACGCAGGCAATAGATGCCAACTCGGGGTACTGATCAAGTACACCAGCGAGCGTGTCGTCGAGCACCGCGCCATCGTTCACACCAGGACACACCACGATCTGGCCGTGCACAGTGATGTCATGATCGAGCAGCGCACGAAGCCAACGCAGGCTCATACCGCCGCGAGGGTTGCGCAACATGCGGTTGCGGATCTCGGGGTTTGTGGCATGAATGCTCACGTTCAGCGGCGACAAGCGTTCGGTGATCACACGCTCGAGGTCGGCTTCGGTGAAGCGAGTGAGGGTGGTGAAGTTGCCGTACAAGAAGCTGAGTCGGTAGTCGTCGTCTTTGAGGTAGAGGCTCTTACGAAGACCCTTTGGGAGCTGGTAAATAAAGCAGAACTCACAATGGTTGTCGCATGTGCGCACTCGATCGAACAGAGCGCTTTCGATGTCGACCCCAAGCGGCTCGCCTGCTCGCTTCGCAATTTCGAACGAGAGTTCTACGTTGCCCCGGCGGATATCGACATCGATCTCGGCTTCGTCGACAAGGAAGCGCCACTCGATGATGTCTCGCGGCACTTGACCATTGAGCCGCAGCACTTCGTCGCCCGCCAATAGCCCAGCCATCGCTGCAGGTGAACCTGGTTCGATGAGGGTAACGACGGGGGTGGACATAGCCCGTCAAGGCTACCGTGCGCCAGCTTGGAGCGCTCCGGTAGTCTGCTCGGGTGAATGTTGATCGGGTGCTACTCGCCGAGCCACGTGGTTTTTGCGCTGGAGTCGAGATGGCCATTAAGGCATTGGCATTCATGGTGCGCAGCTTCCCCGCGCCGGTGTACTGCTACCACGAGATCGTGCACAACAAGCTCATCGTCGAGCAGTTCGAAGCCCAAGGTGTGGTGTTCGTAGACGACATTGCCGAGGTTCCGTTCGGCCGTCCGATCATGCTGTCGGCCCACGGCTCGGCGCCCGATGTTGTCGAGGCCGCTCGCGAACGAGGCAGTTATGTGGTCGACTCGGTGTGCCCGCTCGTGACCAAGGTGCACCACGAGGTCAAAGTGCGCGCCGGCAAGGGCTACCGAATTGTGTACGTGGGCCATCAGGGCCATGAAGAAGCGGTGGGCACGATGGCAGTGGCGCCCGACGCAATAAGCCGTGTTGAGTCCGTCGACGAAGTACTTGCGCTCCCCCAGTTCGATCAACCCGTTGCGTTGCTCGCTCAGACAACCCTGTCGCATCGAGATTGGGAGGGCGTCGCCGTTGCGGTTCGCGAGCGGTACCCCGATGTGTGGTCGCCTGGCCGTAGCGATCTGTGTTTTGCCACCACCAACCGCCAGTCGGCGCTGATGAATATTGCGCCTCGCGTGAACGCACTCATCGTCATTGGTTCGGCGAACTCATCGAACACCCGGGCGCTCGAGAAGCTCGCCATCGAAGCCGGTTGTCCCCGAGTGTTTCGCATTAACCATGTCGAAGAATTGCCCAACGATCTCACCGGCGTGGTGGGGGTCACCGCAGGCGCATCGGCTCCCGAAGATCTCGTGCAGGCGGTTGTCGCTCACCTCGCCCCACGTAACGGAGTCGAAACAGTAAGAGCCACCGAAGAGAACGAATACTTTCCGCCGCCTCGCAATATCCGCGACCTGCAAGCCGCGATCAGTCGTGCCTCGGCTGTCTTGCTCGGGGCATCGTCTGATGCTGCTGCCATCGACGACCGTGCCGTACCCGCCAGCGAAGTCCTCGCAGCGCTCAGCGCTTGGTGACATTCGTTCTCAGCGCCCGCAGCCTGCGAAGCTGACAAACGATGATGACTCCAACTGTCGCAACCATTCGCCTTACGTTGCATGTGCTTGCCGCCGCGATGTGGGTTGGTGGCCAGTTCACACTTGCAGGTCTGTTGCCCGTGTTGCGCAAGCACGAGGGCGCTGCCAAGCAGGCTGCTCAAGCGTTCAATCGTTTGGCGTGGCCAGCATTCGCTGTGCTGGTGCTCACTGGCATGTGGAACCTTGCTGCCATCGACATCACTGCGGCGTCGAACAGCTACCAGATCACCGTGTTCTTCAAGATCGCTGTTGCCGTTGCTGCGGGTGTGGCCACCGCCGCGCACATTGCTGCCCGCACCAAGCTGATGCTTGCGTTGGGCGGCGCACTTGGCGCCGTGTTCTCAGTGGCTGCGGTGTTTCTCGGCGTGCTGCTGCACACCGGCAAGTAACGCTCTGAGCTATACGCGCTGGCGAGGCTTCGAGAGCTCGCCATTTTGGCGCGACACCGCAAGCACGTGGCGACGACCGTGTTCATCTTGCGTGACCGCGTACTCAACACCCTTGGCCTGCGGCCGGGCGACGTAGAGAGGAACCGACGTAGGAATCGTGATCGTGGTCTCTTCCTTCTTCTCTGGAAAAGCGATCTGGTAGAGCAGCAGTCCGGCCAACGCCAGTGCGACCAATCCGCCGAGGCCGACCGACTGCTTGAAGAACAACATCACGTAACCCACGAACGGAGCCCGTGTCACGACGCGACCCACGATGAGGCGAGGCGTGATGACCCAGCTATCGGCAAGATCGTTGCGATCGGCTTTGGTAGTGATCTGGTCGCCCTTGATCGAAAGCACGCGCCTGGTGATCATTTGCTGATCGATCGGATTGTGGAAATTGACCACATCGCCCGTGGTCAGATTGTCGCCGATGGGCTTCACCACCACGGCGTCGCCGTAGCGATACGCAGGCTCCATCGATGACGACCGAACCGAATACACCCGATAGCCACTTCCCCACGCCCATGAAATGGCCGCGACGCAACCCATGAGGGCCAACACCACCAAGACTTTCGCTACCGGACGGACACGCATATGTGCTCGGATCTGGAGACCGCACTCGATTCTCTCGCCAACCGAACCGCCGTGATTCGGGTCTGTGAAGTGGCGCCAAATGTAACGGTCTTCACAACGAATGACTAGGGGCGATTGGCTCAATGAGCCCCCAGTCTTGCGCCATGCGAATCAGCACGAACCCTTAGCTACGAGGGACTTCGCTCCACGGGCGATCTCGGTCGACGCGCACATCGCCAGGAAGCCCAAGCACACGCTCGCCGAGGATGTTCTTCATGACCTCGGTGGTGCCACCCTCAATCGAGTTGGCACGGGTACGCAAGAACGCCTTTTGTAGGGTCTCGAATCCCATTGCTTGGGTTGGCCGCACCATTTCGTACGAGCCATAGAGCATGCCATCGGCGCCCAACAGGTTGACCACCATCGCGTAGATGTCTTTGTTGAGGTCGGCTGATGCACTCTTGCCGATAGAACCCTCGGGACCTGGGTCGCCCATCTTGCGCATTTGGTTGGCGCGGATGTTGGTAAGGCGCAAGATCTCGGCACGACTCCAGAGCTTCATGACCTCGTCGCGCGAAGCAGGGTCCTGACGATCGGCCGGAAGCGCCTGCCATGTTTTGACGAGGTCGCGGATTGTGCCCGAGCCCTTGGATGGAATAGCGCCGCCAATAGACACGCGCTCGTTCATCAACGTGGTGAGGGACACGCGCCAACCGTCGCCTGGCTTGCCAAGCATCTCCTTGTCGAGGATGCGAGTGTCGGTGAAGTACACCTCGTTGAACTCAGCCTCTCCGGTGATCTGACGCAACGGGCGAACCTCGACGGTTGGTGCGTGCATGTCGACGACAAACGCTGTGAGGCCAGCGTGCTTCACAGCTTCGGTGTCGGTACGAACGACGAGCAGACCCCAACGCGCGAGGTGGCCCAACGTGGTCCACACCTTTTGACCGTTGCAGATCCATTCGTCGCCGTCTTTGACGCCACGCGAGGACAATCCGGCAAAGTCAGAACCGGCGCCTGGCTCGCTGAACAGCTGGCACCAGATCTCCTCACCGGTGAAGAGCGGGCGAAGGTAGCGCGACTTTTGCTCTTCGCTGCCCCATACCGCAACGGTGGGGCCGCACATGCCGTAGCCAATTGGGTTGCGAGCAACTGGGTGCGGTGCGCCCTCTGCAAACACGCGCTCGTTGACGAGCTTTTGCATCTTGGGGTTGAGGCCCAGGCCACCGTGACCAACAGGGAAGTGAACCCAAGCCAGACCGGCATCGAACTGGGCGCCAAGGAACGCGACAGGGTCGGTGCTCTTGGGCGGGTACTTGGTGAGCAGCTCGGTGACGAGATCGTTAACACGACTCTCTTCGGCAGTGAGCACAGATTCGGTAAGGGTCATATCGCCACAACTCCAAGGTCTCGACAGGCGTTCATTGAACGGCGATGAACCTTACCGACCATTCTGAAGCACTGACCAACCGAGCGACCCCAGCTTGCCGCAACATCGTCAAACACCGTTGCATGGGCGCTAGTTGTAGGGCGACATCACGCGCTGTGCATCACGCGGATCGAAGGCCGCCCCAGTTGGAAACCAACTCATCAACTCGAGCACCGTGGCGTGCAGCGGCCTGCCGACCGGGCTGCGGCTGCTCGCAAGCTTGAGGTTGTTCAGAATGCGCAACAGGATGTCGCGCTTGCTGACGGCGCGCAGGTAAGCGTCGCTCCACGCCACGTTGGCGCCTGACAATTGCCCGAACAACTGCTTCACACCGTGGCGGTCAAGCAATGTGCCTCCGTTAAACGGATCGGCGTAAGTAGATGAATCAAGGCCATCACGAACGATGAAATGACCTGGCAAACCGACGCCAACAATCGGCACGCGCACGCGCTTGCCGCACTCGATGGCAAGCACCGACAACGTGATGGGAAGGCCCACGCCACGCGCCATTACGCGAGAGAGCAACGA
>JBAXHD010000009.1:0-83137 GCA_037139095.1 Actinomycetota bacterium
CGATGCTTTAGCGAATAGGTCGCATGTCAAAACCGCTCGTGATTGTGGAGTCTCCCGCCAAGGCGAAGACGATCTCCAAGTTCCTCGGCACGGGCTTCGATGTGCGCGCCTCGGTGGGCCACGTTGCCGACTTGCCGAGCAAAGGTTTGGCCGTCGATGTTGACAATGGCTTCAAGCCAACGTACGAACTCACCGAGCGCGGCAAGGTCGTTATCAAAGACCTTCGAGCGCTGTTGAAAGATGCGAGCGAGCTCTATCTCGCAACCGACGAAGACCGCGAGGGTGAGGCCATTAGCTGGCACTTGCTCGAGTACCTCAAGCCCAAGGTGCCCGTAAAGCGGATGGTGTTTCACGAAATCACCAAGGCCGCTATCGACAAGGCAGTCAACAATCCACGAGCGCTCGACTACGGCCTGGTCGATGCTGCCGAGACTCGCCGAATTCTCGACCGTCTCTACGGCTACGAAGTGAGCCCTGTGTTGTGGCGACGTGTGAACCGTGGTCTGTCAGCGGGTCGTGTGCAGAGCCCCACCATTCGTTTGGTTGTCGAGCGCGAGCGCGAACGTATTGCGTTCGTCACCGCCGGCTATTGGGATCTCGAACTGCTCACCGAAACCCGGCCAGCCTTCACCGCCACGCTGGTGTCGCTCGACGGCGTCAAGGTCGCATCGGGCAAAGACTTCGGCAGCGACGGCAATCCCAAAAAGGGTGTCGTGGTCGTCAGCCAAAACGAAGCTCACGCACTGGTTGCCGGCTTGTCGTCTTCAACCTTCAGCGTTCGCTCGGTCGAAGAGAAGCCCTATCGCAGCAGCGCCAAAGCGCCGTTTACCACCAGCACGTTGCAGCAAGAGGGCGGCCGCAAGCTTCGCCTCGGTGCCGCGCAGGTGATGCGCATTGCGCAGGGTCTCTACGAGCGTGGCTTCATCACCTACATGCGTACCGATAGCGCGATGCTCAGCGACGAAGCGCTTGCCGCAGTGCGCGCCGAAGTTGCCAGCACCTACGGTCAGCAGTTTTTGACGGCAGCGCCACGACAGTTCACGGGCAAGATCAAAAACGCCCAAGAGGCTCACGAGGCCATTCGTCCAACCACCCCGCTGCGCGCACCCGATCAAGTTGCTGGCGAACTCAACGGGCAAGAGCTCGCGCTGTATCGCCTGGTGTGGCAGCGCACGTTGGCATCGCAGATGGCCGACGCTGCTGGCGTCACCGTCAGCGTGCGTCTCGCAGCCACCAGCGCATCGGCCACCTCGGCCGGGCAAGAGTGCGAGTTTGCTGCCAGCGGCACCACCATCACCTTTGCTGGTTATCGCCAGGTGTACGTGGAGTCCACCGACGAAGACTCAGCGGCCGAAGAAGAAAAGGAAGCGTTGCTGCCGGTTCTTGCCGTTGGCCAGACGGTGCCTGTCGGGTCGATCACGCCCAACGGTCACAGCACGTCGCCGCCCGCCCGGTACACCGAGGCCAGCATCGTGAAGCGCCTCGAAGAACTTGGCATCGGCCGCCCCAGCACATGGGCCAGCATTATCCAAACGGTGCAAGACCGTGGCTATGTGTGGAAGAAGGGCCAAGCCCTGGTTCCAACGTGGACTGCGTTTGCTGTTGTTGGGTTGATGGAGAAGCACTTCGGTGGTCTGGTCGATTACGCGTTCACCGCGCGCATCGAAGAAGACCTCGACTCGATTGCCCGCAACGAAGAGAAGAAGGACCACTGGCTGCAGCGGTTTTATTTCGGTGACGACGCCGACGTGCAGTTGCCGGGCCTGAAGCGCTTGGTCGTCGAGAACCTCGACGAGATCGATGCCGCGGCCATCAACACGTTCCCGCTTGGTCACGACGCCGATGGCGTAGAGATTGTGGTGAAGCCGGGCAAGTACGGCCCATACGTGAAGCGTGGCGAAGACACCGCCAGCGTTCCCGAAGACCTTGCGCCCGACGAACTCACGGTCGAGATGGCTCTCACGTTGTTGGCGCAGCCAAAGAGCGATGTGCCTATTGGCGAGATCGACGGCTTCCCCGTGTTCGCCAAGAGCGGTCGCTATGGCCCCTATGTGCAATGGGGCGCTCCCGACAATCTGCCTCCCGGACTCGAGAAGCCGCGCATGGCTAGTTTGTTTAAGACGATGACGCTCGAGCGGCTGTCGATGAAAGACGCCAGCGATCTGTTGCAGTTGCCGCGAACCGTGGGCATCGATCCGGTTGATGGTGTTGCGATCATTGCCAACAACGGTCGCTACGGCCCCTATGTGCAAAAAGGCAAGGACTTCCGCAACATCACCAGCGAAGAGCAGTTGCTCGAGATCACGCTCGAGCAGGCGCTCACGATCTTTGCGTCGCCAAAGGTGTTTAAGCGTGGTGGCCAGTCGATGGCGGCCAAGGGTCCGTTGCGCGAGTTCGGCGACGATCCGGTCAGCGGTCGTCCGGTTGTTGCCAAGGACGGAAAGTTTGGCGTCTACGTTACCGACGGCGAGACCAACGCTTCATTGAGCAAGGGCGACCGGCTCGAGGCGATGCCGGTTGAGCGTGCGTACGAACTGCTCGCGGTTCGCCGCGAAGCCATCATCGAAAAGGGTGGCCTGCCGGCGAAGAAGGCAACGGCCACCAAGAAGGCCGCCGCCAAGAAGGTCGCTGCGAAGAAAGCTCCAGCCAAGAAGGTTGCGGCCAAGAAGGTTGCAGCGAAGAAGGCCCCGGCCAAGCAGGCCGCAGCCGAAGAGTCCTGAGGCTTCTCGGATATGGTGCTCGGCATGAGCAATGCGGGCCGCTACATCGCACTCGAGGGCGCCGAGGGTTGTGGCAAGAGCACGCATGCCTCTCGGCTGGCCGTGGCACTCGATGCTGTGCTTACCCGCGAGACCGGCGGCACGCACCTGGGCAATGAGATCCGCACGTTGTTGCATGATCCTGCGAACACACACCTCGCCGACAAAGCCGAGGCGTTGCTCATCGCTGCCGATCGTGCGCAGCATCTGCACGAACTTGTGCGGCCTGCGTTAGCCAGTGGTCGTCATGTGGTCAGCGATCGCAGTGCATTTTCAAGCCTTGCGTATCAGGGTTACGGACGCGGGTTGCCGCTTGAGATCGTGCGCGAGATCAGTGATTGGGCGCTCGATGGGCAATGGCCCGAGCTTGTGATTTTGATCGATGTGCCGGTGGAGCTGTTGTCCGAACGAATGGCCAAGCGAGACCTCGACCGGTTCGAGCAAGCCGATGCAGCGTTTCACGCGCGGGTGCGCGCTGGCTTTGCCGAGATGGCTGCGGCCGATCCCGATCGTTGGGTGGTCATCGATGGCACGCTCGAGAAAGATGCGGTCGCCCATGCCATCCGCTCGGCGACGCTGGCGCGTTTAGGAATCTGATGTCCAGCGTTTGGCAGTCGGTCATCGGGCAACCCAACGCGATCCGACGGCTTGAGGCATCGGTGGCCAATCCGGTGCATGCGTACTTGTTCGTTGGTCCGCCGGGTAGCACCAAGAACGAAGCGGCGCGCGCGTTTGCCGCGTTGTTGCTTGCGGGGTTCGACGACCCAACGCTGCGCGACGCTCGGCTCGCGCTCGCAGGCGAACATCCCGATGTTCGCGAGTTTGCACGCGTGGGCGCATCGATCTCAAAAGATCAGGCTGAAGAGATCATTCGCCTCGCCGCACTCGCCCCAAACGAGAGCAGCCGCAAGGTGCTCATCCTCGACGAGTTTCATCTGCTCACCGCCGAAGCCGCAGCACGGTTGCTCAAGACCATCGAGGAGCCGCCCGACAGCACGGTGTTCATAGTGCTCGCCGACCACTCGACCCCCGAGTTGGTCACCATTGCATCGCGTTGTGTTCGCATCGACTTCGGCGCCGTGCCAACCGACATCGTGATCGCCACGCTTGTTGCCGAGGGTGTCGACCCCGTGCGCGCCGAGCAATCGGCGCTGGGCGCTGTCGGAGACCTCACCCGCGCTCGTCTGTTAGCGCGAGACGAACACCTTGCAGCGCGGCGCGAGATGTTTGCCGAGACGCCCTATCGGCTCGATGGCACCGGGCGCGCCGTGGCGGGCGCGGTCACCGAGATCGTTGCTGCGATCGAAGCTGCAGCGGCTCCGTTGTTGGCTCGTCATGCCGAAGAAGTGACGGCGCTTGAGGCGCGCATCTCGGCGATGGGCGAGCGCGGCAGCGGCAAGAAGATTGTCGAAGAACGTCACAAGCGCGAGCTTCGCCGTCATCGCACCGACGAACTCCGTTCGGGCCTCACCACGCTTGCTGGTGCCTATCGCGATGCGTTGGTCAACGGCACCATCAGCCGTCCCGACTCGGCCGCTACGGCCATCACGCGCATTCATCGCTCACTCGAATCACTTGAGCGAAACCCCAACGAGCAGTTGCTACTGCAGGCGCTGTTGCTCGGCCTTCCCTCAATGAACCACTAGCGACTGGACCAACAACGTGCCCAAGTTGTCAACCGACGAGGTCTTCTCATTTCTGGCCGAACCGAACCACCTCGCGCGTATAGCCACGGTTGATGCGGACGGCATGCCGCGCGTGGTGCCGCTGTGGTTCATCATGGACGGCGACATGCTCTGCTTCACGCCGCGTGAGCCGGCTGTGATTTGGCAGAACATGCTGCGCGATCCGCGCATCGCAATCTCGATCGACGAAGATGAAGCGCCCTATCGCAAGGTGACCGTGCAGGGCCATGTTGAGGTGTTGTACCAGCCCGGCCGCGACCGCCTGTGGCAGCACCTGTACAGGGCCATTGCGTCGCGTTACATCCCGGTTGATTCGGCCAATGCGTATGTCGATAGCACCGACGACCAACCTCGGGCGCTGTGCGCAGTGAATCTCACCGCCGCCACATCGCGGGTGTCTACGTGGCGTATGCCGATGCCAGGCGAAGACCCACGCGGCATCTGGCACAACCGCTATTACGTGCCCGGCACGAAGATGGCCATCGATCCCGAAACTCGCTAGCGCGGATATAGGGGTGGGTCGATACGACGATCACCGCTAGCATTGCCACTCACGCCCAGGTAGCTCAGTCGGTAGAGCAACGCACTCGTAATGCGTAGGTCGCGGGTTCGATTCCCGCCTTGGGCTCCAGTTGTTGTCGCTAGCGTTTGCCGCCAACGGCGTTCAGTGCTGCGTCGTGCAGATCCTTTTGGGACTCTGAGGCTTCGATGATGCGTAAGCATTCGGTGATCATCGCGTTCATCTGATCTGCGAGGAATTGAACTTGCGCTTCTTCGTCAGGGGTCATGCGCGCGACCGTAGGTCGGCAAGGTGCACCGATGACATGCCTGCAGGTACATGTCGAACGTATACACCGCTCGCGCTCGGTGTCAGACCGATTCAAGAACCGCAGACGGCTGAGGCGCTTCAGCAAGCGATCGCTTCAAACGCGCCCGCGCTGCGATACCTCTGACGGCACCGGCGATGCCTTCGGGGTTTTTGATGGCGGTCACAATCAACAGCACGCCACCGATCAGCGCTTCCCATCGGCCCATTGATCCGAACAGGCGGCTACTCGCAAAAAACGCAACTCCCGATGACGCCACGATGCCTGCGGTTACGGCGCCGCTGACACTGGTGATGCCGCCGAGGTATGCAAACGCAAGTGCGGTGAGCGAAGCCACCGTGCCGTAGGAGACGTCGGAGATTGAGCCGAAGCGATAAGCGATGAGGCATCCACCCACGCCCGCAATAAACGACGAGAGTGCGAACACCAGCAGCTTGCTCGAAGCCACGCCGATGCCGATGGAGGCAGCGGCGCGTTCGTTCGAGCGGATCGCCAAGATGCGTCGGCCTGTGGCGCTGCGCCTGATATTGACCACCATCATCGCCAACGCAAACGTGACCACAATCAGGAACACGCCAAACACGGGTCGCGACGATTTGCTGCCGAGCACCAAGCCAAAGTCAAAGCCAAGGAACTTTGGGTTCGGAATTTTCGCTCCGCCGGTGCCGATATCGCCAACGTATGCCGGGTTCTTGAACACAAACTCTGAGATGGCAACTCCGCCAGCGAGCGTGATGATGGCCAAGTTGGTGCCACGCACACGCAGCGCGGGCAACCCGAGCAACACACCAAACGCTGCCGCGATGAGCGATGCAAGAATCGGGGCGATGGGGAACGGCACGTTCCATGTCATCGCCAACTTTGAAAGGCCAAAGCCGGCCACGCCAGCGAAGGCCATCTGCGCCAGCGAGGTCTGGCCGCCAAATCCGGTGAGCACCACCAGCGCCAGCGCCAGAACAGTGGCGATCAGCGTGGTCATGATCGCGCCGCGCCACAGCGGGCCAAGCAAGAAGAGACCACCGAGCGCAGCCACCAACGGCACCAGCACGCTGGCCGGAGTGACGCGAGCCTGAGGCACGGCGGGCAGCTTCCACATGTCGGCCGAGCCACGCTCGGGCAGACGCTCGCCGAGTAGCGCCATCGCAATGATGATGACCAAGAACGGCAGGCCTTCGCGGGCGCCGTATTTCGGAAACCAACTCAGATCGTTCTGCAGCTTGGTGAACACCGATTGCACCATGCCGATAGCCATGCCCGTGAACACGGTGGGCCAGAAGAATCTGAACTTGCCGATGAGCGCGGCGCCGAGCGCAGGGATGAGGTATCCGAACGTGAAGATGCTCGGACTGAGTTGAATCATCGGTGCGGCCAAAATGGCCACAAAGGTTCCGACCACAGTGGCCACGACCCAGTTCAAGCCAGCCAGAAGTTCGGGGGAGAGTCCCATGAGCACGGCGCCCTTTTCGCTCTCGGCGGCGGCCCGGGTAGCGAGTCCAACCCGCGTGTAGCGATAGGCGGCCCATAACGCAGCGGTGATGGCCATCACGATTGCGGCGAGCCACAGCCCGTCGCGTGGCACGGTAAGTGAGCCGGTGATTGTCACGGGTTCGCGTGGCAAAATCGGGCCCACGCGCATGGTGATGTTGTCGACGAATCGACGCTCGACCAAGGTGGTGAGCACGATGAGCAACCCAACACTGGCAACAACTTTGGCCAGCGCTGGCGCACGCCGCAGTGGTCTAAAGATCAGCAGATACGCAGCGAGACCAAGCAGTGCCGATGTGGCCAACGCCAGCGCAAGCGCCCACCGAAAGCCGACATCGCCATTGAAGTGGTAGCGACCTGGCAATCCAGGAATAGGGAACGGGTACGCGCCATGACGAAGATCGGCGTACACGTACGTAGACCACATCGCCATTGCGCCGTACGCGAAGTTGACGACGCCCGAACCTTGGTAGGTGAGCAGTAGCCCCATCGCGAACGACGCGATGATCGCCCCGGCGCCAAGGCCGAGCACCACATAGAAGAAGTAGTCGGTCATCGACGCGGGTGTTCTGCGCCGAGTGAGGTCATGGCAGCAGATCCTTGCTCGACACGCCCTCAAAGCCCTTGAGGTTGAGCACCTTGCCACCGGCGGCATATTCGGCGAACGGGAAGATGTATGAACACACCGACGAATACTTGGGCAGTGCACCGCACTCGATTGGTGCGGCACTACTGAACAACTTGAGATCTTTTGAGGTACCGAGGTACGTGTAGAGCGCCTTTGCAGTCATCGCAGTGCCTGAGGCAACCATCTTGTTCGAGTAGTCGGCGAGCGACATCACTGTCATGTAGCCCAACCCGCCAAGGCCAAGCCCGCTGGCATCAACATCGGCTTCGGGAACGCCCAACACTGGGGCGAGAATCTTGCGCATGATGTTGCGCTGAGGGCTGTCGACGCTTTCGTTTACGCCAGCGAACACCCAACCAAGCGCGTCGTCGCCAACTTCTTTGAGTACTTGCTTGCTCGAGCAGATGCCGGTGGTGATCACGGGGATCGTGATGCCGAGTGCTGCGCGGCCGCGCATCATGCCGATGCAACCCGAGTCGGCGTAGAGCGAGATGATCACGTCGGGCTTGTCTTTGGCAGCCTCACGCATCAGGCCCTGAAAGCCAGCGTCGGTCTCATCGTCTCCACCGGTAACTTGCTTCCACTTGATGCCAGCCACATCAAGCGACGCTTGAACCGCAGCTGCGCTTTGTGCCGAGCCAGCGTTGCTGCTCGAGATGATGCCCACCGTCTTGGCTTTGAAGTGATCCCGTGCAACAACCGCGGCAGCCGACATCACGGTGGCGTTGCCGCCGGTGATGAACAGCGCGTTGGCGGTGTAGTCGGCGGGAAGAATTGGCAGCACGCCGATGACAGGAATGTTGGCCGATGTGTAGGTCTTGTAGTCGGGGAACAGATCGAGGCCCAGCAGAATCAGGTCGACCTTCTTGCCGACCAACTCTTGTGCGCAAGCCTGCGACGACTCGGGGGTGCCCTTGGCGATACATGGCACGTACTCGATGGGCCGGCCGCCGAAGCCGCCGTGCGCATTGAGATAGTCGGTGGTGGCCAAGATGTCTTTGCGGATGTCAGGGAAGTCGATGCCCGGAGTGCCTTCGGTATTCACCAGGCCAATGAGCAGCTTTTCGCCCGTGGCCGCACCGAGCTCGGTACCCGTGGTGGCGGTGTTGGCCGTGCCGGTGCCACTGGTAGCGGTATCGGCTGTGCTTGCCGATGTCACTGCTGTCGCCGGCGAACTCTTGCTGGCGCTGCTACACGCAGAGCCGAGCAGCGCGATGACCGCGAGACCTGCTCCCAATGTGAAACGTGCCATCGATCGCTGACCGATATTGCGTTGTGCTGTGTTCATGATGGTTCCCCCAAATATCTCGAACATCGGCGCTGCCGAGGTTTACTTGCCAGCTCCCCAAAGCGTTTGGGGTAACCGTACTCATTTCTGAACTATGGAATGGCAGTCCTAGTCAGCGACCGACGCGTCGACCCAGTTGCCATGGAAGCCAAATGGAATGCGCGGTAGGTGCACCGATGCGATGGGTTCGTTACTCATTGTCGCGGCGTCAAGGATGACCATGTCGCTGGTGTCGCTTGAGGCGTTGTACACGTAGGTCATCAAATAGCCATCGTCTTCGTTCACGCCGCTTGCCGCTGGCACGAATACGGCTTCGCCGGGCATGCGACCCTTGCCGAGTTCGATCGACGTGCGCTCGCCGGTGAGTCGGTCGTACTTCAGAATCGTGCCGTCGCACAACGATGGGTTGGCGAACGCATCGTTCGATGGCACGGCTGCCATATAGCCAAAGCGATGGCGCTGACCAATGACCGAGTCGGCCACGCGTGGGAACTCGGCGGGAGTGTCATCGATCTGCTCTTCGGCGACGCGGCCGGTAATCGTGTCGATGGTCCAGCGATACAGCGATGGCGGTGGGAAGTCCATCGGGCCATCGCGCCAGATGTGGTCGAGCCGAGCAACATCGAGCACGATCTTGGTGCCGTCTTCGTATGCGTTCATTGGATGGAACACGTAGCACGGGTTGATCTCGTACCAAGTGACGTTCGAGTCGTTTCCGTTGCGAGGCATCACGCCAAGACGCGCTGGGTAGTTGTGTCCCCAGGTGATGGGCATCTCGCCGCGGATGGCGAGGTCGATGTCGAACACGGCCGGCAGGTCCATGAAGATCACGTGGTGACGCGTGATGTTGAAGTCGTGCATCATCGTTGGGCCACCAACGGTGATGTTCTCCTTCTGCACAAGTTTGCCGTCGGCGCTAACGCGCAGATAGGTGAGGTACGGCTCAAGCATTGAGTAACCAAAGGCAATCAGTTCGCCGGTGGCCGGACACGTCTTGGGATGCGCCGTGAAGGGGCCGGTGAGCACACCGTCGAAGCTCGTTGGCCCCAGCGTGTCGAGGTTGCCGTTGAGTGCATACGGGAAGTGGCCTTCTTCGAGCGCCAGGATCATGCCTGCGTGACCAATCACGTTGGTGTTGGCCTTCGACTGGGTCATGTCGGTGAGGCTTGCGCCCATGTCGATGATGACGCGGTTCGGGTCGCCGATGAACGGTGTCTGCACGTAGCGGTTGCGGTACCACTCGGCATTGCCATCGCGCACGCGCACGCCGTGGATCATGCCGTCGCCGAGAAACGGGTGATCGCTCATGCCCGTGATTGGGTTGGCGCCATTGCGCAGGTAACGGCCGTTGAGTTCGGCCGGAATGTGGCCGGTGACGCGCACGTTGGCGAGAGTCTGCTCTTCGTACACCGGGGCGCCGTTGCCGCGGAGATGAACGGGAAGGTCTTCTGTGGTTGACATGGCTTCCTTTGCAGTTGATGTAGGTGACTTGGGTTGTTTGTAATCAGCCTTGAGATTGTTGTGAAGCAACGACCTCGGGTGAGCGACTCCACATCAGCGAGGCATCGAAGCTAAGCGTGTAATCGGGAACGAACTCGATGATGACCCGATGTGGCGAGTCGAGAAACTTCTGGAACACGGCAGCCGCCGTGGCGTCGTCGGAGCGCAGGAAGTTGGCGAACTCTGGGTAGAACCAGTCTTTGGTGGCACGGTCGTCGTGCACGATGCACGAACCCTTGTAGCTCACCGTGCGCCCGCCGCCCATGCGTGATCCGCTGCTGTTGATACACACGGCCGCGCGGGGGAAGCGGCGAATGGCGCTGATGCGTTTGCGTTGCTCGGCGGCGGTGAGCCAGAGGCGTCCGTCTTTGGGGAGGTACGACATCACGACGCCGAATGCTTCGCCCGCAGTGTTGGTCCACATGAACACGCATTCGCGTTGGGTGGCGACCAACTTCTGTTCGAGTTCGGCCGACAGCGCGCACTCGGTGAGGTCCTCGTAATCTCCAGACATGGTGGGACAGTAACACGCTGCGAAGGCGGAATCTACCCTCGGTAAGTTGTTGCGTGTTTAGGCGAGAGGCGGTGTGCGGAGTCCGTTCCACAGCAGCTCAGCGAGCTGTTCGGCAAGATCGTTGGCCGTCAGTGCTGACTGGTTGAGCCACCACAACGAGGTGAGCTGCAGCATGCCGATGATTGCGTAGGACCACGCTTCACCAACTGCGGGGTCGTGTCCGATTGCGGTGCGCCATTGGCTGAGCTGGCTGGCCAGTGGAGCCGCCGATCTGCTGGCGAGATAGAGCGATCGCTGCGGAGAGTCATCGGATGAGCCGCCGGTGACATAGAGAAAGAGTTCGCGATGCGCCGCAACGGTCTCGAGGTTCGCTGCAAGAAACGACACGAGAGCCCCGTGGCCGGTTGGCTGGCCAGCGATGGCACTGAGCACTGATTCAACGATGCGGTCGGCGAGCCGCGCTGACAATGCGTTCGATAACTCGGTGCGCCCGCCAACGCGTGCATAGATCACTGGTTTGGTGACACCGGCTTCAACGGCGATGGCTTCGAGCGACACGAGTGGGCCATCGCGGCGGATGGCTCGCTCGGCCGCATCGAGCACATAGTTGCGATCGACAACTTGTTTGCCTCCGGATGGGCGGCCGGGGCGGCGGCGACTGGTGACCGTCACGATGATCGCGAGCGACGTGAAGCGCTTGAGATCGGTGTGAGCGGCCTATTCGTACCTACAGTACGTTGACCCATCGATGTCACAAGGATGCCAACCATGAGCGCGACCCTATTCGATTTGTCCGACGACGTAGCCGTTGTCACGGGCGCCGGCCGCGGCATCGGTGAGGGCATTGCGACAACGCTGGCCGACGCTGGTGCCGCCGTGGTGTGCGCCGCTCGGCGTATCGACGAGGTCGAGCGCGTGGCCAAGGGCATCCGTGATCGCGGTGGTCGCGCCATCGCCGTGCAAACAGATGTCACCAACAACGATGCCGTCGAAGCACTTGCGCAAGCCGCGATCAGTGAGTTCGGACATCTCGATATCTGGGTCAACAACGCCGGTGGGTCGCCAGTGCAATCGCCACTTACCAAGCTCGATCCCAACGAGTGGAACGCAACGATGGCGCTCAATCTCACGGCCGTGTGGGTGTGCACCAACACCGCCGCGCGCCACATGCGCGACGGTGGGCGAGTGGTCAACATCTCATCTCGTGCAGCGGTGTCACCCATTGTCGGAAGCGGTCATTATGCAGCCGCTAAGGCAGCCGTGAACTCGCTCACTCAAACCTTCGCGAAAGAACTCGGCCCACGTATTCGCGTCAACTGCATCATGCCTGGGGCGGTGCCAACCGAGATCATGATGACGGCCTTGCAGCTCAACGACAACGACCTGCCGTCGCTCGAGAAGCGACTGCGATTGCCCATGCGTCGCCTCGGTACTCCGGGCGATCTTGGTGCCGCAGTGCTGTATTTCGTGTCGCCCGCGTCAAGCTGGGTCACGGGTCAGATCTTGTCGGTCGATGGCGGTATGTGATGGTTGACCAGCATCTGAATCGCCGAATGGTTCTTGTGAGCCGGCCTGTTGGAATGCCAGCCGATTCTGACTTTGAGTTCGTTGAGCAAGTCGTTGAGCCGTTGGCCGCTGGCATGGTGTTGGTTGCCGTCAACACATTGTCCATCGATGCGTTCATTCGAACCGTGCTCGACGAAGGCAGCTATCACCAGTCGGTGAAACTTGGTGGCACGGTTACAGCGTTGGGCGTCGGGCGTGTGCTCGAAAGCACGGTTCCCCACCTTGCGCCAGGCGACGACGTGTTCGGGCCCCTTGGCGCACAGACCTTCGCTACCTTGCCTGCAGCCGCACTGCGCAAGCTCGACACTTCGGTTGTTGCGCCTTCGGCCTATCTCGGTGCGTTGGGCATGACCACCGGACTCACTGCCTACTTCGGCATCTTCGAAGTTGGCGCCGTGAAGCCCGGCGACACTGTGGTGGTGTCTGGCGCCGCAGGTGCGGTCGGTTCAGTCGCGGGTCAGTTGGCGCGTATCGCTGGAGCATCAACTGTCATCGGCATCGCGGGTGGCGCACACAAAGTGGCGTTTCTGGTTGAAGAACTCGGCTTCGACTTCGCCATCGACTACAAGAACGAAGACGTCGGCGAGCGATTGCGTGAGTTGGCTCCCAAGGGCGTCAACGTGATGTTCGACAATGTGGGCGGCGACATTCTCGACGCGGTGCTCGAGCAGATTGCCGAAGGCGCGCGCATCGTTATCTGCGGTGCGATGTCGCAGTATGGACACATGCAACATGTGAGCGGACCGCGCAACTATTTGAAGCTGGCCGAACGCCACTCGCGCATGGAGGGCTTTGCGGTGACGCACTTTGGTAGTCGGTTCGCCGAAGCCGAGCAGGCATTGGCTGGATGGCTTGGCGATGGTCGACTCATTGTTCGTGAACACATCGAGCACGGACTCGACGCCTTTCCTGCCACGTTGCGCATGTTGTTCACCGGCGGCCATCACGGCAAGCTCTTGCTCAGCGTCAGCTGATCTCCATCAAGCGCCAGCGCACGGTCAACGTGCGCTCATACTTGCTGGGGCTAGCGACTCCACAGCGTCGAACGCGGCCGCACCACTAACATCAGCGCCATGACTATCCAAGGCAATCTTGTGAACGGCGAACCGCGTGACCTTGGTGCCTTGGGTACAAAGGTCGGTGCCGTTTCGTTCGGATGTTGGCGCTTCACCGGATCCGATGTGCAGGCCGATACCGCGCTGATTGAGCATGCACTTGACCTCGGTATGAATCTGGTCGACACAGCCGATGTGTATGGCCTCGATTGGGGCGGCTCTGGCTTCGGAGCCAACGAGACTGCGCTTGGCGATGTGTTGCGCCGCACCCCCGCGCTGCGCGATCGCATGGTGTTGGCCACCAAGGTCGGCATCGTTCCCGGCGTGCCGTATGTATCCGATCCCGCGTATCTCGCGCAGGCAACCGAGGCGTCGCTACAGCGTTTGGGCACCGACCATGTCGACTTGTTGCAAGTGCATCGACCCGATCCGTTCACTCATCCATCGCAGGTAGCAGCGGCTCTCGCTGGCCTGTGCGAACGAGGTCTCGTTCGTGCTGTGGGTGTGTCGAACCACACTCCCGCGCAGGTGCGCACGCTGGCGGCGCATCTCTCCGAGCGTGGGTTGACGTTGGCCACGAGCCAGCCCGAGTACTCAGCGCTGCGCCTGAACGCAATGCGCGACGGCTCGTTTGATATTTGCATGGAGCTTGGTGTCACGCCGATGGCGTGGAGCCCGTTGTCGGGTGGTCGACTCGCTACGGGGCACAACGTTCCGAAGGCGCTCAACGCCGTGCTTCGTCAGCTTGCCTCGCGCGAAGGCGTGAGCCCTGCGGTCATCGCCGTGGCGTTTGTACTTGCGCATCCGGCGCGCCTGGTTGCCGTGGTTGGCTCGCAGAATTCCGAGCGCCTCACCGAGCTGGCACGGGCTACATCGGTGCATCTCGATCGAGCCGATGTGTACGCCATCATCCAAGCCAGCGACGGAGCCGCGTTGCCGTGAGTTCGGCTGATGCAACACCCTGCGAGGTCAGTTGGTTCGCTGCGCTCTGCGACGACGATTATGCCCAACTCGGAGTCGCAGACCCCAGCTTGCGCAGCAGCCTCGAGCACTGCGGCGACATCGTGCGCGCGGCCGAGTCCGTTGGCTTCGACAACGTGTTACTTCCATCGGGCTATGCGTTAGGAATCGACTCAATCGCGTTTGCCGCCGCGATGGCGCCGGTTATCAATCGCATGAGCATGCTGGTGGCGGTTCGCACCGGAGAAATGTGGGTGCCGCAGTTGGCGCGCCAGATCGCCACGCTCGACCAAATGATGCAGGGCCGGCTCACGGTCAACATCATTTCCTCCGATCTTCCGGGCCAGGTGTTGGCCAGCGCGCCGCGCTACCAACGCACGCTCGAAGTGATGACCGCGTTGCGAACGCTGCTCGATGGCAATCGGGTTGATATCGATGGCGACTTCGTGCAGTTGCATCTCGATCCGCCACGTGTTGGCACGGTCAGCGGTCGCTGTCCGCCGTTGTACTTCGGCGGTCTGTCTGACGACGCACGCGAGGTGGCTGCTGCTGCTGCCGACGTGTACCTCATGTGGCCCGACACGCTCGAAGGTGTCGCCGATCTTGTGGGCGACATGCGCGCCCGCGCTGCTCGCCATGGTCGCACCTTGCGGTTCGGATACCGCGTGCATGTCATCGTGCGCGACACCGAGGCCGAGGCTCATGCGGCAGCAGCGCATCTGGTTGCCGCACTCGACGACGACGAAGGCGCGCGTATTCGAGCTCTGTCGCTCGACAGCCAATCAGTAGGCGTGCGGCGTCAAGCCGAACTTCGCGAAGCAGCGAACCTCGATGGATTTATCGAGGACAACTTGTGGACCGGCATCGGTCGGGCGCGCAGTGGATGCGGCGCTGCACTTGTTGGCGACCCTGATCAGATCGTCGCCAAAATGCAGCAGTATCGCGACCACGGCATCGACGCATTCATCTTGTCGGGCTATCCGCATCGCGACGAGGCCGAGCGGTTCGGTCGACTGGTGCTCCCGCGGCTGCAACACGCGCCGCTTCAGCGCACGCCAACCGTGCGCTGACGCTTTAGAGGCCGAGGGCCTCGGGAAGCCATTGCTCAAGGCGTTCGAACATGAGTGGGCCGCTTTTGGCAAGCAGATGGCCATCGTTGGGGCAGACAACGAGCTCGCCCGTGCCGGCGATGGCACGCACCACTTCGCTTGCCTGCATCGGCAGAATTTCGTCGCGGTCGCCGTGGAAAAGCAACAGTGGCTTTCCGGCCAAGCCGCCCGCCAGTTCGCACCCTGCTGATTGCGTGGCAAACGTGACCACGCCCGTGACCATCTCGGAAAGTCCGACGCCGACTCGAACTGCGACGGCCCCACCAAAGCTGTGGCCCATCAATACCACCCGCTCTGCGCCGCCACCGGCAACGGCTAGCTGAACTGCAGCCGCTACATCGATGCAACACGCATCCATATCGTTGGGTCGCCGATAGCTCACCCGGATGACCGGAACGCCACGCGAGGCCCACACTTCGCCGAGCTGGTGGTAGAGGCCATCGGCGGGTCCAAGGAGTCCGCCCATCGCGCCACCACACGCAACGATGGCTGCTGGTGCTGCGGCGGTACCTGGCTCGGGCTCGTGCCACAGCAAGGTAAGGAGACCGCGCATCGTAAAGAACTCGGCGTGTCGCAACGTTGGGGTGATCATCACGTCTTGGTTGGCCATCACGCCGAGTGCGTCAAGCGGAGTTTGCAATCCGCTGCCGTGAGCTGAGTAGTCAGTTGCGTCTGCCACGAGTTGTACCCTACGTGCCCATGGCAACTCCCCCCTTAGCGGTCGATCTGAGCTCAGCCACCGATCGCGATGTTGCTGTTCGTATTGGCTTGGCGTGGCGCGAAATGCGTCGCGGAGCCAGCACGGTGGCGCTGCGCGATTACATGTTCGGTAACGCCGACGATGCTCTCGATGCCGGCCAAATGGACAGTCTTGATGTGTTGGTGTTTCGCCCGTTCTGGCGAATGAGCGAGTTGGCCGAAGCGTTGCGCGTCGATCCATCAACCGCCACGCGCGCGGTGCAGCGACTCGTCAAAGACGGTCTGGCCGAACGCCGCGCCGACCTCGACGACGGACGAGTCGTGATGGTGAGCATTACTGAAAAGGGACGTCAGCAACACCAAGACATCGATCGCCGCCGTGGTCGAGTCATTCGCCGCCTGATGGGCGCTTTCACACCACAAGAGCGCGCCGACTTCGCCGACCTGCTCTCGCGCTTTGTGAAGCAGCTCGATGTCGTTGTCGATGACATGCCCACCGCTACCGACTGACTCCGCCGAAATCCGGGAAGGTCGTCGGTAGTTCGGCTACTAAGGTCTCGTCTATGGCTGATCGAGCGGACTTTGCAGACCAAGCCATGCAGTTCGCGCCTCAGTTGTATTCGGCGGCGCTGCGTCTCACTCGCAATTCGGCCGATGCCGAAGACCTGGTGCAAGAAACCTACTTACGCGCCTGGCGAAGCTTCGCTGGTTTCGAGCAGGGCTCGAACCTTCGTGCTTGGTTGTACCGCATTCTCACGAACACATTCATCAATAAGTACCGTGCCGCGCAGCGTCGACCCAGTGAAACCGGTCTCGACAACATCGAAGACCTCTATCTGTATCGCCGCCTCGGCAGCCTTGATGCTTCGCTCAGCAACCGCAGCGCCGAAGACACGATGTTCGATCTCTTCACCGACGATGAAGTGAAAGCCGCGCTCGAAGAACTCCCCGAGAACTTTCGAATGCCTGTGTTGCTCGCCGATGTAGAGGGCTTTGCCTACAAAGAGATCGCGGGCATCCTCGACATACCCGAGGGAACCGTGATGAGTCGCTTGCATCGGGGAAGAAAAGCGATGCACAAGTTGTTGTATGACTTCGCCAGCGAGCGCGGCCTGATTTCTTCTGATCCGGTTGGCGCTGAACCTCACACCGCCGACGGAACTCACCAATGACTGATTGCAACGACACGCTTCGCGAACTTCAAACTTTTCTTGATCGCGAAATGTCAGAGACCGCTCGCAGCGTGATTCACGCTCACCTCGAGGGTTGCCCCGATTGCCTTGAGGCGTTCGATTTTCACGCCGAACTCCGGGTGGTTATTGCCGCTAAGTGCCGCAACGACGAGATGCCCGAGGGCCTGCTGGCAAAGATTAAGCAGTGCTTCGGCGAGGATCCCGAAGTCGAAATCTCCACCCACTGACATCTGCCAGCCAAGACCCGCTGCAGAGATCACGTCGCCAGATTCAGACGATGCGCACCTGTCTGGCTATGCTCGTCACGTGATCGCAGTAATTTTCCACTGGTGGCTCGGCCTGCTGCTCCTTCTCGGCGGCGGCGGCGTTACGTTGGCCCTCGTGGGTCTGTATCTCAAGACAGTCACGGCCGCAAAGTACCCGAACGGCAAACGTCGTCGCGAAGACTGAATCAGTTGGCGGGCACGATCACATGTCGTCGTCCATCCAACTGAATCAACTCAATCGGCATCCCCTTGTGGTGTCGTTGCTCGCGCGTTGTCCGCAATTGGTTGCTGGCCACGATGTTGTTTGCGCTGTTTCTGGTGGCCCCGACTCGATGGCCTTGCTGGTGCTCGCAGCCGCAGCAGGTTGTCGTGTCACAGCGGTACATGTTGACCATGGCTTGCGTGACGGTTCGACCACCGAAGCGTCGGTCGTTGCTACTGCCGCAGCACTTGTCGGTGCCGAGTTTCGTGGCGAACAGGTACACGTAACTCCCGGACCCAATCAAGAGGCGAGGGCTCGTGCTGCTCGCTACGGCGTGCTTGGCCCCGATGCGCTCACCGGACACACCGCCGATGATCAGGCCGAGACGATGTTGCTGAATCTTCTGCGCGGCGGCGCGCTCAATGGGCTTAGCGGCATGCGGCCTCATCGCCACCCTTTGCTGCAGATTCGTCGGCACGAAACGCACGAACTGTGCCGTCAACTCGGCCTTGATCTCGTCGACGACCCATCGAACCGATTGGCAGTGCATCTGCGTAACCGTGTGCGCGCCGAACTGCTACCGCTGATGAACGACGTGGCCCAGCGTGACCTAGTGCCGCTGCTCACGCGGCAAGCCGAGGTCTGGCGTGCCGACGCCGACCTGCTCGACGAACTCGCTGCGGCGCTTGATCCAACCGATTGCAAGGCACTGGCTGCTGCACCCCTGCCGTTGGCCCGGCGAGCCGTGCGAACGTGGCTCACCGGCGAGCATCCACCCGATCTCGCCACGATTGAGCGCGTATTGGCCGTTGCGCGGGGTGAGGTTGCCGGCTGTGAGACCAACGACGGCCGACGAATTCGTAGGAGTAATCAGCGTCTCTCGCTTGATGGGCAGTCGCTCCGCTAGTGTGGCAACCCGATGCTCGCTCGTGTTGTTGCCGCGAACTTAATGCTGTTCTGTAGCGAGGTGAACTAGTGCCGCCGCGCCTTCGGGGCAAGTGGGCCCTTGGCATCACTCCACGCAACTTCACGTGGGTGCTCAAGGACAAACTCGCTGTGTGCGAGCGTCCCGGCGGCTACGGCGAGAACCACCGTCGGGTGCGCCGCCAAGAAGAGATCATCTGGATCCGTGAAAACGGTTTTGGTTGTCTGATCTCGATCATTCCTGCGCCGCACAACTTGCACAACTACGAAGAGCTCGGTGTGAACTACCGGCATCGTCCGTTCACGGGCGAAGATCTGGCTCCGTGGCTCAAGGCGTTTTACACCGAACTGCATGCGTTGCTTGATGCAGGCGTGAAGGTCATCGTGCACAACGAAGAAGTGGGCGACCGCGTCATCGGCATCATGGGTGGCTACATCCGCTGGAGCGGGCTTGTCGAAGACAGCTCGCAGGCCATCATGATTACCGAGCGCATTGCCGAGCGTCAGCTCGATCCTTTTGCCCGTGAGGTCATCCTCATGGCACAC
This sequence comes from Actinomycetota bacterium, assembly GCA_037139095.1. Taxonomy (GTDB): domain Bacteria; phylum Actinomycetota; class Acidimicrobiia; order Acidimicrobiales; family Ilumatobacteraceae; genus WLMZ01. The sequence goes on from JBAXHD010000009.1 coordinate 19,207, forward strand.
ACTCTTCGTTGATCTAAGGTTCGTGCTATGAGCACGGCGCCTTCGAATTGGTATCCCGATCCAATGAAGCGTCATCAGTTGCGTTATTGGGATGGCTCGGTGTGGACCCATCACGTAAGCAACAACGGGGTCACCGGAATCGATCCGCTGGACTCAACCCGCCTCGATCGATTTGAGCAAGGGCTTACCGTCGGCAACGAGGGCGACCCAGAGAAGATCACTCGTCAGGTCTCGGGCACCGGATACCGCGGTGCCGACATTCAGAATGCAGCCTTTGAAGGGGCCGGCACGCTGTTCACTGAGCCGATCCTCGTGGTGAATCAAAAGGCCAAGATCATTGAGCTCACCAACCAGTATTCGGTCTTCAATGCGCAGGGCCAGCAGGTGGCCGCGGTGAACGAGGTGGGCCAGTCTGCGGCCAAGAAGGCAGTGCGGTTGCTGACCAGTTGGGATCAGTTCCTCACCCACCGTTATGTCATCACCGACGCCAGTGGAGCAACGGTGCTGCAGCTCACGCGTCCTGCGAAATTGATGAAGTCGAGCATCATTGTGAGCGACCCTGCCGGCGCCGAGATCGGTCGCATCGTGCAGCAGAACGTGTTCGGCAAGATTCGGTTTGGCCTCGAGGCGGGCGGCGCCGCAGTGGGCTCAATCACTGCCGAGAACTGGCGCGCCTGGAACTTTCGCATCGAAGATCACACCGGTGCCGAAGTGGCCCGCATCACCAAGACCTTTGAGGGCATCGCCAAAACGTTGTTCACTACTGCCGACAATTATGTGGTGCAGTTGCACGATCACATTCCTCAGCCGTTGCTGTCGCTGGTTGTGGCCGCTGCGCTTTCGGTAGATACAGCGCTCAAGCAAGACGATCGCGGCCTCGGCTGAGGTTCGTTAGCCCACCGCAACGATGTCGGCCAGCACATGTACGGGCGCATTGCTCGCAAGGCAGAACCCGCCATCGGCGATGGTGGTCATCACCGAGAACGTGGCTTGACTATTCGGTGTCACCACGGCAATCGATCCCTCGGGGCGAGGCTGAGCGCACGGCCACATGAACACGGATGCGCCGTTTGCTCCACCGATCAAGGTGAGGTTTACCTGGGCAGTGGTTACCTTCGCCGGAGCGCCTGCGAGTGGGCCGAGCACAACAGGTGTTGGAGCAGAACCGAGTGGCGCGTTCAAGGTTCGTGAATCGAATCGACGAATTGCTGTGATAGGGAACAGGCCCGGCGCATCTTGACGCCACACCGTGGTGACATCGACGAGCACGTTGGTGGCAACAGTTGGCTTCAGGCACAGCCCGGTTGAGTTCATTCGAACCACCATGCTGAACGAAGTCATCCGTGAGCTCACAAATGGTGCCTTCACTTCATTGCCTCCGCACGGGGTGATCAACAGCGTGCCCGACGAAGCGGGGTCAATCACGGTGAAAGTGGCGGTTAACGCTTGGCTATCGGCCGATGCGCCGAGCATCTCTGGAGTGAGCGTGACCAACTGGTTTGCTGCCAGGCGCTTGGTGGTTCGTGTGTCGATGACCCGATGGGTCGCTACAGGAAGAGCGCCCACACCGGCCGGCTCAAGCTGCGCGACCACGGTGATTCGTGCCTGAGCCGCTGCGCTGCTCGTGGCGCAGATCTGGCCGTTGTTGACCGCGACAGTGGCGTATCCGATGGCCATTGGTCCGGCATCAACCGACAATGAGGTCGCCGCCGGAGCGGGTGCGTCGCATGGGTGCACGACGATGCTTGCTGTCTGCTTGCTCGTAGCCGAGATACGAACCACCACTGCTGCTGCAGTGGTGCTGAGCCCGTTGACTCCGGCCACGTTGATCTTCTTGGTGACATTTGGCTGCAGAGCCGATGCCGATGAGGCCGTGAGCACTGCCACTGGATTGATGAAGTGCCAACGCAGCGCTGGGTCAAAGCGAAGGCCCGGCACTGCCGGTGCAGTCGGTGCAGTCGTAGTCGTGGTGGCAGGCGTCGTGGTGGCAGTTGTCGAAGTCGGTGCAACGGTGCCCGCCGCAGTTGTGGTTGAAGTCAGCGCCAGCGCTGCAGCCGGTGGTTCGGTGATCTTGCAACCATCGACAGCCATCACACTTTGGGTTGGGTTGATCGGTGGCCCGCCTTGGGGATGAATCTCGAAGTGAAGATGTGAAGTGTCAGTGTTGCCAGTGGCACCGATGTATCCAATGATCTGGCCTGCCACCACGGTTGACCCAACCGACAATCCATCGGCAAAGGCCGAGAGGTGCGCGTAAAAGAAGTAGGTGCCATCGGCGGTCGTGAGCCGCCATCCGTTTCCGGAGAGTTGCCCGGCGAGATCGATGTAGCGCTTGGTGAGCGTGCCGTCGTTTACGGCGTACACGTTGAGGCCCTTTTTGGCGATGATGTCGACGCCCTCATGGCGGCGACCGCCCGAACGTGGTGCGCCGTACGAGTCCACAAAGCCGCAGAGGCCTTGCACTGGAAACTGAGCGAGGGCGATGGTCGGCCCCGCGATTGTTGTTGTGGTCGTGCTCGATTTCTTGGTTCCAGTGGGCTTGGCCGTGCCAGCGGCACCCGAGGCGCCGGCGTCGACAGACGGTGAGACACCAGTAACTACCGCCAGGCTTGACGCCATCGCGAGCAACGAACAGATGAGCCCTACCCTCAGGCGACGTCGGCGAACAACAACGACAGGGGCGCGAAGTTGTTGATGTGATCTACGTGATTGGTTGGTCACCACGGCGCCTCCTTCCTGCTTCTCAAGAGGTATCGGCAGGAATCACTGCGGTCTTGAGGAGAGCTTGAGCTCTTCGCCATCTGTCACACGGCGCAGTTGGCTCCGGTAGCGTTGTCCGGATGAAAGGGCGCCGCGTTCTGGTCACGGGGATGGGCAGCGAACTCGGCTCGCTCGTGGCCTCGATGCTCGAGACCGAGCCGTGGGTTGGCCAACTCGAAGGAATCGATGTCGATCCGCCGCGTCGCCGCTTACGCAAAGCAGTGTTCCATCGCATCGACGCGAACAACCGCGCCCACGTTGTCGATGTCGTTTCTCGGTTCAACCCACATGTGCTGATTCACATTGCGGTGTGGGAGCCCGATGCCAGAGTTAACACCCGTACCGCTGTTGCTTTCACGCAGCAAGCGGCAACGTCGTTCCTTGGAGCGGCCGCCGAGTGCTCAGCGCTCGAGCACATCGTGCTTCGCAGCGCTGCTTCGGTCTATGGCCGAGCGCGTGGTGCGCTCACTCGTCCCGACGAATCGGCAGCGATCAACCCGACCACCGAGTTCGGCCGCATGGCTGAGCGTCTTGAGGCCATCGCCAACGATGTGGGTCAACGTGCCGGTGTCAGCGTTGGCGCAGTGCGCTTAGCTCCGGTGCTTGGCCCGCACGTGCCGAGTCCGCTTGGTCGTCTCTTGCGCCTTCCGGCGGTGCCGTTTAGTGCACTCGCCGATCCGCCGTTTGCAGTGCTGCGCGATGCCGATGCTGCGCAAGCGCTCGTTGCGGCGGCCCGCGTTGGTTTAGCCGAACCCGTCAACGTGGTGGCCCCCGAGGCAATTACCGCATGGCAAGCCATCTTGCGCGGCCGCCGTTTGCCGTTGCCGTTGTTTGGCCCCGAATGGGGCATTGCGCGCAGGCTCAGCCATTTCGTGGGTGCCCCTGTGCCCGATCACGTGATCGAACTGTTGCACCGCGGTCGGCTTGTCGATGGTGGCCGCGCACTCGAGTTGCTTGGGGTCACTCCCGCCCAGAGCACCCCCGAGGTCATCGATCGTCTGTATGCCTGGCCGTCGGTTGTGCACGTGCGACCCGCCACACCCGCACCGTGGCAGCAGGGTCTGGCGTCATGAGCGTTCACTTGGCCGACACGTCGAGCAGGTCTGTCACCGAGATTCCCAGCGTTCGGCGCGACCCCATCGCGCAGGTTGTGCGACTCGCTACGCGTCCGGTGTCGGTGGTGTGGCCTCGGCCAACGGTCGATCATTGGGGTCGGGATCAGCACCTCGTTGAGGCCATTGCTCCTTGGGCCAACCTTCGTTGGGACGTGAGCGTTGGCGGAGAACAGTTGCTGCCCCGCGGCGGTGCGCTCATCATTGTGAACACTCGTCGGTTTGCGCTCACGCCGATCTCTACGGCGTTCGCGCTAGGCGAGGCACTGCATCGGCCGGTGCGTTTTGTGGGTCGCCCCGACACGGTTCCATTCGGTCCGCTGCTCCGCCGTGTCGGTGGCTTGTTGGCGCAACCCGATGAAATAGCAGGCGCATTGCGAGATGGCCAACTCGTGGTTCTCGGAGCCGATGGCTCGCTCAACCCGCGCTATGCGGGTGCGGTAGATCCGCAACTCGTGGGAGCTGCCATTCGCGAAAATGTTCCAGTGCATGTGGCCGCCACGTTGAGCACCGTGGTCAGTCGCCAGGCTCGCGTCGAAGTGGTCGCTGCGTTGCGGTCGCGTAAGAAGCGCCGAGGCCCCCTTGCCGAAGTCGAGTTGGCCGAACATGCACAGCGTCGATTGCAAGATCTGCTCGACGAGTTGGGCGGTACACGCACCGGGGTACCCGGTCTCGGATGGCTGGGCGAGGGCTGAGTAATGACATACACACGCGCAGCCGACGGAGTCCGTTTGCACTATCAGGCCATCGGTCGCCGTCATGGCCCGCCTGTGTTGATGGTGCAAGGTCTCGGAGCCGACAAGCACGGCTGGGATATGCAGCGTCTTGCGCTCGCGTCGCGTTATCAGGTGATCGCGCTCGATAACCGTGGTGCTGGCCGCAGCGACAAACCGTTCGGTGTGTATTCCATCGAGCAGATGGCCGACGATGCCATCGCAGTGCTCGATCACGCCGGTGTCGAGTCGGCTCACGTTGTTGGCGCATCGATGGGCGGAGTCATCAGCCAGTTCATTGCGTTTAAGTATCCCGAGCGAGTTCGTTCGCTCACGCTTGCATGCACCGCGTGTCGCAACCATCCGTGGCGGCGCGAGTTGCTCAGCAGTTGGGCATCAACCGCAAGCGAGCGCGGCATGGGCGCGATGGCCAACGAGGCAGCGCGATGGGTGATTGGTCCGCGTTCGTTCCGTCGCGCCACGCCAATGCTTGGCTGGCTGGGGCCGATGGCGTTTGGCCGTCCAACGCACGCATTCGTTGCGCAGGTGCGCGCGATTCTGTCGGCCGATGAGTCGATGGCCGATGAGCTCACCAAGCTCGATGTGCCCACGCTGATCATGGTGGGCAACCAAGACATCCTTACGCCTCGCGGCGACTCCGAAGAACTTGCCGAGCTCATTCCCTTCGCCGAGCTTGCCGTGATCTCCGGCGCGGCTCACGGGCTCATGGTCGAGCACGCCAGTACCTTCAATCGTTTGCTACTCAACTTCCTCGATCGTTGTGTCGCTGCCGAACAGGCAGCAACGTTGGCTGCTGTCACGGCGACCGACGCCACCGATCTCGCGTCATAGTTACTGATGCGCGTTGTTATAGTCGGCGCCGGTCTGGCGGGGTTGACTGCCGCTCGACAACTCAGCGATGCGGGACATCACGTTGTTGTCTTCGACAAAGGTCGTTCACCCGGAGGCCGGTTGGCAACGCGTCGCATCGGGTCGTCTCGGTTCGATCATGGCGCGCAGTTCTTCACGATTCGTAGCGACGAGTTCGCTGCCGTCGTTCAGCCGCATCTCACATCGGGCTTGGTGTTCGAGTGGTGCCGGGGTTTTTCTCCCGAAGGCGATGGCTACCCGCGCTATGCGGTGCGCGCAGGCATGAACGCGTGGGCGAAGGCGCTTGCCGTTGGCCTCGATGTGCGCTGCAACACATTGGTGTTCGCAATCAGACCCGGCGCTGCGAATAGCGGCGCCGCGTGGGATGTTGCCCTCGATGACGGCACGTCGGTGCTGGCCGATGCGTTGGTTGTGACATGCCCGTTAGCGCAGTCGTATTCGTTGATCGTGTCGGCCGAGGTGGCCTTGCCAGAAGAACTTGTGCGCACCGAATATGACCGCACCGTCGCGTTGTTGGCTGTACTCGATCGTGCTCCCGCCGTCGCCGAACCGGGCGGCCTCAACAACCCAACCGACACGTTGAGTTTCGTTGCCGACAATCAACGCAAAGGCATCAGCGATTCGCCAGCGCTCACGGTGCATGCGGCGGCCGGATGGTCCGAGCAGCACTGGAACCAATCGAGTGACGAACTCATTGCCGAACTCATCGCTGCCGCTGCCGATTACATTGGCTCGGCCAACGTCGTCGAGGCGCAACTGAAGAAGTGGCGCTTCGCCACACCACGAGTCATCTGGCCTGAGCCGTGTTGGGTAGCTGCCGAGTCGGCTGGTCCTTTGGTGCTCGCTGGCGATGCCTTCGCGGGGCCACGGGTAGAAGGCGCTGTCTTGTCGGGTCTGGCCGCGGCCAGAGCATTGATGCAATAGCCGCAACCCACAGCGTGTTGCCGCGTTACAGCGGTATCGGCTCAGTTGGTTGCGGTCACGTCGGGCGAACAATGCACTGCAGTCACGCGCTGCTTGGCAACATCGATCACGGTGGTGCTCTTGGGTCCAAACTTCGACACGAACTCCGACAGCGAACCTGACTCTTGCGGACAGTTGTAGTCGATGCTGGCGGCAGTTCTCACGATCCACCCGTTGGACAGCTGCACCAAGCCGTTGCCCAGCAGCGACTGAACCGGCGGCAAGGTCACCTTCGTGCCGACCTCTTTGGGAACGAGTGCGAACCACACCACGGCTTCGCCCAGAAGGTCGGCGAACACCACACATGCGCTGACTTCGGTGATGTTTGTACACGAGTTCGAGCCGAGGGTTCCGTCGACGATGTGCATTGTGCGATTGCCATCGATGACGGCATCGGCGGATCCATGCACCACGCCGTCGGCGACAGAGAAATCGGGCGACGGCAGCAACTGAAACACGGGGGCCATGAAGTCGATAGTTCGTGGCGAAGCACCAGACGCAACCGTGTCAGTGGTCGTTGATCCCGGAAGGATTGTCTTCAGCGCAACGGCGAGCGCGATCAACACGACGAAGGCAGCCCAGATTCGCCATGAGAAGAACTGCCGCATCCCGACGAGCGTATGCCAGTGCGTGAGCGATGGAGTGTCAGTTAGGCGAGTGAACGCATTGCAGTGGCCGCAGCGCGATGCGCGGCAACTGAGATTTGATCGAGCACGGAGTCGTCGTGGCCAAGCCCAACGAACAGTGCTTCGTATGCGCCGGGCGCCAACGCGATGCCCTCGGCGAGCGCTGCACGAAACAGCGCGGCGTAGGTCGGCTCGCTGGTTGTCTTTGCTTCGTCGAAGTTGGTGGGCAGTGGACCATCGCCCAGATACATGCCCACGAGGGTTCCGACCACCGGGAACTGAGCGACCAGACCAGCGGATGAACAAGCGTCGTTCAAGAGCGACGACAACAGAAGGGCTCGCCGCCCAAGCTCGGTGTACACGTCGGGGGTGAGTTCGTTGAGCACCGCAAGACCGGCTGCAGTGGCGATGGGGTTTCCGGCCAGGGTGCCCGCATGAAAAACCTTGCCAATTGGCGTGAGCACTTCCATCAGATCGGCGCGTCCGCCGACAGCACCAATGGGGAGTCCGCCGCCGATGACCTTGCCGAAGCAGGTGAGGTCGGGCCGGACACTGAAATGATGCTGGGCGCCACCAGAGCCAAGACGAAATCCGGTGATCACTTCGTCGAAGATGAGCAGTGCGCCAACGCGGTCGCACTCGGCACGCAGCCCGCTGAGGAATCCAGCAACTGGCGCAACGACACCCATGTTGGCGGCCACGGGCTCAACGATGACAGCAGCGACTTGATCGTCGAGCTTGGGCACCACGTTGTATGGCGCAACGATGGTGTTGGCCACGGTGGCGTTGGGGATACCAGCAGTGCCGGGCAAGCCCAGCGTGGCGAGGCCGCTGCCGCCGGCAACCAGCAACGCATCGGTGGCGCCGTGGAAGTTGCCCGAGAACGTGACGATGCGGTCGCGGCCTGTTGCGCCACGAGCTAAACGGATGGCCGTGCTGGTGGCCTCGGTGCCGCTGTTCATCAGCCGCACCCGTTCGCAACTTGGCACTCGCTCGCGGATGGCCTCGGCCAGTTTCATTTCGCGCGGCGTGGGAGCGCCGAACGAGGTGCCGTCGGCCGCCGCGGTAGAGATGGCATCAGTGATAGCCGGGTGGCCGTGACCCACGATGACAGCGCCGTAGCTCTGTACGAGGTCGATGTAGCGCGTGCCCTCGACATCGAACACGTATGGACCTTGCGCGCGCGCAACGACGTATGGAGATCCGCCCACTGACTTAAAGGCTCGGATTGACGAGTTGACCCCACCAGGGATCGCGGCGCATGAACGATCGAAGAGTTCGCGGTTTGATGGGATGCCAGCGCCGGTGCACACGGTGGGTACACATCCAGCGGCTTCGCATTTTGAGGCATCGCAATAGGGGATCATGATGGCGACCCGCCCGCAGCGTTGTTGCCGTTGGCGCGCTCAGCGAACCATCGCGTGAAGTAGGTGAGGATCACGTCGGCTCCGGCGCGCTTGATAGCCGTGAGTTGCTCGAGCGCCACGGTGTCGTGGTCGATCCAACCGTTGGTTGCCGCTGCCTTGATCATCGCGTATTCGCCACTGACGTGATACGCCGCGACGGGCAAGTTGGTGATTGCCCGTACGGCAACGATGACATCGAGATACGACAGTGCCGGCTTGACCATCACCATGTCGGCGCCCTGTGCGATGTCGGCCTCAACTTCGGTGAGCGCCTCACGCGCGTTGCGCCAATCTTGTTGGTAGCCCTTGCGGTCGCCGCCGCCTGCGATCTGCACATCGACTGCGTCGCGGAAGGGACCATAGAGGCCGCTGGCATATTTGGCCGAGTAGGCCAAGATGGCTACGTCGGTGTGGCCGGCTGCATCGAGCGCGCTGCGAATAGCCCCCACTTGTCCGTCCATCATGCCGCTGGGCGCAACCACGTGAGCGCCAGCGTTGGCTTGGGCGACGGCTGCTTTCGCGTAAATATCGAGCGTGAGATCGTTGTCGACATCGCCATGCGCGTCGAGCACTCCGCAGTGACCGTGATCGGTGTATTCGTCGACGCAGAGGTCGGCCATCAGCACAACGCGATCGGCAAATTCGTTGCGTAGTTGACGCAGCGCCACTTGCACGATGCCTTGCGGATCGAAGGCGCCTGACCCGATGGCATCTTTGTTGGCTGGAACGCCAAATAAAATGACGGCCTTGACGCCGAGAGCTACAAGCTCGCGAACCTCGGTACACAGGCTCTCGACCGTGTGCTGCATGACGCCAGGCAACGACACGATGGGCAGCGGCGCTGCGATGCCTTCGCGGACGAAGAGCGGGGCGACAAGATCATTGACCGACAGACGGGTCTCTGCAACGAGTTCACGAAGCGCCGAAGTGCGACGGAGGCGGCGAGGCCGAGCGATGGGGAAGTGTGCAACCACGTGAGCCATCGTAGGGCTTCAGGGTCGAACGGCACGTCCTAGATCGGTGAGGCTGAGTTCGATGTGTGAGTCGATGATGCGGTGTGCAGCCGACAGATCGTGCCCAGCGCTGAGCGCTACCGGACAGGCGATGGTAAAGAGGCCAGCGGCTCGGGCCGATGCGGTGCCGGTGGCGCTGTCTTCGAATGCCACAGAGCGAGACGGCATCGCGTCGACTGCAGCGCACGCCTCGAGGTATGGATGCGGATGCGGCTTGGGATGCGAAGCGATGTCGATGGTGATGAGCGCACTGAAAAAGTCGCGCAACCCGAGGTCGCCTAAGCGAGCCTCGGCCCACGCCAGCGTGGAGTTTGAAGCAACGGCCAATGGCACTCCGGCGCCGGCCGCTTGCTTGATCAGTGTTTCGATACCTGGCCGTGGGCTCAGGGTGCTCAGCAGTTGAGCGCGTACTTGGCCGTAGTGCTCGCGGGCGATAGAGGCGTTCACAGTGCGACCGGTGAGCGCTTCTAACTCGTACAGCCAGTTGGCGGCAGAGCTTGTGCCGATGACTTGTTCGAACCGGGTGATGGTGTAGTCGGCGCCATGGCCGGCCCATACCTGCCGAATCGATTCGTACTCGATGGACTCGGTGTCGACAATGGTGCCGTCAAGATCGAAAACCAGCGCATCGGGAAGATCGAAGGGACCCACGGTGCACGACGATAGCGGCTAGCGTCGTCAAACAATGGCAGCTCAAGCGCAGTTCTCAGTGTCTGATCTCGAGTTGCAACCCGGCGATACCGAGACGTTGCAACTCACCGTTACTAATCTCGGTAATCGCACCGAGACGTTCACGCTCATTCCGGCCGGACTCGTGGCCGGGTGGGTTCGTTTGTCGCCCCCGGTTGTCACATTGTTTGGCGGCTCTTCTGAGATTGTTACGGTCACGCTGCGCCCACCGCGGCTGCCTACTACCGCTGCTGGGCCAACGCCGCTCACCGTGCGCATCATCCCCCAGACCGAACCCGATGAGGTCACCGTTGTCGAGAGCACCCTGCAGATTGGCGCCTTTCACGATCGTCGAGTGTTGGCGCTACAGCCAGTGCTGCGCGGTCACCGTCGGGCCACCTTCGATTTCTTGGTCGAGAACCACGGCAATGTGCAGGCCAGCTGTCGGCTGCATCTCATCGATACATCGCAACGACTCGACGGCGATTTCGACCCACCGGCAGTGGGCGTTGAGCCTGGCGCGAAGAGTGTTGCCCGGCTGCGGCTCAAGGCAGTTCATCGCCATTGGCGGTCGCAGGCGCGTGCACTTCCCTTTTCAGTCGAGGCCGACCAGCGGGGTTTCGAGACAGCGGTAGCAGAGGCCACCTTTGTGCAGACCGCTGTTGTGCCCGAGACCATCGAACGAAATCTTGCAGGCATCGGTGCTGTGCTGGCACTCGCGGCGTTGGCCTGGTTTGTGCTCGCCAAGCCGGCCATCGAGAACGTTGCCAAGGATGCAGTTCGTTTGGGCGGCTCTTCGGCGGCAGTCACAACAAATCCGGCTGATGCATCTGGTTCGTCGTTGCCTACCGATGGCTCTGTGCCGATCAACGACAATTCTGCAGCGGTGAACGGCGAAGCGTTCAGCCAACGGTTGGTCCTCAGGGTTGCCCCGAGCGCGTCAGAGTCGGACCAGTACGTAGTGCCCAGCGGCAAACTGCTGCGCATTACCGACGTGATGTTGCAGAACCCCAACCTCGATTCGGGCGCCGCCACGTTGTCGCGAAACGACGTGGTGCTCATCCCGTGGCGCCTCGAGAACTCCACCGGCAACGAGAGCGTTGCGTTGGTGAGTCCGCTGGTCTTTCAAGCGGGCGAGAAGGTGGTCTTCACCTTTGCCTGCAGCGGTGTTGGCGACCCTACGGTTGGGGCGTGCGTGCCGGCGGTATTGCTGAGCGGCACCTTGGTGAACAACTGACCTAGAGCGCTCGGGCTAGGGCCGCGGCCAAGCTGCTGAGCCCGGTGTCAACGTGACGGGTTGGTCAATCGTGACGGTTGTGGTGGCAAGCGGGCCGTCTAAGACTTGGGCAACCAACGTACGCGGGCCAGGATGTTCGTTCTTCAGTACGAGCATGTTGGCCACGAATGATCCGGTGATGTCGGTGATTGCTAACGCGGGCCGGCCGCTGCCATCGCTCCAACCAATGAGTACTCCCGAGTTTGCTGGGAAGCCGTGGCCATCGATGCCGAGCTTGCGCCCCGGCGCAATACGAGTTGCGGTGGTGATGACCGATGGGGTGTAGATCCCTTCGCCACTGAGGAAGATGCTGGTGTATTGGCCCGGTGCGATGCCCACGTTGAGGGTGGCGGTGCGCCGCCCGCCTGCTGTTGGGTTGAACGAGACCTCGATGGGACAGCCCGTTGGCCCAATGACCTGTGTGTTGCAGCCGTTGACGCCGATGGTGAAATCGTCGGGGTTCTGCCCAGTGATCTTGATCAGTCGCACTGCTGCTGGAGCGATGAAGACGCTGCTGATATTCGTAGACGACGCAGCGGTGTATTGGCCCACCACCGTTGGGGCAAAATCGAGGCCTGCTGGGGTGGCTTCGAGTGCCGGCTCGCCGCCAGCGCCGGTGAGCGGCGTTGAAATCGACAGTGCGCCAAAGCCGGCCTCAGCAACCGTCAGCGTGCCCGCACGCAGCCCGATGGCCGAGGGGGTGAGCATCACGTTGACCGAGCAACTCTTGCCCGCTGGGACTGCAGACCGATCGAGACACGATCCACCCGAGATCGTGAAATCGGTGTTATCGCTTGTGACGGCATTGGGCACGAATGCGCCAGGGCCATCATTGACCACGTTCACATACCACTCGGGGCCGGGCACACCCACGGTGACGGTGCCGAGATCGGCGTTTGCCATCGACAAGGTAGGTGTGAATGACACAGCGACAACGTGCCTGCCGACGATGGATGGGTTAGCGAGCAGTTGGTTGGCCACGATGGTGTCGGCCACCAGCACGCGACCGTTGGCCGACAGGCGTGCGTTGGCGTGAGCGCCGGCCGCCGGTGAAGGGCCATCGAATGCGCGGTGCAAATTGGATGTTCCCAAGTCGGCCACGATGAGGTCGCCGTCGTTGACATCTCCGCCGCCAGGTGTGCGAATAGCGAGCAGGTTTGTTGCTTGCGTCGAGAAGGCAATCGTGTTTCCATCGCCAGACATCGTGGGCCAGTTCGACTCGCCGTCGGCCGCGATGATTGGTTGTCCTTGCGCCGCTGGAACGCGACTGACGAGTGTGATCGAGGTGCCGGCTGTTGTCGCAGTGGAGCTGGGCGCGGTTGGTGTGGCCGGGGTGATGACCGTGGAGTCGGTTTCATCAAATACAAAGTTGTTGTTGGCGTCGCGGTCTACCGCATAAATCTGCGACGGGCAGAACCTGCCACAGGCATCGAGGCTTGGCGCGCTCACAAGGTTGGTGGCCTTTGAGGCGAACGACACCAACCGTCCGTCGGCCGATACGGCTGGATTGATGGCGCTTGCGTTTGCAGGCCCGGTGGGGCCTCGAGAGATGAGCGCAACAGCGGTAAAGGGGTCAGGGTTCGTGCGGTCCCACGCATAAATTTGGCTCACGGCCGAGGTGGAGCCGATCGCAGGATTGACCCACTCGGGTACGGCCTCGTTCGATGTTGCGTCAGAACTGAAGACCACGAATCGGCCGTCGCCCGAGAGCGCAGGGTTGCGTTGGCCAAGATAGATGGCGCTGTTGCCCGCAGTCTCGGCTGGCAAGCCCGATGCTTGAACAGAGTGCCCAGCCTGCTCGGCCAGAGTGGAGAGATCGACAACCTCGACAGCCGAGGGGCGATGCAACGGATCGTCGTGACCCGACAGCGACTTGAACGGGCGTGCGTAGGCAACGACCGAGCCGCTGCTTGAGACTGCTGCTGGCTGGGTGGGGTCAACGTCGCCACGAGCCTGGCCTTGACCATCGCTGAACGACGCCGACGACACCAGCTGCCAGTCGTTTGGTTTGCCGCCGCACTGAGCGAGCGTTGAGCGATAGACATCCCAGCGTTTGCCGGTGTCATCATCACGGAAGAGATCGAATGCCATCTCGGTGGTGATCACCACCACACAACCGTCGGCGCTTATCACTGGATCGATGCTGTTACCGATGCGGACGCCGTTCTTCAGATTGGTGAGTTGGGTCAACGCACCGGTGGTGCGGTCGTTAAGCCACACGCTGCTGGTTCGGCCATCGGCAATTGGTGGGGCGGAGGCGAACACAACGTAACGACCATCGGCCGACACAGAAGGGTTCGTGGCAGCTGCGGGCGACATCAGAGACACCGGCGCAGTGGTGAGTACGACTCGTGCTGAAGCGGTCTCGGGCATGACAAAGGCAGCGACGGTCGCAACTGCAAGCGCCGCCACTGCTCCACCGAGGCCCAAGGCCCGTGCCGATTGCCGAACTGTCTTCAAGTATCTGTGCGCCTTGTCGTGATTGTTGTCGGCGGGATTCACCCGTTGGACATCGGTGGAAGGCTAACTGAGTCCGAGAAAATAGACCCTCAGGCAATCGACCAATCCGTTCAGAGAATGATCGGCTGCAACAGCGGTTACCTTGAGGCCAAATTGGTGCGCTACCTGCGCTGTTGCTGGTCCGATGGCGAACAGCGGAGGCGAGATTTCGGTGCCGAAGACATCGACCCACGCGCTGACGGCGGAGCCACTGGCAAACAACACTGCGTCGGCTCCGAGCGCTGCCGATTGCTCATCGGGCGTGGGGACGCGCGGCTGAGTGCGATATGCGGAGACGACCGTGAGGTCCCAGCCCTTTGCGGCCAAGCCACGAGCCAAAGCCGGACGCGCTTGCTCGGCTTGAGCGAGGAGCACTGTTCCGTTGCCATCGGGGAACTCGGCGAGGAGTCCCTCGGCGATCTGACGCCGCGGTACCAGGTCGGCGGGCACCGAAAGCTGGGCTGCTGTGGCAGTTCCGACAGCGGCAACGAGAGGCCGATGTTCGCCCAGTTGCTGTAGTGCCTCGGCGACGCGAACAGCTCCGTTTGGCGAGCTGAGTACCAGCCAGTTGAATGCGCCTAGATCTTTGAGAGCCGCTCGCAAGGCAGAGCCTCCGTCGGATGGCTCGGTGATGTCGATGAGCGACAACGCGATTGGTTCGGCGCCGAGGGCACGCAGCCGTTGCGCCAATGGCTCGATTTGATCGACCGCCCGAGTGATGACCACTCGACGATGAGCCAACGGCAGCTCGGTCAACGCTGGATCTCTGCGTGCATTGATCGAGCGGTTTCGATGGCCGTAGCCGACCAGTCGTGACCGAGCCGAACGGTTGATTGCAACGAACGGCGATTGTCGTTGGCCAAAAACGCTGTGAGGTGGCCATCGCGAACATGTGCCCCAATGGGTAATGAACAACCCGACCCCAGTTCGGCGAGAAAGGCACGCTCGGTGCTCACGGCTCGCCGGCTGGGCGCGTGGTCGATGGTCGCCAAAGCGGCGATTGCGCCTGCATCGTCGGACCTGCACTCAACGGCGACACAACCTTGGCCCACGGCGGGCACCATCGTGTCGGCGTCCATGATCTGGGCGATTCGGTCGGTGAGACCAAGGATCTCGAGTGCCGCGACAGCCATCACGATGGCGCCGTCGTCGGGAACCTTCGACAAGCGGGTGCTGATGTTGCCGCGCAGTTCAACAAAGTGAAGATCGGGGCGGATCGCGTAGAGCTGCGCTCGGCGGCGCACAGAGCCGGTTGCCACGGTGGCCCCGAGTCGCAAACCATCGATTGTGCTACCCACCAACGCGTCGCGAGCATCGCGTCGTTCGGTGAACGCGCCGATGATGAGCGTGGCCCCGGTTTCAGACACAGCAGGCTGCGAGGGAAGATCTTTGGCGCTGTGCACAGCGATGTCTGCGTGGCCATCGAACACGGCCCGCTGAACTTCTTTGACGAATACGCCCTGGCCGCCAATGGTGTGCAACGGCACGTCTTGGCGTTGATCGCCGAGCGTGTCGATGAACACCAACTCGGTGTGGCAGCCGGGGTTTGCGGCCTCAAGCGCTGCGGCAATGACCTCGGCTTGAGTGCGCGCCTGCGCGCTCGATCGTGTTGCAATGCGCAGGGCGAAGTGGGACATGGCCCGAGCTCAGCTCAGGTCGAACAGGTCGCGTACCGCGGCGGCGTTGCGCTCGCCGCTGGGTGTGCCCACGTCTTCTTTGAGACGAACGCTCGGGGCGTGCAACAACTTGGCAATGATGCCCTTGGTGACGGCCTCGACGGCGGCGCGCTGTGCAGGTTCGAGGGCCGCCAAGCGCGATGCGTAACGATCGAGTTCGGCGAGTCGGATGTACTCGGCGTGTTCGTGCAGCTGAGCCACGAGCGGTGCGGCCTGACGAGCAGTGACATCGATAGTGAAGCGTTCCACTTCTTCGCTCACGATGACGCGCACCGAGTCGGCTTCGACAGCACGCTTCTCGATGCCTTTTGCAGCCCAGTCGCGCAGGTTGTCGAGGTCGAGCAGCGTGACGCCATCGATTGAGGCGGTAGCGCTGTCGACGTCTCGCGGCACTGCAATGTCGACGATGAGCAATTCGGAGTTGGCGCCAAGACGTGCGTTGCGCACGGTGTCGCTATCGATGATGACCGACCCGGCGCCGGTGCAGGTGAGCAGAACATCGACCTGAGCAATCACCTGAGTGAGATCATGGAAGGGAACGACTCGCCCGTTGACGCGAGCAGCAAGTTGCTCGGCGCGTGCCTCGGTGCGGTTGGTGACTGTGATGTCGCTGGCGCCTGCGGAGACAAGCGCGGCCGCAATGCCTTCGCCCATTTCGCCCGCACCGACCACGAGCACGCGGCGACCCTGCAGGGTGCCCAATCGTTCGGTGGCCATCTCGACAGCAGCGTGGCTCACACTGGTGGTAGAGCGGCTGATGCCGGTGTCAGTGCGTGCTCGTTTGCCCGTTTCGAGGGCGTGGCGGAAAAGCAAGTTGAGGGTGGCCTTTGCGCCGCCTTCGGCCTGGGCGAGCTCCCAAGCGTGGCGCACTTGGCCGAGGATTTCTGTCTCGCCAAGCACTGCAGAATCGAGACCGCTGGCCACTTCGAAGAGGTGCGAGACTGCAGCCTCGTCGTGTTGGCTGTAGAGGTGCGGGTGTAGTTCATCGGGCGACAAGCCGCCGAGTTCGCACAAGAAATCGCGGATGTCTGAGTACGCGCCGTGGAAGCGTTCGGCAACGGCGTAGACCTCGGTGCGGTTGCACGTGCTGAGCACCACAGCCTCGCGAATGTTGACTCGACTGGTGAGGCCGGCGATGGCTTTGGGGAGCGATTCGACGGTAACGGAAACGCGCTCAAGCAGGGCCAGTGGCCCCGTACGGTGATTCACGCCAATAACCACGATGGACACGTGTTCGGCAACCTTTCCTGCTTGTGGTGAAACCTTACGCGCTCGCTCCGCGGCCAGAGTCACTCGACCCAATGGCTTGCAGACCAACGCCGATTCGGCGCTGCTCGTAATAACTCAAAATCTGTAATTCGACCGCTAGATCAACCTTGCGCACGCTAATGCCATTGGGCACGGCAAGCACAACAGGGGCGAAGTTCAAGATGCTTGTGACACCTGCCCGGGTGAGTCGCTCGGCCGCATCTTGGGCTGCTGATGGTGGTGTTGCGACCACGCCGATATGTACGTGGCGCGTCTGGACGATCTGATCGAGGTCGTCGATGTGGCGCACGCGGACTCCGGCGATGATGCTGCCAACCTTCGAGGGATCGATGTCGACAACACCGGCCACGGGGAAGCCGCGCTGGCCAAAGCCGCCGTATCCGGCAAGCGCCTGACCGAGGTTGCCTGCACCAACGATGACCACTGGCCAATCGTGGGTGAGGCCGAGTTCGCGGCGAATTTGGTAGACCAAGAAGGCGACTTCGTAGCCAACGCCGCGGGTGCCATAGCTGCCGAGATACGAGAGGTCCTTGCGAACCTTGGCTGCGTTCACACCGGCGAGTTCGGCGAGGCCGTCGCTGCTGATGTTCGTGATTTCTTCGTCGGCCTGTTCGATCAAGATGCGTAGATACACCGGCAACCGGGCAACAGTGGCCTCGGGGATACGGCGGCGAGGGCGTTCTACTGGCATGCGTTCTACACGCTAGGCATTCGTGCACGCGTTCACAAAGTCCGCCACGGGTGCCGACCTACTATCGTGTCGCCGTGACCACCAACGCCGCGCTTGCAGCTGCCGCAACTCTCGTTGCATTGGCTTTTGCGCTCAGCACGCTCGATCGGTGGCTTCGACGTTCTCGCCTGCACGAACTGGCGTGGACCGTTTCTCTAGCGATGTTCGCCGTGGGTGCCCTGGCCTTGTGGTGGGCCGAATCTCACGGCTGGGGCACGGCCACGTTCCGACTGTTCTTCCTTACGGGGGCCGTGCTCAACGTGCCGTGGTTGGCGCTGGGCACCGTGTACCTGTTGCTCGGACCCGCATGGGGAAACCGCATTCGCACGTGGCTCATCGCGCTCTCGGGCGTCGCCACCGGGGTCGTGCTCACTGCGCCAACACGGGCCGCCGTCTCGGGTCACGATCTTCCTCAGGGCAGCGAAATCTTTGGCGTGGCGCCCCGCGTCTTCGCTGCCGTGGGGTCGGGCGTGTCGGCCTTGGTCATCATCTTCGGCGCATTGTGGTCTGCGTGGCGGGTGATGCGTGGCCGTGCGCCCGTTGTGGCCACAGGTGCTCAACGAACGGTGTCGCAGCCAAAACGTTTGGCGCTGGGCAATGTGCTCATCGCAGCCGGCACGTTGGTGCTTTCAGCCAGCGGCACAGTTGCAGGTCGGCTCGGCAAAGATCGAGCCTTTGCGCTCACGCTGCTAGTGGGCATCTGCATTCTGTTCGCTGGATTCTTGGTGGCCAGCGGTGGCGCAAGCCGACGCGTTGGCCTGGCCGCATCACAGCAGCGAGCGGCGTAGCAACTTTCCGCTGATGTTGCGCGGCAACTGGTCGACGAAGAGCACCTTGGTGGGGCACTTGTATCGAGCAAGTTCGCCGTTGCAGTAGGCAATGAGTTCGTCTTCGTCGAGATGCACGCCGGGTTCGGGAACGATGAATGCCTTTACGGCTTCGCCAGTGTGGGGATGCGGCACGCCGATGACACCAACTTGGGCAACCCCAGTGTGGGACAGCAACGCTTCTTCGACCTCGGCAGGAAACACGTTGAACCCGCTGACGATGATGAGGTCTTTGGCGCGATCGACGAGATACACGAAACCGTCGCTGTCGGTGGTGCCGATGTCGCCGGTGCGCAGCCAACCATCGTCGGTGAGCACTTTGGCGGTGCCTTCGGGGTCATCGAGATACCCCTGAAACACGTTGGGGCCCGACACCCAGATCTCGCCCGTGTCGCCGTCGAGAGCGTCTTCGCCAAACTCATCGACAATGCGCATGTGCACGCCGTCGATGACCTTGCCCACTGAGCCGGGCCGACGGCCGCCTTCGCCTGAAGAGGTGACAATGGGAGATGCTTCGGTGAGGCCGTAGCCCTCGGCCAACTTGACCCCGAAGCGCTCGTCGAGCAGCCGCATCGCCTCTTCGGGCATCTTCGCAGCGCCGGTGAACGCTGTGCGGACGCTGGCAAATGCATCGCTGGGCGCATCGACCATCGAGAAGTCGACCCACATTGGCGGTGCGCCGGGCACAACGGTGACCTTGCGGTCGCGGATGGTCTCGAGCGCAGTGGTGGGGTCGAAACGCTGAACGAGCACGGCCGTAGCGCCAACCGCCAACGAAATACCGAGCACCACGTTGAGGCCCATGATGTGAAACATCGGGAGCACGGCGTAGACGATGTCGCAAGCTTGGATTGAGTCGTCGGTGCCAACGACCTGTTGGATATTCGAGAGCAGGTTTGCGTGGCTCAGCATGGCGGCGCGTGGTGAGCCTGCCGTGCCGCTGGTGAACATGAGCACCGCAAGGTGATCGTCGGCGACATCGACCACGGGCACGGGTGTCGAGCCGATGAGGTCGGTGAGCGTTACGGCATCGTCGATGTCGTGGCCCTCGGTGGCGATAACCCGTTGGACCAGCGGCACCTGAGCCCGGTCGATGCTGCGCCACGCGTTGACGGCTGCGGGGCCAATGATGACCGTGGATGCGCCGACCGTGACGAGTTCGCGGGTGAGTTCTGGGGCTGGGCTCGATGGGTTGAGCGGAACGGCAACTGCACCGATGCCCACGATCGCAAGGTACGAGACCACGAAGAAACGGCTGTTGCCAACGATGAGGGCAACGCGGTCACCTTGTTGCACACCGAGTTCGGTGAGGCCGCCGCGCAGACCAGCGACCTGATCGACAAGAGTGCCGTAGGTGGTGGCGCGGTTACGACTGATGATCGCTACTTGTTCGGACGGATGCCCGTTGATGATGTTTGCCAGATTCACAGGCTTGTACCCCCGGCCGTGAATGTTAGCGCCCGACGCAGCAGGGCTAGAGCCGAAGGAGCGACAACGTACCGGCGACGAGAATCACCAAGAGCAATAGGCCAAGGGCGAGCGTTGTGGCGGGGCGCATGCGGCAACGCTAACGGTTGATTCGCAGGTTCACCGGCATTGAGAGCCCAGGGCTGCCGATGGTGTCGTTGCCCTCGACGGGCTCAAGCACCACTTGGTCGGACGACCCAATGCTGAGTTCTAGTGCGGCTGAGCGGCGGTCGAGACACAGCGCCAGCATGCCGTATGAGTCGGTGACAAGACCAACAGTGCCCATACCGAGCTCGGCAAAATTGGGCGACATGGTGGCGACACGCGTGGTTGGTACACCGTTGAGTTCGCCGACGGTGACCTTGATGCGATCGCCCAGATGAGCGACATCGGCTGGGCCGACGTTGAGTTGGCAGTTGCCGAATCGGTCGACCCACAGAACCTCGGTGACGAGCGCGTTGCCCTCGTTGCGTGGCAGCGGGATGACGCCTGGGATGAGCAACTCAGCGTCGATTGGGTCGCCGAGTTCGTACAGATCGACGCCGTTGCAGAGGTGCGCCGCGGCAGGAGCGAAGATGTCGCGGCCGGCAAACGTGGCGCCAGGTGCCACCAATTGGTAGGCCTCGTTCGAGAGCACCACGGCCCGACCCGCGCCACCTGCCATTGCCACCGCTGGCGCTAACAGACCGTTGTTGGGTCCGATCAAGACGCCTTCGCCATCGCCAACTTCGACGGCGATAGCCAAACGGTTGGTACCAACGCCAGGATCGACAACCGCCAGCACGATTCCTGATGGCACATACGAGATGGCTCGGGCGAGGGTGAGTGACCCAGCGCGTACATCGAACGGGGGCACCTCGTGGGTGATGTCGATGACGGTGACATGGTTGGCGAGATCGCGCACGACGCTCTTGACGACCCCGACGAACTCATCGACCGTGCCGTAGTCGGTAAGGAATGAGATGGTGTCGTAGCGGCGGGCCATGCGAGCGAGGTTACCGCTCAGCTGATGTGAGGCTGCTGGCGAACCGAGAAACGACTTGGGCTGGTGTCAACCCCCCGACGACACCAGCCCCAGTCGGCGCTTCCCATGAGGGAGCGTCTCTCGCTTGCTTGCGCAATGGAGGTCTTGAGAACCTCTGAACGAGACAATAGACCGAAGATGTCGCGTGAGAAAAGGGTCACACCAAAGAAAAGACAAAAACTTTACGTACACCGTTTTCGGAAAGTACCTGCGTAGGGCACTGTCGGCTGACTTTGGGCCGGGTCAGAGAGTCTCGCACCGTGATTGCTCGAAGCAGCAAGGCGTGTGTTACCTCGCTGGGCGACCGAGTTCGCGGCTGCGCTCGGTGGCGGCGACCACAGCCGATTGCATCGCCGCACGCACCGCGAGATCTTCGAGCACCTTCAGACCCGCAGCCGTTGTGCCGCCGGGTGATGTGACCATTGCGCGCAACTGCGCCGGGTTGCCGCGCTGACTGAGCATGGCTGCAGAGCCAAGGAATAGTTGGCTGACCAATGCCTCTGATGCGGGTCGGCTGAGCCCGTTCAATACGCCCGCGTCGATGAGCGCTTCAGCGATGAGGAACAAGAACGCGGGACCGCTGCCAACGAGCCCGGTGATGGCGTCGAGCTGATACTCGGGAACGATCTCGACGGTGCCCACCGCAGTGAGGATGCTTGTGGCCCATTCGATATCGGCGGCGCTAGCCGCAGAACCACCGGCCATGCCAGCCGCGCCAAGGCCAACAAGTGCTGGCGTATTGGGCATTGAGCGAATAACTGCCACGCTTGGGCCGGCCGCCGCCTCAAGTGTTGCGAGTGAAACGCCGGCGGCGATGGACAACAAGCGTGTCGCTCCGGCGCCAGTTGCTGCCGCAGCTGCTGCTGGTGCGTCAGGTGGCTTCACCGCGATGACGGCAGCAGCACATGGCGGCACGGTGTCAACAACACTGGCGCCCGGAAACTGTTGCGACAACCGTTCGCGTTGTTCGGGCAGCACCTCGACGATGGCGAGATCGGAGGCTTGTATCCAGCCCGACGAAATGAGGCCGCCCACGAGCGCGATTCCCATGTTGCCGCCACCGATAACTGCGAGTGCGTGTGTCTTCATGGCGCACAACCTATTCGTTCGTCACGCGTAGTTCAGCGAGCATTGATTGGTTGCCCACAGCACAGTTGCCGGCGTGGGCACCACAATCGTCTTCCCCGATCAGGCCCACGCCGGCGTTCGACTGGGTGCCTTGTGTTGAGCGCTGGGGAAAACGGCTACCCGATTGGGTTACGAGACTGCGCCGCTTGTGCGCAGCGCGCCGATGGCAGCGGGGTCGCAACCGAGTTCGGCGAGTAACTCATCGGTGTGCTGACCAAGCGTTGGCGCGCCACCGCTGAGCGCCGCGGGCGTGCCGCTGAACTGCGCCGGATGCCTGGGCTGGCGCAGGCGTCCGGCCGTTGGGTGCACCGAGTCTTCGAGCAGACCAATCGCTTGCACATGGGCATCGCTGGACAGCGCGGCGGGCGACAGCACCACGCCTGCTGGAACCTTGTGCGCTTCGAAGCGAGCCATCACTTCGGCGGTGGTCATCGTTGCGGCTGCCGCGCGTACGCGCAGCATGATCTCGTTGACTAACGCAACGTTGGTGCGTCGAGCCACGATCCCGGCGACGCGCGGATCGTCGTAGCCATCTACGTCGAGAGCGCGGCACATACCCGCGAAGTCAGCATCAGAGGTGGGAGTGCAGATGCCCCATCCATCGGAGAACCGAAACGGCTTGAACGTGCCCGTGAAGCTCGAGGGCATGCTCGAGTCTGAGTCGAGCATCACCTCGTTGCCCGCCGCATCGGCCCACAAGAACGACACCACCGAGTCGAGCATCGAGAGCTCAACATGTTGGCCGTGGTCGCCGCGCTCACGCGCAAACAGCGCGGCGGTGATTGCCTGCACGGCATACATCGCCGTGATCTTGTCGGCGGCTACTTGTTGTAAGAAGCGTGGCTCGCCGGTTTCGGCGTCGGCCTGACTGGCACCCAATCCGCCGTAGGCCTGGATGACGGTGTCGTAGGCGCCCTTGGCGGCGTAGGGACCGGTGGGTCCAAAGCCAGAGAGTGATACGTAGATCAGGTCGGTGCGATCTCCGCGCACCGCGTCGTAACCAAGGCCGAGTTTGTCCATCACGCCAGGCCGAAAGTTTTGGATGACAACGTCGGCTTGGTCAATGAGTCGCCGCGCGATGTCGCGGCCTTGCTCGCTGTCGAGGTCGATGGCAATCGAGCGCTTGCCGCGGTTGCAGGTTTGAAACAGCGCCGACATGCCGCCAACTGAGACGCCGATCCAGCGAGCGATGTCGCCGAAGCCCGGTCGTTCGACCTTGACCACCGACGCGCCTTGGTCACCGAGCAGCGCGGCCGCGTAGGGGCCGGTGAGCGCAATGGAGAAGTCGACGATGCGGATGCCTCGCATTGGCCCAGTAGAGGTAGGGGTGGTCATTCGGCAAACTCCTTTTGTGAGCGTGGCCGGCCGCCGGGACCGCTATAGGCAAGGCCATAGCCGGGTGCTCGTCGGGGTTCGCCGGTTGGCGTAAGCGCTGAGGCAACTTGAGCTGCTGTGGCTGACATCGATGAACGCACACCTGACCATGCGTCGATCAGGGCATCTTCGGCCGCGTAGTCGAAGGGATCGGTGAGCACCGTTTCTTCGACGCCACCGGGCTCGGGCCGGTGTTCGGCGAGCCAACGTGCTGTGAGGCCAACCGCTGTGCGGGCGGGCACCACATCGGCGTAACCGAGATCGTTCACGATGCGCCCTAGGTCGAGCACTCGATGAGTATTGGCCGGTTGAGTAAGCATCGGCAGCGCCGGGGTAGCGAACTCAAATGGCATCGAAACGATTTCGATGTCGTGATGAAGTTCGGCGCAAATCAGCTCGATCACTTGGCGCACGGTGAGCACTTCGGTGTCGCCAACGTTGAAGATCTTGCCGGCGGCCGCATCGGGCTTGTCGATGGCAAGTAACAGCGCCTCGGCGAGGTTCTCGGTGTAGCCGTGGTGGTGCAGGGTCAGGCCGTCGTCGGCCACGATGATGCGTCGTCGACCATCGAGCACGCGGCGCACAACGCACCACTCGCGCGGTGCAAGTTGGTACGGGCCATACACATATGGGTAGCGCACATGTGCGGCGTGAGGGTGCGCTTCGAACACGGCTTGTTCGGTGCGCACAATGCGAAAGCCCTTTTCGTCCTCCTCGGCAACCGCAACCGTTGCAGCGTCTTCGGCGGTTGGCACCGGCAGGCCACGAGGCTCGAACGACCACGGGTTCATCCAACCTCGATAGGCGGGGACTCCACCGACCGACAAGAAGCGTCCGGTGCGTCCGACCATCAGCTCGGCGATGCGTCGCAGCCTGCCGTACATCACGATGGTCGCATCGAAGGTTTGACCATCGAGCGCCGCGGTGAGCGATTCGATGTTGTAGGGGTCGGCGTGAATGTGCGCGACTTCGGCGGGCGTTTCGTCGTGCTCGTGGATGCCGCGATGCAGGATGGTGACATGATGCCCGCGGGCCACGAGGCCACGAACCAGCGGTAGCCCTGTGGGTCCGGTACCGCCAATGACCAGTACTCGTTCGCCCATGGTCGAGACAGTAGTGCGGCGTTTACGCGAATCGGCTGGCGAACCCAATGCGCAGCAAGCCGTGGAAGCATTGCTCGGTGGTGGCGTACAACGAGCCGATCACGCGGTCGAGTTCGCTTTCGCTGAGGGCCACCAGCGGAAGATCGCCGCGTAGGAACACAGCGTCTTCGACTCCGATCGCGAAGTGCAACCCGACGAGTCGTTCGTTGCGGCGCAGCAGGTTTTCGAACACGGCTTCGATGTTCTCTTCGGGTGCCGGCATCACGTATGCCTCGTAGCGAAGCGTGCGCTGACCGAGCGTGAGCCACACAGTGGTGAACTCTTTTTCTTCGCCGCGCATGCGCACGTACCAGCGAGTGTCGTCGCCGTCGCCGCGGTCGATAGCCACGATGGCTGGGTTCACAACAGCAAAACCTGCGAGCCATTCGTCGATATGGCGCTCGATGACCGCCAGTGATGAATTGTCGTACAAGTTGGTCATGAGCCGACCTTACGAACAGGCCACGAGTTCGCGCACGGCGAGATCTGAGTAGAGCCGGCGCAGGCGAGCAGCCGCGAAGCTCCAGGTGTAGCGACGGGCCCGCTCTGCGGCTCGCACGCTCATCGACGCGGCAAGCGCTGGATCGTTGAGAATCGAGGCGATGCGCTGAGCGAAGTGCGATGGGTCGCGGCCTGACACGAGGTAGCCCGTGAGGCCGTCGTCGACCAGAGTGAGCAGACCGCCGACTGCGCTGGCGACAACTGGCGTGCCGCATGCGGCCGCCTCGAGTGCCACGAGTCCGAAGCTCTCGCTGCGGCTGGGGACCACGACCACATCGGCGGCGCGGTAGTACGTAGACAAAATGTGGTGCGGCTGCGGCTCGACGAAGCGAACTTGATCGCGTACACCGAGCTGGTCGATGAGCGCCATGATGCGGGCCACTTCGCTGCCGCCTTCGAGACCGCTAGCGCCACCGACCACGAGCAGCACTGCATCGGGCCGGCGAAGTTCGGCAAGGGCGCGTACGGCAACATCGAGTCCCTTGAGGGGCTGCAGGCGTCCGACAAACAACAGCAATGGTCCGGCGGCAAGATCGAGCGCTCGGCGTGCGCCGCTCTTCTCGCCGGGTGCGAAGAACGCATGCTCAACACCCGGAGCCACGATCTCAATACGACCCTGAGGGTTTCCGTAAAGGCGCCGAAACTGGCTCTCTTCTTCGGTGCAGCTGACGCAGATTGCGTCGGCACAGTTGATGATCTCGGCTTCGGCGCGCTCACGCAATGCGGGTTCGGGATCGCCGCCTTCGGCCTTCACCCGAGCCAAGGTGTGAAAGGTGCTCACGAACGGCAACTCGAGTTCGTGCTTCACGCGGTGCGCCACGAGGCCGCTGAGCCAATAGTTGGCATGCACGACATCGACACCGGGTCCGTTGCGGATGTGCTCGATGACTGCATCGCCGAACTCGTCGACCACATGGGGGAGATCTTCTTTAGCGAGATCGAACGGGCCAGCGGGCAGATGCACAACGCGATGACCGGGCTCTATTTGAACGACCTCGGGTAGGCCTGGCCGCGACGCCCGGGTGTAGGTGGTGCAGTCAACGCCCGCTTGTGCCAGCGCCGAGACCAACTCGCGCACGTACACGTTCATTCCGCCACTATCGCCTGAGCCGGGCTGGGCTAACGGCGACGTGTGAAGAGAGAGGACGGCAACCCTTTGCACAGGTCTAAAACCCTACCGAGTTGGTCGGCATTTCGGGCTACCGCGATTGCGCGACGAAACTCTCGTACACATTGAGCAGGGCTTGCTTTTGCTCTGGTGTCAACAATTGGTCGGTGCCGATGGCCTCGCGCACGCCAACCACAGTGTTGAGATCGTCGGGCAGGATGCCCGCCCGCACATACAGCGACTCGACCGAGATCTTGAGTGCCTTGGCGATCTGCTGCAGAATCTCGGCCGAAGGGCGCCGGAGGCCGCGCTCGATCTGCGACAGATAGGTGTTCGAGACACTGGCTACATCGGCCAGTCCACGCACCGACATCCGTGCTGTTTCACGCTGATTGCGGATGAACTCGCCAACCTCGGCGAGACGGCTACCAAGTTCGTCGCGTAGTGCAGGCCGGGCCTCGGGAGCGGTGCTAGACGATGGCTTCACTCGTCGGCCAGTAGGTCGTCGACCTTGGCCTCGCCGTCGCGGTAGCGGCGCACAAGTTCGGCGCTGAGAGCATCGATCGTGCCGAACAACTCGCGTCGCTCGCTCGAGCGGGCTTGCTCGAACGCTTGGAGGGCGTCACTCAGCGCACCGAGTTCGGTGTCGTTGAGTTCGGCGATGTGATGCGCCCCGAGGTTGCTGCACAGTTCGTCGAGTTCTATAGCGATCGGGTGATCGCTGAGGTCGACGGTGGGGCGAGGTGGGCGTGCCGGACCGCTGTTGAGATGGCGGCCCAGAATGGCCGGCAGATCGTCGGACACGGTGCGGTCGTTGCCGTTGTTGCGTCGCTTCTGCTCGGCCGAAACGAGGTCGAGCCTTGCCTGCACCAAACGACGTACGTAGCTAATGGCATCTTCGGCGGCTTGCTTTTGTGCACGCAACTCGCGAAGGTCGGCGAGCGAAAGTGTGGTTGGGTCAACTGATGGGTTATTCATAAAGTCTCCTCAGACCGCTCCGCCCGAAACGGGCGGCAGAACAGCCACTTCGTCGCGGGCCGAAATGACAGTATCGGCATCGGCCGATTCTCCGTTTACCCAGATTTTGCAACTGCTGAGCACGGCGCTGAACGCCGGGCCGTAACGATCTTGGGCTGTTGCCAGCAATTCGCCAACCGTGTGGCCGGGCAGGTCGTCGCGGCCGACGCCCGCAGCCTCTCTGGCAGATGCGAAGAGTCGCAGAATGGCCACGCACAGATCGTAGCGGTGGCGCTACCCTCGCCGTGGATGCCTGCACAACGCGACGCCGAACTCTTGCCGACCCGACTCCTTGTCGCGCGTCATGGCCAAAGCGAATGGAATGCAGTGGGTCGCTGGCAGGGTCAAGCCGATGCGCCGCTCAGCGACGAAGGCATGCGGCAAGCCGCCGATGCCGGACTCGTGCTCGGCACCTTCGATTCGGTGTGGGCCAGCGATCTACAGAGGGCCTCGCTCACGGCGAACATCATCGCCGAGATCATCGGTATCGGCCCGGTGCTTGTCGACCCGCGCTTGCGCGAGACCGATGTTGGGCCGTGGCAGGGATTAACTCACGACGAAGTCGAACAGGGTTGGCCGGGCTATTTGGCCGCCCATCGCCGGCCCGAAGGATTCGAGCCCTACGACGATGCGGCCGAGCGCATGATGGCAGCGTTCCGCGATATCGCTCAAGCCAACCCAGGTGGCGAGGTACTCGTGGTGAGCCACGGCGGCGCCATTCGCGCAGTTCGCCGTTTGCTCGGCGCAAGCGATGGTCGCATCCCTAACTTGGGTGCGAGCTGGTTTACGGTTCGCGGCGACAATGTCATCGCCGGTGATTCTGTGTTGTTAATCGACGCCGAACCCACCGGCACCGCCCTGTAGCGGGCATCTGTCGACGAAGGGAGTCCGAACGTGAACAACGAGCTACGTCTTTTCGAAGACCACGAGTACACCGAGGCTCCTGTCGAAACCCCAACGGTCGAACCCGAACCCGAACCCGCGTCCGAGGTTGTGGCTGGCCCGTCGTTTGTTGTCGAGATCGAACGCTCTACGCGTCGCAAGCGAACGGTTGGCGCGCAACTGGTTGGCGGCGTGCTCAAGATCGTGATCCCGTCGTGGATGAGCCGAGTCGAGCAACAACATTGGGTCGATGTCATGAGTCGGCGGTTCGAGCGCAAGATCTCTACCGAACGGGTCGACCTTGTCGAGCGAGCGCTCACGTTGGCGCGCCGTTACGACCTGCCTCGCGCTCGCGAGATTTCTTGGTCCGACAACATGTTGTCGCGGTGGGGTTCGTGCACGCCGACCACCGGTTGCATACGTATCAGCACGCGACTCGCCGCGTTTCCTGATTGGGTGCTCGACTACGTCATCGTGCACGAACTCGCGCATCTTGAGGTTGGTGATCATTCGGCCGAGTTCTGGCGTCTTGCCCACCGCTACCCGAAGGCCGAACGAGCGATTGGCTATCTCATTGCGAAATCGGGAGACGAACACGACTAGCGGGTGCTGATGACAGCATCACGCTTCCTGCCAGTAGTGCAACCATCAGCATCACCATCAGCACCGAGAGTTTGCTGCCCGTAGTTTGTGGGGCGTTCTCAACTTGCTGGCTCGATGGCGAGGGCAGGTTCTTGAGGTACGAAGCGGCGGTCGTTGGCGTAGCACTGGGTGCTCTTGGTGCCGGATGCGTCGCATTTGGTGTGTTTGCAATGTTGGTGTCCGTATCGCTGTGATTCGCGAGCGTTGCAGGCGCCATGGTGATGGTGCCGGTTCCGCCGAGGTTGATCACGGCTGGAGTTTCGGTGAGTTCTTCAACCGGCATCTGGGCCACAATCGTCGGCTGGTTACTCGGAAGGGGTGGCTCCACCGAAAGCCAACACGCTGCTCCAGCGACATCGAGGCCATATTGACCGAGTGCATCGGTGGTTGTGTTGAGGACGGTTCCGTACGCGTCGTCCGCTGTTCCGAAAGTCCCATCGGGCCCAGCGTTGGTTGAGCACACAGCAACCACAGGAATGTTGCTGACCGCTTGAGCTGACGTTCCATCGTCAACGACGGTGCCGACAACACGGCGGGTTGTTGGGCCGGTCGCCTCGACATCGATGGGGGCGATCGACAGCACAACGGCAAGCAACGCAAACAATGTTGCAGCTCGCAGGGCGATTCGGCCAGGACTCGCCCCAGCACTGATCGGTAGGTTTACCTGACGAACGCCAACGTATGAACCGGCCATGCTCGCCCGAGCGGGGATTACGGCGCAGCTCTCAGCGAGCGCATTCAACGCCCACTGATCGGCATCGTAGAACTCAACGCCGATGCGCCATGCTCCGGCCAAGTCGGCACGAACGTTGCGGATGACGCAAGGAATGTCAAGCGACGTAACGCCTGACTCGCTTGGCACGGTGAACGTCAGGCGATGCGTGCCGCCTTCGCGAATTCGTACTGACTGATCGGCGAGCAAGCCAGCACCGAACATCGTGATGTCCGATACGTACACACCGTATTCGTCAAGGCGAGCGGTGCCGGATGCCTGAAGGCGGAGCGCCCGCCGACTATGACGACGCCATGCCAGAAGGCGCATTGAGTCGAGCGCAGCACCGAGCAGCCACAGCGCGACGGCCGTAAGACCAATCTGGATGTCTTTGTCCATTGGACGAAGTGCGTGGGTGAACCGGTCAGAGATGCCGCGGATCAACAGCACGGCGTTGATCGCGATCACCAAGGCCATCGAGACCTTCATTGATCGAACAGAGTTACGAACCCGGTCGCCTGGGCGCATGGCTCCGTTGGACAGCAGGGTCAGCGACGCCGACGACGTGAGGAACATCGGTAGCCAGAGATAAACAATTGCGGGAAGTGTCGGATTGAACGGAGCCTGTCCGGAGAGCAGCGCCCCGAAGACGATCGCAGCCAACAACACTCGACGAACACGGTCGGCCGATCGCATCGACCACGCTGCGAGCGCAAGACGATCACGAAGGCGGATGTGGCGAGCCCGAACAGCGCCATTCTTACCGACGAGCAACTGCCAGCCGGCGGCCGCCATGGCGGCGCGGTTTGCGGCGACTGCGGATGAGTCGATCAACGGCGTTTCGACGACGACTGCGACGCCCGACGCGCTGACAACTCGGATGCTGTCCGCTGCGAGGCGAGGCATGAGTTCGAACAGCGTTTGCTGCCGAGATCCGTTGCCCAGCTCGAGGCCGGCCAATGCGCTACGACGCACGAGTGCTCCGCTGCCGGTGACGATGCCGGTGCCCCTGCGACCGAGGCCCGGGTTCAGCGCGGTGCGCTCAAAGGTGAGCTCATGGCGAGCGTTCGGCGCATCTTCCGAAGCAACGCCAGGTGCCGATCCGACAACACCTTGCACCACACCAATCGAGCTATCGGTGACCCAGTGCATCAAGGTGCTCACTGCGTCTGCTGCGGGCACGTCGCCTGCGTTCAGCAGCAGGAAGAAGTCCCGCTCCGAAGACGAAAGTGCCGCAGCCAATCCGGAGGGGTCGGTGGGTGCGGAGTCGTGGAAGGTTGCACCAAACTCGAGCGCAATCTGAACGATGTCGGTGCGTGCTCCGAGGTCGACCACAACAGTGTTCGGAGGCGAAGCATCGAGTTGCAACGAAACCAGAGTGGCTCGAAGGTCTTGCGCAGTTCGGGCAGTGGCCACAACGACCACGTCGTAGTCGAGCTTCGTCGGTCGTGCCGACGTTGGAGCGATTGAGTCGTCAGTGCCGGAGCGCCACAGCGCCCACACCAACAGTGCCACCGTAGCGACGCCGGAGATTTCGAGTACGAGGGTTGGAAGGGCGAGCCACCATGCGACCACACCGCTCTTGCTGTGCAGCGACCACACGCTGCGCCAGACGAGATAGGCGACACTCACCACGAGAGCGACAATGCTGAGCTGACGGCCAACGCGGTGAAGCTGCGCTGGCTGCAACAATGTTGCTGCCTGATCCTCTTGATGCTGCTGAAGTGAGTCTGTGGTCCGACTCATGTTCTTGCGTCCTGCATAATCGTGCTGTCCCGCTCTTGGTCTGTATCGGTGTGATGTCGTGCGGCGCGAATGCCGCAAAGAGACATCGGCACGCAACGTCATGTCCTTGAGCAGTTCTTGTCGATTCGCGATTGGTGCCCGCCAGAGGGGTTGCCAATGTCTTAACGAAGACCGTCCTGTTGAACGCCATCAGCGAGGGATTAGGGACTAACGTGCCAACCCGTGGGAACAGACAAGCGTGAACGTCAGAAGGCCAATCGTCAGCTCAAGCTGCAAGAGATGGTGCGCGATGCGCGCAAGGCTCAGGTGAAGAAGCGATCGCTGCAGATCGGCATCGGAGTGCCGCTTGCGATCGCAGCTGTCTTCCTTTTGGTGTGGTTGACCGGCGGCGACAGCAGCACAAACAAGACGGTTACGCCAGCAACAACATCAGTAGCAAGCGCAGTCGGCGCCAGCTCAACTACTACTGCAGCGCCGCTCGTCACCGTGATTGGCACAGCGCCTACTCCTGATTCATCGGGTGCCTACCCATGCCCGGCCGCCGACGGTTCAGCCGGTCGTGTGGTTGTGTTCAAGGCCAACCCACCTCAGTGCCTTACCGACGGCAAGACCTACACCGCTGAGGTCGAGACCAACAAGGGCAGCTACACAATTGCGCTCGATCGGGCGAACTCGCCATCCAACGTGAACATGTTTGTGTATCTGGCTCGCTACCACTTCTACGACAACACTCCATGCCATCGCATCATCAAGGACTTCATGTTCCAGTGCGGCGATCCAACGGGCACCGGCTCGGGCGGCGCAGGTATGAAGGTGCCAGTCGAGGCGCCAAAGAGTGGCAAGTACGAACTTGCCTCTGTAGCCATGGCCAAGGTCGGCGGCGCCACCACCAACGACAGTCAGTTCTTTGTGGTCACCGGCGCCTCAGGCATTGGCCTGCCGCCCGACTACAGCTTGCTCGGCAAAGTAACCGCCGGGTTCGATACCACTGCACGCGCTATTGAAGCTGCCGCTGATCCGGCAGTGGCCTCAAGTGGCGTTCCACCGCTCGAGCCGATCACCATTCTGAAGGTGACCATCACCGAAAGCTGACGTGGCTCACCGCTCTCGCGGTGACCCAAGTCTTCGTTCAGTCGGTTGGCTCAGCCAACCAGATCGCCGTGAACTTCTACTGAACCAACGCGCTCCCACGCAGCGTTGGCGTGCAGTAGCGCGCTGCCAGTTGGCATCACGCCAACAGCGAATCCTCGAGCCAATTTCAGCGAGCGATGAATGCGCTCAGGTGACCAGGTCTCGGCTTCGGTGAGCAACGCAAGTCCGTCCACCAGGGCGAGACCCAAGGTGAATGCGCCGCCGCGTGGATCGGTCATTGGATCGCACAAGCAGGCCGCGCTGGATCCAACCGCAGCGACGACGCCGCCGTTAGCAATGACCGATTCGAGCGCCTCAAACATCGCCGTGTTCTTGAGTACTGAGCGCAGATGTAGCGGCGAATCGCCAACGAGATACACCATGCGCGCGTGCTCGACTGCGTGAACATGCTGTGAGTCGTTGGCGTCGGCGCGGCGCAACACGAGGCGTCCGTCGATGGCAACTCCTAGTCGCTCGCCCCACACGCGGGCGCTGTCGATTGCCCGACTTGGGTGCTCAAACGCGTCGGCAGTAGGCAGAACGACCACTTCGCTTGCTCCCGCCGATGCGATGAGTCGGCGGTCGAGATCGTCGTTGGCGGTGAAGGGGCCGCCACCGAGCAGGGCAAGAGTTCCGGTCATGGGTCCTTACTGTACGCGACAGCGCGTAATGCCACGGTACCGATGAGGCCGGCGACGATTGAGGCGATGAGCACCCCGAACTTTGCCTGGCCGAGTTGGTCGGCGTGTGTGAACGCAAGCTCCGATACGAACAGACTGACCGTGAAGCCAATGCCGGCCACGGCCCCGACTGCACAAACTTGAGCGAGGCGCACACCCGTGGGGTACTCGGCAATCCCGGCACGCACAGCGAGCCACGAGGCGAGGGTGATGCCCACGGGCTTGCCAATAACGAGACCGATCACCACACCCCAGAACGCATGTGAACTGAGCACGCCGTTGAGCAGCGAGTTGTCGAACTGGATTCCTGCGTTTGAGATTGCAAACAGCGGCACGATGAGAAAGCTGGTGAACGGATGCAGGCCGTGTTCGAGCCGCTCAACCACGCTTGTCGAGTTAGATCCGGCCGGAGCCGCAGTGGGCGCAAGCAGACCCATGATGACGCCGGCGATCGTGGCGTGCACCCCGGCCTCGTGCAGCGAGAACCACATCGCGAGACCAATAGCCACGAACGGCCACATGGCGGTGACATGCAGGCGGCGCAGCAAGACCGTGAGCGCCACCATTGCGGCGGCCGCCGCAAGCCACATCACCTCGATGCCGTTGCTGTAGAACACAGCGATCACCACGATCGCGCCGATGTCGTCGACGATTGCGATGGCGAGAAGAAACAGAGACAGCGACGGCGGCACGATGTGGCGACCGATCAACGCGATGACACCAAGCGCAAGCGCGATGTCGGTTGCCATCGGTACTCCCCAGCCGTGGCTGGTAGCCCTACCTGAGTTGATCACTGCAAACAGCGCCGCGGGGATGACCATGCCACCGACGGCGGCGGCGATTGGCAGAGCGGCGCGCCGCAGCACGCGAAGCTCACCGAGCACGAGTTCGCGTTTTATTTCGAGCCCAACCACCAAGAAAAAGAGCGCCATCAGCCCGTCGTTCACCCAATGCTTGAGTGAGAGTTGCAGCACATGGTGACCGAACGAGATGGACAGCTCATGCGACCACAACGAGTTGTAACTGTGAGGCGCCAGGTTGATCCAAATGATTGCTGCCACAGCGCCGCCGACGGCCAGAATGCCACCCGCAGATTCGGTTGCTAAAAATTCTCGCAGGGGTCGAAGTGGTTCCCGTTTGGCCATCGATGGAGCCTACGCGTCACGGTCGATCTCACTTCGGCTTCGACGAGTTACCCATTGGTAGGTATCGTCTCTGAAATGAGCGACATCAAATCAGTAGGCATCTTGGGTTCGGGCATTATGGGATCGGGCCTCGCCGAAGTGGCAGCCAAGGCCGGATACACCGTCATCGTGCGTTCGCGCAGTCAGGCCACGGCTGATGCCATGGTGGCCTCACTGGGCAAGAGCTTGGCCAAGCAGGTCGAGCGCGGCAAGCTTGCCGACGAAGAGCGCACTGCCATCTTGGGCCGAGTCAGCGCCACCGATCATCTCGGTGCCTTGCGCGACTGCGACCTCATCATTGAAAGCGTCGTCGAAGACCTCGATATCAAGAAAGAACTCTTTGCCGAGCTCGAGCAGGTCGTGCAGCCCAACGCTATTTTCGCAACGAACACCAGCACCTTGGCCGTTGTCGAGTTGGCCATGGTCACGCAGCGTCCCGACAAGGTCTGCGGCATTCACTTCTTCAACCCCGCACCGGCCATGAAGCTTGTCGAGATCATTCGTCCGCTCACCGCCAGTGACGACACCATCGCCGCTGCCACCGCCTTTGCGGTTGCCTGCGGCAAAGATGCTGTCGAGGTCAAGGATCAGGCTGGCTTCATTGTCAACGCGTTGCTGTTCCCGTACCTCAACAACGCAGTTCGCCTGGCCGAGTCGGGCACCGCTTCGGTCGCCGACATCGACACGGCCATGAAGGGCGGCTGCAACTTCCCAATGGGTCCGTTCGCACTGCTCGATCTGGTGGGCCTCGACACGTCGTTGGCCATCCTCGATGCGCTCTACGCCGAGTTCAGCGATCCCAACTACGCCGCAGTGCCGCTGCTGCGTCGCATGGTGGCCGCTGGCATTCTTGGTCGCAAGAGTGGTCGCGGGTTCTTCGACTACGCGCGCTAGGCCCTCCGCATGTTCGGGCATGCTGGTGAAGTGCCCGTCTTTGACACCGAGCTGATCTGGCCGCCGCCCTGTCGGTGGCAGATGCCCGACCCGAGAACCGCCGACGCTGATGGCGTCGCTGCAATTGGAGCCGATCTCGAACCAGGCACATTGCTCGATGCGTATAGCCGCGGCATGTTTCCTATGCCGGCAGGCCGTCGTCAGATTTCGTGGTGGTCCCCAGATCCGCGCGGCATCATTCCGCTCGATGGTCTGAATGTGTCCACCTCGTTGCGCAAGAGCTGTCGGCGCTTTGAGGTTCGTTTCAATACGTGCTTTCGCGAGGTGATGACGCAGTGCGGTGATCCGCGTCGGCCCCACGGATGGATCAACCGCGAGTTCATCGATGCGTTCGAGTTGCTCCACACGATGGGCTGGGCGCACAGTGTCGAAGTCTTCGACGCCGAGAATCGGCTCGTGGGCGGCCTCTATGGGGTGAAGATCAACCGATTCTTTGCCGGAGAGAGCATGTTTTCAACGGCTCGCGATGCCTCAAAGGTGGCATTGGTGGCGCTGTTGCGGGAGCTGAATGCAGCCAACGTGACCCTGTTCGATGTGCAGTGGACAACGTCACATCTCATCTCGATGGGTGCAGTAGATGTGTCCCGCGAGCGCTACCTCGAGCTGCTCAACGAAGCGATACGACCAGCGTGAGGGCTATTTTCGCAACGAAGGGGGGATGGTTACCGGTGCCGGAGCGTTCCGCCACTTCCGACACCGGTAAACCATTTGAGAAGGAGCTAGGCCCTACTTCTCGATCGACGTACATGCCGTGTGTGCGTCGGTACTGCCATAGATATCGGCAGCCATTTCAGGAACTTGAGCGATTCTTTAGGAAATTCTTGAAATTCTTTTTCGGGCCGCTTGTAATGCTCGGTTTGGGTGCGGGCGTGGCCGGTTGCGCATCCGAGGCATCCCCTTCGTCGTCGAGCGCGCTGACCCAAGCCGATTGGCCTCGCGAACTCAGGTTGATTGCCGGGGCGCATCATGCCCCCGCCAACGACCTGTTCGAGGTGTTCATGTGCGACGTGCCGCTGACCACCAGCGATCCGATCTACGGGAGGCTCACGCAACGGCTGAAGTTGACTCCTGATGATCTTGTGAAGCGGCTCAACGACAACGTCACGCCCTATTTCGTTGCTTTGTCGCACAACCTGTATCACCCCCGATTTGTTGCTGGTCGCACGCTGTCGATGTCTGCAACCGAGACCCATGACAGTTGTGTCGAGCGGGCCATCGACAGCAGCGCGCCCGCTACCGCGGCGGTGATGGTGGTGGCTACTGCTGAGCACCTGCCCGATCAGGCCGGCGGTTGGGGTCGTCAGGGCGCACCGTGCAATGTCGATTTTTGCGCGGCGAGCCAGACCCGGCGTGCGCTGTACGTGGGGGCCTCCGACTTTCATTCTTCGTGGGGGGCAGTGCCGGCCGTTGATCTCACCGAGCATGAGATCGGCCACACGCTTGGGCTCCCGCATAGCGGCGATCCGCACAGTGCCGATGAGCACGCCAGCGGTATCGACCTGATGAGTAACAGCGCGTCGCCGCGCGATGTGAACCCCCAGCTTCGCAACGGGCCCGACACGCTTGCAATCAATCGGCTCGCGCTCGGCTGGCTCACCGCCGACGACGTTGTTGTCACCGCGCCAGCAGGCGGCGCCTTCACCCTGTGGCCGTCAACCGGCGATAACGGCGTGCGATTGCTGGCGATTGGTCTCACCGACAATTCGTTTCTCAGCATCGAATACTTAACGGCCGATGGCTTCAACGATTTTCTTCCGGCGTCAGGCGTGGCGGTGCATCTCATCGAAGGGTCGGATCGGGTGAGCGAACGCACGCAGACCACCCTCGGTAGCGTGGCTCCGCACCTAAAGTTGCTGTCCAAAGCGGGCTCGTCGCTCGATCTTCACGGGTGGACAATCACCGTTGGCGCGCTCGGTTCCACCGTGCAGGTAGAAGTTCGGCCCACTCACAGGTAACACTTGCTGCATGAACGAGAGCAATGACGCCAACGCGCCACGCGACGAACCATGGTTGATGCGCACCTATTCGGGTCACTCCACTGCGCGAGCCTCGAACGAGTTGTATCGCACCAACCTTTCAAAGGGCCAGACCGGCCTGTCGATTGCCTTCGATTTGCCCACGCAAACGGGCTATGACCCCGACGACGTGTTGGCCCGCGGCGAAGTGGGCAAAGTAGGTGTGCCCGTGTCGCATCTCGGCCACATGCGCACGCTGCTCGATTCGATTCCGCCCGACAAGATGAACACGTCGATGACCATCAACGCTCCAGCAGCGTGGATGCTTGCGCTCTACGTGGCCAACGCCGACGAGCAAGGCATTGCACCTGTGGCGCTGCGCGGCACCACCCAAAACGACATCGTGAAGGAATACCTCAGCCGAGGCACGTTCATCTTCGCCCCCGAAGCCTCGCGTCGGCTCATCGTCGACATGGTGGCGTGGTGCGCGCAGAACGCGCCGAAGTGGAACCCAATGAACGTGTGCTCGTATCACCTGCAAGAGGCTGGTGCCACGCCGGTACAAGAGATCGCGTACTCGTTAGCCACGGCCATTGGTGTGCTCGATGCCGTTCGCGAGAGCGGCCAAGTTGAGCCCGAGCAGTTCGCCCAAGTCTTCGGATCTATCTCGTTCTTCGTGAACGCTGGCATCCGCTTCATCGAAGAAACCTGCAAGCTCCGCGCATTCACCGAACTGTGGGATCGCATCGGTCTCGAGCGCTACGGGGTCACCGATGCCAAGGCGCGGCGGTTCCGCTACGGCGTTCAGGTGAACTCGTTGGGGCTCACCGAGGCTCAGCCCGAGAACAACGTGCAGCGAATTGTGCTTGAGATGCTCGCTGTCACGTTGTCGAAGAACGCCCGGGCGCGCAGCGTGCAGCTTCCTGCATGGAAC
This sequence comes from Actinomycetota bacterium, assembly GCA_037139095.1. Taxonomy (GTDB): domain Bacteria; phylum Actinomycetota; class Acidimicrobiia; order Acidimicrobiales; family Ilumatobacteraceae; genus WLMZ01. The sequence continues at coordinate 57,218 of JBAXHD010000009.1, forward strand.
GAAGCGCTTGGTCTGCCTCGGCCATGGGATCAGCAGTGGTCGTTGCGAATGCAACAAGTTCTCGCGTTCGAGACCGACCTGCTCGAGTACGAAGACATTTTCGATGGCTCGGTAGTCATCGAGGCCAAGACCACCGCGTTGCGTGATGCTGCGTGGGCCGAGTTGCAAGATGTGCTGTCACTCGGTGGCGCATTCGAATCGGTCGACGAACTCAAGGGTCGCTTGGTGCGCTCGATGGCAGAGCGCACCCGTCGCATCGAGTCGGGCGCTCAGACCGTGGTGGGCGTGAACAGCTATGTGGAGACCGCCGACAGCCCATTGGGTGGCGAAGGCAACATCATGGTGGTCGACCAAGGCGTTGAGCAAGAGGCCATCGATGACATTCGCGTGTGGCGCGCGAACCGCGATAACGCTGCGGTCGAGACAGCGCTTGCAGCGTTGCGCGCCGCGGCCGAGGGCGACGAAAACATCATGTTCGCCTCGATCGAACTGGCCCGAGTTGGTGGCACCACCGGCGAGTGGGCCAACGCGCTGCGTTCGGTGTTTGGCGAATACCGTGCCCCAACCGGAGTAGCTGCCGCCGTCGGCAGGCGCACCCACGAATTGGCATCGGTTGCCGAGTTCGTTCGCTCGATTCCTGGTGGACCTCCAAAGTTCTTGGTTGCTAAGCCCGGTCTCGATGGGCACTCCAATGGCGCTGAGCAGATTGCTGTTGCCGCCCGTGATGCGGGTATGGAAGTTGTGTACAGCGGCATTCGGCTGACCCCCGAGCAGATCGCAGCCTCTGCGCGCGACGAAGACCCCGACGTGATCGGCCTCTCGATTCTCAGCGGTTCGCATTTGGCGTTGGTGCCCGACGTGATGGCGTGCCTTGCGGCGCTCGGTGTCGACTCGCCCGTCGTGGTGGGCGGCATTATCCCCGAGGCAGACCAGCGGCGACTCGCAGCCATCGGTGTTGCCCGTTGCTACACGCCGAAGGACTACGAACTCAGCCGCATCATGCGCGATATCGCCGAGCTTGCTGCAAGCCATCGTTCAGGTGTCTGAGCGATCGCGCCACGGCGGCGCCGACCGCATTCCACTGCCGCTTGATCAGGGAGCGCTCTGGCTGTGCGGCAAGCACTTCATCGGCCCCGATGCTGAGGCTGCGATGCAACAGGTTGATGCCACCACCGTGGTGTGCCTCAATCAGCGCGATGAACTCGAGAGCCGCTACCCCGACTATGTCGCGTGGCTACAGAGTCAGACACCGCAGCGCGTGGTGTGGTTTCCTATCCCCGATCTGGGTGCGCCATCGATCGAGGCGGCTACGGCGCTGCTCGGCGATCTGCACCGCCGCATCGCACGGGGCGACACGTTGTTGGTTCATTGCGGTGCTGGCATCGGACGTGCCGGAACAATGGCAGCAGCGTTGTTGATGACAATGGGCGTCGAGCATGAACAGGCGGTGGCTCATGTTGCGGCGCATCGTCCGATGGCTGGCCCCGAAGCTGGGGCGCAGCGCGAGTTGCTTGAGGCGCTAGCGCGTCACTGAGGTCACGGAGTAGCAGCGGTGGTGGCAGTTGGTGCAACCGCTGCGGGCGTTGTCTTCGGTGTGGTGGGCGCGGTTGGTGTTGTGGTGGCAACGGTTGCGCCCGGCTGGGGAAGGTTCAGTACTTGTCCGGCTTCGATCTTGTCGGGGTCGGTGATGTTGTTGAATGCGGCCAGAGCGGCTGCGCTGACCCCGAACTGTTTTGCGATCTCTGACAGCGCGTCACCCGATTGGATGACATAGGTCTTTGGGATGGTTGTGCTGGTTTCGGGCACCGTGCTGGTGCTCGTGGTGGTGAGGATTGGTGGCAACGTGTCGTTCGCCGAGCGACCAGTGTTTGCGCAGCCAGCAAACACTGCTGAGCAGGTGATGACTACGAAGAGTCCCGCAGCGCGCTCGTAATACCTCATTACGGTCATGCTACGCGTAGATTCAACGAGGTGCAGGCAAACTCTTCTTCTGACGGCCCCGTGGGCGACTACCCCGGCGCGCACGCACCCGATCGCGATTACTTCGTTGCCGCAGGCCAGTTGAAGATCGCCGTACACGAATGGGGCGACGAGCGCGCTGACCCGTTGTTCGTAGTTCATGGAGGATTCGATTTTGCTCGCACCTACGACGTGTTTGCGCCGCTGCTCGCCGCCGCCGGTTGGCGTGTCATCAGCTGGGATCAACGTGGCCATGGCGATAGCGATCACACCGAGCTCTATTCGTGGGACGGCGACATGCGCGACGCGATGGCAGTGATGGATCACATCACCACCAAAGCGGCGCCGGTGCTGGGCCATTCGAAGGGCGGCGCACTGATGATTCAACTCGCCGATGCGCAGCCGTTTCGTTTCAGCCACCTCGTGAACATTGATGGCATTCCTTACAAGCGCCGCATCCCCGACGTGTCCGATCACGAACGCACGCGCATGATGACCGGCGATGTGCAGCGTTGGCTCGACGACCGTCGCACCGTGAGCACCGCTACACGCAAGCCAGGAACACTCGAAGATCTTGCCCGTCGCCGCGGCCGAATGAACCCACGCTTGTCGCATGAGTGGTTGTGCCACCTTGTGTCGGTTGGAGCGCGTCACGACGCCGATGGCTGGCGCTGGAAGATCGACCCAGCCATGCGATTCGGCGGGTTTGGCCCATGGCGTCCCGAGTGGACGATCTCGCGGTTGCCGGGTTTGCCGATGCCGTTCTTTGGAATCTTGGGGAGCGAACTCGAAGAGATGGGTTGGGGCACCTTGCCCCGTCATGTTGCCGCGTATCTGCCCGATGGTGGGCGTTGCGAGGTGCTCGAAAATGTTGGCCATTTCGTCCATATCGAGCAGCCCGAGCTGGTGTCTCGGATGGTTCTCGATTTCCTTGGTGGTGCCGCATGACCCGCATCTCGATGTTGCGCCACGGCAAGGTCTCGTTGGCTCTGCACCACCTGCGCGAAGGCGAAGGTCGCTCGCTGCTGTTGTTGCACAGCCTTGGTGATCACGCTCCAAGCGCAGAGCCAGCGTGGTGCAGCGATTGGGTCGGTCCCATTGCCGCGCTCGATTTCACGGGACACGGCCAATCCACAGTGCCCCGCGGCGGCGGATATAGCGCCGAGATGTTGTTGGCCGACGCCGATGCGGCGCTCGCTGCACTTGGACAGGTCACCGTGGTGGGACGCGGACTCGGTGCATACATCGCGCTGCAACTTGCTGGCGCTCGCGCCGCATCGGTTCGCGGTGCAGTGCTCGCCGACGGCCCTGGTTTGGCTGGCGGAGCGGTGCAGCCCACGTCGTCGAGCTTTCTGGCGCTCGAGCCGCGCGCTACGCCTCCAGATCCGTATGTGCTGTTTGAGATGTCACGCGATCTGCGTCCGCCCGACTACGCGACATTGTTCGTGCGCATGGCTGTCGAGGGTTCAGGTATCGACGAGCCGATCACGGTGGCGGCCGTGGTGCGACCACCGTGGCTTGCCGCTGTGGCCGACGAAATTGGCGTGGCGCAGGCCAGCGTTCGCGAAGCCTTGGCTCTGTATCAGCAGGTGCCGTAGCACCGCACCCGCAAGGGATTGATCAGATGTCGCGCCAGCTCACGTAATGGGCGAGTTGCGCCAACTCGTCGCGTGCTTGCGCGTTCAGCGGGATGTTGTCGAGCGAAGCAAGCGCGAGATCGGTGAGGTGGCTGATGTGGGCCTCTAGCTGAGCAAGCGCGCCTGTGTCGATGATGACTTGCTGCACTGAAGCGATCTCTTCGCTGGTCAGTCCTGGCTCGCCAACGAGTTCAAGCACGGCAGTCTGAGCAGGTGTGGCCGACGCGCATGCCAATGCCATCAGAGGAGTGGGCTTGCCTTCGCGGATGTCGTCGGCCACGGGCTTGCCCGTGATGAGGGTGTCGCCGTATACGCCGAGCACGTCGTCGCGCATCTGAAACGCGTCGCCCAAGGGAAGGCCAAACGCCGACAGGGGGGCCAGCAACTCGTGCGCCCGATCGGGTGCTGCGAGCAATGCCCCCAGATGCAGCGGTCGCTCGATGGTGTACTTGCCGCTCTTGTATCGACAGATCTGTGCAGCTTTTTCCCATCGACGTTCGCGGTGAGCCGAGCCGACGATGTCGAGATACTGACCGATGTTCAACTCGATACGGAGTTCGTTCCAGATGTCCCAAGCCGGGCCGGAGGCACCGCGCATCAACTGATCGGCGTAGACGAACGTGAGGTCTCCCACCAGGATCGCGACACCTTCGCCGTATCGACGTGACTCGCCGGCCCATGCGCCAGCGTGGCGCTCTTCGTGCACGGTATGCACGGTGGGTTCACCGCGGCGGGTGGCCGAGCCGTCCATGACGTCGTCGTGGAAGAGAGCGAATGCATGCAGAAGTTCGAGCGCAGCGCCGGCGTCGATGATCTGTTGGGCATCGGGGTCGCCGCCAACGCCAACAAAACCCCAGTGGCAAAATGCTGGGCGCAGTCGCTTACCGCCGCCGAGCACGAGTCCGCGAATAGCAATGAACGGATCGGCCAAGGTGGGGTCGAGCGCTGACCAGCGGGCGTCTTCGATGTCGATGATTGCCCGCAGGCGCGTATCGACGCGAGCAGCAATGTGAGTGAGCGACGCTGGAGCGACAGGAACCACGCGGTCAGGCTAGCGGCCGCTGTGGGGTGAGTTTCACGGAGCGCCGGGGCTGCGCCTGATTAGGCGCCTAGCTCGGCCACGACGTGCTCGATCTGCAGCTTGGCGTTGCCGATTCGCTCGCGGCACAGTCGGATGAGTTCGCTGGCGCGCTGCACTTGGCTGGCGAGGCGATCGACATCGACATTGTCTCGTTCGAGTTCGGACAAGATGGTTTCGAGCTCGCTGAGCGCTGCTGCGTAGCCGAGCGAGTCGATCGCTGCGTTGGTGCCGGCGTTGGTGCTGTTCGAGTCGGTCATGGTGCGTCTCCTTGAGATTGTGGTGGCGTCGGCGCGGCCTGAATAGCGGCGATGGCGCTGCGGGCTTGGCCGTCGGCCAACGTGGTGACAATGGTGTCGCCAACGGCGAGGTCGGCGGTGCTGCGGATAACTCGGCCATCGGCTGTGCGGGTGAGGCTCCAGCCCCGCGCCAGCGTGTGCACTGGGTCGAGCAACCTGACACGTGCCTCGATCTGGATGAGGGTTTGCAGTTCTTGGGCGGCCAACTGCAACCCGCGTCGGCCAAGGCGCGTGCTGGCCATAGCAAGCTGGGTGCCCGCCTGGTCGAGTGAGCGGGTGCACGACTTGGTGACCCGATTGGCCCGGTCGGTAAGGCGCTGATCGCTGCGCTCTACGGCGGCCACGGTTCGTTGCTGGATGCGCCGAGCGGTCTCGAGAAGACCCGACGATGCCTGCTCGACCTGGCGCGCGGCAAGTGCGCACAGCGAGCTCCATGCATACTCGCTGTTTTGAGCAAAGGCTTGCACGCGCTCGATGAACCCGCCCGCGCATGCGGTGGGGGTTTTGAATGCCGTGTGTGCGACTTCGTCGGCAATGCTGCGATCGATTTCGTGACCGATGCCGGTGAATACCGGCACCGATGATTGGGCGATGGCCATCGCGATTGACTCTGCATCGAATGCAGCGAGTTCTGATCGGGAGCCACCGCCGCGAATAACGACGATGGCATCGAGGTTGGTGCGCGCCGAGAATTGGTTGATCGCAGCGGTGACCATGCGCGCTGCTTGGTCGCCTTGCACGCGCACGTCGATGACGCTGAGCGCAAAGCCAAAACCGCTCTGCTCGAGTTCTTTGGTGAAGTCGTGCCACGCCGCACTGCCCTCGCTGGTGACAACGCCGATACGCAGCGGCACAAGCGGCAGCTGCCGTTGGCGGTTGGCGTCGTATGCGCCTGAAGCCACGAGTCGACGAATGATTTCGTCGCGCTCAATGGCCATCTCGCCGAGTGTGTAACGCGGATCGATGCCCGACATCTTGAGGCTGATTCGGCCTGTGGGGGCGTAGAGATCGAGTGTGCCGAAGAGCCGTACTTTCATGCCTTCGCCAAGCTGCAGGCGATGTGTTTGCAGCAGTGGCCGAAGGCGGGCCCTGTTGTTGGCGAACAGCGACACGTCGAGCACCGCTTTGGCGTTGTCTCGAGTTTCGACGATGCGGAAGTACACGTGAGGGCCGCGTTCGCTGTAGCCCTGGATCTCGCCGCGAACCCAGACGCCATCGCCGAAACGATCTTTGAGCGTGGCGTTGATGGTGTCGGAGAGTTCGCCAACCGAGAACGTGTATTCGGCATCGGCTGGGGACTCGAAGTCGAAGGCTGGCTGAGTCACCTGCCGATTCTGCCCGAACGAAGCGGCCACCGTTGGGTTAGCCCGCAACCGTGACGCGAATGGTGTGCCAACCCGTAGCGCCGTCGGGCGCTACGTCGGCGAGTTGGTCGGTTTGTGTTGCGCCGCTGCCGTCGGTGGCCCGGCAACGAATCTGGTGCTGGCCGGGTGTTGCGTCCCAACTGATCCACCATTGCCGCCACGAGTCGTTGCCTAGCGACGGCCCGAGGGCGGTGGTTTGCCACGAGCCGTCGTTGATTTGCACTTCGACCTGCTTGATACCCAACGTGGGTGCCCACGCCACGCCAGCAACCGCAACCGTGCCGGGAGCGATGTTGGTGCCTGGCCGATCGATACGGGACTGGGTCTTTACCGGCGCCAGCGCAGACCAACCGCGGGGCACCCAAAAACCCTGTTCGGTGTCGAAGCGGGTGAGACGAATCTCGGAGAGCCACTTGGTGGCAGAGACGTAGCCGTACAGGCCGGGCACGATAAGCCGGGCGGGGAAACCGTTCTTGATGGGCAACGGCTCGCCGTTCATTCCGAGCGCAACGATGCAGTCGCGGCCATCGAGGGCGGCAACCGGAAAGCCAGCAGTGAACTCATCGACCGATACGCCCATGATCTGATCGGCTTCGGGCTTGATGCCCGAGTCGGCGAGCAGATCGTCGAGGCGGCAGCCAATCCAGCGTGCGTTGCCCACCAGCTCGCCACCGACTTCGTTCGAGACGCAAGAGATGGTGATGTCACGTTCGATGAGTTCGCGGTCGAGTAACTCGTTGTATGTGTAGGTGCGCTCGTGATCGACGAGACCAGTAATGCGCAACCGCCACGATTTCAGTGAAACGTTTGGAAACGAGAGGGCAGTGTCGATTCGGTAGAAGTTGTTGATGGGGGTGATGAGCGGTGAAAGGCCCTCGGTGGTGACCGCCGGATCGGTAGGCAGTGCGGGAAGCGCGGTTTTGGGCGCTGGCAAGCGCACGCCAACCCGCTCGAGTGCGCTGTTGAAGCGCCCCTGCATGCCGCGGCCAGCTGATCCGACAAGGGCTGCGGCCATGGCAATGCCGCCAGCAGACACTAAGAACCGACGCCGGTTGAGCTGGGCTGTGGGCAGCATGCTTTGCGCCGCTGGAGCAGCGGGTGACGCACTGGGCGTGGTGCGGGGTTGGGTCAGGCGGTGGCCATAGAGCAGCACACCGGCCGCCACTGCGCCGGCCACCAACGAGGGCAGCACGCCGATGACTTTGGTGTTGCGGCCAATGCCACTGGCGCTGCCGCCGAGCACGCCGAACAACACGGCGAAGGCGATGCCGAGGTCGGGGCGGCCGCGAACAGTGATGACGCCCACGATCATCGCGGCGATGGCAATGACCACGACGATGGTGACGATGAGAACAGCTTTATCGCTGGTGCCAAATGATCGGATGGCCCATTGCTTGAGGCCCTTGGGAACGTGATCGATCACTCGGTCGCCCACGCTGACGATTGGAGAGCGCAGCACCCGCGACATACCCGCCACGAACTCGCCTGCAGCAAGACCTGCTCCGGCAGCAAGTAGGCCGGTGAGGATGCCCCACCACAGCGGTACTCGAGGTGCCCTTGGCTGGGAGGGTTGCAGAGCGATGGATTGTTCGGTGCCGGCGGAATCGGCCATGTGTAGTTCCCCTGGGAGATCGCCGAGCTCGGGTCAGCGAGCTAGGCGAGTTCGTCGATGTGTTCGTCGAGTTCGAGCACGGAAGTGCCGAACAGTTCGCCCTCTACCGTAACCCCACGATTGAGGCGCAACGCCTCGAGATCTTTGAGCGGCCGCTCGAGTGCCCGACGCCGCGTGCCCGCGAGTTCGTGAAACGAGTTGGCCACAGTGTCGAACTGGCGCTTGACCTTGTCGACCGACTGGCTGTACTTGGTCCACTGCTGCGCGAACTGGCCGAGTATTTGCAACATCTCGTGGCTGGTCTGCTCGATCATGAAGTTGTCGAACGCTTGGCGGATGACACCGAGAAACGCAAACAGGGTGAGCGGCGAGCAGATAACCACATGCTGTTTCATTGCCTCGTCGATGAGATCGGGGTCGGTCTCGTGGATGAACGCATTGAGGGTTTCGTTGGGGACGAACAACAACACGTTGTCGACCGCAGGCCGGGTGTCGGCGAGTGCGTATTCGCGCTTGGCGAGTTCTTTCACGCGCATGCGCACATCGCGCAAGAAGGTGGCGCGATGCGCGCTTCGCTCAAGGTCGGTTTCGGCATCGAGATAGCGAAGGTAGGCGGCCATTGGAAACTTGACGTCCATAAAGAGCACGTGGCCCTTGGGGAGTAGGAACGTGAAGTCAGGGATGCCCTGCTCGGTGCCTGCCACTGCGGTGCGCTTGAGGTACTGCTTGTGCTCTATGAGGCCGGCCGAACGAATGATGTCTTCGGCCATGCGCTCGCCCCACTGACCGCGATTGTTGGGGCTGGCGAGTGCTTCGCCCAAGCTTTGCGTGGTGCTCGACAGCCGTCGGGTGATTTCGACATGGTCTCGCAGCGACTGATCGACCTGCCCAAAGCGTTGTGAGGTGGCATCACCAAGTTGGCTGATGATGGACACCAGTCGGTCGATGTCGGTGCGCACGTCGGTCTGAATCTGACCAAGGCGGGCATCGATAATGTCTTTCTTGGCCGACAGATCGGCGGTGGCTGTGGCGTGTTGGGTGCCGAGTTGCTGCCGACTCATGAGCACAAGGAACACAAGCAAAAACACGATGGCGGTGACAGCGACAGTAAGGGCAGTGTTCATTCGGTGATCATGCCGAAGGGGTGTTACAGAGTTACAGAGTTACAGAGTTACAGCGTGCCGCGCCTGAAGCGCCATCCGAGCGACTAGTTGGTCTGCTCCTGGCGGGCGTAGAATCCACCCAGGGCCATTAATTCGTCGTGGGTTCCCTGCTCGACCAACTGGCCATTGTCGAGCACAACGATTCGGTCAGCGTCGCGAATGGTGGTGAGCCGGTGAGCAATGACCAAAGCGGTGCGGCCGCGCAGGGCGTTGTCGAGCGCGGCCTGCACTAGCGCCTCGTTTTCGTTGTCGAGATGGCTGGTGGCTTCGTCGAGAATCATCACGGCGGGGTTCTTCAGCAACATCCGCGCGATTGCGAGCCGTTGCTTCTCGCCGCCGCTGAAGCGGTAGCCGCGCTCGCCAACAATCGTTGCGTAGCCATCGGGCAACGCAACAATGGTGTCGTAGATGCGAGCAGCGCGGCACGCTTCGTCGAGCTCGGCAATGGTTGCGTCGGGCTTGGCGTAGCGCAGGTTCGATTCGATGCTCTCGTGAAATAGGTGCGGATCTTGCGACACCACGCCAATCGCGGCGCGCAATGACTCGCCGGTGAGCGAACGTACGTCGTGACCATCGACCAGCACGGCGCCACCGGTGACGTCGTACAAGCGGGTGATGAGCGATGCCAGCGTGGTCTTGCCGGCGCCCGACGAGCCAACGAGCGCAACGGTTTCGCCCGGAGCAATGCTGAGCGACAGATTGCTCAGAACGTCTCGGTCTGGGTCGGCTCCTTGTGGGCCGGGGGCCTCAAGCGACGCAATAGAGACACCCGAAGCAGCCGGGTAGCGGAACGTGACGTTGGCGAACTCAACCGAGCCTTTTGGATTGACGAGCTCGGTGGCTGTTGGCGAATCGACGATGGCGACAGGCGCATCGAGAACTTCGAACACACGCTCGAAGCTGACGAACGCAGTCATCAGATCGACGCGTGCATTCGTGAGTCCGGTGAGCGGTTGATAAATGCGCGACACCAACGTGGCGAGCAGCACCAGGGTTCCGGCTGAGATAGTGCGTGAGATCGCGAGCTGACCGCCGAATCCGTAGACCGCAGCAGCGCCAAGCGCGCCCACAAGGCCGAGCGCAACGAGAAACACGCGTCCGTACATGGCTGCTTTGATGCCGGTGTCGCGTACCCCGCCGGCTCGCTTTGCGAAAGTGTTGACCTCACGGTCGTGACGCCCAAACAGCTTCACGAGCATCGCGCCGCTCACGTTGAAGCGCTCGGTCATCTGGGTGTTCATCTGCGCGTTGAATTCCATCTGTTGACGGGCGATGATCTGCAGCCGTTTGCCCACACGTTTGGCCGGAATGATGAAGATAGGCAGCACCACCAACGACAGCAGCGTGAGCCGCCATTCGAGCGCGGCCATTGCGCCAAGAGTGGTGGTGAGCACCACCACGTTGCTCACCACGCTGCCAAGCGTGCTGGTGACAGCCGACTGAGCGCCGATGACATCGTTGTTCAATCGACTGATCACCGCGCCGGTTTGCGTGCGAGTGAAGAACGAAATGGGCATGCGCTGCACCTTGTCGAACAAGGCAACTCGCAGGTCGTAGATGAGGCCCTCGCCGATGCGTGCCGAGTACCACCGCTGGATGATCGCGAGCACGGCATCGCCAATTGCGGCCAGCACAACAATAAAGGCGAGCAGCGTGAGCTGTCCGCGATCTCTGTTCGGAATCGATTGATCGATGATTCGCCGAAACGCGAAGGGGGCAACAAGCGACAGCAGCGCCGACAGGACAATGGTGAAGACAAAGCCGTTGATGCTTGCTCGGTAGGGGCGGGCGAAAACCCACACTCGCCGCAGGGCCCCCTTCTTGAGCCGGGCACCCTTCACCGCCTCGGCGTCATTTTGAAACATCATGTGGGGACCCATTCGCATAGCGGCAAAGGCTACGGCCATGACTCGGGCTTAGGCCGTAAGCGGCACACGGCGCCGCTCGCGAACATCCAGATTGGTGTAACGGTGGCTAGGCGGGCGCCTTGTACCATCTGCGCATGCGTTCCAAGCGATTCGTTGTCTCAGTGGTGTGCCTGGCCTTCGTTGCGGGTGCATGCGGCGATGGTCGCAACGACGGCCTTGATGGTCCAAGCGGTGTCACTCGCACTGACCCCGCCACCACGGCCCCTACTGAGAGCACCCCGAGTCAGTCTTCGCCATCTACCGAAGGTTCCTCTGCGAGCGACACCATCGGTACTGCACCCCCGATTGATCCATCGAGCAACCCGTTCGGTTGGAAAGATCTCGCCACCGCAACCGGAGTGCAGACGGGCAGTCTTCGAGTTCCTATTGACTACAGGGATCCTTCGAAAGGTACGTTCGATCTCTTTGTGGCGCGGCACTTGGCCACCAAGCCAAGCAAGCGCATTGGCACATTGTTGGTGAATCCTGGCGGCCCCGGGTTTGGCGGCAGCGACTTCGCGGTGCACGCTGATGGGGTCTACAGCGCGGCGCTACTCGAGCGGTTCGACATCATTGGATGGGACCCCCGCGGCAGCGGCAAGAGTACGCCTGCCATCGATTGCATCGACGATTACGACCGTTACTTCGCGAGCACCGACATCACCCCCGACAACGAAGCCGAGCGTCAGCAGATCATTGATCTCGCCAAAGAGTTCGAAACCAACTGTGCTGAGAAAAACGCCAAGATCCTGCAGTACGTGGGCACCAATAATTCGGCCCGAGATATGGATTCGATCCGCCGGGCGTTGGGTGAGGAAAAGATCTCGTATTTCGGATTTAGCTATGGAAGCGAACTCGGAGCTGCCTGGACCACCCTGTTCCCCAGCACCGTTCGCGCCGCTGTTCTCGATGGGGCTGCCGACCCAACATCTGATTTTCTCACCAGTGGCTTGCAGCAAAGCGCTGGTTTCGAGAAGTCGATCAACACGTTCTTGAAACGGTGTAGTGCCAAGAAATCGTGTCTGCTCCACAACGGCGGCAACGCCGAGAAGGCCTTCGACGATCTGATGTTGTCGCTCGACAACACGCCGATCCCCAGTCGCCCCGGCCGACCCACGGTCACGCGGGGGGTGGCGCTTACCGCTGTTGCTGAGGCGATGTATAGCGAGACGTCGTGGCCCGAACTAGAAAAAGCACTTGCCGACGCAATACGCGGCGACGGTATTGGCTTGCTTGATTTGTACGACAGCTACTTCCAGCGCCAGAGCGACGGAACCTACGACAACTCGATCGAAGCGTTCCAGACCATTAGTTGCATGGACTCGGCCGAGCGACTCACCGTTGCTCAGGAAGATGCTTCGGCTGCGAAGTTCATTGCGGTGGCGCCGCGGTTCGCCCCGGGCACAACGGGCTCATACTTTTGCACCTTCTATCCACCCACTCAGGATCCTCGAGTGACCATCACTGGCAAGGGCGCCGGCCCAGTCTTGGTTGTTGGCACCACCGGCGACCCGGCTACTCCGTTGTCGAGCACCGAGAACATGGCGAAGGCGCTTGAGCAGGGCGTGTTATTGGTAGTGACCGCCGATCAGCACACCGGCTACAGCGTGAACCAGTGCTCGACCAACGCAGTCGATAACTACTTGCTGAAACTCACCGTGCCGGCTGCCGGCAAACGCTGTTAGCAACCTCGCCGAAAACTGAAACGGTCCGAACCCGTAACAGGTTCGGACCGTTTGAAGGCATCTTCGATGCCCGATTTGGCGGAAGGGGTGGGATTTGAACCCACGGAGACGCAGAACGCCTCAACGGTTTTCGAGACCGGCCCATTCGTCCGCTCTGGCACCCTTCCGCCCGCAAGGCTACCGGCGCGAACTGCAGTGACGCGCCCCATTTTTCGGCTTCTCGCGCCTCTCAATTGTTGAGGATTCGGCAGGGTTTGGTTCAAGATCGCGGGGTTTGCTGCCGATAACTCCTGTGTGGCGGACCTTCATCTACTCAACCCCAACCCGTTCGCTCAGACACCAACACTGGCGTCGTTGGTTCACGATCGGCTTGACCCCCAAGCCATTTTGAACGCGATCGTTCGGTCGGTTGCCGGCGTCATCGGTGCAGCCCTGGCAACCGCCGACGGACGCAGCGTGGCGCACTCTGATCATCTGACGCAAGACCCGGGTCGCTCGGCGATGATCGCCGCAACGATGGGTCTTGCGGGTCAGCTGATTGGTGTGGTTGGTGGTCGTGAACTCGAGGAGGTCATCGTGCGCGCTGAATCAGGAATCGTGATCGTGTACGCGGTTGGCACCGAAGGTGTGCTCACCGTGTTGTCACGAGCAAGCACGAATCTGCATCACATCAATACCGAGGTCCGGTCTCGCATCGAAGTGTTGCGCACTGTGGTTCGGAACGGTCGCTAAGCCATGTCGATGCTTGCTGATCACACGTTCAAGATCCTTGTCACCGGGCCGTTCGCGGCCGGGAAGACATCGCTGATCCAGTCGATTTCGCAGAGCCCAGTGGTGACCACCGAAGTGGCTACGTCGGGAGCAGAAGCCGATGTGAAGGCGCTGACCACTGTGGCGATGGACTTCGGAACGTTTGCGCTCGAAGGCGTGGATGAAGGCGAAGAGACCATCAATCTGCTGATGTTCGGCACCCCGGGGCAGGACCGCTTTCGGTTTATGACCGACATTTTGAAGGCCGACGTCGACGTGGTCACCTTCGTGGTGAACGCCGAGGCACCAGAGAGTTTTGAAGAAGCGCACGAGATGCTCGCACTGGTAATGACTGGTCTTGAGGCTCCAATCGTGATTGCGGTGAATCGGTGTGACAACCGCGATCGTGCTCGCGAAGTAGCTACTGCAATTGGGGCGGAACCCACGATTCAGGCCATCCCGTGCCAGTTGGTAGATCCTGTTTCAGGGCGAGAAGTTGTCGCCGAGGTTCTTGTGGCGTTGCTGCAATCCAGTGAGTGTGAGTTGATGAGCCAAGGAGTCCAGCAATGAGCATGACGCGTGAGGACGAACTCGCCCCGGAGCAGGTCTCGCTGAGGGCTGCATGGGAAGTCATCGAAGAGGCACGCGGATCGAAGATCACCGGTGAGTTGGCGATTACAACCGCGTCGTCGAAGACCATGATCTATCTCGAGTCTGGTTCGGTCTATTTCGCCGAAGCCGAAGGCGATGAAACGCTTGCGAATCGCTTGGTGGAGGCTGGCGCGATCACGACCGAGCAACTTCGCCGCGGCGCCTTGCGTCTGAACGGCGTCGAGCATCTCGGGCGACTGTTCGAACGTGACGTCACCGTTGAACGCGATGCAGTTGAGCTTGTGCTTGAGTTGATGACCGAGCATGCGCTGACCGCCGTTGCCGGCCAGGAAGTGTTGTCGGCGCAGACCACGATGTACCGCCAGCATTCATCGGGCGTGGTGCGCTGGTTTACAGCCCCGGTCGTGGTGACGGCGCCGGAAATCGTTGCCGCTGTGGTCGATGCTGACGACATCGTCGAAGAACCTATCGATGAGGTTGTCGCGGTTGAGCAAACGTCTGACGAAGTAGTTATCGATGCAGCGCCGATGCCGATCCCCACGTTGCCCCCGGCCACGCTGTTGACGCCGAATCGGCTCGCGCCGCGGCCGCCGGTAAACCGTTTGACCCAGTTGGTGTCGGCACCGTTGTCGCTCATCCCTGAGCCGCTTGACGATGAAGGCATTGAAGTCATCGACGAAGTGGTTGAGGAAGTCGTTGCCGAAACCGAAGGGGTGGTCGTAGAGCCAGAGGCCGTCGACCCTCCGAAGGCTTCGGTTGATTCGGTGCTGCAGTCGCTCAAGCCGCTTTCGACCCTCAAGTCGTTCATGCCGATCACCTCTCGCCAGCCGATCGTCGGGCCAGAGGTGACACCGTCACCAACGTTGGTGACTTCGGAGCACGACTTGGCAGCGATGATCACCGACGCAGTGCCGCTGACCGTGCCGCATTCGACTCACTCGTCAGACGATGATCATGACGCAACCCCAATTCCTGAAGATGTTGCTGCTGCAGTGCGGCGGGCGATCGACGCCATCGAAACGGCAATGCACAAGCCACGCTCAGTGACCTCGGTGAGCTTCGGTCCGTTGCACGTGACGTCGCTTGGCCATCCACTACCGACCGCGACACCGACGCCTCCACCTCCACCGGAGCCGTTCATGATCGTCTCGCTCGATGCGTTCGGCGCAACATCAACCGGGCCGGTGCCGGTTTTCGCCAAGCCCACAGGCGCGATGGTTCATCCGATTCTGTCGTTCGGCGAGCTCAATTCTGATGGTGCGGTGTATCCGTTGCCGGTGTTGCCGCCGTTACCTCAACGCGCCCAAGATGCCCCGAGCGATCAGCGTCGAGGCGCGCTACGACGGCTCATTGCCGGAATTCGTCGCCGCTGAATCGATGGCAGTTGGTGCTTTGCGGCGCTTCGCGAAGAACTCACGCAAGATCGTGCCGCACTCGTGCTGCATCAGGCCGCTGGTGATTTCGCAGCGATGGTTCAGCCGCACATCGGCAAGCACGTTGTAGACACTGCCGCCCGCGCCTGCTTTGGGGTCGGTGGCGCCGTAGACAACACGCGGAACCCGTGAGTTCACCAACGCGCCGGCGCACATCGTGCATGGCTCGAGGGTGACGTACATGGTGCAGTTCTCAAGTCGCCAGTGGCCGATGTGGTCGGCTGCGTCTCGAATCGCGAGAACTTCGGCGTGGGCGGTGGGATCGCCGGTGAGTTCGCGCTCGTTGTGCCGAGCGGCGATCACAACGCCGTCGCGAACGATGATGGCGCCAACGGGTACGTCGTCGTGCCCAAGCGCAAGTGACGCCTGCTGCAAGGCGAAGGCCATTGCAGCGGCATCATCGGAGACCAAGTGGCCCAACATGGCGGAGGGTGTGGGATTTGAACCCACGGAGGGTTGCCCCTCACACGCTTTCCAGGCGTGCCGATTCGGCCGCTCTCGCAACCCTCCGTGCCGACGTATTCGCCAAGCAGGTGTGAGCAGGGTAGCGCCGAGCTAACCTGACCGCACCGTTCGATACCCGTTGGGTGAGGTGGCGGTCGGGTCCTGTGCAACAGCCGTCCGGGAACCAGGTCAGGACCGGAAGGTAGCAGCCTTCAACGGAACCGTCTGTGTGCCGCAGGCAGCCTGGCCGTCACCTCACTCAGCGGGTGTTTGCGTTTTCTGAGCCAGGCGGTTTGCTCGCTCGGCCAGCTTTGGTGCCCCGAGCTGTTCGGCCAGTGCAGCAAAGCCCGGCAGCGGCCCCTGCCAGCGCCAGTCGTCCACACTGTCTACGTGCAAGTTGTCGACAACGGTGGCGATCGTGCGAAACAGCAGCGCCTCCTCCATGCTGTCTTGCAACGCTGCAGCAAGTTTTGCCGCACCGCGAACCGGCGGGGTTCCCCAATCGTCGGCCGACACGGGGATTGCCTCGATGCTGCCAAAGCGGGCGAGCACACTGCTGGTGCTCTTCGCGCCCCAGCCAGCGATGCCGGGGTATCCGTCGGCCGAATCGCCCACGAGGGCGAGATAGTCGGCGATTGATGATGGCGGCACACCGAACTTCTCGGTCACGGCAGCCTCGTCGATGATCTCGTTCTTGCGGCGGTCGAACTGCACCACTCGCGTGCCGCGCACGCATTGGCCCAGATCTTTGTCGGGAGTGATGATGAGCACTTGCTCGACACGGCTATCGGCGTTGGCCAACGCAGCCGCAGACGCCAGTGCGTCGTCGGCTTCGTAGGCGATCATGCCCCACGTGGTGACTCCCATCTGGCCCAATGCCTGCTCCATCAACGGGATCTGAATGAGCAACTCTTCGGCCATACCCTCGCTGGTCTTGTAGCCAGCCCAAAGATCGTTGCGAAAGCTCTCAATCACATGATCGCTTGCCACCGCGATGTGCGTTGCGCCGTCGGCGATGAGTTGCAGGGTTGAGTTGAGCACGCCGATCGTTGCGGCATTTGGTGGGGCCGAGCTGTGCCGAGTTGCTTGCCCATAATGCTGGCGAAACAGCTCGTAGGTGCCGTCGATGAGGTGAACTTTCATGCGCTGACTCCTCGTGCCGTGTGCGGCTTTCAGGGTCCCGCCACGGGGCCACAGGCTACCGCTCGCCCTCGGTTGGGCAGATCACAGGGCGGGTAATGAATCTCTGGGAAGTTTCTCAAGATTGCGGCAAACTTGCCGATGTTTAGTACGTGGCAAGCCAACCTTCCCCCGACGAGTCGAACAAGTTCTCGAGTTTTGGGCGTCCATTGGCGCCTCCCACGCCGGCCAACGGAACAGCGATCACGTCGCTCACCTCGGCGCCAATCGCGAGCGCTGATGCGACTTCAAACGCAATTCTTGCAGCCGTCGAACACCAGCTCACCCGCTATTTCGGTGCGATGGCTGCTCGTGCCGATGCGGTTCAGCAGGCTGGCGAAGCCGGCCGTTCACAGTTGGTCACGTATTTCCAGGAACAGATCGATGTACTGCGTGGCGACCTTGAGCGGGCGCAGCAGGCAAACGAGCACTATGACCGTGCGCTGCAAGCCGCAGTCGAAGAGCGTCTCACTGAGTTCGCAGCCAATCAGCACTGGCGTTTCAGCGAAGTAGAGGGGCGCCTTGAGCGCGTCTCGGGTGACCTCATGCTCGCCGTCCCGGCGCAGATCGAAGCGGCTTCAGCGCCATTGCAGGATCGCTTCGAACGCACCACTGAGCTGATGACGAGCCGCATCGAAGAACTGCAAAAAGCTGCTCGTCGTTCCGATGAACAGTCAAACGCTCTTGTGCAGCACGTGAACGACACGTCGGCCACCTTGGCGAAGCGACTCGAAGACTCAACCCGCACGCTCAGCAGCAATCTCGACGAGCGCACGTTGGCGTTGAGTCAGCGCCTCGATGAGTCCACCGGCGCTATGCGCCAATACGTCGTTGACCAGAGTGCAAGTGTCGGTCGTCGAATCGAAGAGAACGACACTCGTGCCGTCGACCGGATGCTGGCGATGGAAGAGCGGGTCAACGAAAACACCGGCACACGCTTGGCCGCAGTTGAGGCGACCATCGGTCGTATCAGCAACGGAATCGATGAGGCGATCGTCGCGCTGTCGCAGCGTGTCATCGAACTCGAGAATCAGAACTACGACGTGATGCAGCGCATCGACGAGATGAGCGCTCACGTTGCCAAGGTAGACACCGATGCGCTCGCAGCGTTGCGCGATCAGATGTCGAGCGCCGTTGGCGAAGCGATGCTCGTACGCATCGAGCTCGAGCGGGTGAGCACGGGCACTGCCGAGCAGTTCGACAAGGTCAACATTCGCGTAGCCGAATGCGAAGCCACGCTCAGCGAGACCTTCATGGATGTGAACGCGGCAGTGCAGCTCGAACGGCTCGAAGAGATTGAGCGGGCGTTGATTGAGCTCGACCCCAACCAGTTCGTACGTAAGGAAGATCCAAATGCACTGAGTTCGCAAAGCGATGCGAACTCGGGCACCGACTCTGGTGTGAGTTCATCAGAGTCAGCGATGTCGTCGTGGTAGTTCGACGCATCACAACCCCCAATGATTTCGCAGTAGTGGAGATGAACTGATGGCCCTTTTCAAGGCAAACAAAGACTCTGGAACGCTCACTCTTGAGCCACCTGTGACGTCGCCGACCACAACCGGTCCGACCGTGGGTCAGAGCGCTGCTGAGTGTTTGCAGGTTGGGCAGATCTTGGTCGAAGCCGGACAGCTGAACGCTGATGCATTGGCTACTTGTTTGCAGATTGCCAACGGCGACCTGCTGCAGTTCGGTGACATCGCGCTCGGTCGTTTCGGCGCCGGCCGCCAAGAGATCGCTCTTGCTGTGGGCCAAGTGCTCGACATCCCCGCTGCTGACACCAAGGGCATCGCGCTCGACGCTGCGTTGGTCAACTTGCTGCCCGAAACCGTGATCCGTGCGCATCAAGTGATTCCGGTTGCGCTCGACGGCGACACGATCATTGTGTTGTCTGCTGACCCATCGCCGTATCGCCGCACCGCTGTTGAGAGTGCTGTGCAGCAGCCGCTGCGTTGGTTTGTGGGCGATCCAGCCACAGTTCGTACATTTATCGACAGCACCTTGCGTGCCGATGCCGATGTCGACCGCCTTGTGAAGGCCTTCGACATTCCCGAAGACCAGCAGCGCATGTTGGCCCAGGCTGGCGAGATCAATCTCGATGATCAAGCGCCGATCGTTCAGCTCGTGAACCGCATCGTTGGCCAGGCAATGCGCGACCGCGCTAGCGACATTCACGTCGAGCCGCTCGACGACCGGTTGCGTATTCGCTTCCGCATCGACGGCAACCTTGTTGAGGTCTTCAACATTCCGCTGGGCGTGCACGCTGCGCTCACGAGCCGCCTCAAGATCATGAGCGGTATGAACATCGTTGAGCGTCGTCGTCCTCAGGACGGCCAGTTCTCAACTTCGATCGACGGCAAAGATGTTGATGTTCGTGTTGCCAGCGTTTCAACGGTGTTCGGCGAGAAGATCGTTATGCGAATTCTCGACAAGGGTCGTTCGATGATCGGCCTCGCCGAACTGGGTTTCCCCCGTGACACCTACCTGCAGTACTCGAAGATGGTTCATGCGCCATTCGGCATGGTCATCTGCGCCGGACCAACGGGTGCCGGAAAGACCACCACGTTGTACGCCACGTTGCAGGAGATCAACTCAAGCGGCAAGAACGTGACCACGGTTGAAGATCCGGTGGAGTACATCTTCCCGGGCATCAACCAGATCCAGACCAACGAGCAGGCGGGTCTCACGTTTGCCACCGGCCTCAAAGCCATCTTGCGTCAAGACCCCGACGTGATCTTGGTTGGTGAGATCCGAGATGCAGACACCGCTCGTATCGCCATTCAAAGCGCACTCACGGGTCACTTCGTTCTCAGCTCGTTGCACGGCACCGACAGCGTTGCTGCATTGCATCGTTTCCTCGACATGGGCATCGAGGCCTTCTTGATTGCATCATCGGTGGTTGGCGTCATCGGTCAGCGTTTGCTGCGTCGCATCTGTGACTCGTGCAAGGAGCCCTACACCCCGGGCGCCGACGAACTCGCCGTATTCCGCCAGCACAGTGGTGGCAGCGACAAGACCCAGTTCTTCCAGGGTGCTGGCTGCAACTACTGCGCAGGCACCGGATACCGCGACCGCATTGGTGTCTACGAACTGTTGCGCATCACTCCAGAACTGCGCCGCCTCATCGTTGGTTGGGCCACCACCGAAGAGCTCCGTCGTTTGGCGGTTGCGCAGGGCATGCGCACGATGCTGCGTGAAGCCATGTCGCTTGTCGAATCTGATACCACCACGATTTCCGAAGCCGTCCGCACGTTGTTTGCCAACTAGGAGTTGCTCTCATGCCTAAATTCGCTTACGCCGCAATTGACACCACGGGTAGCTCGGTCGAAGGAACCACCAAGGCCGACACGATCGGCGACGCTCGCCAGATCTTGCTTGGGCAGAATCTGTTCCCCACCAAGCTCGAAGAGCACAAGGGCTCGTTGAGCTTTGAGCTCACCGCCGAAAAAGTGAAGAAGAAAGAGTTGATGCACTTCACGCGTCAACTCGCGGTGTTCGTGAAGGCCGGTATCCCCATCACCGAGGCGCTCGAGACCATCGGCGACGAGACCGAAGATGTTGCCTTGCGTCGCACCTTGACCTCGATGGTTGACGACCTTCGCAACGGCGGCACCTTGTCGGCGGCGGCTCGTAAGCACCCTGAGGCCTTCCCGATCTATTACATGGGCATTCTCGAGTCAGCCGAACTTACGGGTCGACTCGATGAGACGCTTGAGAGCTTGGCCGGATACCTCGAACGCGAAGTTGAAGCCCGTGCGAAAGTCGTTTCGGCGCTGTCATATCCAGCGGTCGTCATGGTGCTGGCCGCCTTTACTGTTGTGGTGCTGGCCGGTTATGTGTTGCCCCAGTTCAAACCGTTGTTCGCGGAACTGCACGCTGACCTTCCGTTCGCGACGCGTGCGTTGTTGTTCGTCGCATCGCTGTTCACCGACCTGTGGTACATCCCGTTTAGCGCACTGCTGTTGACGATCTCCGCGGTGATGTGGTTGACCAAGAGCGAGAAGGGCCGCCTCTTCAAAGACAAGCTGGTGCTCAAGATTCCGGTCATCAGGGGCATTGTCGAGTACTCGATTCTCGAACGCTTCTGTCGCATTCTCGGCGCGATGATTCGCGCCGGCGTTCCACTGCCCGAGGGTTTGCGCACCACGACTGAAGCCACCAGCAATTCCGTGTTTCGTGCTCGCCTCGAGGAAGCTCAGACCGTGATGCTCGAAGGCGGCGGGTTCTCTCGCCCCTTGGCCGACACGGGCCTGTTTCCTGGTGCCGCTAAGCAGATGTTCAAAGTGGGCGAAGAGACCGGCACCTTGGACAATCAGCTCGAGATGGCCAGCATCTACTTCGACCGAGAGCTTGAGGGTCGCATCCAAAAGTTCACCGCCATGTTCGAGCCGATCATGATCGTGTTCGTTGGTCTCATCGTCGGCTTCGTTGCAGTCGCTTTGGTCTCGGCCATGTACGGCGTGCTCGACAGCATGAAGACGCAGTCGTAAGTAGGGATGCGCTAGCGATGAAGAACCAAGTCGATTCCGGGCTGTCCAAGCCAGATCGCAGCGATGGTGCCGGCGGCCAGAAACGGCCCGAAGGGCACAGCCGTCTTGCGGCCAGCGCGTCCCACCGCCATCAGCAGCACGCCAACAACCGCACCGAGCAAGAAGCCCAAGAACAGGCCCACGGCTACGAAGCCAGGGTTCAGCCAGCCGAGGTAGGCGCCGAGCAGTGGCGACAGACGAACATCGCCATCGCCCATGCCGCCTTTGCTCAGCACGTAGATCAGGGCCATGAAGCTCAAGGCGATGGCGGCGCCGAGCAGCATCATCAGCATGCGTCGCGGTTCGTGTCGAACGAGGGCAGCAATGCACAGCAGGGGAACACCCAGTGCTGCGGTGACGTAAATGATCTCGCGGGGCAGTCGTTTGGTGTGCAGGTCGATCCAGCTCAAAGCGATGAGGCCAGCGCCAAGTGCGGCGAAGGCACCGAGCTCCCAGCTCAGGTCGAACTTGATTGCAAATGCAACAAAGAGTGCCGATGTGGACAGCTCGAGCACCACTGGCTCGATGCCGATGTTCGCTTTGCAGCGCCGGCATTTGCCACGCAGAAACAGCCAACTGAAAACAGGCACGAGATCACGAGGACCGAGTTCGAGCCCGCAACCACCGCAAGCCGAGCCAGGCGCAACAACCGATGCACCGCGAGGCACGCGATCTACAACAACCGTCAAGAACGATCCGATCAGCAATCCAAAGATCGCCGTATAGGTAATAACCATGAGTCCTTCACATCGCCGCTGCAAGCGGCTCCCTTCCGGAGGTTAGCCAAATGATTCAGCCAGATCCCGCCCTTGTCACCTTGCTCGAGGCCACCGTCGCCGCAGGCGCTAGCGACTTGCACCTCAGCGTTGGTCGCCCGGCAACTGCCCGCCGCGACGGAATGCTCGTGGCTTTCGAAGGTGTCGAAGAACTCGATCCAGAGACGATTGAGCGCATCGTGATGTCACTGCTTGACGATCGCAAGCTGGCCGAGCTGCACGAGAACCATCAGGTCGACTTTTCGTTTGGTCTGCGGGGCATCGGACGCTTTCGTGCCAACGCATTCCGCCAGCGCGGTCACCTCTCGCTTGCACTCCGCGTTGTGCCATTCCGCGTGCGTTCGCTCGAAGAGCTTGGGGCCCCATGGGCGGCGACCGAGTTGCTGAACAAGCCGTACGGGCTGGTTCTTGTTGTGGGCCCAACGGGCTCGGGCAAGAGCACCACCTTGGCAGCGATGATCGATCGCATCAACGAAGAGCGGCCCTGCCACATCTTGACCATCGAAGATCCTGTGGAATATGTGCACAACCACAAGACAGCGCTGATTAACCAGCGTGAGGTTGGTACCGATGTGAACAGCTTCACCGATGGTTTGCGTAGCGCTCTGCGTGAAGACCCAGACGTGATTCTGCTTGGCGAAATGCGTGACCTCGACAGCATCTCGATCACGTTGTCGCTTGCGGAAACGGGCCACCTTGTGTTCGCAACGTTGCACACCAACGATGCGTCGCAGGCCCTTGACCGAATCGTCGACGTGTTCCCGGCCGAGCGCCGCGACCAGATCCAGATTCAGCTGGCCGGTGCGCTGCAGGGTGTGATCAGCCAGCGACTGTTGCCGGTTGAAGGTGGCGGACGTGTGGCCGCATACGAAGTGCTGCTTGGCACCGAAGCCGTTCGCAACCTCGTTCGCGAAGGCAAGAGCCGTCAGTTGCGCAACGTGATTTCTACCGCCCAGAAAGAGGGCATGCAGACCATCGAGATGGACCTCGCACGGCTTGTGGCGTCGGGTCTCATCACGATGGAGGCCGCATGTGAGATCAGTGCGTATCCAAAAGAGATCGTGGCTCACACCGCCACGGTCCGCGCTGCGCAACTGGCACAGGAAACCGTCACCGCCGGTCAGGGCGCCTCAAACGGAAACGCCGTGCTCGTGGGCGCGGCTGGCTGATTCGCCACTAACGAAACTCAGGGTTGATCATGGCTGCAAAGCATCTGCCGTACAAACTGATCGCTGGCATCACGCCATGTCCCGCGGGGTGGCTCGCGGTGCCCGCGCGCCTTGCCGGGGTCACGGTGGTTGTCGAGGACCCAATGGTCTTTCGCACCCTGCAAGACGTCGTCGATTCGCGACCAACCTTCGACGCCGCAGCAATCAACGCGCCGCTTGGATTCAATGACACTCCTGCTGGTCCACAGCGCCCGTGTGATTCAGCGGCACGGGACATGATTGGTTGGCCGCGTCGGGTTGGGGTGCGCAATATCCCAAGCCGCGCAGCGTTGCGGGCCACCAGTAAGGCCGAGGCGCGAGAGCTTGAGCCGTGGCTCACCAAAGATGATCTCAGGCGATTCCGGTGGCTCCGCGAAGCCGAGCAGACCTTTCAGCCGTTTCATCAGCGCAACTTTTTTTCGGCGAACCCCGATCTGTGTTTCGTGTTGTTGAACGAAGACAGGCCGATTAAGACATCGCCGTTTCATCAAGACGGCGTCCTCGAACGCATTGCTCTCATCCGCAACAAGTTGCCCGGCGTCGAAGACGTGATTCTGCGTGTACCGCCTAACGGCGCTGGCCAGGTTCATGTGATGCAGGCCGCAGCGTTGTTGTGGACAGCCCGCCGCGCGGTTGGCCGCGCCATCAGCCGGTTGCCACTCGATCCCACATGGGATTCTGAGGGGTTACGGATGGAGCTCGTTCGCTGATTCTGATTCGTGGGGGACTCAGTCCCAAGAATCTTCGGGCCGCTGGCTCAAGCGACGTGTGCCCGCTCAGCGTTCGTAAAGCGCCAGCGCACGGTAGACGTGCGCTCAGCCATCACGAGCACCACAGCTGCGAGACACGCCACCAGTCGCGTGATGGCTCGCACATCGTCCCACGGAATCAGCCACGGCGGCAGCAGCAACACGGCTGCGCACCACGTTGCTTTTGGCGTGATCGAGTTGGTCTCGTACAGATCCCACGCCAGCGCACCGAGCATGAAGCCCACCGTGTAGTAGCTCCATGTGGCGGGGTCGGTGGCCATTCGTACCGCCACGGCAGCGAGTAAAACTCCGCCGTAGCGGCCGCGCCACACCACCAGCGTTGCGAGTGCGAGGGCTCCAAGCAGTTGGGCGATGCGTAACCAGCCCGGTATTGAATTGTTTGCGAGGCCGAACACGGCCAGCACCGAGTCGGGCGCCACGTTCACGGTTGGCTTCAGGGCCCGCAGTGTGTGTGGCTCGGCAATGAAGAACGGAAGCCACAAGCATCCGCCAACGACACACGAAATGAGCGGCGGTTGTATGCGTTTCCACAGCGGGCCCACGGTGCCGAACGTAAGTGGCACCAAGATGACCGCCCATGGTTTTGTGGCGATGGCTATGCCAATCAACACCGCCGCGAGTGCACCCCGATCGCGTCGCACACAGAGCATCGCAGCCGCCGCCGAAGTGAGCACGAGTGCGTCATCGAGGTGGCCATATCCGCCCAGCTTCGCCCACCAGAACACGACCACCAATCCGCCGAGCAGGGTAGTGAACGAGGCCGAGCGGTTCTCGCTGGCACGATCGGGCCGCTGAGCTTTCTCGAGACAGCGGATTGCAACGAGACCCAGCACTGCGCAGATGACGGCGCACGCCACAAAGCCATTGCGAGGCGTGATTGCGAGCACCCTGGCGAGAACCAGTGAGACCGGGCCGGTCTGCACATCGGGGTGATGGATGTACACGCTGAGACCGTCGGAGCCCAGCATCGATCTTCCTACCGATGCGAACACATCCCAGTCGCCGCGCCCGCCGGCGACCACCCCACAGGCGATAGCGAGAGCGGCAAGGATCAGGTAACGCAGACGTGACACTCGATCGAGCTCGGCACGTTGTTGTGCACTGCTGATGCCCCCGGTCACTGGGTCATTCTGACGCACGTACCGTGAGCCAGCGTGAATAGATCCGTGAACGCGAAAGAGCCGGGCCCGAAGGCCCGGCTCGATCAGATTGCTCTGAGCTCTGGTTGAACTCAGGCGCAGCCTGTACCTGTGATTGCGGTGAGGCTGTAGTCCTCGACTTGGGCGCCGGCAGCAGGAATGTGGGTGTAGGTGTAGTTCGTCGAGACGGCACGAAGCAGACCCGAGTCAACCATTGCCTGAGCGTTCGCTGGGTATGGGCCGTTCTGGGCCGAGTATGCCTCGGCAGCGAGCTCGAGGGTCTTCTTGTCTGCGGCGCAAGCGCTGGTCTTGCCCTTATCGGTGATGCCACGAACCGCGAACACCGTGACGGTGGCGAGGATTCCGAGAATCACGATGA
>JBAXHD010000010.1:0-73170 GCA_037139095.1 Actinomycetota bacterium
GTGCCGCAGGTGCCATGTCGCCCAACCGGAATGCTGTTCAGCCTGCAGTCGTCGCTGCATCCGTTCATCACGCACCCCACCTATCGAAATCTGAGTTTGCTGCCGCTTGCAGAGCGTGTTGCTCATCTGCAGCGTCCCGAAACGCGTGCCGCCTTGCTCGCCGACACGCCAAGCACTTCAAACCCCATCGCCCGAGCGTTGATGTCGCGATGGTCGCGCATCTTCCAGCTGGGCGACACACCCGACTACGAGCCAGCGCCCCACAGCAGCGTTGCTGCCGTCGCGCAGCGCGAGGGTCGCTCGCCAGAGGAAGTAGTGCTCGATTGGATGCTCGAGCGCGACGGCACGGCCTTTTTGTTTGCGCCGCTCGGCAGCTACGAGGACACCAACCTCGATGCAATTCGCGAGATGATGTTGCACCCCAACGCCGTGCTCGGCCTGAGCGATGGGGGAGCGCATTGCGGGCTCATCTGTGATGCCAGCATGCCCACCACATTGCTCACCCACTGGGTACGCGATCGCGATCGCGGCGAGCGAATCTCGCTCGAGCACGCCGTGCATCTGCAGACCGGCCGCACCGCCGATGTGTATGGGTTCGCTGACCGCGGCACGCTGCAGCCTGGCAAGCGCGCAGACATCAACTTGGTCGACCTCGAAGGGCTCGCTCTGCATGCCCCAGAAATGACATTCGACTTGCCCGCCGCCGGCCGCCGGTTAGTGCAACACGTCGATGGTTACCGCGCCACGTTTGTGGCAGGTGTGCAGACCTACGCCGATGGCGTGGCAACTGGGGCAACACCGGGTCGCCTCGTGCGCCTCGGCGCGCGGACCGTGTAGCTCGCGCTCAGGGGGTAAGGATTCTCAGCAGCATCCCGATGATCATCTCTTGGGCAGCGTCGTAAGACAGGCCTTGCCGGGTTGTCACCATGTCGATGAATTCGAGATTGGTGATAGCGATTCCGGCCTGAAGCACTTGTGCGGCCTCGGCATCGCTGAGTAGCCCGAACTCTGGCGCAAAATGATGTGTGAATTGCAACGAAAGAAGTGCGCGGCTTCGTTGGTGGGTGGCAATGAGTTCGGGGATGTTTGCAATGTTTACAATCGTGGCTCGTAGCACTGGAGCAGCGTGCCGATATGCCCTGAACAGCGCTGACACAAGCTCGTCGACTCGGTCAGCTAAGGGTCCTTCGCCAATGTTTGCGACAATGGCGAGGGGTCGTATCTCGCTGACCACCAACTCAACCGAATCGCGGAGCATTGTCTGCGAGTCGCCAAAGTAGCGATACAACGAGCGGATCGAAATGCCGGACTCCCTAGCCACGTCCTCGATCGACGGCACGAGTTTGTTGGCGCCAAACAAAGCTATTGCGCACCGAAGGGCGGCCTCTTTGTTCTCGGTGCGTCGAGCTGTGCGCCCATCTGATGGGCTGAGATCACGAACTGTCACGCGGCGGAGTTTAGGCGATGCAGCATCTTGCTGCGCGCATCGCTGAGCAGTTCGGCAATGTCGTCAAACGACAGTCCGCGTCGGCGATGCAACATGTCGATGCTTTCCATCGTGAGGAGCGTGTTGCAGGCTTCGCTGGTCAAAACGCGCTCGTGTGCGCTCACTTGCGACAGCTCGCGTTCGAACTGCATCCTGAACTGTGCCAGCTTGAGGCGGAGGCCGTTGTCGAGCGATTGTACGAACTCGCTTTGGGCGGGTTGTTGCGCAGCTGCTGCTCGAACTGAGCCGGCGATGTACTGGTATCCCCGAAGCCTCGATGCCACCATCTCATCGATTCGTTTGGTCAGCGGCCCCTCGCCGATGTTGTCGATGCTCATGAGGTTGTACGCCTCTTCGGCCGCATGCTCAATTGCATGTCGAACCAAGGTTTGAGGATCTTCGAAGTATCGGTACAGCGAACGCGCTGAGATTCCAGATCGTTCGGCGACAGCCTCAATAGATGGCACGAGGATGTCCTCGTCGAACATGAGCTGCGCCGTTGTGAGTGCTAGCAAGATGTTGGTGTCGCGGCGAGCGTTACGGCCGTCGGAACTGCTGCTCTCGGTAGGCGACGACATGTCGCAGCTACTGCGGGTTCAAGATTTTGGTGAGTCCGTACTTGATCGTTTCGACGGCCTCATCGGTATCCATCGAACGCCAGCGAGTAAGAAGATCGATGAACTCCAACGTGCACAGGGCGTGACCGCGTTCGGCTGCGCTCTGACGTTCGGCTTTGGTGAGGCGCAGCAATTCCTGCGCAAACTGAAACTCGAACTGGCCGAGCATTTCGTTACGAATTGCCTGGCCAGAGCGGTCTGGGTTGGCTGTGTGGATGATCCGCGCCACGTTGGCGAGGTAGGTGCCTTTCACTGCCTGATACAACGCAACTCTTGAACGTGCAATGGCGTCAATGCGGTCGGCTAAGGAAATGCCAGCGGGGTCTGGTAACCGGCCAGCTACACGAGCGTCGCTCTGAACGGCCTGCACGACAGCGTCGGCTACATCTTGGATGTCGTTGAAATAGCGGTACATCGATCGGAGCGAGAGCCCCGATTTCTTGGCTACGTCTTCGATGCTGGGCATGCGCAGCGTTTCTTCGAACAGTTCGCGAGCCGCGTTGACCGCTAGCTGAACGTTTTGCTCGCGACGAACGGTGCGGCCGTCTTCTTCTCTCTCGATTGTTGCAGTAGCGCTTGACGAGGTTGGCACATTGTTGAGCTTACGGCTTTGTGCTGCAGCGATGTTGCTTATGAGGGGGTCTTAGTTATAAATACCTAGCCGTTGAGTAGCGCTTCGCAACCGGTGCCCGCAAGGATTTCGTCGACAGCGGCGCGGTCGGTGCTGTCGAGGGCGTTGTACTGTTCGCGCAGCCACACGATGCACTTCTTTTGATACGCGAACGTGCCTTGGCTGTAATCGAGCCCATCGATGACGCAATCAACGGTCTCGGCTCCAGTATCGAAGGCCGCTTCGTTCGCCAACATGAACGGCGCATAGGTGCGTCCGATCTCGCCCAGCAACTCGATGGTGGTTGGCGCGACCGCGTTGCGGTCGTTCCAGCCGGTGTCGCCATCTACGGGCCACCACGACAGGTCGTCGGTGCGCTCGACCCAGTTGACAACGCGTGGTGCGCGGTTGATAGCCACTCGGGCTGACTCGGGATCCCACGCCACCAGCTGGCGTAACTGGCCGAAGATGCCGAAGTCGCCGCGGCCGGGGCGGTCGCCAACAAGGAACGGCTGCGCCATCAGGTGACGCTGCATGATGTCGAGCAAGCGCTGGTATGACTGCTCGATCACCGGGCGGTTCTGCTCGGTGGATCCCACCAGGGCCATGCGACTGATCTGGCGATTGGTAATGAACTCTTTCGCCTTCTTTGCTTGTGCCTCAGACATCTGCTGATCCATGTCGAGCGGTAACAACGAGCCGGCCTTGTCGATGGCATCGCTGTAGTACCAGCGGTAGTGGTACATCTGCTTGGTGACCCACTCGTCGCCATAATCTTCGATCAGGTAGTCGAGGAACGCCACCACCGGGTCGGTTGGCACCAAGCTGCGTGCCGAGTGCATGGTTTCAAGCCGAGCGATGAGTGGACTTGAGTCGATCTGTACGTCGGTGTAGTTGCCGTCGGCGTCAGGAAACGCGATCACGGGAATGAGCTTTACGGGAGCGGCGCCGATGGTGTCCCACTTTGAGTCGCGTGGAACCCACGTGAACGGGATCTGCCGGTAGCGCAGAACCGATCGCATCTTCAGCGAGTACGGCGATCCGTAACCGCCGCCGAGAATGAGTGGCTTTGAGTTGTTGTTAGGCATGTGGGGTCCTTTAGGGCAGATCGAGTCGAACAGGCCCGTGGAAGATGTCGCCGTTGAAGAAGATGGCGACTCGGGCCGGGTATGGAATATCGATGACGAGATCGGTTTCGGTGGTCATCTGTCGCGAGACCCAACCCTGAGGCATTGTTCGTGGGGTAGCAGGTGCTCCTGGGGCTCGGCGCCCGAGGCTGGCGTTGATGACCTGAGGCATCAGATACCAACCGTGTCCGATATCGATGATCTCAAGTGAGCGTCCGGCGGCAAAAAGAACGCGGTGGGTCTTGTAGACCGGTAAGACCATGGCGCCGTCGAAGCCGGCTTCGGGTTTGCCGCCACGGGCAACGAGACCGAACGAGTGGCGGCCAATCTCGATGGTTTCGACTGGCCCGTCGACAAGGGCTCCGGGTGGACGCAAGAAGAACGCAGCGTCGTGCTGGCTGATGCCGACGCCCGATTTACGAAAGCCCTCGGGCAGCACCAAGGCTTCGTATTCTTCGGGCGAAATGGGGTCTCGGGTGAGCCACACGCCGCGAGTAGCCGAGTCGCTGATTTCGCCGTGATAGTCGAGTCCGCCGAGCGACCAGTTGTTGACCCACGTTGGGTCGCCGCGAAGCAGTGCGATTCGCTCGTCGATGGTTGACATCGGTTGGCCTACCAGACGATCTTGCCGGTGGACTCGAGCGCACGGCCCTCGGTGCGAACGCCCTTGGAAACCATGTCGGTAGCAACGTCGGCCCAGAGCGCGCGCAAGTGGTAGTGCGGCACCCGCGGGAACAAGTGGTGAAGCGCGTGGTGGTCGTGGCCGCGAATGAGGAACCGCGAGCCGGGGAACACGGCCACGCGCGTGTCGACATAGCGGCCAACGGCATTGGCGGGGTGGTGTGGGTACCACGCAAAGATGAAGAGCAGCCACAGCGCTTGGATGCGGCCGGGGAGCCACCACAACAGCAGTGCCTGCCAGCCGAATCCGGTAGCAAACGCCACGATGAGGACGAGGGTAGTGATGGCCCAGAAACGAAATTGCACGAGCCCGTCTTTGCGGTCGTTACCGCCGCTGACACGCACCTTGAGTGGAATGAACGAGCGCAGTGCAGGAACGAGCGCGAACAACGGCAAGAAGGCGGTGAGCACCACGAGCCTGATCCATTTCAGTGGCAACTCGCGCAACGGGCCTTCGGTGAAGTGGTCTGGGTCGCGATCGGGGTCGTTGGTGAACGCGTGGTGGCGCATGTGCGCCGGGCGGTGCGACGTGAATGAGATGCCCGTCGGGATTGAGCACGCCATGCCAATGAGGTTCTCGCCCCAACGCGCCGTGGGGTTTTGCCCCCAGATGTTCTTGTGTGTTGCTTCGTGAAGCGGCATGTAGAAGGTGGAGGCCAACACCGTATTGATGATGAGCCCGGCCCACAGCGGCAGTGTGCCGTTTACGCCCAGCACGATCACGGTGATCCACGCCACCGCAAACACGGCGAACGTGAGCACGATGCGCAGTTGGAAGCCACCCCAGTAGCGGGCGGCTGCGGCGCTTTCGGCGCGCAGCACAAGGCGACGCTCGTCGCTTGTGGTTTCGTTCGAAGCGTCGTCAGGCGATTCAATTGTCATGTGGAGAGACAGTAGTGGCAGCGGGGCGCTCTGGCTACGTGGACGCGTTTTGCTTGCGGCGGTATGCCATAAATCGACCAACGAATTCGGTGGCCTCGTCATCGGTCCACTTCACCGCAGCCCATCCGTCGAGTTCGGAGCAGCGCTGCCGATGGCGCTCGATGGCCTGAGGTAGCGGATCGGAAAAGCCTAAAGCGCGCAGGCCCTCGAGACGAACGTAGAGGGGCACGAGAATGGCCTCGGCCAACGTGGGCTCGGAGCCGACCAGCCAGTCGCTCTGCTGGGGCCATTGAGCGATCTCGGCAAGTGCGGCAGATAGTGCTGCGCCGGACTGAGCAATGCGATCGGGATCGTGGCCGTAGTAGATACCGATCATCGGCCGGAAGACGAGTTGATCGATCTGCGCCATGCGTTGGCGCACCTCGGTGCGATTGCTCTCGTCGGATGGCAGCAGCGGCGAATCGGTGATTCGTTGCTCCATCCATTCGAGGATTGGAATCGAGTCGGCCAAGTAGTCGAGGCCGATGCGCAGCATAGGAATCTCGAGACGAGGGCTGTTCGCAATGAATTCGGGGGGCAACACAAAGTGTGGTCCGCGTACAGCCAACGGTGGCACGTTGACAGTGTCGTACTCGACGCCACGCTGCGCGAGAGCGAACGCAACGCGCGTTGCGAACGGGCAGATCCAGTGTCCGTAGAACGAGACGGTTTCAGCGCTCATCAGGTGTCCTTGCGTACGTTGTGGCTGCCACCGGACAGTGAAGGGTCAGCGTTGACCCGGTGTCATATAGAACCAGATTGGGAACTTGCCGCCGCTGTCGCGAATTGCGGCGCGGGCGGCGAGAACGGTGGCGCCCGCCTCGGTGCGGTCGAAGAACCAATCTTCCATGGCTCGTCCACCAGGCAACGGGCCATCGACAAGCTCAAGCGCCGCCTCTTCGTAGTACGTACGAATGTCGTGGCAGACGGCGATGGTGTTGCCGCCGGGCAGACCCGCTGTGGTCCAGTCTTGGCCGTTGGCGATGGCGTGCAGCATGCCCAATGCGTTGGGCACTTCGTCGGCAGACATCACGCGACCAACGGAGGTGACGCCGCGCTTGGCGAGGGCACGCTCGTATGCCTTACGCAAACCGCGCGCTTCATCGACCGATGGCGGAAGGCTGGGATCGAATCGTGGTGGCAAGTTGCACGACACGGGCTGATCGTCGGCCTCGATGACCTCGGGATGATCGACCAAGACCGGGCCCGAGGTTTCGTTGAGTAACGCAAATGCGCGGGCGAGGACGTCGTGCTGAAACTCGGGATCGAGCGGACGGCCAAGGGGTCGGCCGAGTGGGAACTCACAATGCAGTGCCCGCGGGGGAGCGACCTTTGCGGCCATCTCGCGAACTGATGACAACACGATGGTTGCGATTCCGGCGGCTTCGAAGACATGGGCGAGCACACTCACGGTGCGCGTGCAAAGAGGTCAAACGGGCGTGAGAATCACGATGTCGACACCGTCTTGGCGAAGCGCCGCAGCGGCGGCAGGGCCGGTATCGAGGCGAATGGTGGCAACGTCGTCGGGTTGGTTGCCCGCGAACGAAACGTGCCGAGGGGCAACGGCGCCAATGATGCCGCGTTGGGCCAATTCTTCGAGGCGGTCGATGGGGTACACCACGTTGAGGTCCATCTTCACGCCGGTGTGATCGAAGTTGGGGCTCCAATGTCCGAGCACGAGGTCGCGTCGGCTGCTCTCGATGAACCGGTAGCCCGTGTCGCCAGCAGTGAAGCCTTCGTCGTCTGAGGCATGCAGCGCGGCTGAAGTGACAATGGCAACGGTGGCCTTGGCCAGTTCGACCGGAGTGACCCACGCCGGATTTGGAAACTCAGGGGCAGGAAGCGTGGCTGAATGCGCCCGCATCATTTGATCGCCGTTCATCACATCTCGATTCTGTTGAGTCGTGCAGTGAACCCAAGATAGGTCCACACGAGTTGGTCGCCGTCGATCCGGCGCGTGACTTCGATAGGAACTCCGACGGGGCGCAACACGTGCACACCACCTTCGAATGAAGCAACCACCGTGATTGGGGTGGTGAAATCGAACTCGGCGACATCGTGAACGC
Source organism: Actinomycetota bacterium (assembly GCA_037139095.1). Classification (GTDB taxonomy): domain Bacteria; phylum Actinomycetota; class Acidimicrobiia; order Acidimicrobiales; family Ilumatobacteraceae; genus WLMZ01. Next base: position 7,509 of record JBAXHD010000010.1, read on the forward strand.
CGTTTGCTTCGGTGCCATCGCAGCGCATGTCGTGCACGATTCCCGAGGAGGTGACGATGACGCGATTGCCGGCTTGCTCGATACGTTGCACCGATCCAATGGCGCGATGGTTGGGGTCATCAATGCCGCCGACCTCGATGCTGACCACTTTCCACGTGCCGCGCATATCGGGTGCGCCATCGACGATGGGCTCCGTGCATGTGGCGAGAAACGGTGCTGGCATTTGTTTCCAGCCGCCGGTTGGCGTAGAGGCAACTGGAATCGAGTCGGCGGTGATGGTCATGCCGTGGCGGCTGACAACGAGATGATCTGGCCCTTTTCGGGGCTGGTTTCGCCTTCGAGCGTGGCGCGGTACACCGCTTCGAGTGCCTCGAGGCCCGACGACCGCTCGATGACCATCCAAGCTCGGGAGTGATCGATGAAGTCGGCAAGTGCGGTGCCAACGGCGGTCTCGAAGACCTCGCGGCCCCATTCGTTGGAGCGCTTCTTCATTTGGCTGGGGGCAAAGAAGAAGGTTGGAGTTGCGCCGGGAAGGTCGCCGAGGGCGCCGCCGGCATCCCAGTGAGTGGCGCCCACGCGGCACGAGTATTTCATTTGGTTGCCGAAGTGATTGTGTACGCGAGTGATGACGTCGACGTTGCCAGCCATGTCGACCATGACTGCGGGCTCGCTGCCGTCGAGGGTCTCGATGTCTTCGTATGCAATGACCGTGTCGTAGAGGCCCACGGTGCGAACGAACTCGATGTTGCGGGCCGACGTGAGGCCAACGACGTGAATGCCGCCTCGCGCCTTGAGTCGGTGAGCCAACGCAATGGAGGTACGGCTTGAGGCACTAGTGACGAGCACAGTGCTGGATCCAAAGAAACCTTGCTCGCCGAGGAAGTCGTCGGCGAGAAACGACGTAATAAACAAACCGCGAACGATGAGGTATTGGCCTTCGGTCTCAGGGCTGTACGCGGGGTCACTGCTCACGAGGTTGAAGTTGCGATACGCAGACGCGTGCCGTGCGCGGTGCTCGCTGCGGTCGGCGAAACCGTCGATGATGGGCGATGCGGTGACGACATGGAAGTCGGACATCGGGAAGAAGCCGAAGTAGCGGCCGCCGACCGCGATCTCGGGGTGAGCCGAGCGTGTGACGCGGCCAATGCCCATCACGGGAATTCGGCCCCATGGCGCCTCGATAGGGAAGAAGCCCCAGTAATCGAGCATGTCGCCCGATGCGGCATAGGTGATGTTGTTGGCGCTGAGCCCAAACGACTCGAGTTCAAGCAACACCTGACCATCGGCCAATTCGGCTGGTGGCTCTGTGGCGAGCGAACGGATGTGGCGGAAATCGGTGCGGTCTACGTCGAAGTTCACGCGTGGCACAGTACAACGATCCGCAATCGTTTGTCACATCGACTGTCAATTGTTTTGCAGTGTGTGGCATAGTGATTTCGGCCACCGTGGGGTGGCTGAAACCGATCGGAGAATCATGTCCTCGCACGCGCCTCGCTACGGCACACCCAATGTCTCGTATGTTCGCACCTGGTTCGGCGGCGACGACGAAAAGGCGATGTGGGCCCTCAACCTGATGAAGTACCGCGCCATCGCCGACTATCAAGACGGCCGTGACGTAACCATCACTGGCGCAGAGGCAGACATGCTCTACATGCCCGATGGTCCACTCAATGCCATTGGCGGACGCGTCATGCTGGCGGCCGAAGTGGTGCATCACCTGCGCGGTGACTCGATTGAGTGGGACATGGTGGCGGTTGCTTATTACCCGCGGCGCATGGCGATGTTGGAGATGCAAATGCTTCCCGAGTTCATCGACCTGCATGTACACAAGGATGCTGCGATGGATTTCACCATCGTGATGGCCACCATGCCTACAGCCGATTCGCCTGCTCCTGCCGACTGGTCAGCACTGTCCGACGGAGACATGTTGTTGATGCAAGTAGTTGCAGATGCAACTACTGCCGACCTCGCCGAGTTGGTGCCATCGCGTCGCATCGGTTTGTACGACGTCGAGGGTGTCATCGTGGGCGACGATCGAGCATGGATGCAGGCCCGTTGGGACATCATCTCGCGCGACGATGTCGCTACGTTGACCGCAGCGTTCGCGGCCAACGATGATTCGTCGGTGTACGCAATGATTCTCGAGCCTCGCTTCGATGTAATGAACGATCCAGCCAGAGTAGGAAGGCAGTCATGAAATTCGCTATTGCATTTTCGAACACCGGTCCATTTACCCATCCGGACAAAGCTGTCGAGATGGCACAAGCAGCCGAGGCTGCGGGCTTCGAGTCGTTGTGGACCGTTGAGCATGTGGTGGTGCCGTCTGAGTACAACTCTCCGTACCCATATTCGCCCACGGGCAAGATGCCTGGCGGCGAAGACTCGCCGATTCCCGACCCGCTGATTTGGCTCACCTATGTGGCGGCCGCAACCAGGATCATCAACCTAGCCACGGGCATCTTGATCCTCCCGCAGCGCAACCCGGTGGTTTTGGCCAAAGAACTCGCCACGCTCGACTACATGTCGGGCGGGCGAATGCTTCTCGGCATTGGCGTGGGTTGGCTCGAAGAAGAGTTCGATGCCATTGGTGTTTCGTTCGCCGACCGCGGCCGCCGCAACGACGAATACGTGACTGCCATGCGCGCCCTATGGACCGAAGATAAGGCGTCGTTCCATGGCGACCATGTGAACTTCGACAACTGCATCTCGCGGCCGCGGCCAGTGAACGGAACCGTGCCGATCCATGTGGGCGGTGACACCGATATCGCCGCTCGTCGCGCTGGCCGCCTCGGTGATGGTTTCTTCCCAGCAAAGGGCACTCACGAAGAACTCGCTCGCGTCTTCGACATCGTTCGCGACACGGCTCGTCAACACGGACGCGACCCCGACGCCATCGAGCTCACCACCGGCGGCAACGGCGCCATTGGGCCCAACGCAATCAATGAGGTGCACGCGCTGGCCGATCTTGGCGTAGCGCGCGTGATCCTGCCGGCGTTCTTGTTCTACCGCGACACGGCCGATGCGCTCGCTCGCTATGGCGACGAAGTGATCAGCAAAGTCAACTGAGACCGCGCCGCGCCGGTCAGTTCGGTGAGGTGGGCACCCGATTTGGGGTGCTCGCCATCCAATCGAGCAGCGCCTTGTTGAACGACTCGGGAATGTCTTCTTGCAAGAAGTGTCCGCCACCCTCAAGGATCACGTGGGGCTGCCCCTTTGCTCCGGGTACTCGTTGCACGAGCTGTATGTAGCCGGTGGGAGCGACCACATCCCGGTCGCTGAAGATCGTCACAAAGGGTCGCTCGAATTGCTCGAGCACCTTCCATGCATGCCAGTTTGGAACCAGCATTGGATTGTCGGGCGTGGTGGGCAGCAACTGCGTGAAGGCGCGGCTGCCGATGGTCGATTCGGGCTCTGGGTATGGCGCTTTGTAGCCGGCTGTAACAGCGGGAGTAACCGGCGTGACCATGGTGCCTGGCAGCAAAGTCCATGGTTCCCATACGGCAGCTTCGCGAGCCATCTTCTGGAATGCGGCGAATGCGCCGCGGGCCACAATGGGTCCGTCGGGCAATGGCTCCGATGGATCGCGCTCTGGGAATCCAGTGTTCGAAAACGAGATGCGTGCGAACCGGTGGGGTTGCTCGGCCACGAGGCGCAAACCGATGATGCCGCCCCAGTCATGCAACACAAAGGTGATGTCGTGCAGGTTGAGTTGATCGAGAAGCGCCGAGCCCAGCCATTGCACGTGACGCTCTACTGAGTAGTCGTCGATTTCACTTGGCTTGTCCGAGAGGCCCATGCCCACGAGGTCGACGGCGATGCACCGGTAGCCGGCCTGTACGGCTGCGGTAATCGAATGGCGCCAGATGTACGACCACGACGGATTGCCGTGCACAAACACAACCGGAGGTTGATCGCGCGGGCCTTCGTCGATGTAGTGCAGGCGAATCGGCTGACCATCGCCGCTTGGCACCTCGACATAGTGCGACTCGAATGGGTAGTCGGGGAGATCAGCAGTAAGGCCAGCGGCCGAGCGCAGAATCTTCATGGCGCTCACTTCGGATTCCTATGGAGATTCATTGACATGTAGGGTGACAATACATTCTCGTGTGACGAAGGGGTAGCTGTGGGGATCAACCAAGAATTTCAAGGTCGTATTGGTCGAACGGTGGCCGAGTCTGTGCCGTCGTTCGAAGTGGCAGCGCACCCAGGCGACGATGCCCCCAACGTGGTCATTGTGTTGCTCGACGACACCGGCTTTGCCCAGTTCGGCTGTTTTGGCTCAGACATCGACACGCCAAATATCGATGCGTTGGCGGCCAACGGTCTGCAGTTCACCAACTTCCACGTGACACCACTGTGTTCGCCAACTCGCGCGGCGTTGCTCACCGGTCGCTCGAACCACGCTGTTGGTATGCGCTCGGTGTCGAACTTCATCACCGGGTTCCCCAACCAGCTCGGCCACATCTCGAACCATGCGGCCACGGTGGCCGAAGTGCTCGGCGACGCTGGCTACGCCACGTTTGCGTTGGGCAAGTGGCATCTTGCGCCAATGGAGCAGTGCTCGGCCGCGGGCCCATTCGATCAGTGGCCACTGGCCCGTGGCTTCAATCGTTTCTACGGTTTTATGGACGGCGAAACCGACCAGTTCTACCCCGAACTCGTTGCCGACAACCATCCAATTCACACACCAGGCACGCCCGAAGAGGGTTACCACGTGTCGCAAGATCTGGTCGACCAAGCACTGAAGATGATTGCCGACTCAAAGGGTGTTCGTCCCGATCGGCCGTTCTTTACCTACCTTGCATTTGGTGCCACGCACGCTCCACACCAAGCGCCGCCTGAGTACCTCGCTAAGTACCGCGGTCGGTACGACGAAGGCTGGGATGTCATCCGCGAGCGTTGGTTCAACAAGCAGATCGAACGCGGCGTGATCCCGGCCGACACAACGTTGTCGCCACGCAACCCGGGCGTGAATGCATGGGCCGATCTCTCCGACAACGAGCGCTTGCTTGCAGCACGCCTGCAAGAAACTTTTGCGGCGTTCCTCGATCACACTGATGTGCAGATCGGTCGCCTCGTCGAAGGGCTTCGTCGTCTCGGCCAACTCGACAACACCATCCTCGTTGTGCACGCCGACAACGGTGCATCTCAAGAAGGTGGCCCATTCGGTGTCATGCACGAGATGAAGTTCTTCAACGGCATTATCGAAATGCCCGACGAAGCAGTGCAGCGCATCGACACCATCGGCGGCCCCAACAGTCATACCAACTACCCGTGGGGCTGGGCCCAAGTGGGCAACACGCCGTACCGCTGGTACAAGCAGAACACCCACGAGGGTGGCGTGCACGTGCCGATGGTGTTTCATTGGCCAAACGGCGTACCCGCCGAGCAGCGCGGAACCATGCGCGATCAGTTCGTGTTTGTCTCCGATGTTGTTCCAACTGTGTACGACCTCGTAGGCATCGAGCCCCCGCAGGTGCGTAGAGGGCTCAATCAGTTGCCCGTCACCGGTCATTCGTTTGCTTCGGTCATCGCCAATCCAGTGGCTCCCGCTACCAACACGGTTCAGTACTTCGAGAACATGGGCAGCTTGGCGATTGTGGCTGGCGAGTGGAAGGCAGTGTTCAAGCACACACCTGGCCTCGACCCCGCAACCGAGTCGTGGGAGCTGTATCACCTCGCCATCGACCGCTCGGAGTGCAACGACCTTGCGGCCAGCGATCCCGACAAGCTTGCCGAGATGGTGGCGTTGTGGGAAAGCGAAGCCGAGCGTCATGGTGTGTTCCCACTGGATGACCGCGGTATTGCGTTGTTCGGGGCGCGATTCCGCGACCACTCGCCGCACCCAGAAAGCCGTCGCTATGTGTATCGCCCGCCAATGTCGCCACTGCCATCGCAGGCATCTGCTGCAATCGGTGGCCGCCATGCCGATATCACCGCTCGGGTCAACCTTGCCGCAGGTGACGAGGGTGTCTTGTTCGCTACGGGCACTCAGAACTCAGGAGTGTCGATGTTCGTGCAGAACCAACGCTTGGTTCTCGACTACAACTCGTTTAGCAATCACACCATTGTCGAATCAGACACCGAGATTCCGTTGGGCGACTCCGAACTCATCGTGCGTCTTCGCCGGGGCGACGGCATGCGCGGCAGTATCGAACTCGTGGTTAACGGTCGCGTGGCCGGAGCCGCCAATCTCGACCTGTACATGCGAATGATTTCATCGATCGGACCAAGCGTTGGTAGCGATCATGGTTCAAGCGTCTCCGAGCGTTACGCGGCGCCGTACGAGTTCACCGGCGAACTGTACGAAGTGGTGCTGCAGGCAAGCCCCGAGAAATACGGCGACGCCGCCGAAGCCGCCGGACGCGCCGAAATGTCGCGTCAGTAACCACCAGTCACAGATCAGAAGAACGGACAGGAATATCGAAATGTCAGAAAGCTCTACCCCTCGGCTGATCTCGGATATGCGCGGTGTGCGTTACGGCGAGGTGCTCGCAGTGTTCCAACGAGAGACTGGCTTCGAGGCCGAGGTCTACGGAACACAGTTGCTCAACGATTGCCCACAAGAGTTGTGGCAGACCCTTGAAGCCAACGCCATCGCCCAAGAGATGGGCGCGCTGATGGTCAAGCTCAACGGTCCTCGCCATTGGATGCTCGACGGTTTCGGCCAAAAGGTTGCCGTTGTTGATCCTGTGTTTCGCGAGTTCAACGGCCTCAACATGCGCCGCATTGCCCTGCTCGACCTCAGCGAAGGAATCGACGTCGGTCCGTACAAGAATCGTTATGTGAACCGCGGTGCAGTGTTCTTCTTCGACGCAGGCAAGCCGGTGTACGAACTGGTGAGTCCCGACGGTTTGGCCTACGTGATGCAGGCCTATTGCATCGGTGTCGATCCCAATATCACAGCCGAAAGTCTCAGCACGCTTGGCGATCGCTTGGCGATGCCTCAGGGTTGGTCGTATCGCACCCGAATCCTTGAGCACGAACTGGTCATCGACACCAGTGCCACCATCGCAACGGTGCTGCAAGACGAATTCGAAAACAGCTACACGCTTCCTACCTGACCCGTAGGTCCCGGCGACACCCGGCCAACGGCAATCACCACGGGCGAACGCTGCTCACCACCAGGCCGGCTCGCGCGTTGTAGCCAGTTGGCGACAGATGCACGTGGTCGCCCGCGAACAGCGCGGCACCTCGATTGGTCAGCCTTTACGCCAGTGAGCGCGGCCAGCGGCGTATGGAGTGCCATCCGCTCTCGCAAGCGAGCAGAGATATGCGATGCCTTTGTATGTGCCGTGCGCGTTGACCGGCGTGCAGAATGCCCCGGGCTTGATGTCGGTCGATGCTGCAGCCGAGCCGTCTGCCGATGGCGCAACCGGTTGGGGCGTCGGCGCCCCAACTGATGATCCACTCGGACTCGCATCAAGCAGCAGCCACCAATGGATGATTTCGTCTTGCGCCACCGCAAGCGTGATCTGTCCGGCGCACACCTGCTTGTGCAGTCGGTTTTCCCACACGTCTTTATCGTGGGCGTTGTCGGGGCCCGTGTAGGGCTCGGGCCACAGGTTGGTGATGTCGTTCGAGCCGCCCAACTCAAGCGGGATGAGGTGGTCAACTTCGTACGCTCCGGGCGCAGGACTCGAGATGCCGTATTCGGCAAACACTCTGCGCTTGGTGGCAGCGCTCACGTTGCGGACGCTGGCTGTGTACCCAGATAGGCAGATGGTCTCGTGGATGTTGGCTTGGGTCACTCGTGGGTCGGCCGCGCCCGGCGACAGTGTCATGTCTTGGACCAGGATGCCGCTCGTTGGAGGCGCTGCCTGAGTGGTTTGTACCAGGACGCCCGCTGGTTCGGTGGCTGCGGAAGCTGTGGCTGCGGTGGTGTTTACAGGTGCTGCGGTCGCTGCCGGCGTCGAGATCGTCGCCTGCTCGTGAACGAATGTCGGCGCCGCCGACACTGGAGGAGAGCTCGGATTGGCCGACTGGCGAACCGCTTGGGACCCAGCGCAGCCAGTAACGACAAGCAGCCCCAGAGTGACCGCGACCCGGGCACGGGCGCCCGCACGCGTCGGCGGCTGCAAACTGGCCATGGGGCACAGTAGCGCTCGACGCCGATGTGGCAGTGGAAATCAGCTTGGAGGCATTAGCCCGCAGCGACGACACCGAACAGCGAGGCGGTTTCAGAGAGTGAGTTGCGGCACGCGGGCATGGGCACCGCAGGCGCTGGGTGGCTTGAACCAAGCACCACCGATAACCGTTGCCAGATACTCGTCTCAACGCTGTCTGCTGGGGCGTCGCCATCAATGCGGTGCAACAGGCCGCAGCTCTGCAGGTAGTTCAACATCGGCACGGTCTCGGATTCGTAGACCACGAGACGTCGCCGGGCAATAGTGATGTCGTCGTCGCACCGGCCTCGATGCGTCAACCGCTCGAGCGCAACGTTGCTCGGGATAGCAATCTCGAGGGCGATTGGTGGCGAGCTTGATGCTTGCGAAGTCACGGCGACAGCCTGCGCGACAGTGCGGGGGAAACCGTCAAGCACATAGCCGTCGCCTTCGATGCACGAATCGACAAGCGAGATGATCAGCTCTGCAGGCAAGAGATTGCCTGCGTTGATCACCTTTTCGATGGCCGTTCCGAGTGGCGTCTGTGCCTCGATTGCTTTGCGCAGCACGTCGCCGGTAGACACGTATTGCACGCCCAGACGTTGTGCGAGTCGAACGCCCTGCGTGCCTTTGCCCGCACCTGGCCTGCCGACCAAGAAAATGCGCGGCTGAGTTTGCCTCAGAAGTGTTGAACCTGCGTCGCTTGAGCGGAAATCGTGAGACACCGGCACCCCATTCGGTCGGCGAAGCGTGGCGGTCGCTTCGAATTGAGCTGTTACTACAAAAGCTCAAGATACGCATGGTGGGGCTCGATCGATAGGGCACAAAGTCCCATAACCGATGTGCCTATTGGCTGCTCAGCAGGTCGTTTCGGTCGAATTGACCCTCGCGACCGTTAGCCGTGGGTGTCGCCGTTGGGCATCGTTGCCCCGGTGAAATCGGCTCGGTAGCGGTTCGATCCGTCGAGGTTTGCCAGCGTGAGATTCGACCCGTCGAAGTGGCTCTTTGAGAGGTCGGCCCCAGAAAGGTTGGCGCCGGTGAGATTGGCACCGGAGACCATTGCCGACGGCATTCCGGCCCCGCTGAGGTCGGCGAGTACGAGAGTTGCACCCGTCAGGTCGGCCCCAGCCAGGTTGGTGCGGTGCAGCTTGGCGCCGGTGAGGTTTGCGCCCGCAAGCTGTGCCTCGCTGAGGTCGAGACCCGACAGGTCAACATTTGTGAGGTCGGCGCCCGGCTTGATGACATGGCCGCGAACGACCAACGCATCAGCCGGAGGAGCAGTGGTGCCCGCAGGGTCGGTGGGCGGCGGCGGAATTGTCGTGGGAATCGTTGGCACCGCCGACGACGAAGAACTGCAGCCAACGTTGCCGGCAGCGATGAGCACGCACAGAGCTGCAAGACGGAAACGCATGAGGAAAACGTACCGCGTGTGTCAACGGGTTCTGCAGGCAGCCCCTGTTCAGCGGTGGTCTTAGGACTGATGGGTTCCTTGGTACATGCCTATTTCCTCATTGCACCACAGCCGCTCGTTCGCGCATTCTTGCCTGACGCCGACCCCCCAATTGTCGGCGCACTACCAGGAGAGAACGATATGAGTGCTGTCACATCCCCCCACCGTTCGGTACGCAGCGCTCGCCGAGTAGCGCTCGCCGTGTTTGGTGCGCTCGGCCTCGCCGCCTGTGGTTCAGCGGCACCAACGCGATCGGCGCACGAGGGCCACATCGTGGCGGCTGCGCAAACCAACGCTGTTCATGCTGATGCGGTTCAGGCGAAGGCTGCTTGCCCCGGCAAGATGCGCACCTACTTCATCGCTGCGGATCAGGTCGACTGGAATTATGCGCCGACCGGAATGAACCAGATCACCGGCGCCGCGTTTACCGACGAGCAGAACACGTTTGTGGGTGGCGGCCCAGATCGCGTCGGTAGCACCTACAAGAAGTCGCAGTACCGCGAGTACACCGACGCGACCTTTGGCCAACTCAAGCCCCGCCCCGCCAAGTGGGAGCATCTCGGCCTGCTCGGGCCAGCCATTCAGGCCGAGGTTGGCGACACGATCACTGTCGTGTTCAAGAACAACACACCATTCCCGGCAAGCGTGCACCCGCACGGCGTGTTCTACGCAAAGTCCAGCGAAGGGGCTGGCTACAACGATGGTTCGGGCGCTGCGAACAAGGGCGACGATTCGGTTGCGCCGGGTGATACCTACACCTACGTCTGGAAGGTTCCAGAGCGCGCCGGCCCCGGCCCAATGGAGGGCAGCTCGGTCATGTGGATGTATCACTCGCACGTAGATGAAATCGGAGACACCAATGCCGGCTTGATGGGGCCAATGATCGTTACCGCTTGTGGAAAGGCTCGTCCAGACGGGTCGCCGGTCGATGTCGATCGCGAATTGGTCGCCAACTTCAGCGTGATGGACGAGAACTCGAGCGTGTATAGCGAGATCAACCGTCTTGCTCTGCAGTCACCCCCTGCTGCTGACGACGATGCCTTCCACGAGAGCAATTTGATGCATTCGATCAATGGTTACCTCTACGGCAACCTGCCCGGGTTGACAATGAAGAAGGGCGATCATGTGCGCTGGTATGTCATGGCGATGGGTACCGAAGTGGACCTGCACACCCCGCATTGGCATGGCATGACTGTTCTTGCGAATGGCATGCGCACTGATGTCGTCTCGCTGCTTCCAGCTTCGATGATCACCGCTGACATGGTGCCCGACAACCCAGGCAAGTGGTTCTTTCACTGCCACGTGAACGATCACATCAAGGCCGGCATGATGGCTACCTACACGGTGACGCCATAGCCCTTAGTACTTATGGGCAGTGGGTCGTAGTGCTGAGGGTCATCGCGTACTGCCCTAAAAATGGGGTCTGAGAGCGACCAAAGCCTCATTGACCAGAGGGTGACTCGATGTCACTCTTTGATGTATAGGTGATCGGCCGTAGCGCTGATCAATGATCACGAAAGGCTCGCTTCGAGGGCAAGGCGACAGGAAACCAGGACCCCTTTTGGCTTCTTGGCGCCACATGCCACATCGTTGTGATCCAGATCGTGTGCCACGGTTGTCGGGGAAGCGGATTCGTTCGTTAAGTCAACCGTGGCGAAGTTCGGTGTTGGTGTGAGTGGCGTCGCTGGGGGGCTTGCCACTTGCACCAACACCAATTAATGGCAGGCGCGCCGTTTTGGCCAGAGTCGAGACAGTGGTCTAGAGCCGATACGCCCGAGTGGCGGTGCCGGAGAAGAGCGCAGCCTTCTCGTCGGGATTCATGCCGGCGGCGATGTGCTTGAACGCATTCCAGAGCGCTACGTAGCTGCAGCTCATTCGGTCGACCGGGAAGTTTGACTCGAACATGCATCGCTTCGGTCCGAACTGATCGATTGCATATCGAATTGGATCACCCCATGCGTGCACGAGATCGAGGCTGGTTGGGGGAGTTGCTCGGTTCTCGAATCCGAGACCGAACACCACCATTCCGATACCGCCGAGCTTCATGTACACGTTGGGGCACGTTGCCAATTCGGCGATATCGATGCGCCATTGCTCGAGAATCTCAGTGCGCTTTCCTGCGTATGGGCCGGTGCCCAACATGCCGCCAAGGTGATCAAGGACAAAGGTGCAGTCGGGCACGGCCCGCGCCAGTGCGGTGAGTTCGCGAATCTGAGGGTGATAGAGCCATGCGTCGAAGCTCAGCCCGAGGGCGCCGAGACGCTTGACGCCGAGTCGAAATTTGGGGTCGGCCATCAGGTTGGCCGTTGGGCGACTGTGTGTGCGGCGGATCTGCTCGCTCGCGTCGAATGCTGTCGCGTGGCGGATGCCGCGAAATCGTCCGCGCCCGGCAGCGATGTGGGCATGCAACACTTCGTCGACAGCATCACCAAGGGTCATGTCGGCGAAGCTCACGATGCCTTTGATCTCGGCGCCATGCCCGAGACTGATTTCGGCGATTTCAGCGACGGTTTCGGTTTCGCCAACTGGCCGCAGGTGCTGTGGCCCTTCGGTTCGGTAGCCCCAAGCGCACTCGATATACACCGTGGCTTCAACGCGATGTCCCGCCGACGTGTCGCCGTGTAGGTCATCGATGAGATACCGGCTCATGCCGTCGATATCCCACAAGTGGTGGTGAGGGTCCACAATCGCCAGGTCGGGATCGATCACCGCTTCGCTCTGTCGTGCCAGCCACTCGTCGTCCCATATGTACATGGTGGCGACAGTACCTTTTTGTCCTGCGCACGCGCGTACACGGTTGACTGTGGGTCGTGTCGATCGTGTTGGCCTTTGCGTGCGCCGTGATTTATGGAGTTGCCGACTACTGCGGCGGACGGGCGTCGCGAACCATGGTGAGCACCATGGTGACATTGGTTGGGCAAGCAACCAGTCTTGTGGTCGGCATCGTCGCCGTGGCCTTGTTAGCTACTCCGTCGCCAGCACTACGTGATTGGGCATGGGGAAGCGTGGCGGGCGTCGCCAGTGCCGTGGCCCTCGGATCGTTTTACCATGCGCTGTCGCACGGAGCGATGACAGTTGTTGCGCCGATCACAGCGGTGACCAGTGCTGCGTTGCCGGTTGTCTATGGGCTCGTCTCGGGCGATCGACCCAAGGCGATGGCCTATGCGGGTATGGCGCTTGCGGTGGCTGCGGTAGCGCTCGTGAGCGGCGCCGTGGGTACTCGACACCAGCACGCAAAGCGAGTCACGGTTGTACTGGCGTTTGCTACCGGATTTGGATTTGCGGTCATCTTCGTGGCGCTCGGTCGCACGTCGAAGAGCAGTGGTATGTGGCCGCTCGTTGCCTCACGCATTACGTCGGTAATTCTGATCACCGCCTTCGTGCTCGTGATGCGCGCTCGCGCATCGAGGGCCGGTGGTGCAGGTTCTCTCGGGCCGATCTTGCCGCCTCTACGACTCTGGAGGTTGGCGGCATTGGCGGGAGCCCTCGATATGTCGGCAAACTTCTTCTACCTGTTGGCGGTGCGCCGAGGGTTGCTCTCGATCGTGGTGGTCGTGGCATCGCTGTATCCAATCAGCACGGTGTGTCTCGCCTTTGGGCTCGACCGCGAGCGCGTCTCGAAATCTCAAGCCGCGGGAATGGTGCTGGCTGTCGCCGCACTTGTGTTGGTCAGCGCTGGATCTGTGGCCTAGCTGGATCTGTGGCCTAGCGGGGTAGACCCAACACGCGCTCGCCCAGAATGTTGCGCATCACGTTTGAGGTACCGCCCATAATCGTGTAGCCCGGCGCGTACGAGAGACCTTGCGTCACTTGGTTCCACAACGTGGCCTCAGGGCCAAGCACGCGTGAAACAAAGTCGGCGACGCGTGTCTCGTGCTCGGTACAGAAACACTTCGTCGCGGCGCTGAACCCTGCGGGTGCCTGACGCAGCGTCTCGCGCACGACCAAGATTCGGCCGATCCGATACGCGATCTCGAGCGCAGCGATCTCTTGGCGCACAAGGCCGTCGCTGGTATCGGCGCGGTCGCGAGCCATGAGATAGAGCGCGTGGTTGCTCACGAGGCGATCGATGCCGCCGCGCTCGTGCTCAAGCTGACGCATGGTCTGTTTGAAGGCGGCTCCTTCGGTACCAACAAGGTTGATCGCTGGCACGCGCACATCGGTGAAGAACACCTCGCAGAAGTGGCGATTGGTGGTCATGTCTTTGATGGGGCGAATGTCGATGCCCGGCGTGTTCATCGGCACGATGATCTCGCTGATGCCGGCGTGTGGTGGACCCTCGGTGGTGGTGCGACAAATGAGATAGCAGTAGTCGGCAACTTCGCCGAAGCTGGTCCAAATCTTTTGGCCGTTGATGACCCAGTCGTCGCCGTCGCGTGTTGCCGACGTGGTGAGGCCGGCAAGGTCGCTTCCCGCATTGGGCTCGCTCATGCCGATGCACCACGTGGTTTCTCCGCTCAAGATCTGCGGGAGAAACTCTGCTTGCTGGTCGGGCCGGCCGTAGGTGATCAACGTGGGGCCCATCTGTCGATCGGCGAACCACATGGCGGCAATCGGTGCGCCTGCGGCAATGAGTTCTTCGCCAACGATGAGTCGCTCAATTGCGGGCCGGCCGCCGCCACCGAACTCGGTGGGCCAGGTCATGCCGATCCAGCCGTGGCTGGCCATCTCTTTGGCGAACTCTTTGCTGTAGCCGTTGATCCAACTGTCGTTGTGGCGGCCATAGCGCTCGACAGCGCTCGTGGCCACAGCTCTCGCCCTGAGGCGGAGTTGTTCTTGCTCGGGGGTCCACGCGAAATCCATGCAGGCGATGGTAGATCGTGACTACAGAGTTTGCGTCTTTGATCGCAGGGTTCGTTGAACCCAATGTTGTCAGGAGTTGGAGATGCCTGTTGGGGGATTGCCGGCCACGGTGACGCGATGCATCACGCGGCGATGATCGCCATAGTCGGCAGCTGCGTAGTGCGCTGTTGACCGGTTGTCCCAAAACGCGAGGTCGCCTTCTTGCCATTTCCAGCGCACGACGCGCTCGGGCTCGATGGTGTGGGCGTACAGCATGTTCAAGATGGCGTCACTCTCGGTTGGCGACATGTCGACAATGCTTTGCGTGAACGTTTCGTTCACAAAGAGGCCGCGCTCGCCAGTCTCGGGGTGAACGCGAACCACTGGGTGCTGCACCGGCCTGAGCGCAGCGAGGCGATTTTGCTGCTCGCCGCTGGGGTCGTCGGAGCGGAAGCGGTCGAAGGTTCCGCTTGCGCTATGCGTTGCCTTGAGTCCGTCGATCATGTGCTTCACCGGTGCCGAGAGGGTCGCGTATGCGTCGACGAGGTCGGCCCACAATGTGTCGCCGCCGCGGGCAGGGATCTGGCGGGCGGCAAGGATGGTGCCCATTGGGGGACGCTCGGAGAACGTGACGTCGGTGTGCCACCGGTTGTTGTAGCTGGTGCCATTGCCGCGGCTGCCGACACCCAACGGGTAGTCGCTGCTGTCCAGCACCAGCACCTCTGGGTGCTCATCGTCGAGTCCGCCAAGCAGGGGATGGGCTGGTGTGAGGTCACCGAAATTGCGAGCGAAGGCCACCTGCTGGGTAGGAGTGATGTGCTGGTCGCGGATGAAGATGACGCGGAAGTCGAGCAGCGCGGTTCGGATCGCAGCAACCTCAGACGCACTCAGCGCGGCGGTGAGGTCGACGCCACCGATTACGGCACCCAAGGTGCCGGTGAGCGCCTCGACTGTTACCCCGGCCGGGAAGCCCTCAACTCCGGGTCGAAGTTGCGCAGAAGGATGTGTTTCAACGAACTCACTCGTGCTCATCCGGCGAGCATACAGAGCCTGTCGAGCGCACTCGCTGCCTCGCGTATGATCGCAACGACTATGTCAGCACGAAGCGTTCGATCCCTTGTGGCGTTGCTTGCCTGCATGACGGTCGGCGGAGCTTTGGGTGCTTGTGCTCCCGACGCAGGCGATGCGCTCACCGGAAACGCGGCGCTTGGTCAAGTGGTGGCGCAACGCAGCGGATGCATGGCCTGCCACGGTTCGTCGGGACAGGGCGGTTCGGGCCCGAAGTTCATTGGCCTTGCCGGATCGATCGTGCGACTACAAGACGGCACCACAACCGTGGCCGACGACGCCTACCTCACCGAGGCAACCCGCGATCCCGCCGCCAGTCGAACCGCCGGCTACTCGGGTGTCATGCCGGTAAACACGTTGACCGCTACCGAAATAGCGCAGGTCGTGGCATATATCAAGGCGCTCTCGGAGTCGGCCGGAGTTTCGCAAGAGAGAGATTTGCGCAGTGTTTCGCTCGTTGGGCGAGCCACGGCTAGGCTGTACAAGTCGAATACAAGTTTGCCGCTTACGGTGCGTTCTCGGGCTCAGGCCTCACGACGCGAATCTGACGAAGTGAAAGGGTAGTTACATGGCCAAGATCAAGGTGCTCAACCCGGTTGTCGAGATGGATGGCGACGAGATGACTCGCATCATCTGGCAGTTCATCAAAGACAAGCTGATCTTGCCCTACCTCGACATCGAACTCGATTACTACGACCTCAGCATCGAGCACCGCGATGCCACCAATGACCAAGTCACCATCGACTCTGCTGAAGCCACCAAGAAGCACGGCGTTGCCGTGAAGTGCGCCACCATCACCCCCGACGAGCAGCGCGTCGAAGAGTTCCACCTGAAGAAGATGTGGAAGAGCCCTAACGGCACCATCCGCAATATTCTCGGCGGTGTCATCTTCCGCGAGCCCATCATCATGAGCAACATTCCTCGGCTTGTGCCGGGGTGGACCAAGCCCATCGTGGTTGGCCGTCATGCTCACGGCGATCAGTACAAGGCAACCGACTTCAAGGTGCCAGGTGCCGGTTCGCTCACCATGACCTACACACCCGCCAATGGCGACGAGCCAGTAATTATGGATGTCGCCACGTTTGGTCCCGACGGTGGCGTGGGCATGGGCATGTACAACTTCAATGACTCGATTCGCGACTTTGCTCGAGCCAGCCTCACCTTCGGTTTGCAGCGCAACTACCCGGTGTATCTCAGCACCAAGAACACCATCCTTAAGGCCTATGACGGCAGCTTCAAAGACATCTTTGAGCAAGTCTTCAACGACGAGTTCAAGGCCGAATACGACGCCAAGGGTCTCACCTACGAACACCGCCTCATCGACGACATGGTCGCCTGCGCGCTCAAGTGGGAGGGCGGCTACGTATGGGCGTGCAAGAACTACGACGGCGATGTGCAGTCAGACATCGTGGCTCAGGGCTTCGGTTCGCTCGGCTTGATGACCAGCGTGCTGCTCACACCAGATGGCCGCACCATGGAGGCCGAGGCAGCGCACGGCACCGTCACGCGTCACTACCGCGAGCACCAAAAGGGCAACAAGACATCGACGAACCCAATTGCGTCCATCTTTGCCTGGACCCGCGGTCTGGCCCATCGTGGCAAGCTCGACGGCACCCCCGAACTCATTGCGTTTGCCGATGCGCTCGAAGCGGTGTGCATCGAGGCTGTCGAGAGCGGCGAGATGACCAAAGACTTGTCCACGCTCATCAGCAAAGACGCCCCGTATCTCAATACTGAAGACTTCCTCGACGCGCTCGATCGTCGTCTTCAGGTCAAAATGCGTTGAGCATTTCGGTAGTCCTGCTCGACTGGGGACACACGCTGTTCGACACTCCCGGCAGTGTCGACTTCATCGCCGACTTCGCGTCGCAGCACAAGATCGAAATCGGTCGCGACGAAATCTATGCACTCTGGAACGACGCGCGTGTTCGTTCACGTACCGCCGATGAGATCGCCAAAGGCCGCGATAAGTCGGCGAGTCAACATCGCCAGTGCTGGATTTCGCTGTGGGCTCAACTCGAGCAGCGCTGTCCGGGCATCAGCGATGCCCTCTACCAATTCGAGACCTCAGCGTCAGGCTGGTCGCCGTACATCGACACCGAGGTAGTGCTTACGAAACTGAGTGAGCGACACATTCCAGTTGTCATCATCAGCGATGTTGCCTTCGATCTTCGGCCGATCCTGCGTCACTACAACCTCGATCATCTGGTGCACACCTACGTGTTGTCGGGTGAGCACGGAACCATCAAGCCCGAGCTTCGTTTGTTCCGCGTCGCTCTCGATGCTGTGGGCGTTGCCGCCGAGCAAGCGCTCATGGTCGGCGACAATCACATCAACGACGGCGCAGCCATCGATGCCGGCATCCGCACGGTGTTGTTGCCGCCCGTTGCGCATGGTGCCACTCGAGGACTCAGCGTGATTCTCGATCTCATCGACGCTGGCGTGTGAGACTGGGGCATGCGCGCAGTTGTCTTACGAACCCATGGTGGCCCCGATTGTCTCACGATCGAAAATGTTGATGACCCGGCGCTGGGTGCCGACGAGGTGCTCATCGATATCGCCGCAACGGCGCTGAACCGAGCCGACCTGTTGCAGGTGATGGGTCTCTATCCAAACCCGCGCCCATCGTCGCTCGAGATTCCTGGTCTCGAGTTCTCGGGCACTGTGGCCGCAGTGGGCGATCGCGTCACGCTGTGGAGGCGCGGCGATGAGGTGATGGCCATCGATGCTGGCGGGGCGTACGCCGAGCGCATTGCTGTGCACGAGCGTCAACTCATGCCGGTGCCAGCCACGGTTGGTCTTCGCGATGCAGCGGCCATCCCTGAGGTGTTCCTCACCGCATGGGATGCGCTGGTGGTGCAAGGCGCACTCACCAGCGGCCGTTGGGCGTTGGTGCATGCTGGCGGCTCAGGCGTTGGCACGGCAGCCATCCAGATCGCAAAGGCGATCGGTGCGCGTATCGCAGTCACCTGTAGCTCCGGCAAGGTTCAAGCCTGTCAAGAACTTGGCGCCGACCTCGTTATCGATTACCGCGACAAAGACTTTGTTGCCGAGGTGCGCGCTGCTACCGAGGGTCGCGGTGTTGATGTCGTACTCGATGTCATCGGTGGCGACTATGTCGATCGCAATCTTCAGGCGGTGGCATCGCAAGGCCGCATCGTGCAGGTCGGGCTGATGGGTGGGGGAGCCACCTCAATCAACATGGGCCTCGTGCTGTCCAAGCGGGTGGCGCTCATTGGCACCGTGCTTCGAGCGCGTCCCATCGAAGAAAAGGTTGCACTCACTCAGCGGTTCATCCGCGAGATGCTGCCGCTGTTCACCTCTGGCGAGCTGCGTCCGATCATCGACTCGCGCTACCCATTCGATGACATCGCTGAAGCTCATCGGCGTATGGCGTCAAACGCCAACACCGGCAAGATCGTGATCGATCTCGAATAGCTGAGCAGTCTCGGTCGCTTCAACAAACTGTTTGTTGAAGACAATTGGTCGACGTTGAACCAAATGTCTTCAACAAAGCGGGCGGAGGTCGCGAAAGCGCTTTAGCGGCTGGCCATTGGCACGTAGTCGCGGGCGTCGACGCCGCTGTACCACTGGCGAGGCCTGCTGATCTTTTGCTCTTTGTCGGCAAGCAGCTCTTGCCAGTGGGCCAACCAGCCAACGGTGCGAGGGATGGCAAAGAGCACCGTGAACATTGCGACTGGGAATCCCATGGCCTGATAAATGAGACCCGAGTAGAAGTCGACGTTGGGGTACAGCTTGCGGCTGATGAAGTATTCGTCGCTCAGCGCGGTCTCTTCAAGCTTGAGCGCAATGTCGAGCAATGGGTTCTTGCCGGTGACCTCGAACACGTCGTACGCAGCCTTTTTGATGATGGTGGCGCGTGGGTCATAGTTCTTGTACACCCGGTGGCCAAAGCCCATCAGGCGACCGCCCTTGCCGCTCTTTACTTCTTCAATAAAAGCGGGCACGTTGTCCATATGGCCAATCTCGGCGAGCATCCGCACAACGCCTTCGTTGGCACCGCCATGCAGCGGACCATACAGAGCAGACGCCGCGGCCGAGCACGATGTGTACGGGTCGGCGTGGCTTGAGCCCACGACGCGCATTGCGGTGGTGCCACAGTTCTGCTCGTGGTCGGCGTGAAGGATGAACAACACGTCCATCGCTCGTTCGAGACGAGGATCCACTTGGTAGTCGCCGATCTTCCACATCATGTTCAAGAAGTTGCCAGGAAAGCTGAGGTCGTTGTCGGGGTAGACAAACGGCAAGCCGACCGAGAAGCGGTGACACATCGAGGCCAAGGTGGGCATCTTTGCGACGAGGCGCAGGATCTGCTTGTCACGGCTGGCCTTGTCGTCGATGTTTTTTGCGTCGTTGTAGAACGTGCCGAGAGCGGCAACCGCGCTGACGAACATGCCCATTGGATGGGCGTCGTAGTGGAAACCATCGACGAAACGCTTACGCATGTTTTCGTGGATGAAGGTGTGCTGGGTGACGTCGGTCTTCCAGCGGTCGAGCTGTACGGCATCGGGAAGCTCGCCGTTGAGCAGTAGGTACGCAACTTCGAGATACGTGCTGTGTTCAGCGAGTTGCTCGATGGGGTAACCGCGATGGCGCAGGATGCCCGCATCGCCGTCGAGAAAGGTGATCGCACTCTTGCATGCGGCGGTCTGCATGTAGGCCGGGTCGTAGATATACAACGACGGATCAAGATCGCGAATTGCGGTGGCTGGAAACACGCCGTCTGTGATGGGGACCGTAACGGTCTTGCCGGTGCGGTCGTCGGTGATGGTAATGGTGTCGGGCACGTTGCTCCCTGAGGTGACACGGATAAGGGCTTGGGGGCTTGCTCCCCCGAGGAGTCACCTTAGTAGGGCAGCGGCTCAGAGTGGCGAGTTATCGTGCTGAGAAGCCGAGAGTGTCTCGCGTTTATTCGCAAGCACCGCCAAGGCGCCGCATATTTCGCGGCGAGTGTCGGCGGGCTCAACCACGCCGTCGATATAGCCGCGCTCGGCAGCGATGTATGGGTTCAACAGCCGTTCTGAATAATCGGCTTCGAACTCAGCGCGTTCTTCGGCTGTGGCGCGGCGCTGCAAGATCGCGGCCGCTTGTCCGGCGCCCATTACGGCGA
The DNA here is from genome assembly GCA_037139095.1 of Actinomycetota bacterium. Taxonomy (GTDB): domain Bacteria; phylum Actinomycetota; class Acidimicrobiia; order Acidimicrobiales; family Ilumatobacteraceae; genus WLMZ01. Next base: position 28,045 of record JBAXHD010000010.1, read on the forward strand.
GTTCGGCCCATGGCCACGCAAGGCACAGGTCGTTCCCCATGCGCTTGCTATCCATCACGATGTAGGCGCCGCCGTAGCTCTTACGTAACACCACGCAGATGCGTGGCACGGTCGAGCGGCCATAGGCAAATACCAGTTGAGCGCCGTGACGAATCATGCCGCGCCACTCAAGGTCTTTGCCGGGATAAAAGCCGGGCGTGTCAACCAGCGTGAGGATCGGCAGGTTGAACGCATCGCAGAACGACACGAACCGCGCCGCCTTTTGCGAGGCTGGGATGTCGAGTGTGCCAGCAAGCGAGAGCGGTTGGTTGGCCACAATGCCCACTGGTCGACCATCGAACGTCGCGAACGCAGTGACCACGTTTGAAGCCCAGCGCGCCCGTAGTTCGAGCAGATCGCCATCGTCGGCCAACGCGCGGATCACATTGCGCACATCGTATGAACCGGTAGATGACGAAGGAATGAGATCGCCAGCTTCGGGGGTGGGTCGGTCGGGGCTGTCGGCAGTTGGCCACAGCGGCGGTTCTTCGTCGTTATTGCTCGGAAGATACGCAAGCAGTTGTTCAGCTATTGCAAGGGCGTCGGACAGGTCAACCGCAACAACGCTGACGGCCCCCGTGTGGCGGGCGTGGGTATCGGGGCCACCGAGTTCTTCGTTGTCCATCAACACGCCGGTGAAGTCGGCGACCATTGTGGGGCCGCTGACAAACGCGTAGGCCTCGCCGGTCATGATCACGTGGTCGGCAATACCCAACAGCAGTGCGGGTCCCGAAACGGCCGGGCCGTCGACGATCATGATTGTTGGCACGACGCCGCTGCAATCGGTAAGCGCTCGGGCGGCGAGACCCCAGCCATGTAGGGCGCTGAACCCTTCGGCGAGATCGGCCCCTGATGATCCCATCACGGCCACCAACGGGTAGCCCTTGGTGCGAGCGGCGACCGCTGCGGCCGCAATCATCGACGATGCCTCGGACGACAACGCTCCTTTGCGAACGCTGGAGTCAACATCGAGCCACACCACGGTTCGGCCGCCGAGCGTTCGTACATCGGCACTTGCAGCGCCTGGAACGCGAGAACGAAGCGCTACTCGCATGTTGTCTTCGTTCGGCGACATTGGGTTCAGACTAGGCGCTGCTCACACCCGCGCCTGTCTCTGATCCGGCCTGGATGTACGGTGACTAGCCGTTTTTGCCAAGTGGGAAGGCCTCGCTGCCAACGTGCACACCGCGCTGCAAGGCGCCGCGTGTTCCGAGGATCTCGCGGGTTGATTGGTGCACGGCGCGCGTGGGTGCCCCTGGGGTTGGGCGGCGGCGCTGCACCCAACCGATGACGCGACGGGGGAGTTCGGGAACGAGCACTCGCTTAAAGTCGCCTTTGACCCAACCCGGCACCGCGGTGGACGGCACGATTGCGGGACCAAAGCCTTCCATTGCCAACGAGGTCAGCAGGCGTACGCCGTCGATCTCGGCCTGGGCGCGCAGTGTGACTCCGCTGGCGGCGGCAGCTTTGTCGAGAATTCGCCGCATCGCTGTGCCCTTTGGCGGGATGAGTAGCTGTTCGCTAGCGACGCGCTGTAGCGAGAGTTCGTCTTCTTGAGCCCATGGGTGACGACTGTGGACAATGATGATCAAGTCTTCGGCGAACAATGGCTCGACAGTGAGTTCGGGATCGTCGACGGGCAGATGCACCACCGCAGCATCGAGATGGCCGGCCATCAGTCGGGGGAGCAAGGTAGTGGAGCTGCCCTCGAACACGGTCACGTGCACCAAGGGGTGCTGCTCGGCGAGCGCCGGGAGGAGTTGAGGCATCAGCCAGCGCGCCGTGGTGCCAATCACGCCGATGCGGGCGTCGCCGCTTACAGCATCGCCGCGGCTGGCCATATCGGCCGAGATGTCGTCCATCTCGCGCAGGATGCGCCGGGCGCGTTCGACTACTTGGCCGCCGTCGTCGGTGAGGCCACCGCGGTGCCGGTCGACCAGCGTGACGCCGAGTTCCTTCTCGAGTCGGGAGATATGCCCCGAAACGTTTGATTGCACCGTGTAGAGCGCTCGCGCCGCCGAAGAAAACGACCCGTGATCGGCGATTGCCACGAGTGCCGAGAGTTGGCGAAGGTCCATCTGCAAAAAAGATAGCAGGCATCTTGTAGTTCTGCTTGCAAGATCATTCATTGGGGTGCATACTTGGAATTGTCAGTAAAGCGGTGGTTCCCCCAATCGCCGCTTGACGAGAACGTCAGGGAGCTTCCCCCAAGCAACCTGATGAAAAGGTTGAGAGGTCCCGCTTCCCCCAAGCGGGACCTTTCCCGTTTTCGCCTACGATGTGGCAATGAGTCCCAGCAAACAGCCACATTCGGCCGCGTTGAGTCAGCCTCGGGGAGCTGCGTTCTTCGACCTTGACCGCACGCTGTTAGCGGGCGCGTCGGGCGAGGTGTTCAGTTCGGCGATGAAATCGGCCGGCTTGGTGTCACGCACCATTCCCGGCGAGAAGCTGCTGTTCAATCTGTTCAACACCATTGGCGAGACATTGCCCAGCATGGCGCTGGCGCGGCAGGCAGTTGTGTTGGCCCGCGGTAAATCACGCGCTGCTGTGCAGGTCGCTGCACAGGCCGTCGCTCCGCAACTTGCCGCCATGGTGCAGCCATATGCGGGCCTGTTGTTCGCCGAGCATCGCGCCGCTGGACGTCCAATCGTGTTGGCAACTACCACCCCGTACGATCTCGTGAAACCGTTTGCCGATTTGCTCGGATTCGACGACGTCGTTGCCACGCGGTACACCACCGGTGCCGACGGCCTCTACGACGGCACCCTGTCAGGGCCGTTCGTGTGGAGCTCGGGCAAGTTGGCCGCAGTGCAGAGCTGGGCCGATTACCACGGCATCGATATGCCCAGCAGCTTTGCGTATAGCGACAGCTTCTACGACACGCCGATGCTGGCAGCGGTTGGCCATCCGTTTGTTGTGAACCCGGACCCGCGAATGGTGCTGATGGCCGCAGCGCGCCGTTGGCCTGTGATTCATCTCGATGTCGCTCCGGGCGCAGCCGACGCCTCGAGGCTTCCAAGCGTTCCGAACGTTGGCGTCGAGATTCAGAAGCTGGTGCTCGCGCTGACCCACCCGATGATGTTTCCTTATGCGCGGTTCGATATCAGCGGCTTCGACAACATCCCTGCCACTGGCCCCGCGATTGTGTGCGGCAACCATCGCAGCTATTTCGATGTCGCGGCGATGGCGTTGGTCATCGCCAAGACCGGTCGCACGGTTCGTTTCCTCGGCAAGAAAGAAGTGTTCGACGCCCCGATCATCGGTCAGCTCGCCAGCGCAATGGGAGGAATTCGGGTCGAGCGCGGCACTGGTAGCGACGAACCGCTGAAAGCTGCGGCCGAGGCGCTTGAGGCCGGCGACATTGTTGCGATGATGCCTCAGGGCACCATCCCTCGTGGCATTGCGTTCTTTGATCCCGTGCTCAAGGGTCGTTGGGGTGCGGCGCGTCTCGCAGCGATGACCAAAGCTCCCGTCATCCCCGTGGGCATCTGGGGCACCGAGAAAGTCTGGCCACGCAACTCGCGTTTGCCCAACATCTTGAATGTGCTCGACCCGCCACTCGTCACGGCCAATGTTGGCGCACCAGTGGCTTTGAGTCGCCGCAGTGAGGACGCCGATACCCGACGGCTGATGAAGGCCATTTCATCGCTGCTACCGCCTGAGGGCCGAGCGAAATATGTCCCCACCGACAGCGAGCTCGCTGCTACGTTGCCTCCCGGATACGAGGGCGACCCACGCGCCGAGTACAAACGTCGACCAGGAAGGGATTGATCACCGTGTCGAACCCAGTGATTGTGCTGTTGCACGGACCCAACCTGAACCTTCTCGGACAACGTGAGCCACACATCTACGGCTCGGCAACGCTCGACGATTACGTCGCTGTCACTCGGACCGCTGCCGAGGCCAACGGTTTCGCGCTCGACCACTTGCAGACGAACCACGAGGGCCAACTGGTAGATGCCATTCACTCGGCTCGTGAGCGGGCAGCGGCAATCATCATTAATCCAGGCGCTTTCACGCACTATGCGTGGAGCATCCATGATGCGCTCGCTGCATTCAACGGGCCGGTCATCGAGGTACACATCTCTAACCCGAACGCGCGCGAAGCATGGCGGCACACCAGCGTTGTGTCGCCGGTGGCTACCGGCACCATCGTTGGGCTCGGTATCCACGGTTATGAACTGGCGGTGCAGGCTGTCGCACGCAAGCTCGCGTCGTGACGCTGGGCCAACTCGCACCGCTCGATTACGCGTCGCGGGTGCCAAAACTGCAGCGAAGTCTCCGCGAGGCATCAATCGAAGCACTCCTCGTCACCAGCCTCACCAACATTCGTTGGCTCACCGGGTTCACCGGCTCGAGCGGTTGGCTGCTCGTCACTCACGATGAACTGCTGCTCGTCACCGATGGCCGCTACGGCGATCAAGCGTCAGCGCAACTGGGCGATGCGGGCGTGCATGCCAGCGTCGGCATCGGTCAGACCAAAGCGGCTCAAATTGCGCAGGTGGCGCAGGCGTTCGGCACTCGCTCGGTGCTCGGGTTCGAGGGTGCGCACATCAGCTTCGCCGAGCACGCGTCGTTGTCATCGAAACTCGAGGCATCGTGGACACCTACAGATGGTCTGGTCGAAGCCCATCGTCGCACCAAGGATCGTGGCGAGCTCGATCGCATGGCGCGAGCCGCGGCCATCGCCGACAACGCGTTGGCAGCCACCTTGCCGCTGCTCGGCCACGAGCCCACCGAGATCGAAATGCGCGATGCGCTCGAAGCTGCGATGCGCCAGTTGGGCGCCGAGGCGCCAAGTTTCGACACCATCATCGCTGCCGGAGCCAACGCCACGATGCCTCATCACCGACCCGACCAGACCCGAATCATCGAGGGAATGACCGTCGTGATCGACTTTGGGGCGTTGTTCGAGGGGTACCACAGCGATATGACCCGCACGTTCACCATGGGCGATCCCACACCAATGCAAGACGAGGTATTTCAGGTTGTGCTGCAGGCCCAACGCGCTGGGGTTGCGGCAGTTGCTGCGGGCACCAGTGGTCGCGGCATCGACAATTTGTGCCGTGCCTCGATAGCCGGGGCCGGTTGGGGCGACTGGTTTACGCACGGAACCGGCCACGGCGTTGGCCTGCAAATCCACGAATCTCCATGGCTCACCCAGAGTTTTGACGACACTCTTCAGGTCGCAGACGTAGTGACTGTGGAGCCGGGCGTCTATCGTAGAGATTTCGGCGGCGTCCGTATTGAAGACATGGTGGTAGTTACCACCCACGGATGCGAGCCGCTCACCAAAACGCCCAAGGACTCACCATGCCTGCCATTACCACCAACGAACTGAAGAACGGCATCACGCTCGAACTCGAAAACGGCCTGTTTCAGGTTGTCGAGTTTCAGCACGTTAAGCCCGGCAAGGGCGGTGCCTTCGTTCGTACGAAGATCCGCAACCTGCGCAACGGCGCTGTCATCGAAAAAACCTTCAACGCTGGCATCCGCGTTGAGCAGGCAATCATCGATCGCAGCGATATGCAGTTTCTCTATCGCGATGGCGACGACTACGTGTTCATGAACACCGAGACATACGACCAAATGAACGTGCCTCCCAAGGCGCTTGGCGATGCGGCCGATTACCTGATCGAGTCGATGATGGCTGCGGTTGCGATGTACCAAGGCGAGATCATTAGCGTCGAGATCGAGGCATCGGTCGCACTCACCATTAGCGAGACCGACCCAGGCGTTCAAGGCGACCGAGTCAGCGGTGCCCGCAAGCCCGCCACGCTCGAGACCGGCAAGGTCATTCAGGTTCCGCTGTTCATCAACCCTGGCGACAAGGTCAAGGTCGACACACGCACCGGCGAATACATGACTCGGGTCTGACCAGCATGACCCGTCGCGCCCGAGCGATCGGCCAAGAAGACGAACGCTCCGATGCGCGCGAGCGTGCCCTCATACTGCTCTACGAGGCCGAGTCGAAGTCGATGGCGCCAACCGATGTCGCCGAAGCGCAAGTCCTTGTGCCTGACGAACTCACTCGCTTGCTTGTGGGTGGTGTCGAACAGCACGGTCGCGAGATCGACGATCTGATTGCTGCCCACGCCAAGGGGTGGACCCTGCAGCGCATGCCCACCATCGACCGCAACGTGTTGCGTATCGGTGTGTTTGAGTTGATGTCTCGCCCCGAGGTTCCTGTAGCTGTCATCATCGACGAAGCGGTCGAGTTAGCCAAGCGCTTCTCTACCGACGACTCCGGAAAATTCGTGAACGGCGTACTGTCAGCCATCGTTGTCAAGGTTCGCGGCGCTTAGCCCACAGAGGTCGTTGCTAAGGTCTCGTCGATGACGGCGACTGAGCACAGCGACCTTACTGTGACCCGCAAGGGAGACGCTCCGGCAGGGTTCAATGGGCGCGATCACGCTCTGACATCACAGATCGCCGTTGCAATTACAGCGTTCGCGGTGATGTTGTTCATGGTGCGAGTCTTCGGCGGCTTGTGGCCACGCGGATTCAAGATCTTCTTCCCCGACTCGTTCTCGTTTCTCAATGCTGCTCGGCTCACCCCGTTCTCGCCAGCGTTCTATGCAGCCGAACGTCCCATTGCGTTTCCGACACTGTTGTTTCTGTTGGGGCGCAGCACGGCACTCACCATCGCTGTGCAGACAGCGTTGTATGCGCTGGCGTTTGTCTTCGCGGCGCGTACTGCGTGGATAGTGCTGCACCATCACATTGCTCGGGTGGTCGGTATTGCCGCGCTCTGCGTCATCGCCCTTGAGCCCCGGTTCGCGTTGTGGAACTCGCACATCCTGAGCGAATCGCTCGGAATGACTTTGTCGCTGATGTCGGTCATGCTGTGGTGTCGCTTTTCTGCGCAGCCAACAGTGGTGCGTTTGAGGTGGGCGAGTCTTGCAACTATTGCTTGGTTGACTGCGCGCGATTCCAACGTTCCGCCCTGGGCCGCAGTTGGTGTGCCGGCATTGTTGCTTGCCTCGTTTTGGTGGCGCAGCGCCGACCGCGATCTTCGCATCGCCATGCGCCGGTGGGGGGCCGTCACTCTTGTGGTGTGCCTTGGCGTCACTCTCACTCAGGCAGCCAACGGCCGCAACCGTTACGCCACCTTGAACAACGTCGGACAACGTGTGTTGCCATACGGCAATCTCACCAAGTGGTTTGTCGATCAGGGAATGCCGATGAGCGACGCCTTGCTCGAACGCACCGGGTCAAGCAGTTTCGACGACGGATGGAAGATGCTTAACAGCGCAGATCTTGTCGACTTTCGTGCGTGGGCGAGGGGCCCGGGCCAACGCGAAATGCTCATGTCGTATGTTCGTTTTGCTCCCCATTGGGTACGCAGTTTGAGGGCCGACTTGCCCGTGTTGCTGGCATCGAATCAAGCCGAGTACGACGCCTTTCACGTGGCTGCTCGATTGCCGAAGGTGCCATCGAATCAACTCGGAGGACCCACCACGTCGTTCGGGCTGCTCGTGTGGACCCTTGCTGCAGCTGGTGGTATCGCCTTGGCTGCGCGACGACGCCGGATTCAAGCCGTGGTGTTGCTGCTGCTGTTGGTGTCAACATTCGTCGACCTGTACATGGCATACGTTGGCGACTCTGTAGAGGTGCAACGACACATGGTTGGGCCGTTGTCGCGCATGGTCATCATCATGACGATGTGCATCTGCGTCGGAGTCGACTCGATAGTGACCTCTGTGAAACAGCGGCGGGAAGCGGCTGCGTCATGATCAATCGGCATTGGCGACGCGCGATTCTGTTCATCACGGTCTTCATCGTTGGCGCGTTCGTTGTTGCCGCGTTCTTCGATAACGAGTTTCGGTCTCGCAGTTGGGACCCTCAACAAATGCGCGACTATGTCGAGCGAACCATTCACTTCGGTGGCACGTTCTACGAGAACGGTCTGCTGAACAAGGGGCCGCTCGAGCCTGTGGTGTATCGATTGGCGGCGGCGCTCACATCGTGGGAGGGCTTCTGGTACGCGATCTCGTTCTTCATTTTGATCGTCAGCGGCCTGATCGCTTGGGCTGCCAGTCGCGCTGCTCAAGTTGTCGGTGGTCATCGGTTGCTCGGGGCAGCGCTGGGCATCGGTGTGTTCTTTCATTTCACGTTGGGCAAAGCCGATTACGCCGGCGTTCTGTACAGCCGCAACATGATTGTCGGGTTGTTCGCTGCTGCGTGGCTCGTGGCCTTATCGCCAAAAGCGTGGGCACCTCAGCGTGCGTGGCAGTCATCGATCGTCATCGGCGTGCTGCTCGGCTTAGCAACCCAAACACTGCTGGTCTGTGCGATTGCGGCCGCAGCGGTTGGCTACGTCGCGTGGTCAGAAATCAACGACATTTTCGACGACGCGCTATATCGCAAGTGTCGCCGCACGCTCATCGTCACGCCCGTGGCGGTGACCTTGTCAGCGCCGTTCTACTACATCGCGCGCGGGCGATTCGATGAGTTCTGGAGCGGATGGTGGACCTACGCGCTGTATCAAAACAGCGGCACGGGTCGCAGCCTCGCCAACCAACTCGCCTATGGGCGAGAAGTCATTTTGCGCTACTACCGCACATGGCCCGTGTCGCTCATCATCGTGGTCACCTTTGTCGTGATGACCATCGCTCTCTGGCGCACGCTCGAACGCCGCGAGCGGACCGTGCATGTGAGCATTTCGTTGTGGTTCATTGGTGCGTGGGTCGAACTGGTTCTCGGTCAGCGTTACTCGTCGCACTACTTCGCGATCTTGGCCGTGCCCACAGCATTGATGGCCGCTGTCGTTGTTGGACATATCTACCGATTGGTTCAACGCGAGCGCGGCGACTTCCGTAGCGTTGTTGCTTGGCCCTTGATTGCAAGTGTTCTCACCGTGGCAGCGTGGGGTGGCCAACATCTCGACCTCGGCTTGCAGGCGGCCAGCAAGTTCACCAGTGTGCATCAAGCCGCAGCCGCGCGGGCCGCCAACACTCCGGGCAACGAGCGCACTGTGAGGGCCACGCTCGATCTCGTGTCGAAGGCCGACGACCCATTGCTCGCTTGGACTGAGTTTCCATGGCCGTACCTCAACTTCCGTCGCGTGTCGGCCACACGCTTCATTTGGAAGAGCTTCATGCTGGGCCAGATCTATTTCGGCCGCACGGGGCCGCAGTACGTGCTGCCCAAGACTTGGCAGTGGTTTGCTGACGACATGCGTGAAGCGAAGCCCGCAGCGTTCCTTGAAGAGACCGCATTGCCGCTCACCCCCGACACCCCGTTCGCTGATTACGTGGCAGCCAACTTCGACATCGCTTATGCCGGCCCCGACTACAAGATCTACTTGCGCCACGACCAGGCGGCTGCGGTGCTGCGCGGCGATCGAGGTCGTCTGGTCACTCCGTCTACTTCCTTTGGTACCGCTACAAAGTGGAAGGTTCAGGCTGGCGGGGCGTCGCTCGCTGTCGACTCAGGCAGCCCAGTAGAAGATGCACTGCAACTCAGTGCTTCGCTGTGCACGCGTATCTCGGGTACCTATCTCGCCCAGCCAGGTGCGGGCGGTTCGTTCTTGTCGTTCAGGTTCGATAATCCTGCGACCACAACGGATCACATGCGCTTGAACATTGTTGATTCACGGGCGATGTCGGGAAGCGACACCACGGTGTTCGAGTCGGTGCCGTTGAGTTCGGGTACTCCCGACGATGCAGAGTCTGAGGTGACAGATCTCGCCCCGCACGACTTTGCGGTGGTTGTCGGCAGCGCGTCGGCCGCACTGGTGATCGACGGAGAGATTCGCGCCGCCGTTCGGCTCGACGGCGAAACGAACGTTTCGCTTGAGGTTCGCAACGGAGGAGTGTTGCTCAGCGACCTGCACGTTGGGTCACCGCCCCCAAACAGCGGGTGTGGTGGCTAGCCCGTTCGACTGCTATGGTTCCGTCAGCCGTAAAACGGGTCCAGAGAGGCCCGAACGGAGGAGAAAGCAACATGTCCGGTCATGACCTCAATTCAGATCACGTCGCCACGCCTCCTGTCGGAGGCGTTTTTCGTATCAAGGCTGAGGTTCTTGGAGCCGACGACATTCGCCGTGCGGTCACCCGAATCGCCCATGAGATACTCGAGCGCAACAAGGGCCTTGACAACGTAGTGCTCGTTGGCTTGCAGCGCGGTGGGGTCTGGATCGCCCAGCTGTTGGCAGAGACAATCTCACGGGTCGAGCCGGGCACCAACGTGCCGGTTGGCGCCGTCGATGTCTCGATGTATCGCGACGACATCGGGCTTCGCCCGGTAACCCCCGGATCTGTCACCGACATTCCGGTCGACCTTGATGGACGAGTGGTGGTGCTCGTCGACGACGTGTTGTTCACCGGTCGCACCGTTCGTGCCGCGCTCGACGCGCTCAACGAATACGGCCGGCCGCGCATGGTGCAACTTGCGGTGCTGATCGATCGCGGGCATCGCGAACTGCCGATTCGCCCCGACTTCGTTGGCAAGAACCTCCCGAGCAGCAGCGACGAAGACGTGCGAGTCACACCCGATGGCGTGGTCATCGGTCATCGCGAGACCACCGGCGAGGCGGCATCATGAAGCACCTCCGATCAATCGACGAACTCGGTGTCGCGGGCCTGCACCGTCTGCTCGACCTCAGCGACCATATGGCCGAGATCAATCGGCGTCCTGTGCCCAAGGTGCCAGCGCTGCGCGGCAAGACAGTTGTCAGCTTGTTCTTCGAAGACAGCACTCGTACCCGGCTCAGCTTTGAGACCGCAGCAAAGCGTCTGAGCGCCGACACGATGACCTTCAGCGTGAGCACCAGCAGCGTGAACAAAGGCGAGAGCCTTCGCGACACCATCGAGACCGTCGCTGCAATGGGGGTCGATGCCTTCGTGGTGCGCCACAAGAGCAGCGGCGTGCCCTGGCAGATCAGCAACTGGACCGACGCTGCCGTGGTCAATGCCGGCGATGGCTGGCACGAACATCCCACCCAAGCCCTGCTCGATTGCTACACGGTTCGCACTGCACTCAATCGGCCCGACGGGTTCAACGGGCTCCACATAGCAATCGTTGGCGATATCAAACACAGCCGCGTAGCGCGCAGCAATGTGTGGGCCTTTGCGGCACTTGGCGCACGCGTCACCTTGGTGGCGCCGCACACATTGCTGCCGCCGTCGCTCGAGGGTTGGCCAGTCGATGTCGCTCATCACATCGACGATGTGGTCGATCGTGTCGACGTGCTGTACATGTTGCGGATGCAGCGGGAGCGCATGCACGAAGCACTCGTTCCGAGCTTGCGCGAATACACATCTCGATTTGGTCTCACCCCCGATCGTGCCGATCGTTTGCAAGCGCACGCCTTGGTGATGCATCCCGGTCCGATGAACCGTGGCGTCGAGATGGCGGTCGACCCTGCAGAGTTGCCTGGCTCGGTGATCACCCAACAGGTAACCAACGGCGTCAGCGTGCGTATGGCAGTTCTATTCGATCTTCTCGGTAGTGGTTCGGGATTGGCAGGGGAGGCGTCGTGACCGACGTGAACAACACATCCGTCGTCATTAAGGGCGGCACAATTCTCGACCAGCGCGGCGAGCTCGTTGCCGATGTGCGCATCGAGGGTGGGGTCATCACCGAGGTTGGGTCGTCGCTCACCGGCGATCGTGTGCTCGACGCCAGTGGGTGCATGGTCAGCCCCGGCTTTGTCGATCTGCATGTGCACCTGCGCGAGCCCGGCCGTGAAGAGGCCGAGACTGTCGAAACCGGTTCACGAGCTGCGGCGCTTGGCGGCTTTACCGCTGTTGTTGCAATGCCCAACACCGAGCCGCCTCACGACACTGTCGCCGTGGTGCAGATGGTGCGCCGCCTCGGCGAACAAGCCGGGTTGTGCGAAGTGCTACCTAGCGGATGCATCACCGTTGGTCGCGCTGGCGAAGTGCTGGCACCGATGGCCGAGCTCGCCGCTGCTGGGGTGCACATCTTCACCGACGACGGCACTGGCGTTCAGGATCCGTTGCTCATGCGCCGGGCGCTCGAGTACGCAAAGAGCCTTGGCATCCTTCTCGCCCAGCACTGCGAGGTCAGCCGGCTCACCGAAGGCGCCGTGATGCACGAGGGCGGCTGCTGTTCGCGGCTTGGCGTTCCAGGCTGGCCGTCGGTCGCCGAAGAGCTCATGGTCTTTCGCGACATCGAACTCTCGCGGCTCACCGGCGCACCAGTTCACTTTCTTCATCTCTCTACGGCGAAGAGTGTCGATCTGGTTCGGGCGGCGAAAGCCGAAGGGTTGCTCGTTACCGCCGAGGCGGCCCCGCATCACTTCACGCTCACCGACGAACTGCTGTCGGGCTTCGACCCGATTTTCAAAGTGAACCCACCGTTGCGCGAACTCACCGACGTGATCGCCGTGCGGCAAGGTCTCGCCGACGGCACCATCGATGCCATCGCCACCGATCACGCGCCGCATCCTCCAGAACTCAAAGAGATGCCGCTCGATCAAGCGCCTCCCGGCATGCTTGGGCTCGAAACGTCTCTTGCCCTGTCCATCAGCGAACTCGGCCTTCCGCTGCAACAGGTGGTTGGTTTGCTCTCATGGAAGCCAGCGGCAATTGCTGGAGTGGCTGATCGCCATGGGCGTGCGCTCGAGGTCGGAGCGCCAGCGAACATCACGGTCTTCGACCCAAATCTGGTCTGGACTGTCTCGTCGAGTGGGCTCGCGAGCAAGAGCCGCAATACCCCGTACGCAGGCCGTTCAGTGCGCGGCAAGGTGCGCCACACCGTGTTCGGTGGCAATCCGGTGGTTGTCGATGGACAGGCCCAACGATGAATGAATATGCAAGCTGCTGTATGATTATGCAAGGATGGATATTGTGACGATTCAAGAAGCGGCTCTCGTGCTCTCCGACGGAAGTGTGTTTGAGGGCGAACTGATCGGCGCTGCGCCGGCGTCTGGCATTGCCAGCGGCGAAGTGGTGTTCAACACGGTGCTGTCCGGCTACCAAGAGGTGATCACCGACCCAAGCTATGCCGGCCAGATCATCACCTTCACCTACCCACACATTGGCAACTACGGAGCATCCCTCGCCGACTTTGAGTCGCGTCGGTTGTTCTGCCGAGGTGTCATTGTTCGCGATCTCGCTCGGCGTGAGTCGAACTATCGCTCTGACGCTCATCTCGATGCGGTGCTCAAGCGCTACGGCGTCAGCGGCATAGCGGGTATCGACACCCGTCGTCTGACTCGGCTCTTGCGTGATTCAGGAGCGATGAGCGGCGCATTTGGTACGGCCGACGTCGCCTCACTTCGCGCGGCGGCTAACGCCGAACCTGGCACTGATGGTGTCGATCTCGTTTCGCAAGTCACAACGGCCGCTCCGTACACGGTTGGTTCGGGCGATCGTCGAATTGTCGCTTACGACTTCGGCATCAAATACTCCATCGTCGATTACCTCGCCACGCTCGGCACGGTCATCGTGGTGCCCGCTCATACCAGTGCCGAAGAGGTGCTCTCGTTGGCGCCGAGCGGTGTCTTCTTGTCGAACGGGCCGGGCGATCCGTCAGTGCTCGACTACGCCGTCGACTCCATCCGCAACTTGGTTGGCCGAGTGCCGGTGTTCGGAATCTGCCTGGGTCATCAGTTGCTCAGCCGTGCGCTTGGCGGAACCACCTTCAAATTGCCGTTCGGTCATCACGGCGGCAACCATCCAGTGCGTCACGTTGCTAGCGGCAAGGTCGAGATCACCAGTCAGAACCACAACTTCTGTGTCGATCCCGATTCGCTCGAGGGCATTGTCGACATCACTCACATCAACCTCAACGATCACACCAACGAAGGAATGTCAGTGCGTAATCAGGCTGCGTTCAGCGTGCAGTATCACCCCGAGGCTGGCCCCGGACCGCACGATGCGAGCTACTTGTTTGGCATGTTTGAAGACATGATGGACGACCCCATTTCTTGGCGTGACCGCCCAATGGTGCGCCGGGCTACACCCACCCGAACGCCCGGACTCCCACAAGCTGAATTGGGCGTGGCCTGATGCCAAAGCGCACCGACATCCACAGCATTTTGATCATCGGCAGTGGCCCGATCGTTATCGGGCAAGCCTGCGAGTTCGACTACAGCGGTACTCAGGCATGCCGAGTGTTGCGCGAGGAGGGCTACCGAGTCATTCTCGCGAACTCGAATCCGGCCACCATCATGACCGACCCCGATTTTGCTGATGCCACCTATATCGAGCCGCTCACGCCCGAGGTCGTGGCGCGCATTATCGAGCGCGAGCGTCCCGACGCAGTGCTGCCAACGATGGGCGGTCAGACGGCTCTCAACATTGCAATGACCTTGTTTGAGCGCGGTCTCGTTGGCGTGCCGGGCACGCCCGAGCTCATCGGAGCAAACGCCGAGGCCATCTCCACCGCCGAAGACCGTGAGAAGTTTAAGAAGGCGATGATCGAGATTGGTCTCGATGTGCCCGCCAGCGGCATCGCTCACACCCTCGCCGAAGCCATCGAGGTGCTCAAGACCATCGGCCTTCCGTGCATCATTCGACCGGCCTACATCCTTGGTGGTCGCGGCACGGGCATCGCATCAACGGTTGAAGAGTTCACGCACTTGGCCACCGAGGGCATTGCTTGCAGCCCCATCGGCGAGATTCTGGTCGAGACCAGCATCGCCGGCTGGAAGGAGTACGAACTCGAGGTCATGCGTGACCGCAATGACAACTGCGTCATCATCTGCTCTATCGAAAACTTCGATCCAATGGGTGTGCACACTGGCGACTCAATCACGGTGGCGCCAGCCCAAACGCTCAGCGATGTCGAGTATCAGCGCATGCGCGATGCGGCGTTTGCGTGTATTCGTCGTGTTGGTGTCGAGACTGGCGGATCCAACGTGCAGTTTGCGGTGAACCCGCTCAACGGCGATCAGGTCGTTATCGAGATGAACCCACGCGTGTCGCGTTCATCGGCGTTGGCCTCGAAGGCAACTGGGTTCCCCATTGCCAAGATGGCAGCGAAGCTCGCCGTTGGGTACACGCTCGACGAGATCCCCAATGACATCACCAAGATGACACCCGCCAGCTTCGAACCGAGCATCGACTACGTCGTCACCAAGATTCCGCGTTGGGCATTCGAGAAGCTGCCAGGCACCAGTGGTGTACTCGGCACACAGATGCAGAGCGTGGGCGAGGCAATGTCTATTGGTCGCACGTTCCCCGAGAGTTTGCAGAAGGGCCTTCGCTCGCTCGAGCAGGGCCGCATGGGGCTCAACTGCGACCCGGCCGAGCTGCAATATGCCGAGCTCTCAGATGAGACACTGCTCGCCGCAGTTGGCATTCCAACACCCGAACGCATCTTCCAGGTTGGCGAACTTCTTCGCCGCTCGATCTCTATCGAAACGATTCACGACGCGTGTCGCATCGATCCATGGTTTCTCGATCAGATGAGCATGATCATCGAAGAGCGCACGGTGCTGAACCAACGCGGATCCGCCGCGGTGCTCACCCGCGCCGAGTGGCGTCGCGCGAAGCGGCTTGGGTTTAGCGACGCACAGTTGGCCTTCCTCTGGAACGAATCCGAAGCACACGTTCGCTCCACCCGTGAAGCTGCCGGCGTCGTGCCCACATACAAGACTGTCGATACGTGTGCCGCCGAGTTCGCTGCGCAGACCCCGTATCACTACAGCACCTACGAAGACGAAGACGAAGTGCGTCCGTCCACGAAGCCAAAGGTCATCATCTTGGGTTCGGGGCCCAACCGCATTGGTCAAGGCATCGAGTTCGACTACTGCTGTGTGCACGCGTCGTTCAGTCTGCGCGAGGCGGGCTTTGAGACCGTGATGGTCAACTGCAACCCCGAGACTGTCAGTACTGATTACGACACCAGTGATCGTCTCTACTTCGAGCCGCTCACAAAGGAAGATGTGCTCAACGTCATCGCTGCCGAGACTGCGGCAAGTGGGGGAGTCGCCCCCAAGGTCATCGTGTCTCTGGGCGGACAGACACCCTTGAAGCTTTCGGGCGAGTTGCCCGCCAGCATCATCGCCGGCACCTCACCAGCGTCTATCGACCTCGCCGAAGATCGCGAGAAGTGGGCGGCGCTGTGTCAGAGCCTCAACATTCCTCAGCCTCCGGGTGGCACCGCATTCGATCTCGAGCAGGCGCTGCAGATTGTCGACACGGTTGGCTTCCCAGTGCTCGTTCGCCCGAGTTATGTGCTTGGTGGCCGCGGCATGCAGATTGTGCATGACCGAAACCATCTCGCTCGGGCGATGGCCGAGCTGTCTGGCTTTGGCAGCCTCGGCAAAGAGGGCGGACTCTCGTCTGAGCGCCCCGTGCTGGTCGATCGTTTCCTCGAGGATGCCACCGAAGTCGATGTCGACGCCGTGCGCGACCACACCGGCGAGGTCATCATCGGCGGCGTCATGGAGCACGTTGAAGAAGCCGGCATTCACAGTGGCGACTCAGCATGCGCAATTCCTCCGCAGACATTGCCGGGCTGGGTCGTCGAAGTCATCGAGTCATACACGCGGGCCATCGCTGCTGCTCTCGATGTTCGCGGTCTCATCAACGTTCAGTTCGCTGTGCTCGGCACAACGGTGTACGTCATCGAAGCGAACCCTCGTGCGAGCCGCACTGTTCCATTCGTTGCCAAAGCCACCGGTGTGCCGTTGGCCAAGGTGGCCACGCGAGTCATGCTTGGCGCTTCGCTCGCCGACCTTCGCACCGAGGGCTTGCTGCTCGACCCCGTGAGCAACGGTCATGTCTGTGTGAAAGAGGCCGTGCTGCCGTTTAGCCGATTCCCTGATGTCGACACGGCCCTCGGACCCGAAATGCGATCCACCGGCGAGGTCATGGGTATCGACACCACGTTCGGCCGAGCGTTCTTCAAGGCCGAGCTCGCAGCAGGAACACTCTTGCCCACGTCGGGCACCGTGTTCTTGTCCCTGGCCGACGGAGACAAGCCTGCCGGCATTGTCGTTGCCACTCGGCTTCGTCAACTCGGCCTCGGCATCGCGGCCACGGTTGGTACTGCTGCGTACCTCGCGAAGTTTGGGATCACCGTCGATCAGGTGGTGGGCAAGGTCAGCGAAGGCGCTGCGGTCACCGCCGTCGACCTCATTTCCGACGGCAAAGTGAGCTTCGTCGTGAACACGCCGCAGGGTCGGGGCGGCCGCACCGATGGTGAACGCATTCGAAAGGCCGCAAACGTGCACCGAGTCAGCTCGGTCACCACCGTCGAAGCCGCTCTCGCCGCAATGCAAGGACTCTTCGAGCAGGCCGGTGAGCCACTCGAAGTTCGATCGCTTCAGGAATACCACGCCCGATGAGCGCGGCAACGCCTGCCTCCCAACCCGACATGTCCGTCATGGTTGGCTCGCTCGCGTTTGCCAATCCGATCATGACTGCATCGGGCACTTCGGGTCATGGCAGCGAGCTTGCGCCGTATGGCGATCTGGCGCGTCTTGGTGCAGTAGTGGTGAAGTCGTTGGCGCCCTACGAGTGGGCGGGCAACCCTGCCCCACGCGTGCACCCCACACCTCAGGGCATGATCAATGCCGTTGGGCTGCAAGGTGCTGGCGTGCAACGCTGGATACACGAAGAGCTCCCAGCCCTCGCGGCTACCGGAGCCAGGGTTGTGCTCAGTATCTGGGGTCGCTCGGTAGCCGACTATGCCGCCGCTGCCGAACAGGTCGCTGCGATTGGTTCGGCCGTAGCGGCTGTCGAGGTCAACTTGTCGTGCCCCAACCTCGAAGGGCGCCGCGGTATCTTCGCCCATGACCCTGCGCTCAGCGCCGAGGTCATGGCTGCTACTGCCGTGTGTGGTCGTCCGCGCTGGGGCAAGCTCAGTCCAAACACCGATCGACTCGTCGAAGTTGCCGCAGCGGTTCACGAGGCCGGGGCCGAAGCAGTCACACTGATCAACACCTTGCTCGGCATGGTCATCGACCCGGTGACCCGGCGCCCAGCGTTAGGCAACGGTGGGGGTGGTTTGTCGGGGCGCGCCATTCATCCGATTGCCGTGCGAGCTGTGTACGACGTTCATGCTGCGTTGCCCACGTTGCCGATCATCGGAGTGGGCGGAGTCGCTAGTGGATGGGACGCAGCCGAACTCATGTTGGCCGGAGCATCAGCGGTGCAGGTGGGAACGGCCACCTTTGCCGATCCGCGTGCTCCATGGAATGTGCTCGAGCAACTCCAGCTGTGGGCGGCCGGCGAGGGTATCACTACGCTTCGCCAACTCACCGGTGCTACCGGGTGACTTCTGTCGTCGTTTGCGGTCGCAGGGAATGGCAGATAGCGAGGTGCTCGCGGGCTAGAGTTCGCACATGGCTACTCCTCCCGTACTCACCCCTGAACAGCGTGCAAACGCACTAGCGAAGGCCGCAGAGGCCCGTGCCGCTCGTGCCGAACTGAAGACTCAGCTCAAGCTTGGCTCGGTCACTCTTGCCGAAGCGTTGGCGTCCACCAGCAGCACTGTCGGCAAGCTCAAGGTCGTCTCGATGCTTGAATCGCTCCCAGGCGTCGGCAAGGTCAAAGCTCGCAAGGTCATGACCGAAATCGGCATTGCCGACAATCGTCGGGTCCAGGGCCTCGGCACCCAGCAGAAGCAGGCCTTGCTGGACCAGCTCGGCAAGTAATGCTGCAGCGGTGCTCGTGAGCCACGGCGCGCCGCTCATCATCGTTGTTTCGGGCCCCGGTGGGGTCGGTAAAGGAACGATCGTTGAGGAGCTTGTGAAGCGAGATCCAAAGCTGTGGCTCAGCCGCAGCTGGACCACTCGCGCTCAACGCGCGGGAGAAGCCAACGACGCCTATGTTTTCGCAACTCGATCTGAGTTCGAACAACGTATTGCCGATGGCGGATTCCTCGAATGGACCGAGTTTCTCGGAAACTATTACGGAACGCCCAACCCTGAGCCGCTCGACAAGCTCGATCTTGTACTCGAGATTGAAGTCGACGGCGCTCGCCAGGTGACCAAGATTCGCGAAGATGCTGTGCTGATCTTCGTGTTGCCTCCATCTCGCGCCGAGCAGGAGCGCAGGTTGCGCGGCAGGGGCGATGCTGACCAAAAAGTTGCCGAGCGCTTGCGAAAAGCCGAAGACGAAGAGCCTGTTGGGATGGCACTGGCCGATTATGTGGTTGTCAACGACGACCTCGAACACACCATCGATGAAATGCTTACGATCATCTCGCACTGCCGCAACAACCCCAACCGGGTGAGCGCCCGCGTGGGCCACGATCACTAGATAAATACAGAATCCGCTGCCGTGACCGCTAAGCTTTCACGGCTACTTACCGAGGAGGCCGCTGCCCATGGCGCGTACCAACGACACGATGATGAATCCACCGATCGAGGAGCTTCTCGAACGTACTGATTCCAAATTCAGCCTCGTCACGCTGGCGGCGCGACGCGCTCGTCAGATCAACTCGTATTTCAACCAGCTCGGCGACGGTCTCGG
Organism: Actinomycetota bacterium; assembly: GCA_037139095.1. GTDB lineage: Bacteria > Actinomycetota > Acidimicrobiia > Acidimicrobiales > Ilumatobacteraceae > WLMZ01. Next base: position 47,484 of record JBAXHD010000010.1, read on the forward strand.
TCACATGGTTCCTCCTCAGGTGTCATCGATCGCCCGCAAGCCGCTCAGCATCAGCTTCGAAGAGATCGCTGCCGACAAGATCGTGCCGGTTCCGGTAGCTGTCGCTGTCGTAGAAGAGGCCGCAGCCGACGAGGCTGACACCGCCGTCTGAGACGGAGGTTCGCCATGTCGGCAGTGCACGGCAAGACCATTGTCGTCGGTGTAACCGGCGGTATTGCTGCGTACAAGGCAGTCGAAGTGTGTCGCCGTTTGGTCGATGCGGGCGCCCACGTGGTGCCGGTGATGACCGAGAGCGCCGAACGATTTATTGGCCGCACCACGCTCTCTGCGCTCTCTAGCGAGCCAGTGCAAACCAGTTTGTGGGACGAGGCTTCGCCCATCCCACACACCAAGCTTGGTCAGCGCGCCGACCTCATCATCGTGGCCCCGGCTACCGCCCATCTCATCGCTGCGTACACAGCTGGGCTCAGCACCGATCTCCTCACCAACACCTTGTTGGCAACGCGCGCGCCGGTCATCGTGTGTCCAGCGATGCACACCGAAATGTGGGAGCACGCTTCGGTGCAAGACAATCTCGAGGTGTTGCGCCGTCGAGGCGTGGTCATTGTTCACCCCGATCAGGGCCGCCTCGCTGGTGGCGATGTGGGCACGGGGCGCCTTGCATCTCCTGAGCGAATTGTGGCGGCCGCCGAGCGGGTTCTTGGTCCGGCCGATTTCGTTGGCGTGCGCGTTGTCGTTACCGCCGGCGGCACTCGTGAGCCCATCGATGCAGTGCGCGTCATCGCCAACCGCAGTAGCGGCAAGCAGGGTTACGCCATCGCCGCCGAGGCTGCATCACGCGGCGCGATTGTCACGCTCATCTCCACTGTCGATCTCCCCATACCTGTCGACGTCGAGTTGATCACGGTCGAGACCGCCGCCGAAATGGACGCTGCGGTCACCTCCGCTGCCGGCTCAGCCGATGTCGTAGTGATGGCTGCCGCCGTCGCCGATTTTCGTCCAGCGCATGCTGTCGACAACAAAATTAAGAAATCGACGGGGGCGTTCGATCTCACTCTCGAGTCCACCGACGACATTTTGGCGGGGCTCGGCGAGCGCAAGGCCGCTGGCCAAACATTGGTCGGCTTCGCCGCAGAGACCGACGACCTTGTTGCCAACGCAGAGGCGAAGATGCGCCGAAAGAATCTCGATCTCGTCGTTGCTAACGATGTCAGTGCTGCTGGCGTAGGCTTCCAGCACGACACCAACGCTGTATGTTTGCTTCGGCCCGACACAGCAATGGTCACGATCAGCCTCACCGACAAACGGTCGGTTGCTCGCGCGGTTCTCGATGCGATAGCCGAGATTCGGCTCGCCAAGTCGTGACATACTCATTCAGTTTTAACGTGACAATCTCAACCATCGACATCAATCGGGGAGCAGTGCAGTGAGCAAGTGGACATTCACAAGTGAGAGCGTGACCGAGGGTCATCCCGACAAGATGGCCGACCAGGTCAGCGATGCCGTCCTCGATGCCATCCTGGCCGAAGATCCACATGGTCGCGTTGCCTGTGAGACATTGCTCACCACTGGCTTGTGCGTGGTGGCTGGCGAGATCACTACGTCCGCCTATGTCGATATCCCCAAGTTGGCTCGTGAGGTCATCAAAGAGATCGGCTACGACAACGCGTTGTATGGCTTCGACGGCAACACCTGTGGCGTCATCGTCAGCATCGACGAGCAAAGTGCTGACATCGCTCAAGGTGTCGACAAGAGCGAAGAGCTTCGTGGCGGCAAGGCCGGCGAAGACACCATCAACGGTCAAGGCGCTGGCGACCAAGGAATGATGTTTGGCTACGCATGCAATGAGACCCCCGATCTGATGCCGCTACCAATCTGGTTGGCGCACCGTTTGGCCGAGCGTCTCAGCGAAGTTCGTAAGTCGGGCGCTGTTCCGTATCTGCGCCCCGATGGCAAGACTCAGGTCACCTTCGATTATGAGCACGGCATTCCCGTGCGCCTCTCGCATGTGCTCATCAGCACTCAGCATCAAGACGGCGTTGACCGCGACACGATGATCCGCCCCGACCTCATCGAGCAGGTCATCAGGCCCATCGTTCCGGCAGCCTTCGCCGACGATGACTACAACGTGTACGTCAACCCAACCGGCAAGTTCGTTGTCGGTGGGCCTCATGGCGACACGGGCCTCACTGGGCGCAAGATCATTGTCGACACCTACGGCGGCATGGGTCGCCACGGTGGCGGAGCGTTCAGCGGTAAGGACCCCAGCAAGGTCGACCGTTCGGCTGCCTATGCAGCGCGTTGGGTCGCCAAGCATGTGGTTGCTTCGGGGGCAGCGTCGCGTTGTGAAGTGCAAGTGGCGTACGCAATCGGTATGGCTCAGCCAGTCAGCATTTTGGTCGAGACATTCGGTACGCACACGGTCGATCCTTCGGTCATCGAATCTGCTGTTCGCGATGTCTTCGACCTGCGTCCCGCCGCAATCGTTCGCGACCTCGATCTCAAGCGCCCGATCTTCCGCAAGACAGCCGCCTACGGTCACTTTGGTCGCTCGTTGCCAGAGTTCACTTGGGAGAACGTCAGCCGTTTGGCCGACTTCAAGGCAGCGATCGGCGCCTGATTCTGGTGACGCCACCGGCGTCGCCGGAACTACTGGTAGCTCGGGTCGTTCCCGATGTCTCCGGTCTTGATCGGCAGTTCGATTACCTCGTTCCCGACAAGCTGCGCGATCGCGTGGTTATCGGCGCGCTCGTTCGCATCACGCTCAATGGCCGTCGCATCGGCGGTTGGGTCGTTGCGGTTGGCCCACCTGATCCAAACATCGCTATCGACAAACTGTTAGCTATCACCAAGGTCACGGGCATTGGGCCGGCGCAAGACGTCATCCAATTAGCTCGTTGGGCCAGCGTGCGCTGGGCTGGCCCGTTGAGAGCGTTCCTCGTGTCAGCCTCGCCGCCAGGGGCAGTTATCGCGTTGCCGGCCGCCGGAACCGGCGGTGCGGTTCCCGAACCGGTGCATCATGGCGCGCGTCAGGTGCTGTCAGCCGGAGGTGGCGTGCTTCGCTTGCCTCCAGCGGCCGATGTGGTGCCCGTTGTGCTTGCGGCTTGTGCGCTGGGTCCGGCACTGGTGGTGACGCCATCGGTGCATCAGGCACGCATGGTCGCTGTTCGATTGCGCCGCGCTGGTCGCACCGTTGCCGTGCTTCCTCACGAGTGGGCAGCCGCTGCCGGTGGAGTCGATGTTGTGATCGGAGCGCGCACCGTTGTGTGGGCTCCGTGCGCCGGTCTTCGCTCGGTGGTTGTGCTCGACGAACACGACGAAGGGCTGCAAGACGAGCGTCAGCCCACGTGGCATGCCCGAGATGTCGCCTGCGAGCGAGCGCGCCAGGCCGGCGTGCCAGTGATGCTCGTGTCGCCATGCCCCAGTGCCACAGCGGTTGCGTCGGTAGGCATCAGCAACGTCTTTCGTCCGTCAGTCGGTGACGAACGCGCGGGTTGGCCGATTGTCGAGATTGTCGACCGCACGCGTGAAGAGCCGTGGCAGCGCAGCCTCGCTACATCGGCGCTCATTCGGCATCTCCGCGACCCGCAGCGCCAAGTGGTGTGCGTGCTCAATACAACTGGTCGAGCCCGACTCCTGGCTTGTCGAAGCTGTCGAGCAATGCAGCGCTGCGAAGTGTGCGAGGCGGCGGTGGCGCAGCACGACAACGGCCAGTTTGTGTGCGGGCGATGCAGCAAGGAGCGCCCTCCCGTGTGTCAGGCATGCGGCGCTGGCGCGTTTGCCGTGTTGCGCATTGGTGTTACTCGTTTACGAGAAGAACTCGAGGCTGCAGCGGGGCGGCCGGTGGTGGCTATCGACGCCAAGGCCGCCGATACCGAGGCGGTGCCCGACGCGGGGGTCTACGTCGGAACCGAGGCAGCGTTGCATCGTGTGCGCCGCGCAGACACCGTTGCGTTTGTCGACTTCGATGCCGAGTTGCTTGCTCCGCGATATCGAGCCACCGAAGAAGCGCTTGGCTTGCTGGCGCGCGCGGCCAGGCTTGTTGGTGGTCGTGCCGATGGCGGTCGAATCTTGGTGCAGACCTTCTTGCCCAAGCACGAGGTGCTCGATGCGGTGTTGCATGCAGATCCGGGCCGACTCATGGTCAAAGAGTTGCAACGACGGGCCGCTCTCGGCTTCCCCCCGTCAGGCGCGTTAGCCGTAGCGAGTGGACCCGGTGCTGCCGAATTCGTCGGCGGCTTGGCGCTGACGTCTGTTCAGGCCGCTGCTGTCTCAGATGGCACGTATCTGTTGCGCGCCGCAAACTGGAGTGAGCTCGGCCAAGCGATTGCGGCCACCCCGCGACCACGTGGCAGTCGGGTTCGTATCGAGGTTGATCCGCCTCGTATTTAGCGAGGGTTGCTCGTCGATTGTGTGGTGTTCAGTAAACGAAAGCCCTTTGCCGATGCGAGGCGTTCGGTGGGGTAGCCCTGAGCTGTGAGCCACACCTGCAGCGAATCGGATCCGAGGTGCTTCTGCACGACCATCGTTGCGTGGCCAGCTTCAGTTAAGCGGGGGAGCCAGCGCAGTAGCAGGTCGTGCAACGGACCTTTGCCGATATGGATTGGCGGGTTGCTCCAGATGGTGTCGAACCTCACATCGGCGGGCACCTCGTCGGGGAGGCAACAGCGCACATTGGAGACGTTGTTGGCTTCTGCGTTTTGGCGAGTCAGAGCGATGGCACGTTCGTTCACATCGACGGCCCACACTGTCGCGCCGGGAGATCGTCGAGCCATCGAGATGGCGATTGCGCCGGCGCCGCAACCGAGATCGAGCAGATTGCCGGTGGCTGCGGGCGGTGGTGCCTTCAAGAGCAAGAGGCGAGTACCGGTATCGAGCGCGCCATAGCTGAAGACGCCACGGTCGGTTGTGAGTTTGAGCGTGCCCTCGGGAAGGGCGACGGTGATGACATAGGGCTGGCTAGCAGACGATGGCTGTGGGCTGAAATAGTGCTCGTTCGTCATAACGCGGTTGTCCTAGCGGGGGTGAGTAGCCTCTCAGTGTGGCCTACGAAATCCGCACCTTTGGTGATCCAGTCCTGAAAACAAATGCGGCTCCTATTACCGAGATTGACGGCAAGATCGCACGCCTCATCGACGAGATGTTCGACACGCTATACACCAGCGACAACGGCATCGGTCTCGCCGCCCCTCAGATCGGCGTGCAAAAGCAGATCTTCATCTGGGAAGTCGACGATGAGGAGATGGTCATCATCAACCCCGAGATCGTCGAGAGCAGTGGCGAGTTGCTGTTCGACGAGGGATGCTTGAGCCTGCCTGGTCTCTATGCCGAGATTCTGCGTCCGAAAGATGTGTTGATGCGCGGCCTCGATATCGATGGCAACGTGATCGAGATCGAGGCCACCGATCTGATGGGGCGCTTGTTCCAGCACGAGATCGATCACCTGCACGGCATGCTCATGTTCGATCGAATGTCTCCCGATCAACGAAGAGAAGCGCTTGCCGAATACGGCCGCATCACCAGCAATCAGGCAGCCCCGCGAGCACCACGCCGGTTGAAGCTCAAGTGACGCAACTCGCCGCGCTGCCAACCGGACGGCCTCAGCGAATTGTTTTTCTCGGTACACCCGAAATTGCGGTAGCGCCTCTCGAAGCACTCGTTGCTGCGGGTTTCGAGGTCGTGCTCGTGGTCACCCGAACCGACAAACGGCGCGGTCGTGGTACCGAAATGTCGCCGAGCCCTGTGAAAGAAGCAGCGACGCGACTTGGGCTCGAGGTGAGCCACGACGTCGAAGACGTGCTCACGGTGAATGCAGATCTCGGCGTTGTTGTGGCCTTCGGGCAGATCATCAAGCCTCATATTCTTGAGAAACTCCCAATGCTCAATCTGCACTTCTCGCTGTTGCCGCGCTGGCGCGGGGCCGCTCCCACCGAGCGAGCCATACTTGCGGGCGACGAGGTCACCGGCGTTTGCCTCATGCAAGTAGCTGTCGATCTCGATGCCGGACCTCTGCTCGATATGGTCGAGGTCTCCGTTGCATCTATCGATACCGCCGAAGCGTTGCGTCAGCGGTTGGTTCTTGTTGGGTGCGAGCGACTCGTTACAGCATTGCAGCGTGGGCTTCCTGAGCCTCAGCCCCAAGTGGGTGAGGTCACGTACGCCGCCAAGTTGAACATTGACGAGTTCCGTATCAACTGGCGCGAGTCGGCCCATGACATCGATCGAATGGTTCGAGTCGGGCTTGCGTGGACAATGTTTCGCGGCCGTCGTTTGAAGATCGTCGAATGCCAGCTCGGTGTCGACATCGGCGGACCGGGCGACTTTCTCAGTGCCAATGTCATCGCCTGCGGGCATGGCTCGATCACGCTCATACGGGTGCAGCCAGAAGGCAAGCCAGTCATGGACGCTTCGGCTTGGGCGAACGGCGCCCGACCCAATACATCTGACAATCTGCTCGACTCGCCCGAATGAATCAGCGTCGTCCTCAACAGCGCAGACCTGCGCGCCGTGAACCTCGTCAGAGCGCTCGTGAGGTGGCCTACGAAGCCTTGCTGCGCATCGACCACGAAGGCGCCTATGCCAACCTCGTGGTGCCAGCCCTGCTCGACCGCAGCTCGCTGAGCGACCAAGACCGTCGCTTCGTGACCGACCTTGTGTATGGCACCACGCGCATGCGTCGGGCCTGCGAGTCGTTAGTAGAGCGTTTTGTGCTCACCGAGCCAGACCCCGAGGTGCGCACGCTGCTTCGCCTCGGCGCATATCAGCTGGCATTTGGTGGCACTGCGCCGCATGCCGCGGTGGGTGAGACGGTTGAGCTGGCCCATCCCAAGGTGAGGGGTTTCGTCAACGCAATTCTTCGTCGAGTCGCTGGTGCCGAAAAGGTGTGGCCCGACGACGCATCGCGTTTGAGCTATCCCGACTGGATCGTCGATCGCTTCGTCGCCGAGCTTGGCGAGTTCGAGGGTTTCGCAGCGCTCGAATGCATGAACGAGCCGCCGCCGGTGCACGAGCGCGCCGATGGATACATCCAAGACCGCGCCAGTGGATGGGTTGCCGATCTGGTTGGTGCCGTGGCTGGCGAGCGTGTGCTCGATGTCTGTTCGGCTCCCGGCGGCAAGGCGACGGCGATGGCATCTACCGGCGCGCTCGTGATTGCGGCCGATCTACAAGCTCATCGTGCGGCACTTGTGGCTGACAACGCGCATCGCATCGGATACGACATTCCCGTAGTAGTTGCCGACGGCACCTCGCCGCCCTTTCGTAACCACAGTTTCGACCGTGTGCTCATCGACGCTCCGTGCAGTGGCCTCGGCGCACTTCGCCGTCGGCCCGACGCGCGCTGGCGAATCTCAGAGCAAGACATTGTCGACCTCGCAGGCATTCAGCAACGCCTTCTCAATGCCGCAGCGCCGTTAGTGCGGCCCGGGGGGGTGCTTGTCTACAGCGTGTGCACGATCACCGCAGCAGAGTCCATCGATCACCCCACCCCCGAAGGTTTCGAGGTCATTACCGACGACATCGGCGACGAGTGGACAACGTTCGGCAAGGGTTTTCGAATCCTGCCGCAAGATGCTGACACCGATGGCATGGTCATCATTCGCTACCGTTCGGTGCAATGAGTAACGACCCGCAACCGTTGTTCGCCAAAGTACTTACCGTCAGTGATGGCGTGAGCTACGGCACCCGCGACGACCTCAGCGGGCGCGCACTCGTGGCACAACTTGTCGACGCAGGGTTCGACGTGGTCGAGCATCGGGTCACGGCCGATGGCGCCGACAACGTCGCCGAAGCCCTTCGCCACATGAGCGAGTCGTTCAGTGGCCTCATCGTGTCTACGGGTGGCACAGGTTTTGCGCCGCGCGATCAAACGCCCGAAGGCACCCGTCAGGTCATCGAGCGCGAAGCGCCGGGTCTGGCCGAGGCAATGCGCTTGGTCAACCCGCTGGGTCGGCTCAGCCGCGGGATAGCTGGCATCCGCGGGCAAGCCATTATTTGCAACACGCCTGGCTCGCCCAAAGGCTGCGTCGAACAGCTCGGTGCCATCATCGACGTCGTTGGTCACGCAGTTCGCTTGTTGGCCGACGCGCCTACATCGCACTGACGCTGACCGATCGCAGCGGCGTCGCTCAGACAATTCATCTCCGACTTGGCTCGTGTTGGCCTATCCTGACCACCGTGTTACGGCTCGTCCTTCCTAAAGGCTCCCTCGAAAAGGCAACCCTCGAACTGTTTGAGGCCGCCGATCTTGCGGTGAGCCGAAACTCCTCGGTCGATTACAAGGCCACCATCGACGACCCTCGTATCGCTGAGGTTCGGATTCTGCGTCCGCAGGAGATCCCAACCTATGTGGCCGAGGGTCTCTTCGACCTTGGCATCACCGGTCGCGATTGGGTCGAAGAGACCGCCAGCGATGTGGTCAGCCTTGGCGAACTCAAGTACTCGAAGGCCACCTCGCTTCCTATTCGGGTTGTTGTTGCCGTCGCCGGCGATTCGCCCGCTCACACGGTCGAACAGCTTCCCCAAGGGCTGCGGGTCAGCACTGAATACCCCGAACTCACCCGGCGCTACTTCGCAGAAAAGGGCATTGAGGCCGACATCCGCCTTTCGTACGGTGCCAGCGAGGCCAAGATTCCCGATATCGCCGACTGCATTGTCGACATCACCGAGACCGGCCGAGCGCTGCGCGCCGCTGGCTTGCGAATCATCGACACGATGCTCACGAGTTACACCGAAGTGGTTGTAAACAGGGACTCCTACGCCGATCCGGTGAAGCGCCACGCCATGCAGCAACTGATGACCTTGCTCACCGGAACACTCGACGCTCGCGGCAAAGTGCTGGTCAAGCTTAATGTGGCCCGCGAAAACCTCGCCCAGGTGCTGGCGCTTGTGCCCGCACTCAAGTCGCCAACGGTCAGCGAGTTGGCCGGCGACGGCGGCTTCGCAGTCGAGACTGTGGTTGCCAAGAATCAGATCAACGTGCTCATCCCGGCCCTCAAAGACGCCGGTGCCACGGGCATTCTCGAACTGCCGATCTCCAAGATCATTGCGTAATGGTCGTCATCTCCGAGATGCGCATCAACGGCACCGTCGCTGATTTCGACGATCCACGTGGTCTCGGCCACATCGCAGCCGATGGCGTCGAGTATCCGTTTCACTGCGTTTCCCTCGCCGATGGCAGTCGCTCCATCGTGGTAGGCACCCCCGTCTCATTCGTTGTGCTGTCGAAACTCGGTCGCCACGAAGCGGGCGACATCAGATCGCGGTGATTCGGTCCGGCGATCGCGATCAGCAGATGCTCGACATCATTCGGTCGCTACGCGAAGGCGAAGTTGTCACCTACGGCGACATCGCTCACGACGCTGGCTATCCCGGCTTGGCGCGCCACGTGGGTCACCTGCTCGCGTCAACCAACCAAGCATTGCCGTGGTGGCGGGTGGTCAACTCGGTGGGACGTCTGGTGCCGAGCAATGAATCCGAGCAGCGCGAACTGCTGGCCGCCGAGGGTGTGTTGTGCGATGGCGACCGCGTGAGAGCGGCGAAATACGGGAGATTCAGCTCGCGTTCTTGATCTGCACAAACGCAATACGAATATTGGCAAGGGCATCGCGCATGGTGGGGGCGTCTTCGCCGAGGCGGTCTCCGAGGCCTTCCACCAGGCACGCAACGGCGTCGATAGCAAGCACCGCTTGGCTCAGATCGGGTGGGATGGCACTGAGATGAATGGCTGCGAGCTCGTAGAGGCCCATGACATGATTGGCGACAACAACGCTTGCGGGCACTTCGGCGAGTTGACGCCGTACGTCTTCCATAGCTTCGCGTGCGGTGTCTACCTGCGTATTCGAGGTTTCGTTATCCACCTGCGGTAGTGTAATGGCCTACAACTGAGGCAAAGTGGGGATCACGGTGGACTTGTCCACGGTGACCAACCCCCACCCGGCCACAACCGATCATGGCAGCTTCGGCTCTGCGATCAACAGTGAGCCGGGTCATGGCACCGCACAGAGCGCACCCTTGCAAGGGCGTGGCTTGTTCGTACCTTGGCTTTGCGTCGGCACACGACGACAACCAACAGGGAGAACAGCCCATTGCACAGGAGTGATCAGCCATAGCAACGCCGCAGCAGAACGAGCCCCGGTACAACGAGCGCATTCGTGCGCGTGAGGTACGCCTCATCGGAGCCGACGGTAGCCAAGTCGGAATTAAGACTTTGCCCGAAGCACTCTCGATGGCCCGTCAACTCGACCTCGACCTTGTCGAAGTCGCTCCGTTGGCGAACCCACCCGTTTGCCGAATCATGGACTACGGCAAGTTCCGTTATGAAGAGTCGCAAAAGGCCAAAGAATCGCGGAAAAAGACCATCCACGTGTCGATCAAGGAAGTAAAACTCCGTCCAAAGATCGGCAAGGGTGACCTTGACACCAAGGTTCGGCACATGCAGGAATTCCTCTCCGAAGGCCACAAGGTCAAGGTGACACTGCAGTTCCGTGGTCGCGAGATGGCTCACCCCGAGCTCGGATCTCGTCTTCTCGACACCGTGATTGCCCAAGTAGATGGCCTTGGAAAGGTCGAAACTCAGGCACGACTCGAAGGTCGAAACATGACGATGGTGTTGGCTCCCGAAAAGAAGGCACCGGTCAAAAAGGAACGTACGTCGGGTGAAGCAAAGTCCGGTTCGGACTCGGCAACCGACAACGATTCTGCCGATGGGGATCTCCCCGTCGAGGCCGAAGCTCACGATTCGCAACCAGAACAGACACAAGCGCCAGAACTAGAACCACACGTTGAAGAGCAAGCGGTCGAGGCCGCTGGCGACGCAGTCTGACAACCGATCACTTCGTTAACGAACTTCCTCTGGGATTTTCGTCGCCGATACTCACAAGATCCTCCATTCAGGACCCAACAAGGAATATTTGTATGCCCAAGATGAAGACCAGCAAGACAGCCGCTAAGCGGTTTAAGAAGACAGGCACCGGCAAACTTGTCCGCCTGCAGGCCAACCGTCAGCACCTGTTCGAGAAGAAGTCATCGACTCGTACCCGTCGTCTCGACGGCACCGTCGACGTGCACCCAGGTGACGCACGCAAGATCAAGCGTCTGCTCGCAGAGCGCTAAAACTCAACATAGTTAGTACTGACGAAGACCTCATTGGATTTGACGACGGCCCACTTGGGCCGAGAGAAGAAGGGATACCGACATGGCCAGAGTTAAGCGTGCGGTAGGTGCTCGCAAGCACCGCAAGGCAACACTTGAAAAGGCAAAGGGTTATTACGGCATGCGGAGCCGCTCGGCTCGCTTTGCCAACGAGCAGGTCATGCGTTCGGGGCAGTACGCCTTCCGTGACCGTCGTGCAAAGAAGGGCGAGTTCCGTCGTCTGTGGATCCAGCGCATCAACGCTGGTTGCCGCATGTTCGACATGAGCTACAGCCGTTTCATTGCTGGGCTCAATGCCGCAGGCATCGAAGTCGATCGCAAGATCCTCGCCGACCTTGCCGTGACCGACATCGAGTCATTTGGCAAGCTCGTTGCATCCGCCAAGGCAGCGCTCGCCTGAGCACGCCGCTGGCGTTCCAGCACCCAAATGTTCAGAGACTGCGGCGCCTCCTGGGGCGCCGCAGTGCTCGTTGGGACGAAGGTGCGTTTGTCGTCGAAGGGCGTATTCTCATTGAAGAAGCGCTCCGCTCCGGCTGGCAGATTGAGGCGCAGTATGTAGCACCCGGCGGCGAAGCCGTTGAAGGCGCCGGCTGCCCCATCTTCGATCTCGCCTCCAACGTCATTGAGCGAGTTGCCTCCACCGAGGCGCCGCAGCCCCTTCTCGCCGTGGTCAAGATTCCGCATCGCTCGATCAGCGATCTCGCTGGCGCAGCATTAGTCGTTGTGGGCGACCGCATTGCTGACCCCGGGAACCTCGGCACGATGCTGCGCTCAAGCGAAGCTGCAGGGGTTCAAGGCGTCGTGCTCATCACGGGCTCGGTCGATCCATACAACCCCAAGGTTGTGCGCGCTTCGGCAGGCGCGCTGTTTCATGTGCCCGTGATTGCCGATGTTGCTCTTCACGAACTGCAGGCACTTGGACTACCGCTCGTCGGAACGTCTTCGCACACCGGCGCCGCATACACCGACGCCGACCTGATCGCTCCGTTTGCGCTAGTGATGGGTAGCGAAGCGCACGGTGTCGACCCACAGATCCCCATCGACTCGTGGCTTACTATCCCGCACGCAGGTCGCGCCGAAAGCCTCAACGTGGCCATGGCGACCACCGTTGTCGTATTTGAAGCATTGCGCCAGCGTGGTCAGCGGTAAGGTGTCACCCGTGATGTCACAACGATTTCCAAGCCCCCGGGTTCGGCCCGGGGGAGCGTCGGTCGTTCGCTGACGCGCTCTCGAATGAAAGCCGCCCGGGGGCTCGCAGATTGTTTGAGTCCGGTTGCAGGTCGCTGAAAGGTTCTCTCGATGATTGAAGAAGTTCGTGGCGCGCTCGATGAGGCGCTGAAGAAAGTAGCCGGGGTCGTCTCGCTCGATGAGCTACGCGTGGTCGACTCCGAGGTGCTTGGTAAGCGCGGCGCGCTGGCTCAAGCAAAAACCAAGCTTGGTGGCTTGGCAATCGACGATCGCAAGACCATTGGTCAAGCAATCAATGAGGCAATGGGAGCAATCAGCGAGGCCATCGAGGCTCGCCGATCCTCGCTCGCCCACGACGAAGTGAATGCTCGCATCGTTGGCGAACGTATCGACCTCACCGAGGTGATGGGTCGTCCCACTCGCGGTCACCCACATTTGGTCACGCAGGCCTGGGACCGACTCGAAGACGTCTTCATGGGGCTGGGCTTCCAGATTGCTGAGGGGCCCGAGGTTGAGACCGACTTCTATAACTTCGAGGCGCTCAACATGCCGCGTAGCCACCCGGCGCGTAGCGGATTCGATACCTTGTTCACCGACTACAAGCAAGTGGTTGCGGACTCCGCCCACGAATCAGGCGATGCCGATCACGAGAGCTCGGTGCTGCTGCGCACGCACACATCGCCGGTGCAGATCCGTGTGATGCAAAGCGTTGAGCCGCCGATCTACATGATCATGCCGGGCCGGGTCTTCCGCCGCGATACGCCCGACGCCACGCACATGCCCGTGTTCCATCAGATTGAGGGCTTGGTTATCGATCGCAATATCACCATGGCTCACCTCGCGGGCACTATTAGTGCGTTCACCAAGGCGTTCTTCGGTGGCGACTTCACGAGCCGCTTGCGCCCCAACTACTTCCCGTTTACCGAGCCTTCGGCCGAGTTCGATATTCAACGCCCCGACGGCACATGGATCGAATTGGGTGGTTGCGGCATGGTGCATCCAAACGTGTTACGGGCCGGTGGTCTCGATCCCGAAGAGTGGAGCGGGTTCGCGTTCGGATTTGGCATCGATCGCATGGCGCGCGAGCGTCACGGCATCGACGACATCCGCGATATGTATAGCAACGACATCCGTTTCATCGAGCAGTTCTGAGGCCGTCATGAAGATTGTTCTTTCCTGGCTGAACGACCTTGTCGCAGTTGGCGATGACGCTCCTGCACTTTCCTCGGCGCTTACTCAACTCGGCATGCAGGTTGAGCACATCGCCCACGTCGGTTCCACCGTCGATGGCGTCATCACAGCGCGGGTGCTGCGCACCGAGCGTCACCCCGACGCTGCCAAGGTGCACCGCGTGTGGGTCGATGCCGGCGACGGCGTCGAGCGCCATGTGTGGTGCGGCGCGTTCAACATGCAGGCCGACGACATCATCCCTCTCGCCACGCCGGGCACCACTATGCCCGATGGTCGCGTCATCGAACCCCGTCCGATTCTCAGTATCGAGTCACAGGGAATGTTGTGTTCGGCGCATGAGCTCGGACTCGGCGACGACCACAGTGGAATCTTGATCATGCCGGCTGGTACTCCATTGGGTCTGCCCTATGGCGAGGCGCTTGGCCTGCAAACCGAAGTGGTGTTCGACATCGACCTCACTCGCAACCGTCCCGATTGCTGGGGCCACCTTGGGGTTGCCCGCGACCTCGGTGCTCGACTTGGCTTGCCTGCGCCACAATTGGCTCAGGTCGCCTCGCCTTCGGGCGCGGAGCGCATTGCCACTGTCGACCTTGTCGACGGCGAACGCTGTCCGCGATTCACCACGCTGGTGCTTTCCGGAATACAGGTAGCGCCGTCGCCCGAATGGATGGGTCGACGATTGCGTGCCGCTGGCATGCGACCCATCAACAACGTGGTCGACGTGAGCAACTACGTGATGCTCGAGCTCAACCAGCCCAACCACGCGTACGACCTCGACACCCTTGGCGGCGGCGGATTCCGCATTCGGCTAGCTCGACCAAACGAAACAATCATCACGCTCGACGGAGTCGAGCGCACGGTGAGCGCTGACGACCTGTTGATCTGCGATGCCAACGACGCACCCATCGGTATCGGTGGCGTGATGGGCGGCCTGCACAGCGAGATCTCCGAAGCAACCAAAGTCGTGGCGCTTGAGATTGCGTATTTCGAACAAACTGCGATGACCCGCACGATGAACCGCCTGGGCTTGCGATCCGAAGCGTCGGGACGTTTCGAACGCGGTGTCGACACGCATGGCATGGAGATGGCTCAGGCTCGCTTCGTCGAGTTGCTGCGCGAGACCTGCCCCGATCTGGTGGTCCATGCCGGTGCTGTCGACGCGCGCCACGCTGCGCTGCCAGCTCAGGTGCGCCCGGTTGAGGTACGTGTCGCTCAGGTGAACCGCATCCTTGGCACCACGCTCGATGCCGCCCAGATAACTGCGCTGATCACGCCCATCGGCTACGAGGTCGTCAGCGCAGATGGTCATGTGCTCACGGTGAACCTGCCGTCGTGGCGCCCCGACAGCAGTGCCGAAATCGATGTTGTCGAGGAGGTGGCTCGCCATTTCGGTTACGACAAACTGGGAGAGCTGGTGCCCAATTCCACCATGCACGGTCGTCTCAGCGCTTATCAACAGCGCCGTCGCGCATTGCGCCAAGTGTTGCTCGGCCTGGGTCTGAGCGAGGCGATCACCGACTCGTTCCTCAGCGATGCAGCGCTTCGCGACACTGGCCTTACCGACGACGCGATTCATATCACGAACCCGCTCATCGCCGACGAAGATGTGCTCCGGCCATCCATGCGAGCCGGTTTGCTGAAGGCGGTTGCTTTCAACGAGTCGCATCGTCGCTTTGGTATCTCGTTCTTCGAGATCGGTCATGTATATCCACCAGGCGATCGAAGCACCGAGCTTCCTCCAGAGTACGAAGGTCTCGCTATTGCTATGGCCGGCCGCGATGCCGTCAGTGCGATGTCGGTGTGGCGCGAACTCGTAACGGCGATGGGTCTTGGCGCTCGAGTTGATCAATCAACTGTTCCGTTGGGTATGCATCCCACTCGCTCGGCCACGCTTTCGTTGGGACGAGACGTGGTCGGGGCCGTCGGCGAAATCCACCCGTCGGTGCTCGAAGCGTTTGGTGTTGCCGAGCGAGTCGCTTGGCTCGAACTCGATCTCAGTCGATTGCTCTCGGCTGAACCAAAGATTGCACAATGGAAAGCAACAAGTCGCTACCCGTCGAGCGATGTAGATCTTGCATTCGTGGTTGCCGACTCGGTGCCTGCCGAGAAACTTGACAAGGCGATTCGCCAAGCAGCTGGCGGCCTGTTGGTCGACCTGTCACTGTTCGACGTATATCGCGGCGCTGGAGTAGTCGATGGGTCACGAAGCCTGGCGTATCGCCTGCGCTTGCAGGCCGCCGATCGCACGCTCACCGACACTGAGGTGGCGGCGGTGCGGGCCAAGATCGTCACCGTCACCGGCAAGTTGGGCGCTCAACTGCGGTCGTAGAGGCGAGTTAGTTCCACTCAAGTTGTTCGGGCGCCTCCGCGAGTAACGCTTTCGAGCCGCCCGATCTGCGGAGCACCTTTCGCCACAGATCGTTCGGTGCGTGCGAGAACAGGTCGCCCTCTACATACGGCATTACCAACCACGCACCTTCGCTCAGTTCGTCGTCAAGTTGCCCAGGGCTCCAACCCGAGTAGCCCCGAAACACGCGCAGGTGTTGCAGTGCCTCGGCCAACTCGTCTGGCAGCGTCGACAGGTCGACAGTGCTGATGCCATTGTTGAGTTGCGCGAAACCTTCGTCGCCAGCAGGCAGAGCGAGGGCTGCGAGAGCGATCAGCGTGTCATCGCTCACGGGGCCACCGTCGAACACCACTTGTGGTTCAGACAGATGATGCATCCATGGATCCAGGCCGCGAACGTGCGTCTCGTTGGTGGGCTTGTTGATGACCAGTCCGAACGCTCCATCTTCGTTGTGCTGCAACATGTAGATCACCGTGCGATGAAAGGTGGGTTCATCGAGCAACGGAACGGCTACAAGCAGGCGCCCCTTTGTGGATGGTGTCGCAGCAGGAGATGAGTCCACCTCAACATTGTGTCGCGTGAGTGGCTCTGCCGCGCGCCGCAAACGAATTGGACCGGCAACGATCGTTGCATGATCATGCAGCGCGCTGTATGATCATGCGCCTATGGTTCGAGTAGGCATTATTGGCGCGAGCGGTTACACCGGAGCTGAGCTCCTGCGTATCGCTTCGCAGCATCCTGATTACGAGGTCGTCGTCGCTACTGGCGACACCCAGGCTGGAACGTTGGCGGCGTCGCTGTATCCCAGCCTCGCGGTTAGGTATCCAAACCTCGTCTTTACCGAGTTTGATCTTGCGGCGGTCGATGGGCTCAATCTCGTGTTTCTGGGCTTGCCGCACGAGGCTTCTCTGGAGCTTGCTCCGCAGTTGGTCGGACGTGTCGGCTGCGTCGTCGATCTCTCGGCCGCATATCGCCTGAAGGACGCCTCGTTGTATCCAACGTGGTACGGCTTCGAACATGACCAGCCGGCACTGCTCGCTGAGGCTGTCTACGGCCTTCCCGAGTTGTACCGCAGCGAACTCAAAGGTGCTCGATTGATTGCAACTCCGGGCTGCCATGTCACGGCGGCAAGCCTTGCTCTGCAGCCGCTAGTTCAGCGGGGAATCATCAGCCCCAAGGGTGTCATCGTCAACAACGCCACCGGCATCTCCGGTGCTGGCCGAGCGCTGAAGCACTCAAGCATGTTCTGCACAGTCGATGAGAACTATGAGGCCTACGGCTTGATCGACCATCGGCACACGCCAGAGATCGAGCAGGTGGTCGGTGCGCAGGTGCTCTTTACGCCTCACCTTGCTCCTATGAACCGTGGCATCTTCTCTACCTGTTACGCGCGTCCCGCCGATGGTGTGAAGGTCTCCACCGAGTCACTGCTCGCCACGTTGGCGCGCGCGTATGCCAACGAGCCATTTGTGGCTGTGCGGCCAACACCCCCCGCAACGAAGGCAACGCTCGGCACAAATGCGGTGCACCTGTCGGCGCGCTACGACGAGCGCACCGGCGCTGTCGTGGTGTTGTGCGCGCTCGACAACCTTGCCAAAGGCGCCAGCGGCGGTGCGGTGCAAGCGGCAAACGTAGCCCTCGGCTTGCCCGAAACTGCGGGCCTCGCAACCGTGGGGTTGTACCCATGAGCGACAACATCGTGACGAACTCAACACCGGCTCTCAAGGCCGATGTGCTCCTCGAGGCGCTTCCGTACATCCGGCGATTTGTCGGGCGTACCGTCGTCGTGAAGTACGGCGGCAACGCACTGGCGGGAGCCTCCGATGGCGACGCACTTTCATTGTTCGCGCAAGACATCGTGCTGATGCACGCAGTGGGGATGAAACCAGTCGTCGTGCACGGCGGTGGCCCGCAGATCAGCGCCCTGATGACACGCCTTGGAAAAGTCACTGAGTTCCGCAACGGACTTCGAGTCACCGATGCCGAGACCGTCGATATTGCGCGCATGGTTCTGGTCGGTCAGGTGAACCCTCAGATCGTCGCCGCAATCAACGTGCATGGCCCGTTGGCTGTTGGTGTCTCGGGCGCCGATGCCGGGCTCATCGTTGCTGCGCCACGCGATGCCGATCTTGGTTTCGTCGGCGACGTCACGTCGGTGAACCCAACCATCGTGAATCGGCTACTCAACGAAGATCTCATTCCGGTCATCGCCACCATTGGCAGCGATGCATCCGGCCAGGCTTACAACATCAATGCCGACACCGTGGCGGGCGCTATCGCCGAGGCCCTTGGTGCCGAGAAGCTTGTCTACCTCACCGACATCGAGGGTCTGCGGCGTGTCGTCAGCGATGCAGCGTCTCTTATTCGTCAGACCACTCCCGACGAACTCGACGCACTCATGGCCGACGGCACAATTGCTGGCGGCATGATTCCCAAGGTCGAGAGTTGCGTTCGCGCCGTGCGCAACGGTGTCGGCCGAGCGCACATTCTCGATGGTCGCATCCCGCACGTATTACTTCTTGAAGTGTTCACCGATGATGGCATCGGAACGATGGTCCACGGAGGTGGCGAATGAGCGCGCACAGTTTCGAAGTCCAGGGGCACCACTGCCCATTCATCCCGGTGTTCGGCGCGCCGCAAGTGATGTTCGAGCGCGGTCTCGGTACCGAGTTATGGGACACCGATGGCAAGCGCTACCTCGACTTCCTCGGTGGCCTTGCAGTCACGGCTCTGGGTCACTCAAATCCAGTCATCGCTGCCGCCATTTGCGAGCAGGCTTCCACGCTGATGCATGTATCCAACCTGTTCGCCAACCCAGTGGCCACCGAGGCCGCTCAGATGGTCAACGCGCTGCTGCACGAGTGCACCGGAGCCATTGGGCAGACATTCTTCTGTAACTCTGGTGCCGAGGCCAACGAGGCCGCGCTCAAGTTGGCGCGCAAGTTCGGAGGTCGCGGTCGTCATGTTGTGGTGTCCGCCTATGGCAGCTTTCATGGCCGCACGTTGGCTGCATTGGCCGCCACCGGGCAGCCGGCCAAGCACGAACCGTTCTTCCCAATGCCCGATGGCTTCCGTCACGTGGCGTTCGGCGACATCGATGCGCTCATCGCTGCAATCGACCCAACGGTGAGCGCTGTGCTCATCGAAACGGTGCAAGGAGAAGGTGGTGTCGTTCCAGCGCCAGCGGGTTACTTGCGCGCCATTCGCGATCTCTGCGACGAGCGCGGCATGTTGATGATGATCGACGAAGTGCAGACTGGCTTTGGTCGCACCGGTCGTTGGTTCGGCTTTCAGCATCATGATGTCGTTCCCGATGTCGTCACGATGGCCAAGGCAATGGGCAACGGCTTCCCAGTAGGCGCGATGTGGGCGCGGACCGAGGTGGCGTCGGCGTTTCAGCCTGGCGATCATGGCAGCACCTACAGCGGTACTGCGATTGCAACGGCGGCAGTTCGCGCCGTCATCAATGAAATGCGCCGAATCGATGCTCCTTCGATGTCTGCATCAAAGGGTGCCTACCTCGCCTCGAAGTTGGCGGCCGTTCCCGGTGTCGAGAGTGTGCGTGGTCAAGGACTCTTGCTCGCCGCCGAACTCGGTGTCGGGGTCGATGCAAAAGCGGTGTACACCGAACTGCTCAAGCGTGGCGTCGTCACCAATGCTGTCACCGCAACTGCCATTCGCTTTGCTCCACCGATCACCGTCAGCCACGCCGAGATAGATGAAGTCGTCGCGGTAATGACCGAGGTACTCGCGTGAGTCTTCGTCATCTTCTTGAGATCCCCGATCTCACGGCAACCGAGATCGAACACGTGCTCCACCTCAGCGCGCTGCCGATTGCGTCGTTGAGCGAGCCGCTCAGAGGGCAAGGCGTGGCGCTCATCTTCGAGAAGCCCTCGAATCGCACGCGGCACAGCATGGAGATGGCAGTGGTGCAACTTGGTGGGCACCCGGTGTACACCCGTGGCGAAGAGGTCGGGTTCGATACTCGCGAGAGCGTCGAAGACATCACGCGCATCATGCAGGGCTACCACGGGGTGTTGGCGGCGCGCGTGTTCCATCACGATGTGGTTCAGCGCATGTCGGCGGTCAGCGTCGTCCCAATCGTCAATATGCTCAGCGATCACAGTCATCCGCTTCAGGCGCTTGCCGACGTACTCACGATGAGCCAGGAGTGGGGATCGCTTGCTGGTCGCACTGTTGCCTACGTTGGCGATTTCAACAACGTCGCTCGGTCGCTCTCCGAAGCGTGCGTGATGCTCGGCGCCCATGTGCGGCTCGGATGCCCCGCAGGTTTCGATGTCCCGCAGACCGAGCTCACCCGCATCTCGGGTCTAGGCGCCGGAACCATCACCCAATTCGTAGACCCATCTGTCGCCGTGCGTGGGGCCCATGCGGTGCATACCGACACATGGATCTCCATGGGTCAAGAATCGCAGAAGGCCGAGCGCCGAGAAATCTTCTCGGATTACCAGGTGACTGACACATTGATGGCTGACGCCGCAGTTGGCGCGATATTTATGCATTGCCTGCCCGCGTATAGGGGCAACGAGGTCGCTGCGAGCGTCATCGATGGTCCATCGTCGAGAGTGATTCAGCAGGGTCACAATCGAATGCATTCCGCGCGAGGTCTCCTCGCATTTCTGTTGGGAGCACGTCCATGACCACAAAAGTGCAACGCCAAGATTGCGTGCAGCGGCTGATCGGAAAGTATCTGGTCACGAGCCAACCGCAGCTACTTGATCTGTTGGCTGCCGAGGGAATCACTGCAACTCAAGCAACCGTTTCCAGAGATCTCGAAGACATCGGCGCGGTCAAAGTGCGAGTGCAGGGTGGCGACACCGTGTACGCAATCCCCGAATACGAGCACGCTCGCATTGCACCCGAAGACCAGCTGCGTCGCGTGATGGGCGAGTGGGTCGCCGAGGTGCGCCACGCCTACCACAACGTGGTGATCCGCACTCCGCCGGGGTGCGCGCACGTGGTGGCGTCGGCCCTCGACAGGTCAGGTATCAAGGGGGTGCTTGGCACCGTTGCGGGCGACGACACATTGCTGGTGATCGCCGACGAAACAACCACCGGCGCAAAGCTCGCCGCAAAGTTGCGTGACCTCGCTGGCGTCGACGCGGTGCGCCCATGAGCCACCTTGAATCTGAAGCGCACGGGAAGACTCTGTGGCACGGCCGTTTTGAAGGTGGGCCCGCCGCTGAGTTGATGGCGTTCACCGAGAGCCTCTCGTTCGATCGGCGTCTGTGGCCTGACGACATCGCTGGATCGCGTGCTCACGTGACCGGCCTCGCGCATGCCGGGCTCATCACCGAAGTCGAACGCGACGCAGTGCTCACCGCTCTCGATCGGGTTGCTCACGAAATGAACGCTGGCGAATTCGCGTTCGTCGAAAGCGACGAAGACATTCACACTGCGGTCGAACGTCGGGTCACCGAGCTCGCCGGCCCAGCTGGCGCAAAGCTGCACACCGGGCGCAGTCGCAACGATCAGTCGGCCACCGATGTTCGGCTCTGGGCGAAACGTGAACTCATTGTCATCGCCGAACGCATCGTTGCTTTGCAACAGGTCTTGCTCGACCGCGCCGTCGAGGTTAAAGGTGTGTATCTGCCTGGCTACACGCACTTGCAGCGAGCGCAGCCGGTGCTCCTTGCCCACCATCTCTTGGCGCACGGCTGGGCGCTGTCTCGCGACCTCCAGCGCATCAAGGGCACCCTCGAGCGCGTCGACGTGTCGCCGCTCGGCGCCGGCGCGCTGGCGGGCTCCTCGTTGCCAATCGATCCGCAGTACACGGCCACCCAACTCGGGTTTGCAGCGGTGTTCGACAACTCACTCGATGCCGTTGGGTCGCGTGACCACATCGCCGAGGTGTTGTTCGATCTCACCTTGGTTGCCATCAACCTGTCGCGCATGGGCGAAGAGTGGGTGCTTTGGACCAGCGAAGAGTTCGGCTTCGCCAAACTCGACGACGGCTATGCCACCGGCTCGTCAATGCTTCCGCAAAAGAAGAACCCCGATATCGCTGAGCTCGCGCGTGGTAAGGCTGGTCGAATCATCGGCAACCTCACCGGATTCCTCGCCACAATGAAGGGCCTTCCGCTCAGCTACAACCGCGACTACCAAGAAGACAAAGAGCCGATGTTCGACGCGATGGACCAGGTGCGCCTCGCGCTGGGTGCCATCGCCGGCATGATCGCCACCGCAACGTTTGTCCCCGAGCGCATGCAGGAGGCTGCCGATAGCGAAACCGGTTCCTCTACAGACCTTGCCGAGTGGTTGGTCGTGCAGGGCGTTCCGTTCCGTGAGGCCCACGCCATCGTCGGAGCACTGGTACGCGAGGCGCTGGCTGGCACCGTCAGTTTGCGCGAATTGGTCGCCAACCATCCACGCCTCGGCGCCGAACCAGCAGCGCTCGTAGGCCCCGGCGTGTCGGTCACACGGCGCACGTCGCCCGGTGGCGCTGGGCCCGCACCGGTTGCAATTCAGCTTCAGCACTTCACTGAAACCGTGGCGTCGTGGCAAGCCTGGCTGGGCGAGCAACGTTGATCGTCCGGCTCAGCCTCCGTGCCGCCGCCTAAGGTTGCCCGATGTCGTTCGTGCACCACATCCGTGTTCGCTATGGCGAATGCGACATGCAGAAGGTTGTCTTCAACGCTCACTACATGGCCTACTGCGACGATGCGGTCGACACGTGGTTTCGCTCCGAACTCAGCCCCGACGGCGCCGGTTTCGAATCGCTCGGCTTCGACTTCATGCTCAAGTCGGCCACCATCACGTGGCATGCACCGCTTCGCTTCGGAGAGACCGCTGATCTGCGCTGCGAAGTTGCCCGTTTCGGTAATGCCAGCTTCGACGTAGGCATCGTTGGTTCCGCCAACGGCGAGCCTCGGTTCGACGCAACCATTACCTACGTCAGCGTCGCTCCGGGCACGACAACACCCACTCGTGTGCCGACGCTGATTCGTGAACGCCTCGGTGGGGTACCTCAGTAGGGCTGCAGCCACTCGATGTCGACGCCGTGATAGCCCACCTCAGCCAAAACTTCTTCGTGGCCGCCAGGCCATGTGGTGAGCCGCACGTTTGCTCGTTGCGGCGTGTGCGGCTCCATGCGTAGCCACAGCAGCGGGCTGTCGGGCGATGCGAGTTCGCCGGCGCTCTCCAGCGCAGTACGCACCATGGTGCGTGTCGGCTGGGGTAGGTATTGCCACACAATCGAATGAAACACCACCGTCGCTACGCCGTCAGTGGGTCCACCGGCAAGTTCTTTGCTCAACCAATCGCCCGCATCGGCTTGTGCGAGGGGTATCGGGGTTCGGGTGGCAATGTCGAGAGCGCAGCGCAGGCGCTCAACGCGCGCTGATTGGTCCGGCCACACGAACGACAGCATGGTGAGCTGGCCCTCGACGCTGGTTGCGTCGATGGGGGAGATGTCGCTGCCGCGCCTACGTGCCACTTGTATGTTGCCCGCAAGGTCAGGCGCCGGCGAGCGCCACCAAGTGCGATCAAAGCGAACGACACTCGTCGGATTGCCCAGCGAAGACGAGCCGGCGTCATAGAAATACTCGTCCCAGCGAGACAGCAACCCTGCTGAGCTGCCGATCTCCAACAGGTCAAGCGGGCATTTGTGGCGGCGCGCGATCAACGAAAACGCTGATGCAAGTACTGCTGCGCGTCCCACTTCGTTGGTCTGCACGTTGCGCTGGAGCCCAGCGATGAAATCGCTGCGATGAGTATGTGCCAACTGTAGGAAGTCAGCAGATATGTCCTCGCCACTCCATGTTCCACCGCAGGATCCGTACCATCGGGCGAGATCGGGCGCCTGTCCACCAAGCGCCAAACGGTGCGCCGTAGCCAAATAACGCAGCGGAATCGCATCGTGCACGGGCGTGGCGCTGACGCCGTCTAGCAGCTCTGCCGTCACGCCACCACGGCGATAGTCGTCGATCAATCCAGCAAGTAACGATCCGTAAAGTGCCGAACCAACATTGGCGCACGAGAGCGCCTGAGCCTCAAGTGACTCAAGCACAGTGAAGAATTTGGCCTTCACCTGGCGAGTCCGTTGTCCGTCACAGCACTGATCTTGAGGCGCTTCGCACAAGACGTCAACCTTGACCCGAAATACATTGGTGCGATGGCTGCGTTCGGGTGGCAACATAGACCCTGATATGGACCTCCTCGCCGACCTCGACGCCCGTGGGCTCATCCACGACTCCACCGATCGCGCTGCGCTTGGCGCGCGCTTACAAGCTGGGCCACTGAGCGTCTACGTGGGCTTCGACCCTACGGCTGATTCGTTGCACGTGGGTCACCTTGTCGGCCAGCTCTACCTGCGCAGGTTTCAGCAGGCTGGCAACAAGCCCTTCCCGCTCGCTGGCGGCGCCACCGGCATGGTCGGCGATCCATCCGGGCGAAGTGAAGAGCGAAATCTGCTCGACATCGACACGTTGCGCTACAACGTGTCCCGTATCGAGGCCCAACTCCAGCGTTTGCTCGACTTCAGCCCTGGCAAATATCAGGCCAAGCTCGTCAACAACGCCGATTGGACCGAACCGCTTACTCTGCTCGACTTCCTCCGCGATGTCGGCAAGCACGTCACCATCAATCAGATGCTGGCTAAGGACTCCGTTCGCAGCCGCCTCGAGACCGACAATGGCCTTTCGTTCACTGAATTTACGTACTCCCTACTGCAGGCGAACGATTTTCGGCACCTCTACGAGCACGAGGGAGTCGAGTTGCAGGCCGGCGGCTCCGACCAATGGGGAAACATTGTTGCTGGTGTCGACCTGATTCGCCGACATCTCGGTAAATCGGCTCACGCCATGACACATCCGCTGGTCACAAAGAGCGACGGCACCAAGTTCGGAAAGTCTGTCGGCGGCGCCGTCTGGCTCGACGCCGACAAGACATCGCCGTACCAGTTCCGCCAGTTCTGGATTCAGGTCGACGATGTCATGGTCGCGCGGTACCTCCACATGTTCTCCCTTCAGCCCTTAGACAGCACTGCGCAGGTGCTCGTCGAGCACCAAGCCGCACCGGAGCGCCGACTTGCTCAACGTGCGCTTGCCGACGAACTCACCACCCTCGTGCATGGCGTCGATGCCCTTGACGCTGCCCGCTCAGCCACCGATGTGCTCTTTGGGGGAGACCCATCCTCTGCGTCCGAGGCAACACTCGCTGCGGTTGCGCGCGAAGTCCCGTCATCTGTTGTTTCCCGTGCCGCCCTCGACGATCTGGTTGGTGTTCTTGTTGCAGCCGGCCTCGCCAGCTCCAACGGTGATGCGCGCCGCACCTTGCAACAAAAGGGCTTCCGCGCGAATGGGGTTCAGTTGGCCGAAGACTCCCAGCTCACGGGCATGAATCTGTTGCACGGCAAGTACCTACTGCTTCGCAAAGGCAAGACGAACCACCATTTGCTGGAAATTTCTTGACGAAGAGGTTGTCGTAACTAGCCCCCCGGGATAAAGTTTCATCCCGCTTCGGAAGGCCGAAAAGCCCCGAACGTGACACCAACTCCCGCAAGGGTGTGTGTCGCTAGAGCTACGGCTCCTTGAAAACGGAAGAGAAGACTGAACGATAGTGCGGGCAGCACATCGCACTTTTGCGATGGAGCTGCTTGTCAATTCCGGCCAGACCAACGTCTGGCCAAACTAATAATTAAGAAGAGCAGGACATGATGCTGGCACCAGGCTATTCCCCTGGATGCATCATGGCTCTCAAAACGAACGAAGCTCGAGCAATCGAGCAAGTTCTTGTCGGAGAGTTTGATCCTGGCTCAGGACGAACGCTGGCGGCGTGCTTAACACATGC
>JBAXHD010000011.1:0-68898 GCA_037139095.1 Actinomycetota bacterium
ACGACGACAGCCTGCTGCGCGCGTTGCGCAACAGCCTGGTGCTCGCCGCGCTCACCATTCTTGCGGCTACTCCCCTTGGCGTCGGGTTGGCGCTCGGGCTCACCCGTTGGCGCGGCAAGCCCGCACGTGTCGCGAACGGCATTCTGCTTCTGCCGTTAGTCACCCCCGAACTGGTGGTCGGAACCGCGTTGTTCTTGGTGGTCACCAACAGCTACACCTTCCTCGATCTGGGTCGACCCGCACAGTTGGTGGGCCACGTCACCTTCTCGCTCAGCTATGTGGTCATCGTGGTACGCGGACGATTGCTCTCTATCGGGCCCGACCTCGAAGAGGCCGCGCGAGATCTTGGCGCGTCACCGTTTCAAGCCGTGCGCATGGTGATCGTGCCGTTGCTCACGCCTGCGATCTTTGCCTCAGCGGTGCTCGTCTTTGCAACATCGATCGACGACTTCGTGGCATCGTCGCTGTTGTCTTCTGGCGCCGGATCCGAGACCGTGCCTGTGAAGATCTACGGGTCGGTCCGAGGCGGCGCTACGCCAGCGCTCAACGCCCTCGCCACCATCATGCTGGGCGTGTCGATGCTGGCGCTTGTTGCCGTGTTCGCAATCATGCGCGTGATGCGCCGCCGACAAGGCGACGCCAACGCTGGCGAGAACAGCTTGAAAGAACTCGCCAGTTGGTAATCAGCTCAGCGAGCGAGGATCCGCACCGCATCACTTGGGCACCACAGCTGCACAAGTGATCCGCAGTCGGGCACCACTGCGTCGCCGTCGTTGGCCATCAAGGCTTGCACGGTGACGCCGAATGCAAGCTCGACATAGACCTGGGTCACCGACCCCACGTACACCACGCGACTCACAAAACCGGCGAGATTCGATTGCGCCGCTGGGCCCACGAGGCGAAGGCGTTCTGGCCGAACGATCAAACGGACCGGACCCGTGATCGTTTGCGACTCGGCGACTGCGATTCGCTGACCGGCCAACGTGCAACTGCCATCGCCGTTTGCTTGCGCATCGATGAGATTGGCGGTGCCGAGAAAGTCGGCGACGTACGCGTTCTCGGGCCGTTCGTACACCTCGCGAGGCGTGCCCAACTGCGCAACCACGCCACGGTCCATCACTGCGAGCCGATCGCTCATCGTGAGCGCTTCTTCTTGATCGTGCGTCACGTAGACAAAGGTGATGCCCACGTCGCGCTGCAGGCTCACGAGCTCTGATTGCAACGTCTTGCGAAGCTTGGCATCGAGCGCACCAAGCGGCTCGTCGAGCAACAAAACGCTGGGCCGCAACACCAGAGCTCGAGCCAACGCAACGCGCTGCTGTTGGCCTCCCGACAGCTGATGCGGCATCCGCTTGCCGAACTCGCTGAGGCGTACCAGTTCGAGCGCCTCGCCCACACGCTTGGCGGTCTCGGCCTTTGACGATTTGGTGAACCGCAGCCCAAACCCAACGTTGTCGGCAACGCTGAGATGGGGGAACAATGCATAGCTCTGAAACACCGTGTTGACCGGACGCTTGTCGGCGCCGACGTGGGTGACGTCTTCATCGTCGATCAGCACGCGTCCGCTCGTGGGCTCCTCGAAACCAGCGATCATCCGCAGCGTTGTGGTCTTGCCGCAGCCCGATGGGCCCAATAACGAGAAGAACTCACCGCCCGCAATCGTGAGATCAATTCGGTCAACCGCGACTTGCGCTGGGTAGTGCTTCGACAATTGATCAAGCGTGATTGAGCCAGAGGTTTGACGCGCTACAAGACCGACATCGTCGCTGTTCATTGCGGTTGATAGTAGCCAAACCAACCCAGCGGATACGGCTGGGCAGCGATCCGTTAGCGAATCTTGGGCTTGACCCTGACCTTGTTCTCGAAGTCTTGTTGGCCTTCGGCATACAGGTTCTGACTCATGCCGTGGGCAATGAGCGCCGGCGCCATTCCCTTGGCCTGGCTCGGCGAGAGTTCTCGCGCTGCCCAAATGGCCCGCAGCGTGGCCTGCACGGCCATCGCCGGTTGTGAGGCAATGGCCTGCGCGAGTTCGAGCGTGGTGGTCATCAGGTCGGCCGACGTAGTGACCTCGCTGACCATGCCCATGCGCAGAGCTGTTGCGGCAGAGATCTTCTCGCGAGAGCCCACCAGCGACATCCGCAACAGATCGCCGAACGGCATTCTGTTGATCATCTTCATTGGCTCGTACACAGCGGGCATGCCGTAGGTGACGTGTGGATCGAAGAAGGTGGCGTGATCGGCGGCCACCACGATGTCGGCCTCGGCGAGAATGTAGAACCCTCCGCCACAACACATGCCGTTCACCGCAGCGATGACCGGCTTCCACAGGTCGCACGACTTCGGCCCGAGATCGTCGCCCGGGTCGTCGTACATGAACGCATTGCTGGTTCCAAACAGCGTGCCTTCCATGACGGTCATCGGCTGGTTGCGATCGATGCCAACACAAAAGGCACGGTCGCCAGAGCCAGTAATGACTCCCGCATTGATCGAGTTGTCCGAGCGCATGTCGCGCCACACGCTGCGCAACTCGTCCTGCATCGTCTGGTCGAAGGCATTGAGCACATCGGGCCGGTTCAGCGTGACAACGAGAACGGCCTCTTGCTGCTCGACGGTGATAGTTGTGTACGACGACTTCATGTCTGCTCCAAAAACACTGGGCGGCTTCTGTAATTGATCAGCGCGTGGCCGAAGACTTCCGCAAGGAAGCGAACCAACCGAGGTCCGGTCCGAAAGCAGTTGAAGCTGGGTCACCAACGGCGCGGAGATAGGCGTCATCGAACGCTTGCTGACCGACACCGAACTCGGCAGCGATGCGGCGACTGCGATTCCGCGGCAGGCCATGCCGAAGCGACATCTGATGCAGCACCTCGGCTCGCAGCGCCATGTCCTCGGGGAGGAGCACCTTCCACGAATCGACAGTGTTCTCGAGGAGTTTGCTTGCCGCAGGCTTTGACCGCCTGCGGGAGTTACGGAACGACTCGATGAATGCCGCGTCGGCCTCGCCCGGGAGGGATCGGCGCATCAACTCGGGGTCCCCATTGCAGATAGCGAAGAAGATCCCTGGAGCCTCTGGGGACACCGCAGCGAGGGCCGCGTTGCGATCCCCAATTCGCTGCGCCTCCTGCTCGAGGAGGAACACAATCGCCCGCGCCCGGCGAACTCGTGACAGTCCGCCCCCGAGAATCTCCTCGCGGCTAAAAAACTGATCCGACACCGACTACCTCCGATATGCCTAGCACCGTTGGGCACGGCTAAGATTCACCGATTGTATCCAGCAGCGCACGCTGCGGGAGCTACCGGGAGGAACCTCCGTGACCAAGATCGTGTCTGTCCATTCATTTCGTGGTGGAACAGGAAAAAGCAACACCAGCGCCAACATCGCGGCACAGCTCGCGCTGTCCGGAAAGCGTGTCGCAGTGGTCGACACCGACGTGCAATCGCCAGGGATTCATGTTCTTTTCGGCTTCGACGAAGAGATGCAAGGCAAAATGCTCAACGACTATCTCTACGGCGGCTGCCCAATCGTCGAATGCGCACACGATGTCACCTCGAAGGTGGGAGCCACCACCGGAACGTTGTACCTCGTGCCAGCCAGCATCAAGGCCGCAGACATCGCCAAGGTGCTGCGCCAGGGCTACGACGTTGAACTCCTCAACGAAGGCTTTCGGGCACTCGTGAAGGGCTTGAACCTCGACGTCTTGGTCATCGACACGCACCCTGGGCTCAACGAAGAGACCCTGCTTTCCATCACGATCAGCGACACCTTGTTGCTGATCCTGCGCCCCGACAAGCAAGACTTTCAGGGAACTGCCGTAACCGTCGACATCGCTCGTCGGCTCGACGTACCCGAATTGTTGTTGCTGGTCAACAAGGTTCCGTCACAGGCAGATCTCGCGGCAGTCAGCGAAGATGTCTCACGTGCGTACGGTGCCGAAGTCGCAGGCGTGTTGCAGCTCACCGAAGACATGGTGACCAACGCATCCGGCGGCCTGTTCAGCATCACTAGCCCCGACCATCCGTGGTCGCGCACCCTTGCAGCTGTCGCTGCGCGCGTCGGCGCCTAGACCACCCCGGCCTTCGGCCAATGATTCATCCCGAAACCGCGCCCGACATCGGGCGCGGGTCACCCCTGTCGCAACGCGCCGACGACGGCACGTTGATCGTGCTCACCGACGTGAACGGCGATCCCGATGGCCAACTCAGCGCTTCGTTGATCGCTCG
This sequence comes from Actinomycetota bacterium, assembly GCA_037139095.1. Lineage (GTDB taxonomy): Bacteria > Actinomycetota > Acidimicrobiia > Acidimicrobiales > Ilumatobacteraceae > WLMZ01. Next base: position 4,222 of record JBAXHD010000011.1, read on the forward strand.
TCACGAAACAGCATTTCCGAAACACCATTTTTTTACGCCACTGCTGCGCAACCGATCGGGTGCGCGCGCGAGCGCTGCACAGGTGCAGTCGCACCAATGGTTGCTTGAGGTTGATGGGGCGCCCGCTGGCTACGTGGTATTCGATTCGAACCTTCATCGAACCATTGCCATTGTTCACTTCGTACAACTTGACCCGGCCGTTGGCACATTGAAAGTCGGGCAGCGTCGGTTACTGGCGTGGCTGTATCGCACGATCATCGAGCAATTGGCCAACGACTGCGGAAACGTACCGGTGCTCGGATTGGTTGGCGACGCACCACGGACCAACGTGCCTATCTACAGGCTGATTGGTATGCGCGACCTCGGCATTGAGTATTACGAACCGAAAAGCGCAGCACAATGGCAAGGCCCCGGCTCAGAACTGCGTCGACTCCATCTGCTCTGGCTCCCCCCTGAGGGAATCGAACCTGCCACGATTGAAGGCCAAGCGCGCGAGGCTGGGGCTGCAGCGTTCTTGCTCGACCACTACCGATTCGATGCCGACATTCCCTGGGTGGCTTCGGCGGTAGGCGCCGAACGGACCCGCTGACCTCGGCCATTGCCGTGAGCCAGCAATGATCAGCCGAGTCGCTTACGCCGCTTAAGTCGGTACGACAGCTGGGTGTCGTCCCATGTGCGAACAGTGTGACGGCTGAGCACGAGACCAACAGCCGCGCTCGCAACGCCGATCAACGGAGCGATCCACAGGTTGTGGGTCTGCACCGCAAGTGCGATGGGACCAGCAGCGACGATCAGGCTGAGCGCCAGGGGCCCCATGTCGATTGCGAACGAGACACGAAGTCGACGCTCGTCGGGCAAACTCGCCATCGCGGCCTGCCTCGCTGACCCATCAATACTCCATCGCGGAATACGCCAGATGAACAGCGCAAGAGAACCGAGTGCCACGGTGGTGGTCGCGCCGCCGACAACAAGCACGGCTCCACCGAGCAACGCACCGATAGGGAGCAATTGAAGCACCCGCGCAATCCCTTGGCTCTTGATGATCTTCGTTGATCCGTAGTTCTGCAGTAACCAACACGCTACGAAGCACACCAATGAGGTGCCGGCGTACAGCGCTTGCAGCGAACCAGCATCGGAGAAACGCTTCGTCGCAAGGTGCAGGAACCCAAAGTCGACCATCGTTCCGCCGAAGATGGCGAACACTCCGACCCAGAACATCCAACGAAAGGCAGGAAGCTCGCGAATGAAGCTGACGGTGTCCTTGAGTGCCTCGCTTGCGCTCTGCGCGCGTTGGTGGCCGACTCCGGTGGTGGCACCGGCGAGTGCCCGCGGCAAGAGCAGCGCCACCAGAATTCCGACCAGCGGCGGCGCCACGAGTAGCCAAATGAGCGAGTCATCGTTCAGGTTGAACACCGTGGGTGCGAGCACGGCAACGGCAAGACCGGCTATCTGACCGCCGAACAGCCATCGGGAAATCTTCGGAAATACTGTGGCACCTTGGCCGGTGGTGAACACGTCGCCAGCGAGGGTCCACAACACAAGGGGCAGCAAGAAGTTGAGTTGGTCGGCCAACAGCCACGCGATGGCCGCCGGAACCTTGTGCGACACACCGAGTGCGACGAGAGCCAGCATGGCGATAAAGGCGGCGCTGCAGATGAAGAACACCCAGCGCACCACGCCCAGTCGTGCGAATCGGTCGACGTAGCGCATTTGAGCAAACGCGATGAGCAGCAGGCCGAGACCACCAAGTGGCCAGACCACCGCCAAGGCCAAGGGACTGCTGTTGCTGAGCAACTGTGAAGCGGCAACGGACTCGGTGAGCACCCCGCAGAACCCCACGCCGGCAAGCGCAAACGCGAGCGCGAGTGCCCAACGATTGCGCGTGTCGAGACGCGCCGATTCAGATGGTGCGGCTTCGCCTCTCGGGCGAGCACCCGAGCTAGCAATCAGATCGTCGAGTGCACTGCCAGCGCTTCGCGTACGCTCAGCGGCACGTGACATATCGCCTAATGCGTCGTCGATGTTGCGCCGGGGCCTTGGCGCGTCGCTCTTTTCTCCAAAGAGATTCAGGTCATCAGTCAATTGATGGCTCCGCCCCTGAGTCGCCGCGCCCTACCGCAGCATCCTGAAGCTCTTGGTCCTTCACCTTGGCGCGCATCGCTGCCGCCTTCTGGGTGAGGTGGTTGAAGAAGTCACTATCGACGATCTCCTTCACAGCATCCATTCGTTTTGCTTCGTCGATCTCGACGCGCAGCACTGCGACCGTTCGTGTCAGGCTTCGTTCGCGTTCACCCACCTTGAGGGTCATCACCTGGAAGTTGTCAGCCAGCTCGGTCATTTCATCGCGGAAATACGCTTTGGCGAAGTCGGTCACGTCGACCGAGTAGTCACCATCGGCAACCATCTGGGTCACCGATGTGATCCGACCGAGGCGGCGGGTGACGAGGCCGGCCATGAGGTAGACGAGCACAAGCAGCACGAGGTACGAAGCGCCGAACACGGGATAGAGCACCCTCAGCACATGAGAACGAACGTCGTTGACATACGACAGCGGATAGTCAACCCCAAGTGCGCCCACCGTCTTGCCAGCCGTGTCCTTGATTGGCGTATACACGGAGATCCATGTGTTCAGCGCGTCGGTGTACGCAGGTTGCGGCGTCGTGCGTAAGAGGCCGTCGGTCACGTAGGTGGGAACCGTGCCGTATAACTCGGCGGCAGACTGCTTGAACTGAGCGCCGCACGGGTCATCGATCTGCACACCCTTGGAGTCGGCGCACCAGCTCACGTGGGTGAAGCCATATGCACCCCACTGGCCGATGAAGCGAAGTACTCCATCGGGGGTGGTGGCATACGTATACGGCGATGCGTCGGGATTGGTGCGACGAATATTGAGCATCTCGTTCACGTGCTGCCAGTAGGCCGGGTCGGTTGGCCACGTGCTTTCGGCTGTTGCTGTCTTGCCAGCAAGGAATCCAGCGTTCGCGGGATACGTGGTACCGGGTGTGGGCCGTTCTGGGATCGTGAGCAACTTGGAGAAGTTGGCGACATCAATGGTCTGAACTCCACCCTCTGCCAGATCGACCAAGTTGTTCTTGAGCCTCGTGGTGGCCGTGTTTGTGGAGAAGCTGAGAATCCAGCCCGCTACCGCAAAGAAGACAATTGTGATCGCAAGGCCGAAGCCAAAAACAAGCTTCCACCGCATTCCGAGTCGGACACGGCGCCGGCGCGCTGACGAATCTGGCGCGCTTGCGGGCTGGTCAGCGGTAAAAGACATTCCGCTAACCTACTCGTCCGCGCTCATTCCGAGCAGTTGGAAGGACGGGAGCATGGCGCAGCGATCGGTTCCTCCACCACAATCGCCAGCACTGGGCCACCTCGGGGTGCGATCGCTGGCCGACGCTTGGCGGAGCGGGGTTTTCAAGTCGCCACACCAGTGGGCGTTGCAGGTTGACGGAACCTCGATTTCATACCGCGAACTCGACGAGCGCGCCCGCTCCATTGCCGCCGCCATCTCACAAGGCGACCCCACTGGGGCGCCCGTGGCTGTGCTCGGTCAACGCAGCCTCGACGCGTATCTGGGCGTGCTCGGCGCAGTGCTCGCCGGCCGCACCTATGTGCCCTTGCACGCCGGTTTTCCGGTGGAGCGCACCGGTGGCATGCTGCGTCGATCAGGGGCAGCCACGCTGGTAGTGGGCCCAGAGGCCGACGATGCAGCTCGACCGCTACTGGAATCGTGCGAGGGCGACCTGACGGTGCTCTTCCCAACGCGTCGCCTGCCCGAATGGAGTGCAACTTCCGGAACGGGCCTTCGGCTAGATGCGCGAGACATTGCCACGACGCCACATGTCGAGACCCCAATCGTCAGCGATGAATCGATCGCGTATCTGCTCTTTACCTCGGGCAGCACCGGCATGCCCAAGGGAGTCGGCGTCAGCCAGGCCAACGTGTCTGCGTATCTGTCACACGCGGTCAGTGCCTACGAATACACACCTGCCGACCGTTGCTCACAGATGTTCGACCTTACGTTCGACCTCAGCGTGCACGATCTATTCGCGACATGGATGGCGGGAGCGTGCCTGTGCGTTCCGACGAAACGAGCAACGATCGCCCCAGCCAAGTTCATCCGCGACGAAGAAATCACGGCGTGGTTCTCGGTGCCTTCGGTAGCGATGCTGATGGACCGCATGCGAACGATGAAGCCCGGCGCGTATCCAAGCCTGAGAATCAGCTTGTTCTGCGGCGAAGCGCTTCCCGCCAGCGTTGCTCAGAAATGGAGCGCTGCCGCTCCGAACTCGACGGTGCACAATCTCTACGGCCCCACCGAGGCAACCATCGCGATCACCTCGTACGAGTGGACTGCGAATTCCAGTTCCGGAACTGCAGTACCGATTGGCAGACCATTCCCCGGCCACGAGGCTGCGATCGTTGATACCGCAGGGCACACCGTGGGCGAGGGTCAGCGCGGCGAACTGTGTGTTGCTGGGCCACAGGTGACCCAGGGCTACTGGGATGACCCAGAACGAACAGCTGCGAGTTTCGTGATCTTGCCCGGCAGCAGCGACCGCTGGTATCGCACCGGCGATCTTGTCGAGTGGTCACCCGACGACGGTCTGATTTTCCACGGACGCATTGATGATCAGGTACAGGTCATGGGATTTCGCGTCGAGCTCGCCGAGGTAGACGCTGTGCTGCGCGCCGCTTTGCACACCGAGTCGGTGATCACTGTGTCGTATCCTGCCGGATCAGCGGCCGAAGCGCTGTACGCCTTCGCCGTGCGTGACGCTGCTCACGGCGATCACGGCGACGAAGCGGCTGCCCTTACAAGGTGTCGCGAAGTATTGCCCCCGTATATGGTTCCCAAGCAAGTGTTCTTCATCGATCATCTGCCGCTCAACAGCAACGGCAAGATCGATCGGGCTGCGCTGAGCAAGACGCTTGAAGGGCGAGCCAATGAGTGAACAAGAGACCGCAATGAAGGCGTTTGTTGTCAGCTTCCTGATTGATCGCGCCCGCCGATTGGGATTCGACAGCCTTGAGGTTGACGGCGACTTCGATTTCTTCGAGTCAGGCCTGCTCGACTCGTTCGGACTGATCGAACTCATCGACAGCGTCGAGTCGAGCTTCAACCTCCAACTCGACTTCACCGACATGGATCCCGACGCTTTCACCACCGTGCATGGTCTCGTGAAATCGTTGATGAGCGCTGAGCCGTGACCGAGCACGGTGTCACTATCGTGCTGCCCGAGCGAGGTGACCCACGCTTTGATCAGGTCGAGGCGTTGTTCGCCGAACACATCGAGCATCTGCGCAGCGTCGGCCAACTCGTTCCGTTCGTCGAGAACGCTGCGCAGTTGTGGCGCAGCAGCGTCGAGAAGGCCGTCGGCAGGCTCGGCACAATTCAGATTGCAGTTGATGGCGATGAGGTCGTTGCGTTTTGTTACGGGCTGATACGCGCGCTCCCCGATTACCTCGGTGGAGAGAAATTCGCGACCATGCCGCACTTCTATGTCAAAGAGTCGCATCGCGGGCTCGGCGTTGGCACCCGGCTTCGTGAGTCGTTCGTGCAGTGGTGCCTCGAACGTGGCTGCGCATCGGTCGAGAGTTATGTGTCCCCCGGCGACCTGCGTGCATTCGAGTTCTGGCAACGCTCTGGCTTCATTCCTGAGCACACCCAGATCCGCCGCTTCCTCACGAGTTAGAGCGTGTCAAGCAGCGACACCAACCCGCCGCGGCGGCGGCGCTGCGAGCCGGCGAGGCGATAGGTGAGCTCGCCATCGAGTTCGGTGCGCACGACCACGCCGTCGGCAACAAGTGCGTCGAGTGTCGATGCGAGATCTGTGCTGTAGCCCTGCGCCTCGATTTCCGCTGTGGTCGACACACCGTTGCGAGCCAAGTAGGCATAGAGCGCACGCTCCGCCGGCGATCGATCGAGGACACCTGCCGCGCCGCCGGAGATGGCCAGTCGGTGCAAGCTGCGCAGCACGGTGGTCCCGCGAGCGACGGCTGAGAACGTGGTGAGCGCTCCCCCGGCAGCCTCTAGGTCGCCAAAATGGTTGCCGGCCTTCACCGTCGCGACGCGGCGATCGCCGTCGAACAGTTCGACGCTGCCATCGACGACGATGAACACGCGGTCAGCCACCTCACCGGTGGCGATGATCGTCTGGCCGTCGTCGAAGCGTTCGGTGACCAGCCGCGTTGCGAGCTGGGCCAACACCTCAGGGGACAACGTGACCAGGCCCGGTATCGATCCGAGGTCACTCGAAGGGTCGACGCCATCGAGCATGCGCTGCCACAACCGGGTGAACACGCCCCGCCGAGCAAGGAGTTCGGCTCGGGTTCCGACATCGACCACCCCGCCGCGTTCGAGCACGACCACCTGATCGCTGGCGTCGATCAGGTCGAGACGGGGCGTTGTTGCAATCACGATGCGGCCCTCAAGGTAGCGACGGGCGCCAGCCCAGAACTCCTCGCCTGCCTCGAGGTCGAGGCCCACGGTGGGATCGCTGATGATCACGACCTCTGCGTGGCTGAGCAGCACACGTGCCAGACCAATGCGCGCCCGATCTTGTGGTCCGATGGGCCTGAGGCGACCCCCTACGAGCGTGTTCGTCCCGTCGGGGTACCGAGCAACGAGGGCAGACAAACCGGCTGCAGCAACCGCCGCATTGATCTCGTCGGCCGTCGCCTGCGGGCGCAGCACCGTGAGGTTCTCGGCCAAAGTGGCCTCGAGCACAGCGGAGCGCGCCGGGAGCACGGCAACGTGACCGGAGATATCTCTGCGAGAGGCTGTGGCAAGGTCCACTGCGTCAAGCAGGACCCGTCCGGCCGTCGGCACCTCAAGCCCTGCTGACACAGCGACGATCGATTCGCATCCGCTACCGACGGGACCAACGAGCATGACCCACCGCGAAGGCGTCGCGGTGAATGAGACGTCGGTACATCCACCCGACCTATCGGGCTCGCCATATTCCAGATTCTCAGCGTGCAGGGCACTGGGTCTCGCTGGAAGCGGCACAGGATCTGTTGGCTCAGGGCGTCGAAGGGGAGCCAGCAATACGTTCCGGAGCCTGCGCATGTACGGCGCCGCCTCATGCAGCCGGATGAGCACCGCCGGCAGGCTCGACAGTGCCTCGGCGACTGTGCGTACGTACAGCACAGCTGCCGTCGCCTCGCCGATCGACAGGTCCGCACGCAAGAAGCCAACCACCCCAATGACGATGAGCACGCCGAGCTGACCGATGGCGAACGCCGTGAGACCGAAGGCCTCCCCGAAGCGTTCGAGACGGGTTGTCCAAGAACGCACTTCATCGGCCTCGTGACCGAAGCGTCGCCGGAAATGGTCCTCGGCCCGGATGGCACGCACCGATGCCACAGTGCTGACAGCAGCATCGGTGGTCTCGCTGAGCGCCGTCTTCAGATCGAGCCGATGATGGGCCAACGATGTCCAACGAGATGCAACGATGCGACGGATGACCTCGAAGATCAGCACCGCCCCAATCAGCATCATGCCGATCGGGACGTCGATCCAAAGCACAAGGGACAGCGACAGTAACAAGCTGGCAAATGCCAGCACACCATCGGTCTGCGCCTTCAGCAACGCCTCTTGCACCTGATCGACGTAGCTGGTGCATCGGCTGAGCATGCTCGGTCGTCCAAGTGTTCCGGCCTCGACGAGCACCGTGTCGTGAACGCGTTCGAACACTGCGTCTTGCAGTCGGCGTGCACTGCGCGATGTGGCGTTGATTGCAAGCGCGACGGCAACGGCTCGCAAAATCACTGCGGCGATCACCACGCCGAGAAAACGAAGCAGTTTCCTGATGAACGAACTGATCCGCGCGTCGCTGCGTTGGCGAGCGGCATCAGGGTGCAGAACCAACTCACTGATAAGGAAATCAAAACCCTTCGCACGGTTCAGCGCATTGGCACCAGTTGTCGGTGCGCGCAAGGCATCGAGCTCGGCCCGCTCGATGCGGCCGTCGGCAACGATCGCTTCGAGGACGGGACCATAGGTGTCCGCGACATCATTGGCATTCAGGGCAATAGCTCTCCTCAACAATCCGTCGGTGCGGTATGCCAGCCCGTCAGCAAAGAGGGCATCGAGAAGTCCGGTCGAACTGGCCTCGAGCGCGCTCGTTGCGGTGGCGCGAATTCCCACCAACGCGGACTCACGATCGACGCCGCTGAGATCGATCGTGTTCAGGATCGCGGGGTTGTCCGACTGCGCCGCCAACCAGTTCCCGACGAACTGGTTGCCCTTGTCCCCAACGTCGAATGTGTTGAGCGCAGTGCGCAGCAGGTCACCGGTGAGCAGGGGCAGTATGCCCAGCAGGGCGAAGAGGAGCAGCGACACAGCAAACTGCAGGCCGAACACGCGTCGGAACCCGCGCGTGAACGGCCAAAAGGCTCGCACCATCTCTGAGACTGTCGCACGCCCGGGTAGCTGAGGTCGCAGAGAGTCGAGGTTGGAGTCATCCGACTTCACGTCACCCACTGCTGGATCATCCGAACGTGTTCTTCGCGATCACCATTCGCTGAATCTGGTTGGTGCCTTCGTAGATCTGAGTAATTTTCGCGTCGCGCATCATGCGCTCTACCGGGAACTCGTTGGTGTAGCCGTAGCCACCCAAGAACTGCACGGCATCGGTAGTGACCTGCATAGCCACGTCGCTGGCGAAACACTTCGCCATTGCGCCAGCAACCGACAACTCACCGTGCGGATCGCCATCGTCGACAATTGCACACGCACGAAACACCAATTGGCGAGCGGCCTCAATGCGCATCGCGCAATCGGCAACCATCCACTGCAGACCTTGATTGTCGGCGAGCGGACGACCAAAGGTGCGGCGCTCTTTCATGTAACCAATCGCAAAGTCGAGCGCGCCCTGAGCGATGCCCACGGCTTGCGCCCCGATGGTTGGGCGACTGCGATCGAGTGTGTGCATGGCCACTGCGAAGCCTTGGCCAACTGCGCCGATGCGATGCGAGTCGGGGACGCGCACATCGTTGAATCGAATGACTCCGGTAGGTGATCCCTTGATGCCAAGTTTGTGCTCGAGTTTGTCGACCTCGACACCCCACTCGGCCTTCACCAAAAATGCAGTGAGACCGGTGTGGCGATCGGGAGACGTGCGTGCAAACACCGTGTAGAGATCGCTGATGCCAGCGTTGGTGATCCAGCATTTCGAGCCATTGAGAATCCACGAATCGCCGTCGGCTTCGGCCTTGGTGGTCATCGAGGCCACATCGCTTCCGGCATCGGCTTCGCTGAGCCCGTAACTGGCTTGGCTCTCGCCACTGCAAATGCGCGGGATATAGGTGCTCTTCAATTCTTCGCTACCAAAGTTGAGCACCGGCAGCATCGCCAACTTGCTGATGAGGAACATCAGGCTTGTGGCCGCGCACGCCGCAGAGATTTCCTCGGCCACGATGGCCTGGTCGACCAACGATGCGCCAGCGCCGCCGTACTCAACCGGATACGACAAGCCCGTGAGCTCCATCGATTTCAAGGCTTCGAACGCCTGCCAGTTGTAGGTGCCGTTGCGATCGGTCTCGGCCGCCTGCGGAGCAATCTTGTCTTTGGCGAACTGGCGCACGACGGCGCGTAGTTGACGCTGCTCGTCGGTGAGGGTCATTGATTGGGTCACTGGGAGTCTCCGGTTCAGGCGCCGGTGAGCTGACGCCAGTTGTCTGGGTATGAGTCGGCCGCTTGTTGCGGGGTGAGCCGCAGCGTTGACTCGGGCACGAGGTCGGCAATGTGGCGACCCTCGGTGTAGTGCTGGGTGGTGTGCGATACGCCCTCAAACAGTTCGCGGCGGCGAGCGACGAGCGCGGCCGACGGCTTGGGGTCGAACCAACCCCAGATCGTGAATGCAATGGTGAGGTCATGCACCACTGGCGCCCGACCAAAGAGCGAAGCGCGACGCAACGCAATGTTGAGACAACCGCGCACGGCGTCGTTGGCTGACTCGCCTGCAGGCACGTTCAATGTGGGGCGAAGACGCTCGGCCAAGGTGAGCGCATAGCCCTGATCGGGGCCTTGGTATCCAAGCTGGCTGCCGCTTGGCTGACGACCCTGAATCTCGCCGGGACGATCTGGCGACCAGCTCGCAGGAACAGAGTCGGGTGACTCGTAGGTGCGAACTGCTTCGACAGCGGGGACGGGAGCGAACTTAGGAGCAGCCATGACCCTTAGTTCTATCCGGCGGAGTGCAGCAACCCAAAGACCAGCGACTCTTCGAGGGCACGCCACGAAGCTTCGATGATGTTGCAGCTCACGCCGATGGTGGTCCACGAGCGGTCGCCGTTCGTTGCGTCGATGAGCACACGGGTGATCGCGCCAGTGGCAGTTGCCCCATCGAGGATGCGCACCTTGTAGTCGGTGAGATGCACCTTGGAGAGCTCTGGGTAGCGGCCGGAGAGCGCGGCGCGCAGCGCCATGTCGATGGCGTTCACCGGTCCGTTGCCTTCGCATGTGTTCACGAAGCGCTGATCGCCAATCCACACCTTGACGGTGGCCTCGGTGATGAAGTCGGCACCGGGAAGATCGTCGGTGATCACGCGCATACTCTCGACCCGGAAGAAATCTTGCTGCCATCCGGCTGCCTTGCGCATCAACAACTCGAGCGACGCATCGGCGGCCTCGAAGTGATAGCCCTCGTGCTCGAGGCGCTTGAGATCGTCGATGACCTGGTTGATGGCCGGACCATCCATGCTCAGCCCAAGCTCTTCTGCCTTCACGGTGATGGTGGCGCGACCCGCCATCTCACTGACCACAAAGCGGGTGCCGTTACCGACGAGTTCAGGATCGATGTGCTCGTACGCATCCTTGGCGCGCACAATGGCCGACACGTGTAGGCCGGCCTTGTGCGCGAACGCTGACGACCCCACGTACGGCGCCTGCGGATTGAGCGGACGGTTCAACACCTCGGCCACATGGTTACTCACCGACGTGAGCCGCTCGAGGCGACCTTCGGGCAGACACTGCATGCCCAACTTCACCTGCAGGTTGGGGATCACTGTGGTGAGGTTGCAGTTGCCGGTGCGCTCGCCAAGGCCGTTGAGCGTGCCCTGGATATGGCGTGCCCCGGCACGCACCGCCGCCATGCTGTTCGCTACAGCGCATCCGGTGTCGTCGTGGCAATGGATGCCAATGATCACATCGTTGCCAACGTGACGATGCACTGCGCCAACAATTGCCTCGACCTCGTGTGGCAGCGAGCCGCCATTGGTGTCGCACAAGACAAGGTGGCTCGCACCCTTGATGACTGCAGCTTCGAGCGCACGCAGTGCGAACTCGGGGTTGGCCTTGTAGCCATCGAAGAAGTGCTCCATGTCGACAAGCACGCGTCGTCCGTGACCAACGAGAAACTCCACCGAATCGGAGATCATCGCAGCGCCCTCTTCGAGCGTTGTCTGCAGCGCGTTGAGCACGTGATAGTCCCAACTCTTGGCAACGATGCAGACCGCCGATGTGTTCGCGTCGATGAGGTTGCGCAGCGTTGCGTCGTCGTCGACCTTGCCAGCCGGGCGACGGGTGGAACCAAACGCAACCATCGTGCTGGTGCTCAGGGTGAGCTCGGTTGCCGCACGTGCGAAGAACTCGATGTCTTTGGGGTTGGCGCCTGGCCAGCCACCCTCGATGTAGTGCACACCCAAGAAGTCGAGTTGTTCGGCGATACGCAGTTTGTCTTCGACCGTGGCCGACACACCCTCTACCTGCAAGCCGTCGCGCAGCGTGGTGTCGAACACCTCAATAGCTCGTGCGACGCCCCCGCTGCTTGCGGTGCTGAGATTTTCGGTTGATGTACTCATCGGTGCTCCTTGAGCTGTTGTGGCAAAGGATCTAGGTGGGCTTCAGTAGGCCTTGTGGCGGGAAATAAAAGAGCCGCCCGTAGGGGCGGCTCAGCAGCGCACGTCGTGAATGACGTGCGCTAGCGAATAATGATGATGCGGCTCGAGGCAAGAGAGTTTGTGGGCGACATCACGGGCGTCATTGTGCCTGTGATTGAGCAAAGAGTCAACCCGTTCCCTGTGTGCAACCTGTGCACTTGCGGTGGACGACCAAGAAACTTCTGGGGAGAAGCCACTTTGTTGGGGGATAACCCTGTGAGTTCAAAAATACCTCTTGACCTGCGGTTTTGTGAGATACACAATGACTTCACACCGGTTCGCACGACGAACTGGGCCACCGGAAGCGGGCAAGCGGCGCAAGCCGAAACGCCACAACCGACTGGGCCAGGCCGCAACGACGAGCCGGGGATGACCACAGCTCGGGCGGTGGGTGGAGACACCGACTGCCAAAGGAATCTGACGCAGCGGACAGCAATGCCCGAGGCGAAGGTGACTGGCAGGAAGAAGGCGGCAACGCCGGAAACCTCGAGCAGTCGAAGGCGAGCCTAGGCAACTGGGCACACCCAAGACGTTTGAGCGAGTCGAGCCGGGCAACTGGGGAGGCGAGCTCGAAAAGCGGCTCACCCGCCGGATTTTGGTCCGACGGGTGAGATGTTGAGCGAGCGAAGGTTAACGCCTGAAGGTCGATCAGCGGTGGATCATCCAACGTAGGCCGCCCTGAGTGACGCGCCGACCCCACCGTCGGCAGCGCAGCTCAGGGCGGTCGCCGTTTTCGGCTGGTTTCGGCTCAATCGGTGCACAAACAGCTCGACCGCAGCATCTGCTGCGGCCGAGCGTGTTGCGTTATACGGCCAGTTCGCACCAGTGCTTGTACTTGTCGACCTTGCCCTTGACAGCGTCGAGGTAGATCTCGGCAATGACCTTGGTCTTGGGGCCGGGACACGGAACTGCACGGTCGTCGACCGAGTTCACGCTGCTGATCTCAGCAGCAGTACCGCACACGAAGATTTCTTCGGCGATGTACAGGTCGCTGCGGGCGAGGTTGTCGACACGAACGTCGAAACCCTGATCGCGAGCGATAGTCATCACGCTGTTCTGAGTGATGCCCTCGAGCGCACCGGCCGACAACGGCGGGGTAATGATGATGCCGTTGCGCACGGCGAAGATGTTCTCACCCGTGCACTCGGCAATGAGGCCGTTCGGAGCCAGCATGATGGCTTCGTCGTAACCGGCCTTGAGGGCCTCGACCTTGGCGAGCGACGAGTTCACGTAGTTACCCACCGTCTTGGCGGCCGGCGGCATGGTGTTGTGATCGTGACGAGTCCACGAGCTGATCTTCATGCGAACGCCCTTGCTCACGGCGTCGTCGCCGAGGTAGGCGCCCCATGGCCAGCATGCAATGGCAACATCGGTGCGGCAGGGAAGAGTGTTCAGGCCCATCTCGCCGTAGCCGTAGTACGCAAGGGGTCGCACATAGCAGCCTGGCAAGCCAGTGCTGGCAACGGTTTCCTTCGTGGCCTGAACCAGCTCGTCGACCGTATAGGGAATCTCCATACCCATAATGTGCGCGCTGTTGAACAGTCGCTTGATGTGTTCGGTGAGACGAAACACTGCTGGGCCATTGTCGGTTGGGTACGCGCGGATACCTTCGAACACACCGGTGCCGTAGTGCAAGGTATGAGTGAGCACGTGGACTTGGGCCTTATCCCAGTCGACGAGTTCACCGTTCATCCAAATTTTTGGAGTGGTCTGGATTGGCATTCGGATCCCCCTCTTTCTGTATCGAGATCTACAAGCGACAAGTCGCGACGGGCAACGCTAGGTCACGCGGTGAGTTTTGCGGCGATGGCATCGGCGATCTGGCTGGTGCTACCGCTAACAGGATCGGCGCACGCAGCGCGCACCCGATCGGCCGCATCGCCTTCGCCAAGGAAATCGAGCATCAATGCTGCGCTGAGAATTGCGGCGGTTGGGTTGGCCTTGCCCGTGCCCACAATGTCGGGGGCCGAGCCGTGCACGGGCTCGAACATCGAGGGGCCGGTGCGAGCCGGATTGAGGTTGGCCGACGACGCAAGGCCGATGCCGCCGCTGACCGCACCACCGAGATCGGTGAGGATGTCGCCGAACAGGTTGTCGGTGACAATGACGTCGTAGCGGTGCGGGTCTTGCACAAAGTAGATGCACGCCGCATCGACATGGTTGTAGGCAGTGCCAACCTGAGGGAACTCGGCGGCGACGATGTTGAACGTGCGCTGCCACAGATCGCCCGCAAACGTGAGCACGTTGGTCTTGTGCACCAAGGTCACGTGCTTGCGCTCGCGGCTAGCCGCGAGTTCGAACGCATAGCGAATACAACGCTCGACGCCCATACGCGTATTCACGCTTCCCTGAGTAGCGACTTCGTTGAGCGTGCCGCGGCGAAGCACGCCGCCCTCGCCCACGTACGGACCCTCGGTGTTTTCGCGGATCACGACAAAATCGTGTGGCTCGGTGTGGCCGGGAGCCGTGCCAACGAACGGACGCTGATTGATGTAGAGGTCGAGCTCGAAGCGCATCTTCAGCAGCAACCCGCGCTCGATGAGACCTGGCGGCACATCGGGGGTGCCGACAGCGCCAAGCAAGATGGCATCGAATCCACGCAATTGCTCGAGCACGGCGTCGGACAAGACCTCGCCGTCACGCAGGTAACGAGCGCCGCCGAGATCGAAGTCGGTGGTCTCTAGATCTACTCCGGCAGCGCGAATGACCTTGAGTGCCTCGACGGTGACTTCGGGGCCAATGCCGTCGCCACCAATAACTGCAAGCCGATGCTTCTTCTGCGAGTTCGTCATAAGGCCAGCATCGTAGGAGACCAAATGCCACACACGCACCTTGGCCAGTACAGATAACCTTGCCGAGATGGCAAAGCACCAATTCTCCCGCACTGCGTACGACCGCATGCAAGCCGAGTTCGACGATCTCAGCACCCGCGGTCGATTCGCCGTTGCCGAGAAGATTGAGCGTGCCCGCGAGATGGGCGACCTCAAGGAAAACGGCGACTACCACGCTGCCAAAGACGAACAGGGCCATATGGAAGGCCGCATTCGTCAGCTCGAATACCTCCTCGAAAATGGCGAGGTCATCGACTCGGGACCCGAGGGCGAAGTTCGCGTTGGACAAAAGATCACCATCGTGTACGAAGGCGACTCCGACGACATGGCCGAGACCTACATCATTGGCCACGTAGAAGAGCAGCTTGAGGGCTACGACATCGTGAGCCCCGGCTCGCCGCTTGGCGCTGCGCTGCTCGGCTCCACCGTGGGCAGCTGGGTCGGATACGCGGCACCCAACGGTGAGCTCAAGGTCAAGATCATCAGCGCGGGGCCTGCGTAAATGGCGCTTCGCGATGGCGGCGGTGTTCGTGAACCCAAGCTTCCACCGGGCCGCGAGGTTGAGCTTGCGGGTCGTGGCACCACGTTCGTTCGCGAGCTGCCAGGGCCCACACCAACTGCGCCCACGCTCATGTTGCTGCATGGCTGGACTGCGAGCTCAGACCTCAACTGGTTCACCAGTTACTACCCATTAGCCGAACACTTTCGTGTTGTCGCGCTCGATCACCGCGGCCATGGCGGTGGCATCCGCAGCCGCAAGGTGTTCCGCCTCAGCGACTGCGCCGACGATGCTGCCGCCCTCGCCGACATTCTCGGCATCGAACGTTTCATTCCCGTGGGCTACAGCATGGGCGGGCCCATTGCTCAGCTGGTCTGGAAGCAGCACCGCGAGCGAGTTCTTGGTCTCGTGCTCTGCGCCACCGCTGGGTCGTTTGCTTCGAGCCGCGAAGAGAAGCTCTCATTCGCTGGATTGTCGGGGCTGGCCGCGTTGTCCCGCCTCGCTCCGTCGCAGGCACGGCAGTGGCTCACCGAGCAGATCTACTTACAACGCAAAGCCGGCGAGTGGGAACCATGGGCGGTCGAGCAAGCATCACGCCACGAGTGGCGCATGGTGCTCGAAGCTGGTCGAGCCATCGGCTCCTTCTCATCGCGTCAATGGCTGAAAGATGTCGACGTACCGGCCTCAGTGCTCATCACCATGCGCGACCGAGTGGTACCAGTACGTCGTCAGGTACGGCTCTTCGAATCGATTACGGGCGCCGAAGCATTCAGGGTCGACGGCGATCACGACGCATGCATCGCGAACGCCGATCGCTTTGTGCCCACTCTCATCCGTGCAGTGCAGTCAGTTTGCGATCGCGCTGGCGTGCTTTCTTGAGTTCCTTAGGTCGGCCAAGCCGACGACTCCTTACTACTGCGGCTGCTGCTGGTTTCTCCATCGCAGGCCTCAGCGCCGCCGTGTTCGTGCGACGTAAACGCGGCGCAACATCTGGGCATCCAATCACGCGTCACGGACGCACTGGCCGCAACAGTCAGCTCGCCAAACTCGGCGTGCAGGTTGGCACCACCTATGCCACCACATCGGCGCGCAAGATCTTCGCCAGCACCGAGCGACGCGTTGAGCTCGACCGCGAACGCGAACTGAAAACCGCCGACCAGATTGCCGATCGACTCGGGCAGATGAAGGGCGCTCTGATGAAGCTCGGCCAAATGGCCAGCTATCTCGACGAAGGCCTTCCCGAACCACTACGCGCAGCGTTGTCGCAGCTGCAATCGAACGCTCCCCCGATGAGCGCCGAGCTTGCAATGCAGGCAATCGAGCGCGAGCTCGGTGCACCAATCTCAGCGCTGTTCGTCGAGTTCGATCCCGAGCCAATCGCCGCTGCATCCATTGGGCAGGTTCACAAGGCCATCATCATCGACCCAGCAACGGGTCTCGAGCGTGCCGTGGCGGTGAAGGTGCAATATCCGGGGGTCGATACGGCGATTGCTTCCGACCTTCGCAACACCGAGTTGCTCGGCGCGATTCTGAAACAGGGCTTCGGTGGGCTCGACCCCACCGAGATGGTGGCCGAGATCAAGACCCGCCTCAGCGAAGAACTCGACTACGAACTCGAAGCGCGCAATCAACGCGCCTTCCACTCGTATTACAACGGTCATCCCTACGTGCATGTGCCCGAAGTGATCGATCATCTCTGCTCGAAGCGCATCCTCACCACCGAACTCGTCATCGGCTCCACTTGGCAAGAGTTGCTCACCTGGGATCAAAGCGAACGCGATCTCGCCGCCGAATGCATCTTCCGATTCGTCTTTCGAAGTCTCTATCGGTTCAAGGCATTCAACGGCGACCCACACCCCGGCAACTACTTATTCCATGGCAATGGCAGGGTCACGTTCTTGGACTTCGGACTCGTGAAGCACTTCACCGATGCCGAGCTGCAGATGTTCGAGTCGATGGTTCACGCTGCAGCGGTTGATCACGACAACGACGAGTTTCGTCGAATCATCGAAGACGCCGGCATGTTGGCGCCCAACGCACCCGTTTCCACTGAGGCCGCCGGTGAGTACTTTTCACACTTCTATCAAGCCGTGAGCGAAGACCGCATCATGACCTGGACCCCCGAATACAGCTCGACCATTGTGCGCCACACGTTCGATCGCACCAGCCCGATCTCGCAATACTCCACCGTGCCCAAATCGTTTGTGTTTATTCAGCGAATCAACCTTGGGCTCTACGCGATTCTCGGTGAGCTCAGGGCCACCGGAAACTACCGGCGAATGTCCGAAGAGTTGTGGCCCAAGATGAGCGCACCCGGCTCAACCCCGATGGGAGTCGCCGAAGACGAATGGCTCCGGCAGCGGGATGCATACCCAAGCGAGCACAATCCCAGATAACGTCGGCGAAATGCGTCGCCAGCTCACCATCTCCATCACCGTTGTTTGCCTTGCCGTCCTTGCCGGATGTGGCAGCTCGAAGAGTGGCAACGCGTCCACACCGGCTGGCGGTTCCACAGCGGCTGGCAGTTCCACCGACTCGGTGAAGACCGATCCACTCGCCCCCGCAGGCTGCGCCAAGGGTTCGGCCGCAGCCGCGAGCGAGCCCGTTATCGCCGATTCTCCTCCGAAGCCCAAAGTTCAGATCCCCTCCAGCTTGCCCAAGGCACTGGTGTGCACCGACCTCGTCGAAGGCACCGGCACTCCCGCAAAGGCCGGCGATGATGTCTCCGTCTACTACGTAGGCGTCCGCACCGCCGATGGCAAAGAGTTCGACAGCAACTTTGGTAGTCAGCCGTTCCCCGTCACCCTTGGCGCTGGCAGAGTGATCAGCGGCTGGGACATCGGCCTCGTGGGCGTCAAAGCCGGCGGACGCCGCCAGCTCGACATTCCGTCCAACCTTGCGTACGGCGACAAGCCACAGGGCGACGTCATCAAAGCCGGCGATGCACTCACCTTTGTCATTCAGGTCGTGTCAGTGACCACCCCACTGGTCGTGCCGGATGCAAACCCAGCCGACGCCCCAACCGTGAGCATTCCAACCAGCGTGGGCGCTACCAAACTCGGCATCACCGATCTGGTCACGGGCACCGGCGAAACAGCGGTGGCCAACGGCACCGCCTACTTGCAGCTCGACGCCTACCGTGGCGACACTGGCGCAGTGCTTGAGAGCACATGGAAGACCGGCAAAGCACTGAAGATCGTGCTTAACAGCGGCACCATCAAGGGCCTCGTTGACGGCGTGAGTGGCATGAAGGTGGGCGGACGCCGCCTGCTCATCGTGCCGTCAGACCAGGGCTTCGGCCCCGACGGTAACACCAAGAACTCGCTGCCCACCGTGACCGACCTCGTGCTCGTGGTCGACTTGGTTGGCTTCACCAAGTAACTGTTACTCACTGCCGACGACGGCACATTCGCGTTGCAGCAAGTTCGTTGTCTGAACGCGCCAATGC
The DNA here is from genome assembly GCA_037139095.1 of Actinomycetota bacterium. Classification (GTDB taxonomy): domain Bacteria; phylum Actinomycetota; class Acidimicrobiia; order Acidimicrobiales; family Ilumatobacteraceae; genus WLMZ01. The sequence goes on from JBAXHD010000011.1 coordinate 22,889, forward strand.
TGCAGATGAGTCTCCCCACAGCCCTGCATTGCCGAACCACATCGCCTCGAGCGCATCCACCATCAGGCCGCTGCCCGACGTGGTTTGGGCGATGAGCTCCTCGGGATCGTCCTCAAAGCGGATCAAGCTGGCAACGCCGTCGTCGCTGACAACCGCAACGGCTCGCACGCGTCGACGAAGTGGGTGACGACTCGCCCGCTGCGCCATCGAACCGTCGTCTGCCATGGGTGCCGCCCAACCAGCAGTCACCACAGCGGCCGCATCAAACGATCGGACAAGCACACCCGCCGAACCGGCCATGAGTTCGTAGACATCGTCAGACTCGTCGATGAAACTCGATCGCGCAGCTTGGGCTGTGTCGTGGGGTAACCCGAGCGGATCGTTGAGCACGATTCCGTACAGGCGAGCGGCGGGGAAATGAAATCCGAGCGACATATCAAGGCGTCGCTCAAGCCACAGAGCAATGTTCAGCGTGGTGTCTTGCACCATGGCCTGAGTGCTCACACACCGGCCTGCCGGAAATCTCGCGCTAGATGCCGGCACCGCGCTGCGAACGAGCGATGGCGTCAGACACAGCAGCCGCGGCCTCAACGACCGCCTTGCCAAACCGCTTGCCAGGTTGACGAGTGAGTCGTTCGATCGGACCGCTGATACTCACCGCAGCGAGCACCGCACCATCGACGCCGTGCACCGCTGCAGACACAGAGGCAACACCACGCTCGCGCTCTTCCACGCTTTCGACCCATGCCCCTTTGCCCGCGGTCGAACGCACAGCGGCCTGCAGAACACGGCCAGCCGAGCCCACCCCTAATGGCAAGCGCGCACCCTCGGGCACAATCCAACGCAGGCCATGGGGCGACTGCATCGAGACCACGCAACGGCGTTCATCGCCCTCGCGCACAAAGAGTTGAACGCTCTCGGCCGTGCTGTCGCGAAGCGCGACAAGCGCCGGGCGAGCCAACTCGCCGAGAGGAAACGCCTCGGCTGCGGCGCGACCCATCGCGATGAGTTCGAAGCCAAGACAGAAGCGGCCGGCATCGTCTCGACGCACCAAGCCGTGCTCTTGAAGCGCCACGGCTAGACGATGCGCTGTGGCCCGCGGCAGTCCAGTGGCTGACTGCAGATCGGCAAGACCTAACGGACCCTGAGCGCGCAGCGAGCGCAGCACCAATATTGCCTTGTCGAGTACGCCGACGCCCGATATGCTGTCCATCACACGAGAATGCTATCTCAGAAAGTGAGACAGACGCAATGACATCGACACTGCCCCAAAAGGTCTGGGACCGCCATGTGGTCTACAGCGCAGCCGGTGAGCCCGACCTGCTCTACATCGACCTCCACCTCGTTCACGAGGTCACCAGTCCGCAGGCATTCGACGGCTTGCGGCTCAGCGGGCGCAAGATCCGCCGCCCCGATCTCACCATTGCCACCGAAGACCACAACGTGCCGACGGCGAACATCGATCAGCCAATCGAAGACCCGATCTCTGCCCGTCAGGTAGATGTCCTGCGCGAGAACACTGCCGAGTTCGGCATCACCAACTTCCCAATGGGCCACCCATTGCAGGGCATCGTGCACGTGATCGCCCCCGAGCAGGGTCGCACGTTGCCCGGCATGACCGTGGTGTGCGGCGATAGCCACACGGCAACGCACGGCGCCTTCGGAGCCTTGGCATTCGGTATCGGCACCAGCGAGGTCGAGCACGTGCTCGCCACGCAGACCCTGCCGCAAACCCGACCCAAGTGGATGGCCGTCACGGTCGATGGCGAGTTGGCCCCAGGCGTTACCGCCAAAGACATCATCCTTGCGATCATCGGCGAGATTGGCACCGGCGGCGGCATCGGCCATGTCATCGAGTACCGCGGTTCGGCCATTCGTGCGCTGACCATGGAGGGTCGCATGACGGTGTGCAACATGAGCATCGAGGCTGGCGCCAAGGCCGGGCTCATCGCCCCCGACGACACAACGTTCGAATACCTCAAGGGCCGCGCCAACGCACCAAAGGGTGCCGACTGGGACGCCGCAGTCGCCGACTGGCACACACTCGTCACCGACGATGGCGCCGCGTGGGACAAAGAAGTGTTCATCGATGCTTCAACCCTGAAGCCACAGGTGTCATGGGGAACCAACCCAGCACAGGTCATCTCCATCGACGATGTCGTGCCGTCGCCCGACGATTACCAAGACCCCACCGCACGCGAAACAACCGAGCGCGCGCTGCAATACATGGGCCTCACCGCTGGCACCCCAATTCGCGATGTCACCGTCGACACCGTGTTTATCGGTAGCTGTACCAACAGCCGCATCGAAGACCTTCGTGCCGCTGCCGCCGTCATGCGTGGTCACACCGTCACCGTGAAGCGCGTGATGGTGGTGCCGGGTAGCCATGCCGTGAAGGCGCAGGCCGAAGCCGAGGGCTTGCCCGAGATCTTCACCGCTGCGGGCGCCGATTGGCGTGAGCCGGGTTGCAGCATGTGCCTGGCAATGAACCCCGACAAGCTTGCGGTCGGTGAGCGTTCAGCGAGCACGAGCAACCGCAACTTCGAAGGCCGCCAAGGCCGTGGCGGACGCACCCATCTCGTGTCCCCCGAAATCGCAGCGGCCACTGCAATCCTTGGCCACTTCGCAACACCCGCCGATCTCGAGAAGGCAGCACAGTCATGAAAGCAGTACGCGTCATCACCGGCACCGGTGTGCCCCTCAAGCGCAGCGATGTAGACACCGACCAGATCATCCCCGCCGATTGGCTCAAGCGCGTCGAGCGCACCGGCTTCGAAAAGGGACTCTTCAGCACGTGGCGAGACGACCGCAACTTCGTACTCAACGACGAGAAGTACGCAAACGCTTCGATCTTGGTTGCTGGACCGAGCTTCGGCGTTGGTTCGTCACGCGAGCACGCCGTGTGGGCCATCCAGCAATACGGATTCGACGCCGTCATCGCACCAAGCTTCAGCGACATCTTCCGTAACAACTGCACCAAGAATGGTCTTGCTCCGGTGGTGTTGTCGGCCGAGGCAGTCACGCGTATTTGGGACGCTATCGACGCAGATCACACCGTTGAGATCACCGTAGACATGGAGCGCCTGCTCGTCGAGATTCCATCAATCGGATTCGTTGAAAGCTTCGAGATGGAAGCTCAGAACCAGTACCGGTTCCTGAACGGGCTCGACGATGTGGGTATCACATTGACGCATACGGCCGACATCGATTCGTACGAATCGAAGCGTCCGGCCTGGTTGCACTAACCGCCGCACCCGGCGATCACATTCCGCTCCAACAAAGAGTTTGTTGAAGACACTTGGTCGATACTCGACCTGTTGTCTTCAACAAACCATGGAGTGGGGTGCCAATGGGCTAGACGAGGGCGTCGAACTGGTGCAGATCGCGAAGCTTCGGGTTGTTTGAAAACACCTCTACTGGCTTCGTGAACGGCAGACGCAGCGCACGCTGCAATACGGTGCACTGCACGTGCTGGTTGTATTCGGCCAACGTGACTGCCCAGCCGTCTTTGCCAGCGCGAGCCGTGCGACCGCTGCGATGCAAATACGCCTTGCCGTCGCCGGCAGGCTCGTAATGGATGACCGCGCCGATGTCGTCGATGTCGATGCCGCGGGCGGCAACATCGGTTGCAACCAGCACCGAAATCTCGCCGCTGGTAAACCGCTTCAACGCTTTTTCGCGCGCGGGCTGCGGGAGATCGCCATGAATGGCCATTGCTCGCACCCCGAGATCTTGAAGCGCTTCGGTGGCGCGATCGCAGGCCCGCTTGGTTGCACAGAACACAATGACACGCTCGAACGAACTCGCGATGGTTGCCACCACTTTGTCGCGATCCATGCGATGCACCGCGAGGAAGAGGTGATACATCGTGCCGACCGTGTCGGTAGGCGCATCGATAGACACCTCGATGGGGTCCTTGAGATAGCGGCGCACCAAGTGACCGACATCGCCGTCGAGCGTTGCCGAGAACAACATGGTCTGGTGCTCGCCGGTAATCTTGCGCAAGATCCACTCGACCTGCGGAGTGAACCCGTCGTCGGCCATGCGATCGGCCTCGTCGAGCACGAGCACCTCAATCTGATCAAGATCGAGTTCGTTGTTCTTCAACAGGTCGATGAGGCGTAGCGGAGTGGCCACGACAACCTCGACGCCAGCATTGAGTACGTCGATCTGACGATGGCGCGATGACCCGCCGTAGACCGCAAGAACACCGAACCCACACGCCTTCGCGACTGGTTCGAGCACATCGGCAACCTGCAGCGCCAATTCGCGCGTCGGTACAAGGATGAGACCGCGTGGCTTGTTGGGCGCTGCCTTGCCCGTGAGGCGCGAGAGCAACGGCACACCAAAGGCAAGCGTTTTGCCCGAGCCGGTGCGGGCACGCCCGCACACGTCGGCACCCGTAAGCGCTACTGGAATGGCTTCGGTCTGGATCGCGAACGGCATCGAAAAACCGGCAGCAGCAAGGCCCGCATCGATATCGGGTGGCACGCCAAGGGCTGCAAAGCCGGTGGGCGTGTACACGGGTGCAATGTCGGTGAGTTTTTCGGTGTGCTCGGGTGTGTGATCGTCGGCGGGCCGGTGAGGATGACTCCGCCGACCGCGTGCAGCGCCGAGGTGGGCTGGAGAGTCAGGCATGTTGCTAGCAGGGTATCTACATGAACACCCTGAATGGCGCTTTCTCGCAGCAGGCTCTGGCACCTATTGTCTGTGCGTGACCAAAGACCACCCAACTCCGGGCGAGCAGCAACCTGCTACGACGGCGATCACCGCTGGCCGATCGGCCAACGGCACATCGCTCGCCACGCCACTTTGGGCGTCGAGCACATGGGTATCAACCGGCCTTGTCGATGCTCGCCGACGCGCCACCGGGCGACGCTCGACAGAGTTCTACAGCCGCTACGCCAACCCAACAGTTCGCGCATTCGAAGAAGCAATAGCCGCGCTCGAGGGCGCCGAAGATGCCGTTGCCTACTCAAGCGGAATGGGCGCGCTCACCACCACGATTCTGGCGTTGTGTAGTTCGGGCAGCCACATCGTCGCCCAGCACCAGCTCTACGCCGGAACGCTCGCGTTCCTGCAGGGGCCATGCGCACGGTTCGGCATCGATGTCACCTTTGTAGACGGCACCAAGCCCGGCGCGTTTGCCGCTGCGGTGCAACCCGGCCGCACGATGCTGGTGCTCGCCGAAACACCATCGAACCCACTACTCGAGCTCATCGATCTCGATGAACTTGGTGCGATCAAGGGACCCTTCACGGTGGTCGACTCAACGTTTGCCACTCCTCTTGGCCAGCAGCCGATCAAGCACGGTGTCGACCTCGTGATCCACTCGGCAACGAAGGGCATCGACGGACACAACGACGCAACGCTGGGTGTGATCGCTGGCGAGCGCGACCTGCTCGACGAAATCTGGGGCTACGGCGTGCTGCACGGCGCAACCCCGTCGCCCGCCGATGCGCTCAACGCGCTCCGCGGAATTCGCACGCTCGCCGTGCGCACTGCGCACCAATCGAAATCGGCAATGCAGATCTCTACCGCGCTCGCGGCGCACCCCGAAGTGCGCGCTGCGCATTACCCCGGGCTCATTTCACATCCGCAATACGAACTCGGTCAGCGCCAAATGCGCAGCAGCGGCACAGTGCTCGCGTTCGAAGCTGCTGGCGGCCTCGAGCACGCCACATCAGTTCTCGACCGCGTTCGATTGGTGCGCGTGGCGACATCGCTCGGAGGTCCCGAGACGTTGATGTGTCACCCCGCAACATCGACCCACTCCAGCCTCACCGCTGAGGAACTTGCGGATGCCGGCATCACGCCGGGTCTGCTGCGAGTGTCAGTTGGCCTTGAGGATCCCACCGATCTCATCGCCGACTTCACCCAAGCACTCGAACGGGTAACCACCTCAGCATGAAATCATTTGGAGTGCTCTGCCTCCATGGTCTTGGCGGCACCCCGCACAGCATCATGCCAATCACTGCTGCGATTCATGAGGCCGGCTACACCGTGGTTGCCCCTCACCTCATCGGTCATGGCACCGCACCCGAAGACCTCGTCGACTGCACCTGGAACGAATGGATGCAGGGCGTACTCGAAGCTGCCGACGCGCTGTCGCGCCGCTGCGGCGCTGTCGTCGTAGTGGGTCAATCAATGGGCGCAACGCTGGCGCTGCTTACTGCGGCCCATCGCGACGACATTCGTGGCGTTGCCGTCATCAATCCCGTGGTGTTACCGCCCGACCCTGACACCACCGAGCATTTTGAATACCTCATCGAGCGCGGCCGCACGATGCAACCGGCAGGCGAACCAGACATTCGCGACCCAAGCGCCCGCGATAGCGCCTACGCCGAACTGCCGCTGCGCTCATTGATCGAACTCGGACGCGGGGCCACCCTTGCGAACGCCACGATGGCAACGTTCAATGTGCCCTTGCTCATCGCCTCAAGCGATCACGACAACGTGGTCGATCCGGCCAACTCCGACGCACTCGAGCAAACCGTCATCGCCGCGGGTCACGGACCCGTCACTCGTCTGCGCTTAGCAAACAGCGGCCACGTTGCTGCGCTCGACTTCGACCGTGACCTGCTCTGCAACGAACTGCTGACTTGGTTAGCCACTTTGACCGACGAGTCAGCCGTTTCTGTCTGACGAATCAGTGAGTAGCTAGTCCGCCCCGAACTCGTTATGGTCGCCTTCCTGTGTCCGGAACAAACCGGCCAGAAAGGAAACCGATCTCACCAGGAGGCGTTCGCATGAACAATTTCGATGGCACTGCCACCGCAGGCCGCAAGGGCATCCCATACGACTGGCAGAGTCTTCTCGCCACCGACGTCGTCGCTGCCTTTGAGGCGGAGCTTGCCGAATTGGTTCTGGAATCTGCTGAATGACAGTTCTCCCCCAGCGGGTGCTGGTGCTCGGATGCGGCTCTGTGGCGCAATGCGTCGTGCCGTTGTTGGTGCGTGACCTCGGGATCGAACCGAATCGCATCAACGTCGTCGATTTCGTCGACAACCGTGCACGCATCGCCGAAGTCCTCAAGCTGGGGGTTCGTTACGAACACGATCGGCTCACGCCCGACAACCTGCACGCGTTCCTCAGCGACCGTGTCGGTAGCGGCGACCTACTGGTCGATCTTGCCTGGAATATCGACAACCCCACGATTCTGCAGTGGTGTCGAGATCACAACGTTCGTTATCTCAATACCTCCGTTGAGGTGTGGGATCCGTACGAAGATCTGCAGCGAACCCACCCCGTAGATCGCACGTTGTATGTGCGTCACTCGCAGTTGCGGCGCATGAAAGCCACCTGGGGAGACAACAACGGCGCCACCGCAGTTGTCGAGCACGGCGCCAACCCTGGCTTGGTGAGCCACTTCTTGAAGCAGGCGCTGCGCGAAATTGGCTCACGCCTGTTATCCGATGGCATCGCCGGCGCACGCACTGCCGCCATCGAAACGGCGCTCGCCGACAACAGCTACAACGTGCTTGCGCAACTCACCGGCACCAAGGTGATCCACGTGTCCGAGCGCGACACGCAGATCACCAACGTGCCCAAAGAGTTCGACGAGTTTGTCAACACGTGGTCGGTTGATGGTCTCTACGAAGAAGGCGTTGCTCCGGCCGAGATGGGGTGGGGCACGCACGAACTGCGCCTCCCCAAGAACGCATACACCCACAATGGCGAAGGCCCTCGCAACCAAATCTGCTTGGCTCAGCCAGGGCTCAACACGATGGTTCGTTCGTGGGTTCCGTGCGGCCCGATGCATGGCATGGTGATTCGCCACGGCGAAGCACTCACCATCAGCGATCACCTCACCGTGTGGGACGACTTTGGCAATCCGCTGTATCGACCAACCGTGCACTACGCGTATTGCCCCTCTGAATCAGCAATCGCAAGTATTCACGAACTACGTCAGAACGACTGGCGCATGCAAAGTCGCCAACGCATCTTGAACGACGAGATCATCAGCGGCCGCGACGAGCTTGGCGTGTTGCTGATGGGTCACGACTACACCAGTTGGTGGACCGGCTCATTGCTGTCTATCGACGAAGCCCGTGCCATCGTGCCCGGCCAAAGCGCCACCACGGTTCAAGTGGGTGGCAGCATCATCGGCGCTCTGAGTTGGATGATCAAGAACCCCAATGCTGGTCTGCTCGTGCCCGACGACCTGCCGTGGGAAGAAGTGCTCAACGTGTCGCGCAAGTACCTGGGCACGCTGCACTCGGGACCCACCGATTGGACTCCGCTGCGCGACCGCAACGATCTCTTCCCGGTGTACGGCGACGAAAGCGACGGGTTGAACCTCAATGACCCGTGGCAGTTCGACAACTTCCTGATCCGATAGCAACCGCGGACGCAAACGCCTAGGCCGCGTCGCTTGCCCGCACTGCCGCAACCGTTGCCGCCACCAGTTCTGTCGACGCCGCATACGGCATGTAGAACGCCACCCGCTCGGCAACGCCGTGAAATCGACGAACCAGCTTTGCCCCAACTTCGTCGGGCGTGCCGCACACAGCGATGGTCTGCAAGATGTCGTCGTCGATGAGACCGATCATGTCGAGCCAACGGCCTTGCTTCGACAGCACGTTGAGCTCAACGTGCAGATCGCCCCAACCGTGCGCATCGAGCACGGGCCGATAGCTCGGCGTGGATCCGTAGAACGAAAGCAGTCCTTTAACCCCACCGACTGCGGCTGTGTATTCGGCCTCATTGCGGCCGACGCACAGGATGGCTTGAGCAATCACGCTGATGTCGCTGCGCGACCGGCCCGCAGCGGCGAGGCCCACAGAGAGATTGGTCATGGTGTGTTCGGTAAAGAAGCGTTCGGTGCTGAACGGCATGACCAACAACCCGTCGGCGACCTCACCCGCCATGCGAGTCATCAGCGGACCCAGCGCACCAAGCCATATCGGCGGCGGTCCGAAGGGATTCGGGCCGGGGTTAAACATCGGCGTCATCAACGTGTGTCGATAGAACTCGCCCTCAAATCGCAGACGCTCGCCGGTGGACCACGCGGCGAAGATCGCCCGCATCGCTGCGACCATCTCGCGCATACGCGCAACCGGCGGATCGAAGGAAGCCCCAAAGCGCTTCTCAATCTGCGGCTTAATCTGTGATCCGAGCCCGAGCATGAAACGGCCCTGGCTGAGCAACTGCAAGTCGTTGGCGAGGTACGCCAGCTGCATGGGATTGCGCGGTAACGCGATCGCCACGTTGGTGTAGAGATCGACACGGCTGCTCGGCGCGGCCAGGGCGAGCGGCACAAAGCCATCGTGCGGACCCTCAAACGTGAACACGCCATCGATGCCCGCGTCGGCGAGTTGCGAGGCCTCGTTCGCTGCGTCGGCGAAGGATCGAAGTTGCGTATCGAGCTTCATGCTGGCCATGTGGCGACAATAGTCGGCCAGCGATTCTTACCCGCTTCTTACGCCTTTCACAGGCACTCCGAAGTTCGAGACCGCACAATATGCCCATGTCATTCCCCTTCAGCAGTTCCCGCCGCGGCTCAGTCGCATATCTCTCAGCGCTCGTCGCCGCGTTGTCCCTCAGCGTTGCAGCGTGCAGCGGCGGCGGATCAGCCGCCGCCAAGGTCGCCACGCTGAACGACGCGTCGGGATCTGCCACCAGCACAACGGTGGCAGTGAACACCCAAGACGCGCTACTCGCCTATGCAAAGTGCATGCGCGACAACGGCATCGATATGCCCGACCCCACGTTTGACGCCAACGGCAACCCAACCGGTGGAGGCTTCGGCGGCGGTGCCAACTCGAAGATCGACCGTCGGTCAGCTCAGTTCCGCACGGCTCAAACGGCATGCGCGAGCCACCTACAGGGCCTCGCATTCGGCGGCCGACGCGGCGGCAACTTTGATCGCCAAGCGGTCCAAGACAGCCTCAACAAGTTCACCGCATGTCTCCGTGACCACGGACTGACAGTTGACGACATTTCGTTCGGCCGTCCCCCAGGTGCCAACGGTGGCACGGGCAACGGCGGCGGGGGCTTCGGCGGCGGCGACGGCCCGCCACCAGGCGGAGCAGTAAATGGCAGCATTCCGACTGACGGCAGCATTCCTCCTGGCGGCTTCGGCGGACCTCCACCCGGAGGCGGCAACGGACCTGGCGGCAACGGACCTGGAGGCGCCGGGTTCGACCCCACCGCACGAATCATTGAGCGCTTGAAGCTCGACGCCACTGACCCTGCTGTTGCCAAGGCGGTCGATGCTTGCAAGCCGATCCTCGAAGCAGCCTTCACGCCAACCAGCACCACTACTCCTGCCGGCTGATGCGCCGCGCCGCCAAGGTCACCCTCGTTTGCGTCGTCATTTCGGCTGCAGTCGGCGGATCAATCATCGTCATTGCGAATCGCACGAAAACCCCGACGTCGGCAGCTCATGCCGCCGTGAAGCTCAGCACAGTGAAGGTCTTACAAAGGGATCTCACCACCTACACCGAGACCACCGCCACACTTGGCTTCATAACATCGGCAACGATCTCATCGCCAGTGGCTGGCACCGTTACCAGCGTGGCCAAGGTTGGCGACATCATCGATGCGGGCAGCCTGGTGGCCACCATCGATGCCAACCCGGTGATTGCGTTGATCGGTGACGTACCCGGATATCGCGACCTCTCTACGTCATCGAGCGCGGGTGCCGATGTGCGCCAACTCGAAACCAACTTGGTGCTGCTCGGCTTCGACCCGAATCACAAGATTCATATTGACGAGGTATACGACTCCGCTACTGCGGCGGCAGTCACGTTGTGGGAGGACAGCATTGGTCTCACCGGCGACGGCAAGGTGCCGCAAAAAGAGGTCACATATATCCCCGGCAAAATCCTCGTTGACACGGTTTCAGCAAACATCGGCGGGGCCGCTCAGTCGGGCTCCGCGCTGCTTACCGGACGACTCGCCGAACGCAAGTTCATCGTGTCAGCCACGGTTGCCCACGGCGGAACAGTCGATCGATTCGCTGCCGCCAACTCAGCAGTGACTACAGGCAGCGTGCTGTTCTGGGAGGCCAATGTGCCAGTGGTCGCCATCGAAGGTGACGCCAACGCAACGCCCGCTCTCGAGCGCGACCTGAAGAACGGCTCAGTTGGCGCCGATGTGAAGTTGCTCGAGCAAACACTTCATGCTGGTGGCTTCGACACTGCGAACCCCATGACCATCGATGATCACTTCGACAATGCCACCGCAGCCGCCGTAACCGCGTGGTGGCAATCGCTAGGAGTCACCGTCGACCCAGCTGCGGCTGTTGTTGTGCCCGCTGGCAGTTACGTGGTTGTTCCCTCCGGCTTGTTTGCCGGCTCCGCAATCGCCACCAGCGGTGCCGTGTTGGCCGGTGATGCGCCAGCGCTCACCTTGACTACCGCCGCTCGCGAGGTCACCACCACAGCCCCTATTGGTGATGCCACGTTTGCAGTGGGCGCCACCATCGATGTCAAGTTTCCCGATGGAACCGTGCAGCCCGGAACCGTGGTTGCAGTGGGCAACGTAGCGACCAACACCTCGAACACTCCAGGGGCCACGCCGAGCGTGACCATCACGATCCACGTTGACAAGATTCCAAATGCTGTGAACTCGTTCGTTCAGATCCCGGTCACGCTGCGTGTCGTGGCCGAGTCGAGTCCGAAAGCATTTGTGGTTCCGGTCAGCGCACTCGTGGCTCTCGCTGAGGGCGGCTACGCAATAGAGGTGGTTGCCGGCACCGCGGCCGACGGCAAGCAGACAACCAACCTCATCGCAGTGAAACCTGGGCTCTACGCCGATGGCCTCGTTGCAATCGTTGGCGATCAGGTTCAGGCAAACCAGACCGTGGTTGTCCCCTCGTGACCGATGCCAATCTCGAAGCAGCATCGGCGCCAGCGCTTGAGTTGATCGATGTCGTTAAGGAGTACCCGGGCGAACCACCCATCCGCGCGCTCAATGGCGTGTCTCTGCAGATTGATGCCGGCGAACTCGCCGCGATTGTGGGGCCCTCGGGCTCCGGTAAATCCACCTTGCTGCACATCATCGGCACACTCGATAGGCCCACCAGTGGCGTCTTGCGCCTTGCTGGCGTTGAAGCTTCAGCAATGACCGACAAGCAATTGTCCGCAGTTCGATCACAACTCATCGGCTTTGTGTTTCAACAGTTCTTCCTGCTCGACGGTATGAGCGCGCTCGACAACGTGGCCAACGGGTTGTTGTACCGGGGCATCGCCCCCAACGAACGACGTGAAGCTGCTGCCGAGGCACTGGTACGCGTCGGGCTCGAAAACCGTTTGCAGCACACGCCAAACAAGCTGTCGGGCGGCGAGCGTCAGCGCGTGGCCATCGCTCGCGCCATCGTGAACCGTCCTTCGATTGTGTTGGCCGACGAACCCACGGGCAACCTCGACTCAAAGTCGGGGGCCTCGGTGATGGACCTGTTGCGCGAGCTACATCTCGAAGGCAGAACAATTCTCATCATCACCCACGACCGCGAACTTGCGGCGTCAATCCCCCGACGTATCTACATGCGCGACGGTGCCGTCGAGTCCGACGAAACAGATCGCATCACCATGGCATCGGGCTCAAGCCGATGAGCGCCACGCATACGGTGGGCGCCACGCTGCCGAACTCTCGGCTGCGTGTCGGCGACGTCTTGCGCGTTGGAGCAAGCGGACTGCGTACCCGTCGCCTTCGAACCGGTCTCTCCACACTCGGCGTCGCCATCGGCATCGCAGCGATGGTCGGTGTTCTTGGCCTGTCGGCGTCGTCTCGCGAAGAGCTTCAGACGAAGATTCGCGCGCTCGGCACCAACCTGCTTGAGGTTCAGGCCAGCGCCGGCTTCGGTCGCGGCGCAGGCACACTCCCCGACACGGCCGTTGCGATGGTGAGCCGCATCGGCCCCGTCACTTCGGTGAGTTCTATTGCCACCGTCGCCGGGGCCGTGCGCCGCACCGACACCATGTCGGCCGGCATCACCAGCGGTATCTCGGTGTTCGCAGCAGACGCAGGCCTGCTCGACACATTGCACGCAACACTGCGCGATGGCCGATGGCTCGATACTGCAACGAGCACCTACCCAGCCACAGTGCTCGGGTCGATAGCCGCCGCGAAACTTGGCATCGTCAATGTTGCCGACGAACTTCGCGTGCGTATCAACGATGAATGGTTCGCCGTCATCGGCATTCTCGATCCTGTTGCGGCTGCGCCCGGTCTTGATCGCGCTGCAGTGGTCGGCATCAATGCTGCATCCACGTACCTCGCGGCCGGCGCGGCTGTGGTGCCCGAAACCATCTTCGTGCGCACTACCGAGGCCGACGTGGCCGCCGTTCGCAACGTGTTGTCAAACACAGTGAATCCGGCCACTCCCGAAGAAGTACAAGTGTCGCGTCCATCCGATGCGCTCGCTGCGCAAGACGCTGCGAGCACAGCGTTCACGTCGCTATTCCTTGGCCTTGGTGCCGTTGCTCTCTTAGTGGGCGGCATCGGCATCGCCAACGTGATGGTCATCGCCGTAATCGAGCGACGCAGCGAGATTGGTCTTCGGCGAGCCCTCGGCGCCACCAAAGCACATATCCGTCGACAGTTCTTGACCGAAGCCGTATTGCTCTCGGGCGCGGGTGGAGTGGTAGGCGTCGGCCTTGGCGCTGGCGTCACCGCTATCTACGCGTCGATCAAGCATTGGCACATTGTGATTCCACCCATAGCGATCGTCGGCGGGATCGTTGCGGCCATCGTCATCGGTGGCATCGCCGGGTTGTACCCAGCGTCGCGAGCAGCCCGCCTCGCCCCAACCGATGCTCTGCGATCGAACTGACCGACCATGACCACTTCACAACACTCCGCCTCACCCGATCGCCGCAAGCGAGCCTCGATCGCACGTCGCCTGATTCTCGCGATCGTTGTCATTGCGATCGTTGCCGTTTGCGTCGTTCTCAGCCGCCGCACAAGCACCACCAAAACTGTGGCTCCCGCAGCGGTGCTCAAACCGGCCACCATCGCCTCGGGCGATCTGTCGACAACCGAGCGCATCGACGGGTCGGTGCTGTTGTCGTCGTCGATCCAGGTGCTGCATCGCGTCGAAGCTCAGCAGTCGACATCAACTGGTGGCGGTGGATCAAGCGCCGCGCCAAGCGCAGCCGCAGCTGCGTCGCCAGCAACCGCACCGGGGGCCGCGACACCTTCACGCACAGCGACGGCACGCACCGGAGCCTCTACGAATGGCGCCTCAACGTCGGCAACTTCAGCAAGTAGCAACGCCAGCCAAGCCACCACTCAGACCATTACATCGATCATCGCTGTCGGCACCCCAGTGGCCGCAGGCGATCTCCTGTACACCGTCGATAACCAGTCGGTGATAGCGCTCTATGGCGCCCTCCCTGCTTGGCGTTCGATGTCTACCTCGTCGAGCGACGGACCCGATATCAAGCAGCTCGAGTACAACCTCGTGGCCCTCGGATACGACTCAAACAACAAGGTCACCGTCGACAACCACTTCGACTCGAACACCGCAGCGATGGTCAAGGCGTGGCAGACCGGCCGCGGCGACACCGCCACAGGCTCGGTTCCGCTCGGCTCGGTGGTGTTTGTTCCAACGGCCACGACAGTGCTTGAAGTGGCCGCGAAGCTCGGTGGCAAGGTGAGCGACGGCACCAAGATCGTCACGCTCGCTGCCGCAACTCAACAAGTAGTCATCGATGTGCCAGCGGCCGACCAAGCTCGCGTTGCACCCGGCCTCAAGGTGTCCATCGGGCAAGGCGATGGCACGGTCTCATTACTTCGGTCAGTCGTTCGCAGCGGCGCCGTAGTGGTACAAGCAGTAATCGACCCAACCAAACCGATCGACAATGTTTCTAACGGCGCCACCGTGTCGGTCTCGCTCAACATCGATTCGCTCAAAGGCGTGCTGATTGCGCCGGCTCAAGCGCTGGTGTCACGACTTGATGGCACCTATGCAATGCAAGTGCAGGCCACCGACGGATCGTTGTCGTGGCATACCGTAGAACTGCTTGCAACAAGCGGCAGCAAAGTAGGAATTCGTGGCGATGGCATCGCCGAGGGCACCATCGTGATGGTGCCGGTCTCGTAACAACCTGGTTGCACTACCAGCGGCGCGTGCTAGTCTTTCCCACATGACGCGTCTGATCGGCCTCCTTCTTACCTAAGGCGAACGCCCCATATCGCGTTCGTCTAGCCCCTTGTGCCACCAGCGCAGGGGGTTCTTGCTTTTTCCGGACCAAACACTCAGCGCATCAGCACGGCACACCAGCGAAGTTCACACTCAGGAGCACCACATGCCACCGCCAAACGTAACGCCAAAGAAGATGCCGTTCGAGAAGTACCAGCCGTGGCTACCCCTGGTACTCACCGACCGCACTTGGCCCGACGTGCGCGTCACCAAGGCGCCGCTGTGGTGCAGCGTCGATCTGCGCGACGGCAACCAAGCACTGATCGATCCCATGGATCCAGATCGCAAACGACGCATGTTCGATGCGTTGGTGAAGATGGGGTTCAAAGAGATTGAGGTGGGCTTTCCGGCTGCAAGCCAGCCCGACTTCGACTTCGTGCGTCAGCTCATCGAAGAAGATCTCATCCCCGACGACGTCACCATTCAGGTTCTGGTGCAGTGCCGCCAAGAGCTACTCGAGCGCACCTACGAAAGCCTGCAGGGCGTGAACAAGGCCATCGTTCACTTCTACAACAGCACCAATCCATTGCAGCGCGAGGTGGTGTTCAACCTCGACAAGGGCGGCATTATCGATATCGCTGTCAACGCTGCCAAGCTCGCCCGCAAGCTCGAGCAGACCTTGGTCGGCAGCCAGATTCGTTACGAGTACTCGCCCGAGAGCTTCACGCTCACCGAACCTCAGTACGCCCTCGATATTTGCCACGCCGTCATGGATGTCATCGAGCCCACCCCCGAGCTGCCCATCATCTTCAACCTGCCCGCCACTGTCGAGTGCTACACCGCCAACGTGTACGGCGATGTCATCGAGTGGTTCGGCCGCAACGTTCGTAACCGAACGAGCGTGGTCATCAGCCTTCACCCGCACAACGACCGCGGCACGGGTGTGGCAGCAGCCGAGTTTGGTGTGATGGCTGGCGCCGATCGCGTTGAAGGCACCCTGTTCGGCAACGGCGAGCGCACAGGCAATGTCGACATTGTGAACCTCGCGATGAACCTGTTTGCTCTGGGCGTAGATCCCGAACTCGACATCAGCGACATCGATGCACTGCGTCGTGTAGCTGAATACTGCAACCGTTTGCCGGTGCACCCGCGCCACGCATACGTGGGCGATCTGGTGTACACGTCGTTCTCAGGCAGCCACCAAGACGCCATCAAGAAGGGCTTCGACGTGCTGTACGCGAAAGCTGCAGCCAAGGGCAACAAGCCCGACGACTACGAGACATGGGGCGTGCCGTATCTGCCCATCGACCCCAAGCATGTCGGCCGCACCTACGAAGCCGTTGTTCGTGTGAACAGCCAAAGCGGCAAGGGTGGCGTTGCGTACATGATGAAGGCCGAGCACGGCTTCGATCTGCCGCGCCGTTTGCAGGTGGAGTTCTCAAAGACCATTCAGCACATCACCGAAGACTCAGGCACCGAGATCAGCCCCGTCACGATGTGGGAAGCATTCCAGTCCGAGTACCTCGATGCAGCTCCGGCGATCCGCCTCGACAGCCACGAACTTCGCTCAACCAGCGAGGGGCAGCGCAGCGAAGTGACAGCTCAGCTCATCGTCGACGGCGAGCACGTTACTGTGCGCGGTGTGGGCAATGGTCCTATCGATGCCTTCGTGCATGCCTTGCGCGATGGCCTTGGCGTATCCATCGATGTGCTCGACTACGCCGAACACGCGATGGGCTCGGGGTCCGAGGCAACAGCCGTGGCGTACGTAGAAACAAAGAACGACAACGGCCAAGTGCGTTGGGGCATCGGCACCGACCCAAGCATCATCACGGCCTCGTTTCACGCAGTGGTGTCGGCAGTGCTCCGACAGCGCACATAGGTCGCACCGATGGTTCGTTGCATCAAGAAACTGTTCATAGTGTTCGCGCTGCTCGCTGGCGTTGGGTCATTGTTGGTGGTGCTCAAGCGCCGCCGCGACGAATCGATGCCAGGGCGGGCCAGCGCTGCGCAATGGGCCGCGGCACCCCGTGCACCATCTACGATGCAACGAACGGCATAACTGCTGAGCAACCCCATCTCGCAAGGAGCAACCATGAAGGTCAGTGTCGATTTCGACGTTTGCGCATCCACCGGTGCATGCATGCAGACATGCCCCGAAGTCTTTGAGGTTCGCAGCGATGGCTACCTCTACGTGCTGCAGGAAAATCCTGGCGAAGAGTTGCGCGAAAAGGTCGAGCTTGCCGCCGACCTGTGCCCCACTGCGGCAATCACCGTCGAGGGCTGAGCGCACGCCGCTGCCGCTCGCTGCATGAGCTTTCATCTCAAACTCGCCGATGCGTGGCGAACTACCGAATCGATGCTGTGCGTTGGCCTCGACCCAGATCCAGCGCGCTTGCCGGTTTCGTTGCGCGGTAGCGCCAATGCCATCGAGCAGTTCTGCATTGCCATCGTCGACGCCACTGCCAGCGCGGCGTGTGCGTTCAAGCCCCAGATCGCGTACTTCGCGGCGCAGGGCGCCGAAGCCCAACTCGAGCGCATCTGTGCGTACATCCGCGAGGCATACCCCAACCACGTGCTCATTCTCGACGCCAAGCGCGGCGACATCGGCTCAACCGCCGAGCAATACGCGCACGAAGCGTTTGTGCGTTATGGGGCCGATGCCGTCACGGTGAACCCCTATCTCGGCACCGATTCGGTCGAGCCATTTCTGCGTCACGAAGGCAAGGGCACGATCATCTTGTGTCGCACCAGCAACCCCGGCGGCGACGACTTTCAGTCGCTGATGGTCGATGGTCAACCGCTGTACACCCACGTGGCGCGCCGCGTCGCAAACCAGTGGAACAGCATCGGCGAATGCGCACTTGTGGTGGGAGCCACGTATCCAGCCGAAGTGGGCATTGTGCGCGACATCGTTGGCGATCTGCCATTGCTGGTGCCCGGCGTTGGCGCGCAAGGTGGCGAGGTAGAGGCCACGGTGCGAGCCGGATCAACTGGTGCCGGCACCGGATTGATCATCAACTCATCACGGGCAGTGCTCTACGCCAGCAGTGGCGAAGATTTTGCCGAGGCTGCCACGCGAGTAGCCGTGGCCACCCGCGACGAAATTCGCTCTGTATCTCTGTAGCTGTCGTGACCACCAGTAGCGGTGGCCAGCGTTAGCCGCGCAAGACGTCGACGGCGATGATGCCTGCAGCGTTGCGCAGCGTGTCGACCACACTGGTTGGCACCACGGCAGTTGGGGCGATCAACATCACGGCGGTTCCGGGCAGCAAGGCGCGACCAACATCCATGTCGGCGATGTTCACGCCTGCATCACCCAGCAGGGTGCCCACAAGCCCGATGACGCCAGGACGGTCGTCGTTTTTGACCATCAACATGTAATCGGTTGGCGGCACATCGAACGAGTGATCATCGATGAACACAATGCGCTGTTCGCTGCGACGACCGGAAAGCGTGCCCGAGATGCTGTGGCCGTCTCCGCGAATGGTGATGAGGTTCACGTAGTCGGCCGACGTTGTGGAGTTGATCTCGCGAATCTCAACACCATGGTCCTGAGCCAACTGCGGCGCATTCACGTAGGTGACTGGTTCGTCGGTAAAGGCGCCGAAGAAACCCTTCATCGCTGCGAGAGCGAGGATGCGGGTGTCGTATCCAGCGATCTCACCATCGGCAACAATTTCGAGCACTGCGGGCGACTTGCCAGCCAACGAAGCAAACAACTTGCCAAGACGCTCGGCCAAGGGCAGGAACGGACGCAGTGTTTCGTTGGCCTCGGCAGCGTTCACGTTGACGGCAAACGGCACGAAATCTCCGGCGAGCGCGAGTTGCACCATGTCGGCAATGGTGTCGCCAGCTTTGTCTTGCGCCTCGCGAGTGCTGGCTCCGAGGTGCGGCGTGACCACGACCTCGTCAAGAGCAAACAGCGGCGATTCGGTAATCGGTTCGGTAGAGAACACGTCGAGCGCGGCTCCGGCGATAACGCCATCGCGAATCGCCTCAGCAAGGTCTGCTTCGTTAACGATTCCGCCGCGGGCAACGTTGATGACTCGCAGCGATGGCTTGGCTTTGAGCAACAACTCGCGACCAACGAGTCCGGTGGTCTCTTTGTTCTTTGGCAAGTGGATGGTGATGAAGTCGGCTTCGGCGATGAGCTGATCAAGCGTCAACAACTCGACACCCATCTGACGGGCGCGATCGGCAGAGACAAAGGGGTCGAATGCCACGAGGCGCATGCCGAATGCCTTGGCGCGGTCGGCAACAAGTTTGCCAATACGCCCGAGGCCCACAATGCCCAACGTCTTGTCGGCGAGCTCGACACCCTCCCAACGTGAGCGCTCCCAGCGGCCCGCCTTGAGCGCAGCGTGAGCTTGCGGGACGTTGCGGGCTTGAGCCAGCAGCAACGCCATCGTGTGCTCGGCCGCCGAGATGATGTTTGACTGCGGAGCGTTGACCACCATCACGCCGCGACGAGTGGCTGCCTCGACATCGACATTGTCGAGGCCGATACCAGCACGACCCACCACAAGCAGGTCGGTAGCAATCTCGAGCAGCTCGGCGGTGACCTGCGTGGCTGAGCGGATGATGAGCGCGTGAGCACCAACAATGTGGGTGTTCAGCTGGGACAGATCAAGTTGGACATCGACCTCGTGACCGGCGGCGCGAAGCCGATCAAGGCCTCCCTCGGCGATCTCTTCGGTCACGAGAATGCGGGACATTCCCCCATCGTTATCTGCCAATCGAGCTATCACCCCACGGGGTGAACGAATTGTCAGCGCGAGATCTCAGCGCATACCTACTCCGGCGGTAAACACGGCAACGACGTCGGCTAGCGTGGCGAGCTGTTGTCCACTTTGTGGTGCGCCTTTCGCACCACACATTGCCGAGGAGATTTCATGCCGAACCCATTTCTTTCAGACGAGTGGATGGCCGAAGCCCGTGTCATCCGTGCGAAGTACGAAGGCCAGACCGCAGCGGTCTCGCAGTCGATCCGCGTGAATCAGGTCATCACCAGCGCACCATTTGGTGAGGGCACCGTGAAGGCCTACATCGACACCTCATCGGGCAGCGTTGTGATGGAGCTCGGCGAGCTTGAGAGCCCCGATGTCACGGTCACCGTCGACTACGACACGGCCCGCAAGATGTTCGTCGATGGCGATCAGGCCGCTGCTATGCAGGCGTTCATGAGCGGCAAGATCAAGGTCCAGGGCGACATGATGAAGATGATGGCGCTGCAGACAGCAATGCCAACCGACGAAGCAACCAAGGCAATCGCCGAGGAAATCAAGGGCATCACGTCGTAGTCCTGCGTCATGAAGCCTGAGCGCACGGTGACCGTGCGCTCAGGCTTCATGAAAGAAATACGACGGCTAGTTGTTGGCCGTAGCAGCCACTCCCCGAGGGGACGACTTCACGAACAGCGCGGCAACGCCGGCGCCAACCGCTACAACACAGGCCACCATAAACGCAGCGCGGTACGACGATGTGAGGCCATCTGCCTCTCGCGCCGCTTGCACAGCTGTCATCACCACCGAGCCCAGCACCGCGCCCATTTGCGAGCACAGCTGCTGCATTGCTCCGGCGCAACCCAAATCGGCATCGTCGACCGCGTTGGCCACCAACGCAGTGAGCGCCGGGCTCGACACACCAATACCGGCTCCCGACAAGCCGAGGGCGAGTACGACGATCCACACCGACGAGCTCGGCGCCACACCAGCAAAGACAAGCATGGAGACGGCAACACAGAGCCCACCAAAAACACCGGTGGTTCGCTCGCCCACACGAAGGGTGACGTAGCCCGCCAAGGGAGCCACCACTGCAAAGGTGAGGGGCCGGGCGATGACGATGTTGCCGATCTGAGTCTTTTGCAAATGGAGCACGTTCTCGAGCAAACGCGGAGCGAAGAGGAACCCGCCCATATAGGCAAAGTTGGCGAGGCTCTGACTGAGGATGGGCAGAGCGATGTTGCGAGTGCGCAACCAGTGCAGCGGCATCAGCGGCGCTTCGGCCTTCGCCTCGATCGAGATGAACATTCGCAAGCCAATGGCGCTGGCTGCGAAGCAGGCAATGGTGGGCACGCTGGTCCATCCCCAATGGGAGCCCTGCGATATGCCCGCCAATAGCGCCGAGGCGCCGAGGCCCAGGGTGATTGAGCCTGCGATGTCGAACTTCACGAGGGTTGCCCGAGTGGTATCGGGCAGCAGCCACATCGCCATCACCACGCCGATGAGACACAACGGTGCCTGCACGAAGAAAATGGCTCGCCAGCCAACTGCGTCGACCAACGCTGCACCCGCAACCACACCGATTACTGGAGCCCCGGCGTTGACGAAACTCCAATAGCTCAGCGGTTTCACGCGCTCGCCAGGAGCGAAGAGACGATTGATGTAGGCCATTGTTGACGGCCCAGTTGCAGCGCCCGCCGAAGCGCTGAGCGTGCGAAACATGATCATCGTGAGCGGGTTCCACGAGAACGCTGTGAGCAACGCAAAGATTCCGGCACCGAAGAGTCCGCCGACGAAGACCCGCTTGTGGCCCCACAGGTCGCCAGCCTTGCCATAGGCCGGGCCAACCACGCCAAACGCAAGCATCGGACCCGTGATGCACCAACTCATCGTGGCGACTGAGCTGTGAAACTCTTTGGCAATGTCGTTGAGCGATACGACCAGGATCGTGATGGTGAACGCCACGGTAAAGAGGCCCGACAGGACCACGATGAGCAGTGCCCAACGCCGATCGATACCCACCGTACGAGCGATGCGGCGGCGCAGAAGGATTGGCCACGGCACAACGGCGATCTCGTCGAGTCCGGCACCCTCGATGCCGAGAGTTGCTCGGCCATCGCCGGTTTGGAGCGTTTCGTCGAGCTCTGGTTCGTTGCTCACGAGTTAGTCGTTGGCGAGCGGCGCAAGGGCCGTTGCGAGGCCCTCGACAGTCCACCGCTCGCTCTGCTCGACCTTGTCTCCCAGTGCCCACGTGTTCACACGGGTGACGTTGCCTCCCTGCACCATGAACGTCTCGCCCGAGAAGGCGCAGTCGGCGGTGGACAGGTATGCAACCAGCGGCGAGATGTTGGCGGGATCCCACACATCGAACGCGCCTTCTTTGGGCGACATGATGTCGGGAAGGCCTGGCGTAGCCAAGGTCAGACGGGTGCGGGCGCCCGGAGCAATGCAGTTGCTCTTCACGTTGTAACGCACCAACTCTTTTGCCGCGATCTGGCTGAACGTAGCGATACCCGACTTGGCAGCGCCGTAGTTGGCCTGACCGGGATTGCTGAACAGGCCCGATGTCGATGAGGTGTGTACCAAGTTGCGCGGCTTGGTGACGCCAGCCTTGAACTGTTCGCGCCAATACGTAGCGGCCCAGCGCGTTGGGGCGAAGTGACCCTTGAGATGCACAGCGATGACGGCGTCCCATTCGTCTTCGGTCATGTTGATGAGCACGCGGTCACGAAGAATGCCGGCGTTGTTGACCAGAATGTCGAGGTCGCCAAACGCCTCGATGGCGCTGTTGATCAAACGCTGCGCACCCTGCCAGTCGGCTACGTTGTCGCCGTTGACTACGGCTTGGCCGCCCATTGCGCGAATCTCGGCAGCAACTTCTTGTGCCGGGGTGACATCGATGCCGGTTCCATCGTTAGCGCCGCCGAGATCGTTGACCACGACCTTGGCGCCCTCGGCTGCGAACAACAACGCATGTTCTCGACCGATGCCGCGGCCTGCTCCGGTGATGATTGCTACGCGTCCGTCAAGTGTTCCCATGGACAAAGAAGCTAACGAATGTGGAGCCGAATGATCGAAACGTGACCGACGTCAACCTGAATCGGTGTGCGACTCAGTAGTACGAAAGATCGATAGCGGTTCCGCGTGGCAGTTGTTGACCCGCAACTACAGGCACGCCCGCCGCATTGATGCCATACAAGAAGCCCGCCGTGTTGCCAGCAACCGCACCCACCACGAGGCCGGCATCGGTGAGAGCCTTTTGCACGGCATCGAACTTGAGACCCGACAGGTTGGGCATCACCACAAGGTCGGGGCCCTTCGAGAGCGCAATGCTCACGGAGCCTCCGCGGTCTACTGTGCCGCCAGCGGCAACCGACTGCTGGGCCACAGCGCCGATAGGAACATCGCTAAACACGTCGTCGGTCTTCACCATCGTGAGCTGAAGGGCTACAAGCGCAGTCTTGGCTGCCTCGATATCGAGACCCACCAACTGCGGCACCACCCGCGGCTCGGGTCCCTTTGATACAACAACAGCGATCACGGTGCCCTGCACGACTTCCATGCCTGTCACCAAGCTGGGCTGGGCCGGCACACTCCACGACACGATCTGACCAACAGGCACCGTCTCGTTGAAGGCATCGCTGGCAAGAGGCGCCCCCAACTTCAGTTCGGCGAGCTTGGCCGTTGCGGCGTCGAGGGTCATGCCGTTTACGTCGACAAGCTTGGGCAGTGTGGGGCCGTCGCTGACGACGAGCACGAATGTCTTGCCAACGGCCAGCTTCGAACCAGCGGGCGGTTCGCTGCTGATGACATTGCCCACGGCTTGTTCATCGCTGCGCTGAGTTTGGACGACAACGACCCATTCGTTATCGGCAATCTGATTCTCGGCAACACCCTTTTCGACACCGGCAAGGTTGGGCACTGTGTATGACTTGGTGACGATCACGCGATACGCAACGAGGCCACCCGCAAGGAGCGCCAGCACCACAACCAGCATGCCCAGCAGCCACGAACGTGCATGGTGGGGGTTGTCATCACCTTGATCGAAGACGGGTGGTTCGCGGTCGTCGATGTCGTGCGGAGCAGCATTCGCCGCAGCGCCAATGTCTACGGCCGCTTGCGGGCCATCGCTAGAACCAGACTCGGCAGCCAGCGCAAGAGGCAACGTGGCCTCTGCGATCTCGTCAGCTGCAGACTCATCGGATACCGGCTCGGTGGCTTCGCGCAATGCGCCACCCGTGGTATCGGCGAACAACGTGTTGCCGGCAGTAGGGATTGCTGCGGGCCGCGGCAACTTCTCGGCGGCCTGCATCAGCGCCTTGCCGAACTCGGCCGCCGTAAAACGATCGTTCGCCAACGGGCGACCGGCGCGTTCGAGAATTGCTGCGAGCGGGCCAAAGTCGGCTGAGACAGGCATCAGTTTGTCGATACGCGCATTCAGCGTTGCAACCGTGGAGTCAGATGCAAATGGGATCTGGCCGGTGACTGCTTCGATAAGCACGAGGCACAACGAATACATGTCTGAGGCTGTGTCGATCGAGCCATCTCCGGGCCTGAGGCCCTGCGCCTGCTCGGGCGACGCGTAGCGAGCGGCATCGATGCCAACTGCTGAGAGATCGGCCCACCGTTGCTCGG
Organism: Actinomycetota bacterium; assembly: GCA_037139095.1. Taxonomy (GTDB): domain Bacteria; phylum Actinomycetota; class Acidimicrobiia; order Acidimicrobiales; family Ilumatobacteraceae; genus WLMZ01. Next base: position 47,339 of record JBAXHD010000011.1, read on the forward strand.
CGCGCAGACGCGATACCCCGAGATCTACGAGGCGCATGTGGTGATCGTCGCCAAACACCATCGTGCCGGGACACAGATCGCCATGGATGATGCCGCGGCGATGGATGTAATCGAGCCCGCGGCACGCATCGAGGCCAACCACAAGCGCTTGCGATGGAGACAGCAACCGGCCGCGATCGAGAATGTCACGAAGGCTTCCACCCGACAAATACTCGAGCACCAGATAGGGCCGCTTCTCTCCATCGAAGTCGTCGATACCAAAGTCGTACACAGCATTGATATTGGGATGTACGAGCGAAGCGGCGGCTTGAGCCTCGGCGAAGAAACGTTCCTCAGCTAACCGTGTGGCCGCCCACTCAGGCCCAAAGACGCGTACCGCAACGGTTCGTTGCAGTTGTTCGTCGATGGCGTCCATCACAAGTCCGTCGCCACCCGCACCACGTCGTTGGTGCAATCTGTAGCGGCCGACCAGCAAAAGACCCGAGAGGGCTTCATTCGTCGCCATGGTCAAAAAACCCTAGCGGCTCTCGTCGCCGAGCGGAGCGCGAACGCTCACAACCGATAGTTCTGGCTGCCGACGGTGTCAATCGCTGCGCACGCGGCAACAATGGGGCCGTGAAACGCCCGAGCCCAGCAGCAAAACGAACCATCGCCGCTCTCGCAGTGGGTCTTGGCCTCGCCCTCGTGGTGATTGGCCTCAACGAGTCAGTCACAGGCCGCGCCGCACAGCACCTGCCTGACCAGATTCAGAGCATCAACCCGGTTCGTAACGCTGCCCAAGTGCAGCGGCAGGAAAAGATCCAAGTGGACTTGGTCGATGGATACACGGGCGTGTTGGTTGTGAACAACGTAGAACTCGAGGTTGTGAGCCTCGATGCGCTGCCCGTGGCGAAGCCGGGCCAGCAGGTGAGCCTGCCGCTCGCGGTCATCTTCGAGCCGGGCAACAACACACTTTCGTTTCAGCCAACCCAGGGAGCGCTGGTCGAGAAGTACAACACCGGCATCAACACGGTGACTGTGCGCTACTGGAAGATTGTCGACGGCCCAACGGCATCGCGATCGTTCACGTGGCAATTCACGGTGCTCTAGGCGGGCAACTCGCCCGTCTCAAGTAAGTAGGCGAATCCGGTGTCGTCGAGAATCGGGATGTTCAGATCGGTGGCCTTGGTGAGCTTTGAGGCACCGGGATCGGCGCCCACCACCACCGCGAAGGTTTTTGCGCTGACGCTGCCGGGGCTCTTGCCGCCTCGTTCTTTGATCGCTGCCTCGGCTTCTTCGCGCGAGTAGCCAACCAAGCTGCCGGTGACCACCACGGCCTTGCCGGCGAGAACCTGCGCTTGGCGGCTGACCACCACATTGCCGAACTCGACGCCAGCTGCGCGTAGACGCTCGATGAACCCCCGATTGTCGGGCTTGGCGAACCAACCAACAATGGACGCAGCGATCACGCCACCAACGCCGTCAGTGGTAGCTAGATCGGCCTCAGAGGCGTGCATGATGGCGTCGAGGGTGCCGAAGGACCGACTGAGCGAATCGGCCGCCGAGGGGCCGAGGTGCTTAATGCCCAACGCCGTGAGCAGTTTGGGGAGCGGCCGACTCTTCGAGGCTTGAATTGCCGACACAAGCTTTTCGGCGCTAATGCGAGCAAAGCCCTCAAGCTGCATGAGTTGCTCGACCGTAAGCGTGTAGATATCGGCAGCGTCGCTGATGAGCTTGGCATCGCTGAGTTGAAACACAGTTCGCTCGCCGAGGCCCTCGATGTCCATGGCACCGCGCGTAGCGAAATAGATAATGCGTTGGTCGCGCTGAAACGGACACGCTGGCTCAATGCAACGCGTATCGGATTCGCCTTCGGGCCGGTGAAACTCGCTTGCTAGCGGACATGAGCAGTACTTGGGGAACTGCCATGGCTGGCTGTTTGGCGGACGCAGCGCAAGTACCGGACCCACGACCTCGGGGATGACATCGCCAGCCTTGCGCACGACCACCGTGTCGCCCGGACGAACATCTTTGACCCGCACCTGATCTTCGTTGTGCAACGTAGCCATGCCAACCGTGGACCCACCCACGAACACTGGCTCGAGCACCGCAAACGGCGTAGCCCGGCCGGTGCGCCCGATGGACACCATGATGTCGCGCAACACCGTGGTGCGCTCTTCGGGAGGGAACTTAAATGCAATGGCCCACCGAGGCGCGCGCGAGGTGAACCCAAGCCGTTCGCGTTGGGCCAGATCGTCGATCTTGACCACACAACCATCGATCTCGTACTCGAGATCATGGCGGTGTTGTTGCCAGTGCGAACAGAACAAGGCCACCTCGGCCAAACTCGACAGCATCTTGATATTGGGGTTCACGGGAAAGCCCAACTGGCTCAACAACTGCAACGTGCTGTGATGCGATGTGAACTCGCTGGCGCCGACAACCTCGCCGATTTGATAGCTCCAAAAGCTGAGCTCTCGGCTGGCCGTGATGCTCGGATCTTTTTGGCGCAGGCTTCCGGCCGCTGAATTACGCGGGTTCACGAACAGCTTGTCGCCCGCCTGAGCAGCGCGCTGATTCATTGCCTCGAAGCTGGCGAGGGGCATATAGATCTCACCGCGAACTTCGATGACCTCGGGAACATCGGGCCCCACGAGGCGGTGAGGAATGGCAGCCACCGTAAGCACATTGGCCGTGACGTCTTCGCCAATGCGGCCATCGCCACGGGTGGCTGCTTGCACCAACACGCCGCGCTCGTAGCGCAGGCTGATGGCCAACCCGTCGATCTTGAGTTCGCACACAAACTGAACCGTTTCGCCTTCGAGCCCACGCGTGATGCGCTCGCCCCATGCCTCGAGCTCGGCCGCATTCATCGCGTTGTCGAGACTGGTCATTGGCACGCGATGCGTTACCGGAGCAAACGTGGCCGAGGTAGCACTGCCCACCCGACGCGAGGGGGAATCCTCGGTCACCGCTTCGGGATACTGCTGCTCGAGATCTTGCAACTCACGCATGAGTTCGTCGAACTCGGCATCGCTGATGGTGGGCTCATCGAGTTCGTAATACAGGTGCATGTGATGCACGAGTTGCGATCGCAGGTCGCTCAGACGAGCTTCGATATCAGCGGGTACGGGCACAGCAGAACCCTACAGAAAGGGTGTTACGCACCAAACGCAAAACGTGTTGCAGATGCTTGATCACGCACTCGCCGCGACAGCTCGGCGTTGATGAGCAAGACCTGCTCGGCCAGGTCGGTGCTGTGCGTGCCAAGACCGCACTCGGGAGTGATCAGGCTTTGCTGGCGCAGCATGGCCGGATCGCAACCGCGCTCGACAAGTTGGCACCACAGCGCGCTGAGTTGTTTCCATGGCCGTTCGGCGGAGTGCGGAACCGGGCCGCTGGTGGCAACAGCGCCCCACGCAATCCATCCGCCGCTTTCGAGGAAGCGTTGCAAATAGCCAGCGCTGTCGAGCAGCGAAGTATGCGCGGGCAACGAAAGCAACCTCGGGCCGGCAGCGATCAGCGATGACAGGTCGGCGTCGGAGCAACAGTGCACGCCGGCGACAGCAACAGATTCGAGCACGGCAAGCGCACCCGACAGCAGGTCGACAGCAACATCGGGTGCCAACGCGAAGCCTGGCTCCATGACTGCGCTGAACTCGGGTTCGTCGAGCACAACGATCTGGTCGCAATTGGGGAGAGCCTCGGCGACGACATCGAGCAAATGTTGGGTGTGAGCGCGCACCGCGCGCACGGCTACATCGAACGCTGTGCTCGCCGGGACACCGGCGCGTTGCAATGCCAACCCAAGCGTGATGGGACCAACGAACTGCCACTTCACCGAACCCACGAGATCGCCTGCGGCCGCGAGAAATCCGCGGAAGCCGGCGAACGCATCGTGCTCGAGATCGGTGTGCACCGGCGAGAGCCGATCGATACGGTCGAGATCGATTGCCAATGAACCATATTGACCCACCGTGACACCATCGAGTCCGACAAGTGCCTGGGCAATCATTCTCTCGGCGGGCGAGCGCTTGGGCAAGCTTGGGATAGTGACGATGTCGGTGGACGACATGCTGAGCGCTACGGCGGCGGCAACGGAACGATGCGGCAAGCTACCGATGGCCATCGACATGCCACCTTGCACCCGACTCGACTCTCGACCCGGGGCAGAGAGATGACGACGTTCGGTTTCAATAGTCATCGCTTCTCCTCTCCGTGGGAAGGCTTTGTCCTAGGTGGGGGCAGGACGTAACAGTTATCGTGACACAGCAGCACGGCATAACGCCGAACCCTTCTTGCCCAAATCTTCCCCAACGATGACGAATCGAACCATCACTATGCAAACTCCGCTGTATGGACGAAGCTCATCTCTTTGTGGTAGCCCGTCGTGATGCGTAGAAACATCACCGTGTTGTGGTTGGTTCGCGCCCTCTGGTTACTGCAACCACTCGCGTTTGTGCCGTTGCTCACTCACGCCACCGAGCATCTTGCACAAAGCGGGCGCGTGCTCGTCGCTGTTGCGGCGTGGGCCATGTGGGCAACGGTCTTGCTCGCCGGGTTTGTTCCCAGCACCGTGAGCCTTACTGCGGCGCGCATGATGGTGCCACTGCAACTCATCGCTGTTGCGGTGTGCGCCGCTGCCGGAGTCATCGCTGTGTGGCTCACCGCTGCCACCGGCGCAGCAGTCATTGCGTTGCTGGTGTGGTTCAGCGGAGAAACCGGCGTGGCATTTGCTCAAGGATCCGCGTACGGCGCCGAACAACGATTTCCACTGAAACCGCCGGTGCCACTGTTCGCGCCGATGCTGGTGTCGTGGTTGGTCACCGCCGCTGCAGCGTTCAGCGCAATCGTGTTGCTTGCGAACCGCATCTGGATCGTTGGCGCCGCGCTACTCGCGATCGCGTTGGTCGCCTCACGATTCGTGGCTCCACGATTTCACCAGTTGGCGCGCAGGTGGCTGGTTGTGGTTCCCGTTGGCTTGGTTGTGCACGACCCGATGATGCTCACCGAGAACGCCCTGTTTCGTTCGGCCCAACTGGCAGCAGTGCACCTTGCCCCCGCCGACACCGAAGCTGCAGATCTCACCGGCGGCACATCGGGTGTCGTGGTCGAGATCGTGCTGCATCAGATGGACACCATCGTCAAGACCGGCACCCGCAACAACCCAACCGGCACTGCCTTGCATGTGTTGAGCGTTCTTGTGAGCCCAACACGACCCGGCAAAGCGCTGCAGGCCGCCGCAGCTCGGCGCATACCCGTTGGCTGAGTTCGGCTACGCGCAGATGCCGCCACCGAGAACGAACCGGTCGGTTGGGTCGTAGAGCACCACGCTCTGACCCGCCGAAATTCGTCGCTGCGGTTGCGTCCAGCGCACCTCGGCAGTGAGGCCGTCAGCGCTGATCGACACGTTGGCCGGCTGCGGCGTGCCGTGGGCGCTGCACTGCAGCAGCACCGTGTCGAACCGCTCCACAAACTCGGGCGAGCGAACCCAGGTCATGTTGCGAACGGTGTGCCCCGCCGTGAGCAGATCGGATTCGTCGCCAACAGTGACCACCGACTTGTCGATGTCGATGTCGACCACAAACCGCTTGGGGCCGCCGCCCGCGAGACCGAGGCCGCGGCGTTGTCCAAGCGTGACCATCTCAACGGCGGGCACCTCACCGACGGTGACGCCCGCAGTGTCGACGACGGTGGCCGACCGAAATGGAATGCGAGTACCCAAGAACGTGGTGCGACCACCCGTACTGGTAATAAAGCACACATCTTGGCTGTCGGGCTTAGTAGCAGTGCGCAGGCCGAGTCGCGACGCGTGAGCGCGCACCTCGGTCTTGGTCATTCCGCCAACGGGAAACATCGTGCGCGCCAGTTCGGCCTGATCGATCATGTGCACCACGTAGCTCTGGTCTTTGGCGCGATCGGCGCCACGCTCGAGCTCGAGTTCGCCCCGCGTCGAGTTGGCAGAGGGAGTGACGCGGGCATGATGCCCGGTGGCCACTGCATCGAAACCAAGCAACGTGGCGCGCTCGCTGAGCCGAGCAAACTTCACGTGGCGGTTGCATTCGATACACGGGTTCGGCGTGATGCCCACGGTGTGCGCCTGCACGTAGGGAGCCACCACATGCTCGTTGAAGTCTTCGGTGAAGTTGAACACGAGGTGGTCGATGCCAAGTTGTTGAGCCACACGGCGCGCGTCGTCGACGTCGGACACGCTGCAACATCCGGTGTCGCTTTCGCCACCCCACAGTCGCATTGTGACACCAACGACATCGTGGCCTTGCTCAACCAACAGCGCAGCAGCAACCGACGAATCGACACCACCACTCATTGCGATCATGACCTTCATTTCGTTGCCCCCCGAAGACGACGAACCGCTGGCACTAACACGCTGATGACTCGATCGATGTCGGCAGATGTCGTTGTGTGACCAAGGCTCAACCGCAATGCACCCAACGAGTAGCGGCGCTCTACGCCCATCGCCGCGAGCACATGCGATGGCTCCATGGCACCGCTGGCGCACGCCGATGCCGCCGATGCGCAGATGCTTTCTTCGTCAAGCAGATACAGCAGCGCTTCGCTCTCGATGCCGGCAATACAGATATGCGCCGACCCAGCAACCTTGGCGTCACGAGGCACCGTCTCAATGACATCGGGCAACTCGGCAAGCAACGTGTCGACGAGTCGGTTGCGAAGCGCACCGATACGCGCCACTTCGGCTGAACGCTCGCGGTCGGTGAGGCGCAACGCTTCGGCCATTGCAACGATGCCCGCCACGTTGTGCGTGCCGCTGCGACGGTCGCGCTCTTGGCCACCGCCTTGCAACAGCGGCGCAAGCACTGTGCCTTGGCGAAGAGCCAACACGCCCACACCCTTTGGGCCACCGAACTTGTGCGCCGACAGCGCGAGCAGGTCTACGTGTGGGAAGACCTCGCGGAGATCGATCCATGACGGCGCCTGCACCGCGTCGGTATGCAACAACGCGCGTGGGGCGTGTTGACGCACAGCAGCCGAAACAGCGGCCATGGGGTTGATCGAACCCACTTCGTTGTTCACGGTCATCACCGACACGATCGAAACGTGATCACCGAGTACCGCAATGAGTGCATCAAGATCGACACGACCCAATGGGTCGGCGGCAACCACCCGCCCGCCACCATGCTCGATGGCATGGAGCACGGCGTGGTGCTCAGTTGCGACGCACACGCCCACGCCGCCATGACGGCCCTGCGCTCCGACGATGGCAGCGTTGTCGGCCTCAGTGCCGCAACCCGTAAAGACAACCTCGCCGGGCTGACAGCCGATGACATCGGCAACCACATCACGAGCTTCATCAACCGCCTGACGCACTGAGCGAGCGAAACGATGCGAGCCGCTTGGGTTGGCAAAGCGGTCGGTGAGGAACGGCAGCATCGCCTCAACAGCCTCCGCACGCATCGGCGTGGTGGCGGCGTGATCGAGATAGGTGAGCGTGGCTGCTTCGTTCACTGTGATGAGGGTACAGGTGCCGCGGTCGCCCGCAGTCGGTCGTTCGCAGGCGGAGAGCCCGAACCGGTAGCTTTCACACACGTTGGCAGTGGGTCTGACGGTGGGTCTGACGGTGGGTCTGAGGAACGATGCAGGGTTACGACAACACCAGCTATGGCGAAGCGTTCGCCGATGTGTACGACGATTGGTACGGCGACATCAGCGATGTCGACACAGCGGTCGAAGCATTAGCGCAACTTGCTGAAGACGCCGGATCACTACCCATTGTTGAACTCGGAGTCGGCACCGGTCGGCTTGCCATACCACTCGCCCAACGAGTGCATCCCACAGCGGTGATCGGAATTGATTCGAGCGCAGCGATGCTTGATCAGCTTGCCGCCAAGGTCACCGAACACCCCCCTCGCGTTGTGCTCGGCGACATGACCGGCTCGTTGCCCGACGCTCCCCTGGGCGTGGTCTTCGTTGCGTTCAATACCTTCTTCAACCTCGGCTCTGAGCAACTGCAGCGCTCGTGCATGCAGGCGGTTGCCCAACGACTTGCTCCCAACGGCTGCCTCGTCATCGAAGCTCTTGTTCCCGAAGATCCGCCCCGCACCGGCAGCTCGGTCGATGTCAAGTCGCTCACACGAGACCGCGTGGTGCTCAGCGTTGCCCGCTACGACGGCGACGAACAATCGGCAGAGGGGCAGTTTGTTGAGTTCACCGAGACGGGCGGCGTGCGCTTACGACCATGGAGCATTCGCTACACATCGCCGTCGCAACTCGACGACATGGCAGCCTCCGCCGGATTGAGCTGTCGCCACCGCTGGCAGAGCTTCGCCAAGGACGCGTTTACGCCCGATAGCACCCGACACGTCAGCGTGTACGCCCCCATCTGACGATGCGACGTGGTGTGACCTTCATCCGATCAACCACAAACTCAGCCGAATACGCCACTTGCACAACGCATCGTCGTATCCTCTATCTACAGATGTCTCAGATGCGTTTGAATCTTCTCACCGGCCGTTGGGTCACAATCGTGGCCGACCGAGCCGAGCGACCCACTGATTTTGCGCCGCGCAGCACCGAGGTTGAAGCCGATCCAAACCGGCCCTGCCCGTTCTGCCCCGGCAACGAAGAGGCCACCCTGCCAGCACTCGAGCAGGTCGATCAGGGCGGCACGTGGCAGCTCAGGGTGATCCCCAACCTGTTCCCCGCCTTCGATGGCGACGAACCATTCGCGGTTCATCACCTCGGCCCGGTGCACGTGATGGCCGAAGCAAGCGGCATCCACGAAATCTTCGTGTACACCCCCGACCACAACGGCGGCATCCATATGGGTGATGACCTCAAAGCCGCCGAGACCATGCAGGCCCTGAAGCGTCGGCTCATCGATCACGCCTCAACTCCCAACATTCGCTACACACAAGCCATTGTGAACCATGGCCGCGAGGCCGGTGCCTCGCTGTCGCACCCGCACGGCCAGTTGCTCGGACTTCCGTTCGTGCCGGGCGAGATTCTCGAAGAAGAACGAGCCTTCGCACGTTTCGAGAGCGCGTGCATTCTGTGCGCAACCATTGAGGCCGAACTCACCGATGGCAAGCGCATCGTGTTTGCCAACGACGACGTCGTGTGCCTGTGCCCGTACTGGAGCGGCAGCCCATACGAGATGCTCATCATCCCTCGCCAGCACGAGCTGCATTTGCAAGACGCCAACGACACCTCGCTCGCAGCAGTCGGCCGAGCCATTCGCGATGCACTCATCAACCTGCGCGACGCGTTCGGTGATGTTGCCTACAACCTCGTGTTCCACACCGCGCCGCACCAGCACACCGGCGAGTACCACTGGCATGTGCACCTCTGGCCGAAGCTGGTGAGCACGGCAGGTTTCGAGCGCGGCACTGGCGTGCTGATCAATATTGTGCCTCCCGAGAACGCAGCCGATCGCCTTCGTCGCGTTGCAGTCAAGCTCTGATGCTTCAGTGAGCCGCATCGAAGTCAGCATCGACATCGATGCAAGCCCTGAGCGCGTCTGGCAGGTTGTCGAGCCGATTGAGAACCACGTCGATTGGATGCACGACGCCGTTGCAATTCGATTTGTCACTGATCAGACGCGTGGCGTCGGAACCAGCTTCCTGTGCGACACCAAGGTGGGACCCATCAAGCTTGTCGATCGTATGGAAATCACCGAATGGGTTCCCGGCGCAACGATGGGCGTGCGCCACACCGGCATGGTTACCGGCAGCGGAGTTTTCACCCTCACCGCCATCGATAACGGAACCCGCACGCGGTTTGCGTGGACCGAGACGCTCAAGTTTCCTTGGTGGCTTGGCGGTTCGTTGGGTTCAAGCATCGGCGGCAGCATGGTGATGAAACCCATCTGGCGCCGCAACCTGCGCGGCCTCAAGCAACTCGTCGAAGGCTAATCAGTTCGCTGGATTCGGCGCTACGACACTGCTCGCAAGAGCGCCGTCACCGAAGCCCCGATAATGATCACCGCAAGCACAGGGGCCTTGCGCCACGCCGCCACAATCGCTGCACCAACGCCCGCAGCACGCGCATCGATCACCAGATGGTGCCCCACCGAGAGCGTGTCTTTCACGACGAGCGCAGCAATGAGCGCAGCCGGAATGAGGGCCAAACACCGCTCGAGCGCCGCAGGCAACGCACGGTCGCCGACCACAACCAGCCCGAGGAACTTGAAGGCGTACGCGCCCGCCGCTAACACCAGCACAAGGGTCCACGTCATGACGTGACCTCGTCGCGGCGGATGCCGAGCATGATGGCCAACGATGCCGCCAAGATTGGTAGGCCGATGGGCAACACCGGAATGGTGAGCAAGCAGATGCCGCCACCAAGCAGTACCGCCATGCGGCCGCGCGACGTGCGGAGCTGAGGCCAGATCATCGCGACGAAGGCTGCCGGAATTGCGGCATCGAGTCCGAAGGTTTTGGGGTTGATAGCCCCGCCCGCAAGTGCGCCGATAAGCGTGCCAATGTTCCAGAACACGTAGACAGAACCACCCGTGATCCAAAACGCCGCGCGTTGCGCAACGGGATCATCTTGGGCAGCGCACATCGCTGTCGATTCGTCGATGGTGAGTTGCGCAGCAATGAGACGAGTTGGAAGGCGGCCCGTGAGGCGACGCGAATTCGCCAAGCCAAACACTCCGTTGCGCGCCGAGAGCAGCAAGGCTCCGCTGAGCGCCGAACCAATGGTGCCGCCACCCGCAATGACCGACACAGCGCTGAACTGCGAGGCGCCAGTAAACACCAGCAGCGACATCACACATGCCTGCGCCGTGGATGCCCCAGCCGACACCGCAGCCACCCCAAACGAGATGGCATACACACCGACAGCGAGGCCCAAGGTGACACATGCTGAGATCATCGGCCTCATCCGAGGGTCGCGAAGTGTTGTCATCATTTCGATGGAGCCCCAAGCCACAACACCGACAGCGCCGGAAGATCAATGAGCGCCGAAGCGGGTTGCGCCTGCCACGGCACATCGGTGGTGGCAGCAACTGTGGTTGCATCAACTGCGTTGCCACCGCGGTACGAGCTGCCGCCAAAACGGGCGAGGTCGGTATCGATGAGCACCTGCCACTGGCCGGGCGCCGAAACACCCACCCGATAGCCGGTGCGAGGATGAGGCGTGAGGTTGGCTATGCACACCACGCTGGCCGAGTATGGCGGTTCGACCGACTGCCGGATGAACGCGTAGATCGAATGCTCGGAGTCGTTTGAGTCGAGCCACTGAAAGCTCATTGGGTTGTTGTCGTGGGCCCACAGCGCTGGCCATGCCTGAGTCGTTGCGTTCAGTTCGGCCACGAGCTCGCTGACACCTCGATGCGGTGCGTGCTCGAAGAGGTGCCAGGGCAGCCCACCAGATTCGTCCCATTCGGTCCACGGCGCGATCTCGCCGCCCATAAACAACAGCGGTGCGCCGGGTAGCGCCCACATCCATGCGTACAAGGCACGCAGGTTGGCAAAGCGTTGCCAATCGTCGCCGGTCATCTTGCCCAGCAGGCTGCCCTTGCCATGCACGACCTCGTCGTGGCTCAGCGGCAACACGTAGCGCTCGGTAAAGGTGTAGAGCAGTCCGAAGGTGAGTTCGCTGTGGTGCCAATGGCGATGAATCGGCTCACGCTCGAAGTACATCAGCGTGTCGTGCATCCAGCCCATGTTCCATTTGTGCGTGAAGCCAAGTCCACCGTGATGCACCGGATGTGTCACCTTGGGCCACGCTGTTGACTCTTCGGCAATCATCAGCGCCCCCGGCACCTCGTGGCCAACCACCGTGTTCACTTCTTGAAGCAGTTGCACCGCAGCAAGGTTCTCGCGGCCACCGCGTTCGTTGGGGATCCACTGGCCAGGCTCGCGGCTGTAATCGAGATAGAGCATCGAGGCAACCGCATCGACGCGTAACCCGTCGACATGAAACTCGTGCAGCCAGTACAGCGCATTGGCTGTGAGGAAATTGCGAACCTCATTGCGCGCAACGTTAAAGACCAACGTGCCCCAATCGGGGTGCTCGCCCTGCCGCGGATCGGCGTGTTCGTACAGCGCCGAACCATCGAACTTCGCAAGGCTCCATTCGTCACGCGGAAAGTGAGCCGGCACCCAATCGACGATGACCCCAATGCCGCGCGCATGCATGATCTCGACGAACTGCCTGAAGTCGTCGGGCGTACCGAACCGAGCAGTGGGCGCGTAGTAGCCGCTGACCTGATATCCCCACGACCCGCCATAGGGGTGCTCAGCGACGGGCATCAGTTCGACGTGCGTGAAGCCAAGCGCGTGCACATGCTCGGAGAGCTGATGAGCGAGATCGATATACGAAGTAACGCCAAATCGCCATGATGCGAGGTGCACCTCGTACACGCGCAACGGCGAGTCGGGATGATTGCTGCGCGCCTGCATCCACTCATGGTCGTTCCAGACGTGCGTGCTTGGCGGAGCGACCACACTGGCCGTCGCTGGCGGACACTCGGTCTGGCGAGCCATCGGATCGGCTTTGAGCATCGTGGTGCCGGCTTGGCTGACCACTGCAAACTTGTAGCGATGCCCGGCCTCAGCAGCAGGCACAACGGCAACCCACAACCCGCTGGAGCCAACCGAACGCATTACAGCGCCGTCGCCCCAACCGTTCCAGTCGCCTGACACATAGACCTCGCGAGCGTTGGGCGCCCACACGCTGAAACGCACTCCGGCCGCACCATCGAGAACATGAGCACCCAGCAATTCCCACAGTCGCCGATGCTGACCTTCGTTGAACAGATGCAGGTCGATGCTCCCGGGCCATTGATCAGGGCCAGCGAGATCACCAACAGAGGTCACGAAGGACGAGCGTACGCCAGTGGCCAAGCTACGGTCGTTGTTCGTGCGGATCTTGATGCTCTCATGGGAATATCCACCATTGGTCGTTGGCGGAATCGCCGCCCATGTCGACGGCCTCGCCCGGGCGATGGTGCGCAGCGGACACGAAGTGGTTGTGCTGAGCCTGCACACTCCCGACGCTCCCGACGACACCGTTGTCGAGGGCGTGCGCATCTTGCGTGCGCGTATCGACCTTCCTTGGATTCCCGACGACAACCTCGTGGCCCGCATGGCCTCGGCCAATCATCAAATTACCCAACTCGCGGCTCAGCTCGGACGCTGGCAGCCCGACATCGTGCACGCGCACGACTGGCTCGTTGCGTGGGCCGGAGACACGATCTCAAAGCTGTGGAACGCTCCGCTCGTCGCCACGATTCATGCCACCGAACGCGGCCGCCATGGCGGGCATGTGCCTCCGGGAATGCCCGCTGCAATCAACTCGATCGAGTGGTGGCTCACCTATCAAGCCGCCGAGGTGATCTGCTGCTCGCAGTTCATGATCCGCGAAGTCGTGAGCGGATTCGAGTTGCCAGTCGACAAAGTGCATCTCGTTCCAAACGGTGTCGATCTCGCCGTGTGGCAGCCCACACCCACAGCTACACCCGTGCCACGTGGCCCGCTGGTGGTTGGCTGGGGTCGGGTTCAATACGAAAAGGGCTTTCAGGTGCTGGCTCGCGCCGTGGGCTCGCTGCGCACTCGCGTGCCGGGTATCCAGTGCATCATCGCCGGGCGCGGTTCGTATCTTCCCGAACTGCAATCGCAAATCGACATTGAGGGTCTCAGCGACATTGTGCAACTCGCCGGCTTCGTCCTCGACGACGAGCTGCGCAACATTCTGCATCGGGCAGGCTGCGCGGTCATCCCATCGCTGTACGAACCATTTGGCATCGTTGCCCTCGAAGCAATGGCGGCTGGCGCACCAACCGTTGTTGCCAGCACCGGCGGACTCGCCGAGATCGTTGCGGGCACGGGAGCCGGACTGCTGTTCGAACCCGGCAATCATCACGAGCTCGCCGACCGCATTGAACAGGTGCTGAAACAGCCCGCACTTGCAAACACGCTCCAGACAACTGCGGCACAACTGCTCGCCGATCACTACACATGGGACGCAATCGCCGCCAGCACAATCGCTGTCTACATGTTGGCGTTTTCGCCGCCCTCTCAGACCACTACTGTCGGAGGTCATGCGTAGCGTTCGTCAGTTCAGGGTCGACCCAGCCGTACCCGAGGTGCTGTCGGGTTTACATCGGCTCGCCAACAACCTGCACTGGTGTTGGGACCGCGACCTTCGGCAGCTGTTCGCGAGCCTGCACCCCGTGGCCTGGGAAGAATCGAACCACCAGCCATTAGAGATGCTCGCCCGCATCACACCTCACGCGTGGAGCGATCTCGCCACTGATCCAGCCGTCGTGAAATCTGTCGCCGACGCCGTGGTGCGTCTCGACGCTGCACTCACCTCTCCCCGTTGGTTTCAGACCAAAGGCGATTCACCGCTTGACCTTGTTGCCTACTTCTCTCCCGAGTTCGGCATCAGCGAATCGGTGCCTCAATACAGCGGCGGCCTCGGCGTGCTGGCGGGCGATCACCTGAAGGCATCCTCCGATCTTGGTGTGCCGTTGGTTGCCGTTGGCCTGCTCTACGGCGAGGGATATTTCCGCCAGAGTCTCGACGCCGACGGTTGGCAACAAGAGCGGTTCCCACGACTCGAACCCACGGGCATGGCGTTGACCCACACCGGTCTGCACGTGAGCCTCAATCTCGCTGGCGAGACAATCAACGTTGCCATCTGGCGCGCCGACGTTGGCCGCATCCCGCTCTATCTGCTCGATGCTCCAGGCATCACCGACCGACTCTACGGAGGCGACGTTGAACACCGACTGCGCCAAGAAATGGTGCTCGGAATCGCTGGCGTGCGAGCCCTGCGCGCACTCGGATTATCGCCGCAGGTGTTTCACACCAACGAGGGCCACGCCGGTTTCTTGGCGCTCGAACGAATCCGCGAACTCGTCGCGAGCGGGCTCTCATTTGGCGAAGCCGTCGAGTCGTCACGTGCGGGCGGAGTCTTCACCACGCACACGCCAGTGCCTGCGGGCATCGACCGATTCTCTGTTGAGCTCATGCAGAAGTACTTCGGTCAATGGGCAACCGATCTTGGTCTGAGTTTCGAACAACTGATGAGCATCGGTAGTCGCGCCGACGAGCCCGACGACACCCGATTCAACATGGCCGTTATGGGACTCAAGCTGTCAGCGCGAGCCAATGGTGTAGCCGCCTTGCACGGCGCCGTCAGTCGCGAGATGTTCAACGGCGTGTGGCCTCAGGTGCCCGCCGACGAAGTGCCCATCGGCCACATCACCAACGGAGTACATGCGCATAGTTGGGTGTCGCCCGAGATCGACGAGTTGCTGCGCGACGGTGTGGATGGCGTGTGGGACGGCGCCGACGATGCCACATGGGCTCGCGCCTACAACCTGTCGCACGAGCGAGTGTGGTCAGCGCGTTCGGCAGGCCGAGCGCGCCTCGTGAGCTACGTACGCGCTCGCCGAGGCGACGATGTGCTTGACCCCAACGTTCTCACCATCGGCTTCGCACGACGCTTCGCTACATACAAGCGGGCAACCCTGCTGCTTTCGCAGCCCGACCGCCTGCGCAGGCTGCTGCTCAACCCCGATCGACCCGTTCAGTTCGTGTTCGCAGGCAAGTCGCATCCGGCCGATCACCCGGGCAAAGCAATGATTCAGTCGATCGAGTTGTTCTCCCGCGAGTTCGACATCCATCAACGCTTTGTCTTCCTGGCCGATTACGACATTGCAGTGGCACGAACGATGTACCACGGCTGCGATGTGTGGCTCAACAACCCACTGCGACCGCATGAGGCGTGCGGCACCAGTGGCATGAAAGCCGCGCTCAACGGCGCACTCAACTGCAGCATCCGCGATGGCTGGTGGGACGAATGGAGCGACGGCGAGAACGGTTGGGACATCGCCTCGATCGACGACGATCCAGATCCAATCCGCCGTGATCAGCGCGAGGCAATGAGCCTGTTCGGACTACTCGAACAAGAGATCGTCCCCATGTTCTATGAAACCGATGGCAGCCCAAGTGGGGTCCCCAAAGGTTGGCTCGACCGAATGTTGCACAACTGGGCATCACTTGGCCCCAAGGTCACGGCATCGCGAATGGTTCGCGATTACGTGACCAAGCTGTACGAGCCCGCCGCAGCTGGCGCTTTGGCGCTGAGCAACGACGACTCGGCCGGAGCTCGCAGCCTTGCTGCATTCAAATCGCATGTGCGAGCCGCTTGGTCAACCGTGCGTATTTCAAACATCGAAACCGACACCAACGAGGGACACGAGGGCGAGCGGCGCTCTGCGCGGGTCAGCGTCGACCTCGGCGAGTTCTCGCCCAACAATGTGCAGGTGCAAGTTCTGCATGGGCCCATCGACAGTGAAGGCTCGCTGTTGCCCTCGCCGCAGATCTGCACACTCACCATCGGTGCCGATCATGTGTGGTCAGGCGATTACGTGGTGGGCAGATCCGGCTCATACGGGCTCACCGCACGGGTGTTGCCCAGCCATCCGCTACTCGCCAACGAGTTCGAGCTCGGTTGCATTGCGTGGGCCAGCTGATCGCTGCGCGATCACGGCAGCCATTGCAAGCGCTGCCAACGCTGCTTACGAATCGGTTTCGGCCTTGGCGAGCCACGCCGCGTACAAGGTGTGAATGACCAATGCAGCAAACACCGTGGTGCCGCCAATCAACGCGGGAACGCCCGGGTATTCGCTCATAAAGATCCACACCCAAATCGGTCCCATGATCGGCTCGAGCATCGACAACAGCGCCACATCGGTTGCTGGCGCACCGGCCGCGCCCACCGCAAAAATCGCCAAGCCCACACCGAGTTGCGCAAAGCCGAATGCCAGCATCAGCACGAGGTCGTGCGTGGTCACATCGAACGGGTGAGCAAACGGCACGGCAAGCACAGCGCTGATGAATGCCGCGAGCAACATTGCTGGCGCCATTGCAATCTCAGAGTGGCGACGGATAATCACGGTTCCAAATCCGAACGACAGCGGAACGATCAGTGCAATCAGTGCGCCAGTAGCTGAACCGCTTGAGCCCGAGCCCGAGACCATGTAGCCAACGCCAGCAACGGTGACTGCGATCGCCAGCCATGTGTAGCCACGCACTCGCTCGCCGATGAAGATCCAGGCGAGAACTGCCGCTGCGAGCGGAGCAAGCGCGTAGATCACCAGCACAATCGCGACGCTGGTTCGCGACAGCGCAACCACCATTCCAACCGACGCGCCAGAGAACGCTGCGCCAACGGCCCACCCGGGCTTTCCCATATTGAGGATGACCCTCAGCGAATTCTTTCGCTCGCGCCACACGATGAGAATCAACAAGCTGGCGCATGCCGAAACCGATCGCCAGAACACCGTGGTCCACGGATGCGGATGATCAAGGCCGCGAACAAACAAGGCGCCGGTGCTGAAAATCAGCGCTGAGACGACCACCAAGAAGATCGAGAACGCCGACGATTGATCAGCTCCAGACACGTATGAGACTGCAACGCCACCCTCGCCTGCGACTGCTGTAACGCTTTGCGCGATGTGATCGTCGGGGGTCGGCACGGCAAGCAGTCTGGCAGCACCGCCGGCGTTACCCGTGGCATCAGCCGTATCGACGGTGTACTAGCGGCCGGCGAAGCTGGCCTTGCCTGGACCGTGCTCTAAGAAACTCTGCACGCCGATGCGGCTGTCTTCAGATTCGAAGACCGCAGCGAAGGCTCGCTGTTCGAGCGCGAGGCCATCGGCCAACGACATCGACAAGCCGGCATCGATCGTGTGCTTGGTGATGGCCTGCGCAACCGTTGCCCCTTTGGCCAACTCGGTGGCCAGCGCGATCGCTCGCTCGTGCAGTTGATCGCCCGCCACCACTTCGTCGACGAGACCAATGCGCAATGCTTCGTCGGCCTTCACCTGACGCCCGGTCATGCACATCTCTTTGGCGCGGCTGGCTCCAACAGCACGAGCCAACCGCTGTGTACCGCCACCACCGGGGATGATGCCGAGCAAAATCTCGGGCTGCCCAAATACGGCGCGCTCGCCTGCGATGCGGTAGTCGCACGCCAGCGCGAGTTCGCATCCACCGCCAAGGGCATAACCACTGACCGCTGCAATCACGAACCGAGGGATCGCAGCGATTGCGTCGAGCGCACGGTGAAAGCCAGCCGTGATGGCTACCGCTTCGGCGGGTCCACCGAACTGGCTGATATCGGCACCGGCAGCAAAGATTCGCTCGCCGCCCGTAACCACTACAGCGCCGGCGGGGTCGATGGTGAGCTCGTTTGCTACCTCGCCTAAGCGCGCCAGCAACTCTTGCGACAACGCATTCACCTTGGGGTTGTTCAGCGTGACAACTGCAACGCCGTCGTCGCGACGATCAAGGTGAACTAACTGCGCGTGCTCGATGCTCAAAGATTCCATTTGTCAAAGCTAATCAGCGCGGCACGCTATTGACCCTTTGAACGGGGTCAGGCCAGCCCAGAAAGCATCTGATCCGCGGCACCCCACGGGTCGAGCTGGCGGTGCAACACGTCGCTCTGCAACGACTCCCAACGATCGCCACCGCAAATCTCGCGTGCCCGTTGATGAAGGCGACGAGCCACAATGTCACGAAGCTCTTCGCGCAAACGGAACTCGCGACGCTGGTCGAGCACACCATGGTCGGTGATGAACTGACGATGCTCGAGCACGGCGTCCCACAGTTCGGGCACGCCCTGCGACGTGGTGCCAACGGTTGTGAGAATCGGCGGAGTCCAATCGTCGTGCGACAGATCGGAGAGTTCGAGCATTTGCTCAAGATCGCGGCGCGTCTCGGCGGTTCCTTTGCGATCGCTCTTGTTGATTACGAAGATGTCGGCGATCTCCATCAGACCCGCTTTGTTGGCCTGCACAGAATCGCCCCAGCCAGGGTTGACCACCACAACTGTGGTGTCGGCTTTGCCCGCGATCTCGACCTCAACCTGTCCGACGCCAACGGTCTCAACCAAGATCCATTCGCGACCCACGGCATCGAGCAGGCGAATGGCTTCGGGAGTAGACAGCGACAAGCCGCCAAGATGGCCACGAGTAGCCATCGAGCGAATGAACACACCCGGGTCGGTGGCGTGATCTTGCATTCGCACGCGATCGCCCAAAATGGCGCCACCGGTAAACGGTGACGACGGATCGATGGCCAACACCGCAACCTCGAGTTGCATCGAGCGCAGGTGTCCGATGGTTGCCGATGTCAGCGTGCTCTTGCCAGCGCCCGGCGCACCGGTAAGGCCCACGGTGTACGCACGGCCGCCCAGTGGATACGACAGCCGCCCAATGGTGCGGGCTTCTTCGTCGCCGCGCTCAATGAGCGACAGCAAACGAGCGAGTGCTCCCCGGTCGCCGCCACATGCGGCGCTAAACATTTCTTCGACGGATCGATTCTGGCGAGCCACGAAACTAGACCGCCACAACCTCGGTGACACCGTCGACACGGTCGC
The DNA here is from genome assembly GCA_037139095.1 of Actinomycetota bacterium. GTDB lineage: Bacteria > Actinomycetota > Acidimicrobiia > Acidimicrobiales > Ilumatobacteraceae > WLMZ01. The sequence continues at coordinate 66,701 of JBAXHD010000011.1, forward strand.
GCATGATGCGCTCGATACCGGCCTTGAGGGTCTGCGTGCTGGCCGGGCATGTGCCACAGGCCCCCACGAGGGTGACCGACACAACTCCGGTGGCCTCATCGACATCTTTGAGTTCGATATCGCCACCATCGGCCTGAAGAGCAGGCCGGATGATCTCAATACATTCTTCGACTTGGGCGCGCATGTGGTGTTACCTCTGTCTTGACCGCGCTCTATCTAAGCACGACCACCGGTAGATTTGCCGTTTGTGACAACAATTCGCGCCATTGCACACATTCCTTCCGCAACCCACACCCTCGCCACTGTCGTGGCTCATCAGGGTGGCTGGGACGAAGGCCTGATTGTCGCTGGTCCGTTGCTGGTCATCGTTGGCTTACTGTGGTTGGCTCGCTATCGAGCCTCAAAACTCGAGCACCCGCAGCCGCCCGCCGACACTGCCACCCCCTCGAGCGCCACTCCCTCAAGCGACAGCTAACCCGCCTCGCCCCGTCCCCCATCTCGCCGGTTTCTCGCCCACCCTCGTTACATGGGCGCGATTTGGGACAGCAGTTGTCCCAAATCGCGCCCATGCGGGCTGAGCGGACGTGAATGCGCGGCGGATTGACCTGGCCGACGTGGATGCCGCGGCGGACTAGCGGCGGGTGATGTCGGCGCCGAGAATCGACAGTCGGCCAACGAGATCGTCGTAGCCGCGATCGATGTGGTCGACACCAGTAATCACCGTTTCGCCTTCGGCGACGAGACCAGCCACTACTAGCGCTGCGCCCGCACGAATATCGGGGGCCTTTACCGGAGCACCCGACAACCGAGCAACGCCACGAACCACAGCATGATGTCCGTCGGTGCTGATATCGGCGCCAAGGCGCAACAGTTCTTCTACGTAGCGGAAGCGACCCGGATACAGGTTCTCAGTAACGATGCCCACGCCATCGGCCACAGAGAGCATGGTGACGATGAGCGGCTTGTAGTCGGTGGCAATGCCCGGATACGGCAGTGTGGCCACATCGACCGAACGCAAACGCTTGGGTGCAAACACCGCTAGGCCATGGGTCTGCGGAGTGATCTGCAGGCCCATGTCGACAAAGCGGCGAATCAACATCTCCATGTGTTCGGCGCGCGCATTGCGCAAGGTGATCTCGCCACCCGTAACGGCCGCCGCTGCAATATAGGTGGCCGCCTGAATTCGGTCGGGCACAATTTCGTGGGTGACGGGCCGCAGCGAATCGCGCTCGACCCCATGGATCACCAACGTGGACGAACCAATGCCCTCAATGTCGGCGCCCATCGCTACAAGAAATTCGCACAGGTCGCCAATCTCGGGCTCACGCGCAGCGTTATCGATGACCGTGGTTCCCTTGGCGAACACGGCCGCCGTGAGCAAATTCTCGGTGGCCCCAACGCTAGGGAACTCAAAGGTGATCTTGGCTCCATGCAAACGCTCAGCGCGAGCCTCGAGGTAGCCGTGGTGCAGTTGGAACGTGGCGCCCATCGCCTCGAGACCCGACAGGTGCATATCGATGGGCCGACTACCGAAGTCGTCGCCACCGGGCAGCGAGAGCCTCACCTCGCCGTAACGAGTGAGCAGTGGGCCGAGCACGTTGATCGACGCACGAATTCGTTCAACAAGTTCGTACGGTGCCACCGGCGTGATCGAGCCATGATGGGTCAGCACCAGCGTGGTGGGATCGCTCGGGTGACGAGCCGACGAAACGCCGATGGCATCGAGCAAATCGCCCATAATCGCGACGTCGGCGATTGCAGGAACGTTGGTGAGCGTGGTCACGCCGTCGACCAATAGCGACGCCGCCATCAGTTTCAGCACCGAGTTCTTTGCACCGGGCACGGTGATCTCGCCCTCGAGCGGACCACTGCCACGAACCACAATCTGTTCCGCGCCCAAATCCATCGCACCAGTATGCTCCCGATGTGGTGGGGAGTCAGCGCATTGTCCGAGAACTACCCGCTACCGAGGCCAACACCGCTCACGCGCTTGCTCCGCGCAACGACTTCGTCAAAGAAGAAGCCGGCACTACCGATGCTGCGGTGCACACCTTTACGCAGGCCGAGGGGCCGTTCACGCACTACGAACGAACGGTAGAAATCGACGCGACAACGGTTCGAGAGACAACGCGTTATCGCCTCGCGATCCCTTGGTTCGGATGGCTGTTCAGAAGTCCGGTGCGGCGTACCATCGCACG